>JAJFKN010000032.1 GCA_021773195.1 Gammaproteobacteria bacterium | reverse complement strand
AAAACTACGTCACCCCGGATTGCATTGACGAAAGCTACGTCACCCCGGATTGCATTGACGAAAGCTACGTCACCCCGGATTGCATTGACGAAAGCTACGTCACCCCGGATTGCATTGACGAAAACTACGTCACCCCGGATTGCATTGACGAAAGCTACGTCACCCCGGATTGCATTGACGAAAGCTACGTCACCCCGGATTGCATTGACGAAAACTACGTCACCCCGGATTGCGCAGCAATTCCGGGGTCTATAAAACGGTGCTACTATCTATGGACCTCGGAATTGCTGCGCAATCCCGGCGAACGTTGGCATTGCTTCCCCTGAAGGGACAGACCACAATCCACCAATAAAAAATTGAATAGCGTTAAATAACGTGGTATTAAAGCTATAATAACCTTGAACTGGGATAATTAACCACCATGTCACTTCCCACCATCGCCTTAACTAAAGATCTTTATTCCGACTTAAAGGATAAACTCTCCTTGCCCGTGACGGACAATCCCAATGACTATGATTATTGTCTAGCAAAAATAGATGGTCGCCTTGCTTTGCAAAGTAAAAAATTCATGCCTTTCTTTATAGATTTTTCTTCACTAGCCCATCGTTGCGAACAAGCTCAATATCAACGAGAACCCTTAGCCAAAGCCTGCGGCATTACCAAAGAAAAAAAACCTTTTATTGTGGACGCTACAGCGGGGCTAGCTCGAGACAGTTTTATCTTAGCCAGTTATGGTTGTCCTGTATTGCTTTTAGAAAAGTCATCCTTGCTATCAGTCTTGCTAGAAGATGCTCTAAAACATGGCGCGCCGTTGGAGGCTATAGGCCGCATGGTCTTACTCCATAGGAATGCCTTGGATTATTTTTCTCAAATGCCTGAGATACCAGATGTTATCTATTTAGATCCCATGTTTCCTGAAAACAAAAAATCAGCTCTGGTAAAAAAAGACATGCAGATATTACAAGATATACTAGAACATGATGACAATAACGGCGATGCATTATTAGAAAAAGCCTTGACGACAAAAACAAAACGCATCGTTGTCAAACGCCACCGCCATAGTGATTTTTTAGGTGACAGAAAGCCATCGCACCAGATTCAAGGTAAGACTCTACGCTTTGATGTTTATTGCCAAAATAAAAACGAGAAACAGATATGCTAAAAATCATCAATAAGGAACGATGGCCGCACCATTGTAGGCATGAATGTTAGTGTGTTCTGGTTTGCCGTAATAATAAATACGGCTTTGGCCTTGAGCTACGGCATTCACCGTATCTCGGGCATAGACACGAGCCTGTGCATTGTCTGTGGTCTTTATAAATACCGTGTCGGCTCGTACAGCACGAGTATCCACTTGTGCATTACCATTCACCGTAATGGTGATCATGCGGCTATTATATGTAGGCACAATCACGCTAGAGTTCTTATCAGAACCTTTAATGTAAAGGATGTGATTGGCTGTTTTCACAGAAAGATCTTGTCCTTCAGGCGCCATAATACTTTTGCCTCTCAGCACCAACTTAACCTGAACATTGCCCGACACATTGATTGCACTGTATTGCTTGGACACTAAAATACTGCTGTTGGTAATGGCAGGTTTGGGCAAAGCAAATCCACCTGTACTGACTGGTTTGGCTGAACTCTTAGCGGTTGTCTGGGTCATAGCAGGTTTGGGTAACATCACCGTGGCATACAGTGGTAATACCATGCAACAACCCAAAGCTGTGATTAATACTTTCTTCATAACTCTATCCATTACCTTTGCGGTATGACAAACCGAAGTTCCATGCGACGATTAGCGGCATTACCCGGCTGCGTTTTTGAGTTGCCCACTTGGTTACTTTCACCGTAACCCTGGGCGTGAACGGTAACGGCTTTAACACCCTGTCCCCACAAATAGGTTTTTAAATTTTCTGCTTGCTGCTGGGTTAAAGTTTTACGTTCGGGATGTTGACTCACATTATCAGCGTAACCTGATAACTCCACGGGCATTTGACCAAAGCCTTTAATGAAAGTAGCCAACATATTCATCGTGGGTTGGGCGTGGTATTCCATATCAGCAGAATGGGGTTCAAACACACTATCAGAAGGAACGTTGATGTATACCACATTCCCGGCACGATAAAGTTGAATGCCCGACATGCACAAAGCTTTAGATAAGTTCGCTCGTGAGGCGGCACGATTTTGCGGTGCATTTTGATAGCTACGCGCTACACGATACATATCCAAACGGGTTGCTGCCACAGGAATGGGGCAGACATACATACCCTGACTCATATGTGGCTTTGAGGTATATAAAACCGGTGTTGCTGGCGTGGGTGGCGGTGGCGGCATAGGTAATGGACCAGGCCCAGAACAAGCTGCCAACAAAGCAGTGACCAAAACAGTCAATAATAGATTTAGACTTTTAACCATGATGGAAATATAGCGCCATATAATTTAATTGAAAACCCGAAACGCAGACCATTAGATAGTAGCGGCAATTGCTCTTTGAGTCTAGACATTGACACCATAATCCCACAAAGGCTTACCCGCGGCTGCTACGTGAGGACCCTACCAGCAAACGCTCATAAACACTGAGAAACGCCGGAATTACCAATAAAATCAATATGGTAGCGAACGCCAAGCCGAAAGTAATCGAGGCGGCCATGGGGATGAGGAATTGGGCTTGCAGTGACTTCTCAAACAAAATCGGCGACAGCCCTGCAATGGTCGTCACGGAGGTTAACAGTACCGGTCTCAGACGTTGGCAGGAAGCTTCTACAATGGCAGTGCGCACCCCCATGCCCGTACCCCGTAATTGTTTATATCGACTCAATAGGATAATGGAATCATTAATCACAATGCCCGATAAACCGAAGAAACCAAACAGGGAAAGAATCGTCATATCCAATCCCATTAATAAATGCCCTACAATAGCGCCAATCAAACCGAAGGGAATAGCCAGCATAACGATAATCGGCCAACCATAGGATGAAAACACCCAGGCCAACACAATATAAATCAAACATAAAGCGAGCACTACACCGAAAGACATATCACGCAATGTTTCAGCCTGCTCTTCCGCACGACCTGCATAATGCACTTGAACTCCATACTCTTTTTTCAAATCAGGCACTACGGTTTTATGCAAATTAGCAAGAATTTTATTGGCATTAGCCACGTTATTATCTACTTCAGCCGTGATGTGGATGGTTAAATTCGTATCCGTATGACGGACGACATCCAAGCCCCGCTGTACTTTTAAATCTACCACACTACCTAAAGAAACACTTTCACCATCTTTAGTCACCAAAGGTAACTTTTCTAAACTAGCAGAACTGCTACGCTCATTATCAGGCAACATAACACGCACTTCAATTTCATCTAAGGGTTCATGAAAAATCTGCACTAACTGCCCATTAAACGCAGCGCGAATTTGCTTACCCACATCATCGATGGTCAAACCTAAAGATTTACCTTGAGTATTTAATTCATAAATCAATTGTTCCTGACCATAGGGCATATCATTGGTCACATCACTAACCCCTTGATAGCTTCCTAAACTTTGCTCTAACTTATTAGCTACTTGCTTGAGTACTGACGACTTTGCACCACTTATTTCGATATCAATATCACGCCCTGGCGGGCCACCTCTAGGCTCTAGAATGGAAAAACTCTCCACCCCTGGCGGCATGACAATATGACTACGCCAGGTGCGAATAAATTCTTTATTTGTCACACTGCGATCATCGGAAGGCAATAGCTCCACAGCCAATGCAGCATACTGTTCTCCTCGTTCATTGCCCAATGTCTTTTGGTTTTCAAATAAAACAGAATTTACTACTAAACTTTTTCTAGATTTAGATAATTCGCCACTGGTCTCAACCAAAGCTTGAGATACTTGGTGCATGAAACTCTGAACTTCCTTTGGCGGCGAGCTAGCGGTAAAAGCCACTTCTGCGTGTAACATACTGGCCTCAGGCGCAGGGAAAAAAGTAAAATGCACACGCCCTGTCATTAAAAGACCTATGGATATCACCCCTGCTGCCAAAGCTAGGCTCAAGGTCACCCAACGAAAATCAATGGCATTTTTCACCACAGGTCGAAAAATTTCTTCACGGAACCGAAGAAATCCAGCATCGATCTTTTTGCGAATTTTACTAGCGGGTTTGTGCTTATTGCGGCGGAAACTATGGTGCAAATGACCCGGCAATACCAAAAAGCACTCAATAATGGATGCCATTATGACACAGATAACAATAAGGGGAATACTAAATAATAGCTTGCCAATGACGCCACCCACGAGCATTAAAGGTAGAAAGGCAAAAATGGTCGTTAATGACGACGCCATAATGGGCGCTAACATTTTATGGGCCGCCGTTTCTACGGCCGCGATGGCTTTTTCACCTTGCGCTCTTAACGTTAAGGCTTCCTCCCCCACCACAATGGTATCATCAACTATGATCCCTAATGTCATGATAAAAGCAAAAAGGCTAATCATGTTGATGCTGCCACCTAAGAAATAAAGCGCAGCACAAGCAGCCAAAAAAGAAGCAGGAATGCCCATGGCAATCCAAAAAGCCGTCTGTCGATTCAGAAAAAAGAATAGAATACATAAAATCAGGATTAAACCACCTAACCCATTCTTCAATAACAATTGGATCCTTTGTTCTACATACTGCCATTTTTCATCATAGACCGCTATTTTTATATCAGAGTCGGGTTTTTGTTGTTTCAACCATTGATGCAATATATCCGCCGATTTTAAGGTGCTGGCATTGGCCGTGCGCAACAATGTCATTTCAATCGCAGCCTGACCTTTGTAATATACTTTTGGCTCTTCATCCTGAGCACGGCGCTCAATAATGGCAATATCGCCTAAACGTAAAATTCGACCTTCTGCATCGGTAATCACAGGTAATTGCTTAAAGCCATTTATATCTCTTTGTTGTGCCAAACTGCGAATTTGTCGCGTTACCGTGCTACCACCGAATTCTCCGGCCGGCAAATCTTTCGAGCGTGAAGCTATTTTATCAGCCACCTGATTCAAAGAAAGATGCAATTCTGCAAGAGTCTGAGAGGGTATCTGAATCGCCATTTCTTCTTCAGGCAAGCCTGTAACCGTGACTTTTGCAATACCTTTATCCAGCAACTGACGTTCCATCTGATGCACAACTGGGCGTAGCTTTGTTAGATTATCCGGCCCATAAATTATAACTCTAGCCACGGGCTCGAAGAATTCATTACGCTCAATAATAGGAGGTTCGGAGTCTGTGGGTAAATTCCGTACCTGACTAATTCGGTCACGTACACGTTCAATAGCATCACCCATATCTGCATTTTGTGTGAATTCCAAATTAATAACAGACAAACCATTACGTGAGACAGAAGACATTTCTTTTAAATATTCAACATTCTTGAGTTCTTGCTCTACGGGGGAGGTGATGGATCGCTCCACATCTTCTGTACTAGCACCTTGCCAAACAATTTCCACTTTGACTTTTTTTATGGGTGCATCGGGAAGGAATTGCACATTTAATTGAGTAATGGCAAAAATGCCCGATAAGATCATAAGAGCCATCAGCAGGTTTGCAGCCACTGGGTGACGAGCAAAGATGCTAATTAATCCATGCTTAGGGCTAATCACCGGTGACCCTTTTTCTGACGTCTACCTTGAGGCCTTTGGCAGCATTAGGCAACTGCGTGGTAACCACTTCATCGCCAGCCTGTAATTTTTCACTTTTAACCACCGTATCCTGTTGCCCATCACTTTGACTAATGTAACCTACCCGTTCTACGTTAATAGGTTGCATACGGCGTTGTTTCACGACATAGATTTGGTTGTTGCCATAAATAGCTGAGCTGGGTAATATCACCGTATCTTTTTCTACGGGCAAATCAAATAATACTTCCACCGACTGACCTAAAGGTAAATTCTTGCCACCAGAAATAATATGGAATAAGGCATCAGTGCCACCCATCCCCCGACCCACTTGCCCTGATAACCGATCCAAACGCAGGGACATAACAGAACCGTTCACTTTAGCCTTTGCCAGCAACTCTTCACCCTTGTCTAAGGCATTGCGCACGCTATGTAAATAACGGCTAGGGACTTGCACTCTCAGTTCTAAGGCGTCCGTATCAAACAGCTTTGCTAATACTTCGCCTACTTGAACACGATCGCCTACCGCCACTTCCAATCCACTAATGCGGCCAGTAAACGGCGCTTTAATTGTGGTACGTTCCAAATCCAGTGCAGCTTTGTCTCGCAGAGCTTCTGCTTTCGCTAAACGCGCATTGATTTGTGCAAGGCGGTTTTCGTGATCATTCTCGGCCAATACCCGTTCATTGTATTTCAAATATTGACTGCGATAGGCTTGACTAGCCTTATCAATAGCTACTTCAGAACCGATGCCCCGTTCTTTTAATTGTTCTTCACGCGTCACGGTGCGCTTGGTTAATTCCAACAGGGCTTGTTCATGACTCATAGCTTCTTTATCTTGAGCATAACGAGCGGCTTCGGATTTCAATGACGCTTGTAATTCTTTGACTTCTGCTTCCCGTTGAGCCAAGAGTAACTGGGCGTCGCGTTTATCCAATTGAATTAATGTTTGGCCCTCTTCAACTCTATCCCCTTCATCAACAAAGGTTTTCATGACATAAGCATCGACAGCCGTCTCTAAATTAGCATCACGAGGGGTCTCTACTTTGCCGTAGAGCACCAAATTAGGTCGATATATTCCCTTTTCCACCACTTTGGTTTCCACCACCCAGGCCTTTTCTTGAACAGATTTAGCTTTAGGTGTGGGCTTTGTAACAAACATGAGCAAAAAGATAACTAATGATGAAACAATTATGACCACAGGAATAGCATAGGGAGGTAATTTCCGTATATCCATAGCTATAAAGTATAGCCTATAGACATACAGTCATGTGGGGGTGCGCATCAAAGGTATTGGGAACCGTCTAGCCCATTTCTCGGATCACGTTCTGCCTCAATTAGAGCTTCTCCATTGCAACCTAATATGCCGTTACTACTAAACAATGCACCTGAATGACTCTTGGGAGCAATCCTGGGGCAAACTCGAGACCTTAACGTGACCGCTGAGTGCAACCTTTGAAAGCATTTAAGCAACTCTGGGTTCTTTTGTTTATCTAAAGACGCTCTCTTAACCCACCAATCCCAAATAGCTTTATCTTCATATCGGCAGTGGGCCACATGGTTGAATAATTGCAGACTTACCACTTGGAGAATCAATTCTAAACGTCTTTCCAATTCTTCATCGCTATTATAGGCCCATTCAATGTACCAAACCCAAATGGGCGTTTGCCTAATTTCATAGTGACTAATAGATTCCATGATGGATCGGTCACCACACTTTAGCAAATCAACAATGGCTGAAATACTATTCTCTGTAACTGCTAAATCCAAATAGTTATGCCAAGTCCATTGTCGTGCTTGCATATACCGATTCGCACTGCTGACAACGAGTGGGCAGCGTGACTGCAGCATAGGCTGAAAATTCTTCCATCGATCAGAGCTTGTATACCAAGCCCCTAAAGATTCCTCGCCCACTACCACTTTTTGCCAAGCATCAATCAGAACCTCATCACGCGTAGCCAAGCATTTTGATACTCGTTCCCAAAGGGTTTGCTCACTAGAGGCTAGAGCGACATAAGTAACAAATAACGGCTCACCACGCCAAATAACTTGCCACCCGCCCAGATGACCCTCCCCTTTTTCATAATTCAAGCTTAACAATTTCAATAGATGTTCATTATTCAGTTCCAGCGACCGCTCAACAAAATCCTCTATTACAGTATCAGGCTGGCTGAGACAGAAAAAATTCAACCAATCCATAAGCCCTTTAAATTGATGAATACAGAGAAGTTGCATAAATATAATCGGCACATCAGACCACATGAACTTAGTCAATAAAAAAAACGCGTCGTGGGAATTGATTCTTTGACCTTTAACAAGTTCGCCTTTAATAAATCGTTCTAGCAAAGCTAAATTTTTCTTTTGCTCCAGTAATGCTTTATGAAAATGAATAGATTTTTCGCCATTTTTCATGCCTCTGTGCTTCACTAAGCGCGGAACTATCCGATTAATTTTCAAAATGGTGTCATCCACCTGTTCTTTTATCCGATTAGAAGAAGACATTTCGGGTGCGCTTGATGTCGCACTAGTATGAGGAAAAATTGATTCGTGCTTCTGCTCATATGGCGGCATATCGAGAGAATCAAGCAATTCGCAAGTGAGCATCCCATCTATTGCTGTACCATTAGCATCAGCCACATCCATCCTTGCTTCACCCCCACTGCTCGTGGCTGTACAGCTGCTGAAAAACTCAGTAGCGCCGAAAGGGCCTTCGCCACCGAGTAAAGTCACATGGTCATAGGGATTAGGAAAATGGCTAGGAATGCCAAAAATAGCATCGGTTTCTTGCCAATCCATAGACGAACATTCTTCTGCGCCATCGGACAACAGCGCCTCTTCAAACCCATCTCGGGTAGATTTATTGTACATTTTTCTATCTATTACTATTATTAATGAGTACTAATTGTAACATGCGACTAATAATCACTCTACATCTTGTGAGCACAAAAAAGCGCCCAATTGTAAATCAAATTGGTTACTTCAGATATAATCGGCTGTTTTAAATGGAAATTTCCTAGAAACAGATCTCCAGAGAAAAAGACACAAAATTCCTAGAGCGAGTATTTTGCTTCAGAGCGAGGCACGGGGAAATTTCTACGCAGGCGTTTACAGACAGTAAATGACTAAGTAGAAATTTCCTCGCAACGAAGCTCTGGAGCGAAAGACGAAGCTCTGGAGCGAAAGACGACGCTCTAGAGGAAATTCTGGTCCTTCATCCATTGATCATCTGGAAACTTCGTCAAATAGTTGCGAATGGAATCGGGGAAGAGCACTAAACATTTTTGTCCGGCTTTTAAAGACTTAGCTGCCTGCAATGCGGCATACATGGCAGAACCGGAAGAGCCACCGATTAACAAACCTTCTTCGGCTATCAAACGTCGCGCTAGCAGGAAGGCTTCTTTGTCTTCGGTTTTTATGTATTGGTCTACCAATTCATTATTCAATACTTTGGGGAAGAAATCATAACCTATGCCTTCTACTAAATAGGGCTCGACGGTATCGCCGCCACCTAAAATAGAACCCACAGGATCGGCACCCACGATAGTAATGTCGGGACGCACTTCTCTAATTCGTTTGGCTACGCCGGAAATGGTTCCTCCGGTACCGACGCCCATAACAATCATGGCTAAATCGGGGCCCATATCACGCAGGATTTCCTCTGCTGTGTGATGGTAGTGTGCACCGGGATTGTGGGGATTACTGTATTGATCCAAAATATGCGAATTTGGTATTTCTTCTTGTAAACGGTTGGCTAAAGAGATATGACTTTCATAATCATCCCACGCGGCTTCCGTGGGCGTGCGGTAAATTTTCGCGCCTAAGGCTTCCAATACCACTTGTTTTTCATGACTCATTTTTTCTGGCATGGTGATAACGACATTATAGCCTTTTACCGCACCCGCTAGGGCAATACCTATTCCCGTATTGCCCGATGTGGGTTCGATTAATGTATCACCGGGT
This sequence comes from Gammaproteobacteria bacterium, assembly GCA_021773195.1. Lineage (GTDB taxonomy): Bacteria > Pseudomonadota > Gammaproteobacteria > JAKBBU01 > JAKBBU01 > JAJFKN01. Next base: position 127,967 of record JAJFKN010000032.1, on the reverse strand, counting down.
TTAATGCGACCTGACTTTTCGGCTTCTTCCACCATTTCATAACCGATGCGATCTTTGACTGACCCCCCTGGATTGAAAAATTCACACTTGCCGTAGAGTTCGCAATTTAGTTCACTGCCTACGCGGTGTAATTTAACGATGGGCGTATTGCCAATGGCTTCTAATATATTTTCTAAGATCATGGTTGTCCTCGATTATTGGGGTTTTTTCAATGCTTGAACATTTGCAACGAAAGCTTTGCCTAAGCAATCGCCATACTGAGCTGACCAATGGGTAATTTCCTGTTGGGAATTTAACACATCAGGCATTTGTGGCGTAATTTGTTTAACACACTGGTTGGAAGCCGACTGCATAGCGGCCTGACATGCACCCGTTGTTAATTTCAAACTGGTTAACATAGGCGAGTTTTGAGCGCAGTAACGGGATTCTAAAATTTGCCCTACTTGATTGAGTAAGGTAGTTTTTGTAGTTAAACCTTGCTGACCTTGGGCGGCAGCAGTTTGGCCGGCTTGAGGCGTCGCTGCAGGTTGTTGTTGAGGCAAAACCTGTTGGGGCTGAGGTTGCATCTGCGATGTTGCGCCCTGATAGGTTTGCGTTGAACCTTGATAAGCTTGTGCCGGCCTTTGAGAAGTCTGAGCCGGTGCTTGAGGCGCCGATGGTTGTGAGACGGCCGCCTGAGCAGCTGTACTATTTATAATCAATAATCCCGCCATCAATCCATATTTAAACATCATAAATCCCCACATAGGCAAAAAAGCAAATTATAACATTCTATCCCCAGCTAGCATACCGGCCAATATTCAAGCTTAACAATGCCAAACATTTGTATTACTCTTGTGGCTCTTAAAAAAATCCCTGAGGAATTCCCCATGCATCAAATACTTATCATCGGCAGTGGTGGTCGCGAACACGCTCTGGCTTGGAAAGCGGCACAATCCCCCCTGGTAGACAAAGTATTTGTGGCTCCGGGCAATGCCGGCACGGCGCAAGAAGCAAAACTTGAAAACATTAATATCAGTGCTGAAGATATTTCGGCTCTATTAGATTTCGCGCAAAATAATCAAATCAAACTCACCATTGTAGGTCCCGAGGCACCTTTAGTGGCTGGCATCGTCGATGCCTTTGAAACTGCAGGCTTATTATGCTTTGGCCCACATAAAAACGCCGCCCAATTGGAAGGCTCAAAAACCTTTAGTAAAGATTTCATGGCACGGCATGACATCCCCACGGCGAGCTATGCCAACTTTACGGATTTAGAGCAAGCTAAAACTTACGTACAACAACAGGGTACCCCCATCGTGATCAAAGCTTCCGGCTTGGCTGCAGGTAAAGGTGTCATCATTGCCATGAATGAACAAGAAGCCATAGCAGCTCTAGAGGATATGTTAGCGGGTAATCGCTTTGGTGATGCCGGTAGTGAAGTGGTCGTTGAAGAATTCTTAATAGGTGAAGAAGTGAGTTTTATTGCCCTATGTGATGGCTCGCAAATTCTACCTATGGCCACGTCGCAAGATCATAAGGCCCGTGACGATGGTGATAAAGGCCCTAACACCGGTGGTATGGGTGCCTATTCACCAGCGCCTTTGGTCACGCCCCAATTGCATGAGCGTATCATGCAAAAAGTCATGCAGCCCACCCTGCAAGGTATGATCAAAGACGGCACGCCCTATCGCGGTTTTCTTTATGCAGGGTTAATGATTTCACCTGTGGGCGAAATTAAAGTCTTAGAATACAATTGCCGTTTTGGCGATCCGGAAACCCAACCCATCATGCTACGACTGCAATCGGATTTAGTAGCCCATTGTTTGGCCGCCATGCAAGGCACTTTAGAAAAAGAAATCGGGCAATGGGATCCCAGACCTGCCTTGGGTGTGGTCATGGCCGCTGGTGGTTACCCCAATAGCTATGACAAAGGTCTCACCATTGAAGGCTTACACTATAGTAAAAATCCCGACACAAAAGTCTTCCACGCCGGCACTAAAGCCCAAGATGATATGATTATTACTAACGGTGGTCGTGTGCTTTGTTGTGCAGCCTTGGGTCGCGATATTAAAGATGCGCACACAAAAGCCTATGAGCTTGTTTCTAACATCCATTGGCCAAAGGTTTACTACCGCAAAGACATTGGTTACCGAGCACTCACTTAATCAAGGAATTACTGACTTTCGCTTGGAATCCCAGACCCTTTACGTTAAAATACAGTAACACTTTTTAGGTAAAACCTAGAAAAATCACCCATTAGAGCTATAAACTCACCAATAAGATAAATGGATTACAATGTTTAAAAAGGGCCCAGGGTATTCTAGCTCAGATGAAGACGCTGAAGTCTACACCCGTGAATCCATTGCTCTCACCCCCCGATTACCAGAAATGACCGATGAAGAGCGCATAGTGCATGAGCGCAATATGAGGCCTTGGTTAGGTCTACAACCCTATGACTTTGGCAAGATCCCTCATAATGTTGTGCATATAGATTTATTGAAAAAGAAAATAAATAAAAATTCAACTGTGTATTTGCCTCAAGAAGCAGGAGTGTCCGTTACAGACTTCCTTCTGCTACTTCCTTACCTCTTCTCCCAACCCCACTTCATGCACAAGACCATATGTACCCCGCTTCAATTTCTTATATCAATTAAAACGTCCAAACCTCTACGAACAAGCTATCTTCACGAAGAACTGCTGATAGAGTGGGATAAAATACCAGTGGCTGAGCCTTTAACAACACTTGTGGCTGAGCCTTTAACAACACTTATTGAAAAATACTTCCCTGCTTATGTGACAAATGATAAGGAAGTAGAATTACTTCGCTTTCAACGTGAACTAAGGCAAGTAAAAGAAGAAGTTCAAGCCATTAAAATTCGATTAACTGAACTAGAGCAAGTAGCAATAAATATCCTATGCCTTTGTGAAGAAGATATTCAATATTTAGTAACAATAAAAAGCCTATTTTTAGAGACCATATCAAAATGCCATAAAAAAATAGAAAGATTAAAGCTCGAAATAGAAAAAAGAAAATCAGAATTAGAGTCCGATAAATGTATGCACTGGTGTAAGGCTGATGCCCTACTAGTATTATCATTCGGGAATCCAGAACAAATATACACCATGCACCAACGTTGGTTTTCTTTACTTCACTTCATTTATAACTCTTCTCCGCCCGATGGGAACCAACGTGCAATACGTGCCGAACAGTTACTAAGAGATGTATTCGAAGTTTTAGAAATTGCTCAAACCGTAGCAAAAGTACAGCTTTACAAACCCTTTGCCGTGAGAAGTGACCTTAGCTCACAGGACCAATTAGAATTGCATCCATGGTACCAACATGTAGCCATTTTGGCCGCTACTCAACCACAAAAAATTGCAATAGAACCTAGTGATGCTCTAAAAGCTTATACTGAGGCTACTTTAATTGTAGAGGATACAGCTGAGAAAGAAGCTAGACTTAAAGCTAAGGCAGATAGTTTTCTTTCATCTGATATGAAAGTTCTCCTTGCTACTAAGGAAAAAGCAAAACAGTGTGCAGAGCAAGCAGCAAAAGCTGCTGCCAAAAAACCGTTTCAACCTTCTGTGGACCTTATGACGTCAATCATGGAGCAGGGTCATAAATTTCCGATAGATAAATTGCCTCCTGATCTTAAAGACCCATATCGACTAATGCTGCAAGCGAAATCGGCTGCCCAAACTTACCAAATAAGTTCTAACGAATTTAAAAAAGCTCATGAAAAATTAAAAAACGATTCTGAAGGTTGCAAAAAGGCTTTTGAAGATTACAAAAAGGCTTCTAACCATTGCAAGATATTAAAGGCTAAACTCAATCAAGATGATATTTCATCCCCTGAATATGAAACCACATTCAGCAATGATGAACGATTTATAGTTTTCCGATCAACCTTTGCTTTTCTTCTCCGCGGTATTGCCCAACCCAACGTTGATATTCCCCTAGATGAAACCGGCACACGCTCTTTTCCTGACATGTCGTCATCTGGGCTAGGTGACCGCAGTGCTAGGACTTCTCTTGCTGCATCCATGCTAGGTAGATTCGGAGTACATCAAGAATCACAACCTCCAAAGAAATCAAGTCGGTATACCAGAATGTCCATGTCTGTGGATGGACCAAATGACTTCCACCCCAGCGCAAATGGGAGGTGCTCATTACCAGTGGCTTCCCCCCAAGACCATCGTCCAACTGTAACGCAACAGCATAGGTGGGGCCTATGGGACAGGGTACCCACCAAAGAAGAACTTCGCCGCCGCACCATCGCAGTTAAGGGTAGCGATCCTAGTAGAACTAATGGGCAATTTCAAAGTGCTGTATTTGGTCATGCTAAAGGCGGCAGCGGTTAACCCACCCCACGCAATTCTAAAGAAAAGGACCAGCCCATAAGCCGGGTTCTCTCGTGGACAATCATTTTCCTATAAAATCAATAAGTTAGCCTCTATCTAAAGCTTCAAACAGCAAAGAATCTGTTTTAAGATGTGAAAATACCTATTAGACCACATCTTAAACCATGAAAAACCCATATTAAATATCTATTTTTCATGGTTATTCCCCATAAATCATGAAAATCCAACTTTCAATATGGGTTTTACATGGTATAATGACAGCATGAATAGGTCAGATTTTATTCGCTCAATTGGTGCTAATTTTCGCAGTCATCCCATCGTGGGATTACTGGGGCCTCGGCAATGCGGCAAAACCACCTTAGCCAAAATGTATGCTCAGACCATTGAGAGTCAACCCTTTCACCATTTTGATTTAGAAGATCCAACTCATCTAGCTTTACTTGAACATCCTAAACTAACCCTGGAACCATTAGAGGGTTTGATTATTATCGATGAAGTACAGCTGCGACCGGATTTATTTCCTGTACTAAGAGTCTTAGCTGATAATTATAAAGCTAAACAACAATATTTAATTCTTGGTAGCACCTCAAGGCAACTGCTACAACAATCGTCGGAAAGTTTAGCCGGTCGTATAGCGTATATTGAGTTAACGCCCTTCAATTATTCTGAAAGCCATGACATGCAGCGTTTATGGTTACGGGGCGGTTATCCATTAGCCTATTTAGCTGAGACAGAATCCGACAGCCGAAATTGGCGTAAAAATTATTTGCGGACGTTTTTTGAAGTGGACGTCCCAGCATTGGGTATTGAAATGACACCTGCAAACTTACAACGTTGTTGGATGATGTTAGCCCACTACCATGGCAATATAGCCAATAGTGCAGAGTTGGGGCGTTCACTTAATCTGTCAGATACCACCATACGTCGCTATTTAGACATTTTAAATGGCACATTCATGATTCGGTCGTTGCAACCATGGTATGAAAATCTTGGTAAACGACAAGTAAAACGCCCTAAAATTTACTTTCGTGATAGTGGATTGTTCCACCAAATATTAGGCATCACGAAGTCTGCTGAGTTAATCATGCATCCCAAAGTAGGTGCTTCCTGGGAAGGCTTTGCATTAGAAGAAATTATCCGTCATCACAAAGCCATGCCCGAAGAATGCTTTTTTTGGGCCACCCATAATCAAGCTGAATTGGATTTGTTGCTAACTCTTAATGGCAAACGTTTAGGTTTCGAATTTAAGTATACCGATGCCCCGCGTATGACCCGTTCCATGCATATTGCTATGGAAGATTTGGCTCTTGATAGCTTAACCGTCATCTACCCAGGCGAATATAAAATACCACTATCCAACACAGTCCATGCCATAGGGTTAGCAGGATATTTGGAAGGCTCAAACCATTAATCGAGAAGCATTGATATAAAAGGACCAGCCGATAAGCCGGGTTCTGTCGTGGACAATCATTCATCTGGGTCCTGTGTCACCACAGGCCTCAAGCGACCTACCCGAATCCCATGTGGGCACATGATTGGATTCCTATTCGGTCTTGCTCCGGGTGGGGTTTACCCTGCCATTGATGTTACCACCAATGCGGTGCGCTCTTACCGCACCATTTCACCCTTACCAGCAGGCTTGCGCCCTTATTGCTGGCGGTATAATTTCTGTGGCACTTTCCGTGAGCTCATCACTCCCCAGGCGTTACCTGGCACCCTGCCCTATGGAGCCCGGACTTTCCTCCACCTAGGTGGCGATTGTCTAGCTGGTCCAGGGCCTAGTCTACCATAGTGCCTTGGAACCACCAAGTGAGCACACCTTAAGTCGCTTCATCAATGAGCTTTATCGCATCTGGTACATTGCGGAAACTCATTATATGAATATTATCAACCACAAAGCTTTCTTCTCCCCCATAGATTAAAAAACCTATAGGAGCCCTATCACCCACTAATTTCTGGTAATAGCGAATATTCTTTAACAGCCCCTCATTGAAAGTTGCGGTAGATTTAATTTCAACGGGAATAAGGGAATGCCCCTTCCTCACGATAAGATCCACTTCATGACCATGGTTATCCCTAAAATAGTAAAGGTCAGGCTCTTTGCCTAAATTAACTCGAGCCTTAAAAAATTCCATAATCACCAGATTTTCTACCATATAGCCACGCATACGATCGTGGGTGATTTTATCGGCACTTTCCAGCCCAAGAAGATAACTGAGTAATCCCACGTCGGTAAAATAAATCTTAGGTGACTTTATAATCCGTTTACCGAAATTCTCATAGTAAGGTTGTAGCCGTATCAACAGGTAAGAAACTTCTAGCAAGCTTAGCCAACTATTCAACGTATTATGCGTAACTCCCACATCATTACATAAACTTTCAATATTAATCACACTTCCTACGCGCCCTGATGATAATTGAATGAAACGCTGAAATAATGCAAGATCTTTTAAGTTTACTAATTGGCGAACATCCCGTTCCACATAGGTTTTCACATAATTTCGATAGGCCATAGTGGGATTAAGATTGCGTGAATATACCCCGGGATAAAATCCGTGGAAAAGATAATCATCCAGCGAGTAACGAATGCCAACATGATTAAGCTCCTGAATAGTTAAGGGTAATAGATCCAATAAAGCCGTGCGTCCAGCTAGTGATTGGCTTACGGCTTGATGCAAATGCAATTGCTGACTGCCAGTTAATAAAAACTGACCCGTGGATTGTGCTTCATCCACAATCACTTGGATGTAAGACATCAATTCAGGAGCCTGTTGAATTTCATCCAAAATAGCCCCTGCCTGTCCTAGCTCAGCAAAAAAAGTCTTAGGATCGGCTAAAATGCGCTCCCTGACATCGGGCTCTTCTAAGTTAAAATACGCTTTTTTAGGGTAGGCTTCGCGCACCAAGGTGGTTTTACCCGATTGCCGAGGGCCCGTAATGGTAACCATAGGATACTGGAGCATTAAGTCACCCAATAAGGAAGCTAAATCACGCTTAATTACTGACATTTGTACAAATCCGCAGTTGAACTCTGAATATGTACAAGTATAAAGGTAACTGGTTGATTTTTCAAGCCAGGTCTGTACCGATTCAGAGTTCAACTCTGGATCAGTACCAATTTAATTTGGGGGCCTGTTTGCAATTCGCTAGGTTGAAGGCATAGGTTGTTGATTGACGAGCACTGTAGCGCAGTTTACACGCAAGTAAATGAGCAACAGCCGCACAGCCAATCTAGTAGAATTGTAAACGGCCCTACCCGGCCCATTGCCGCAACCACGTCTTATAGTCATCTAAGTCACCAACAAAGTCTTTCACCTTGCCATCAGCCACCAACAAATATTCATCGACCGTGGAACGTAATAGATGCCTGTCATGGGAAATCAAGACCACACTGCCCTCGAAATCTTGCAATGCTAACATCAAGGCACTGCGCATTTCCAAATCCAAATGGTTTGTGGGTTCATCCAATAATAACAATGCTGGGCGGTGCCATATAAGCATGGCCAATACCAAACGCGCGCGTTCACCCCCCGATGCAAACTTGATGGGTTGCATCGCTAAATCATGACTAAAACCAAAACGCCCCAAATAATTACGCATGGCTTGTTGGGTTTCTTTCGGTGCTATGTCGCACATATGCTGAAATGCTGAATTGTCCGGGGTTAAATATTCAAATTGTTTTTGTGAATAATAACCAATGGGCAATTTACTGGAAACGACGCGTTCGCCCTTCAATAGCGGCAACTCACCGGCTAAGGCTTTTATCAAAGTGGTTTTGCCCTCGCCGTTAGGACCTAAAATACCTAAACGTTGGCCTTTCACCAATTGTAAGTTCAAACCAGTGAACATGGGTTTTTCATCATAACCCACCGTCGCTTGTTCAAAACGCATTAAAGGATTTGGAAATTCCTTGGGTTTGAAAAATTCGAATTGGAATTCCGATGTGGAAGCTACTGCTTGTATTTGCGGTAACTTTTCAATAGCTTTTAAACGGGATTGCGCTTGTTTGGCTTTCGATGCCTTAGCCCGAAATCGATTAACGAACTTCATTAAATGTTCCGCTTTAGCCTGTTGCTTTTCATATTGTTTTTGTTGCAGAAGTAATTGTTCCGCCCATTGTTTTTCAAAGCTGGAGTAATTACCTTTAAAAAGGGTCATATTCTTTTGATGAAAATGAACAATTTGCTCTACCACGTTATCTAAAAAATCCCTATCATGAGAGATCAATAACAGGCTACCATTGTAGCTTTGCAGCCACTTTTCCAGCCACACTATGGCGGTTAAGTCCAAATGGTTTGTGGGCTCATCCAATAACAATTGATCGGCACGGGCTAATAATATTCTTGCTAGATTCAAGCGTACTTGCCAGCCACCGGAAAATTCCGCAACAGACTTTATATAATCCTCCTCAGTAAAGCCTAATCCCGTCATGACTTTTGCAGCCCGTGACTCTATGGTATAACCATCAATGTCTTCTAACTGAGTGTGCAAGCGACATACTTTGTCATAATCTTCAGCCGCTTCGGCTTTTTTTAAGGCCGTTTGAATGGCCACCCATTCATCGTCACCACCCATGACATAATCCAAAGCCAATTCATCGCTTTGCGGTAGATGCTGGGCTAGAGAAGCGCGGCGCAAACCTTTTGTCATTTGAACTTCGCCACCGTGGGGCGCAAGCTCACCCCGTAGCATTTGAAAAAAACTACTCTTGCCACATCCATTGTGGCCAATAATGCCAATTTTATGCTTACCATGCAGGGTTAAATTAGCATTCTCTAATAATGTGCGTTGACCACGATAAAGGGTCAATTGTGTTAACTGGATCATAATGAGCTCCAACTCTCGAACTATTCATAACTCTACTAGGTTGGTTGTAGATTGTGAGCAGTCCCTTATTAATTATTACATAGATTCCCGGAAATTCTCCGGATGGATCGATACTGGGGCAGGCTGTCTAGGATAAGAGAGCTTGCTCCACGAGAGTTGTGCCGCGCCTATTGACGATAATGGGTAAAGCAGGTGTAACACCAATCCCATACAGGTGGTAAGCACCGGTATTTACTGATAAATTTGATGTTACGTTAGAAAGCATGGGTCTAGTCTCATGAATTAAGAATGGCCATTGTAACAAAATCTCCCCCCCTTTTCCAGGGGCCATTGGCAGCATCACAGCCCCATAGGCCCCGGATATTTTGCTTCCCCTGTGGGGACAGGTCGCGAAATTCTGGCCTGTACTTGCTAGGTGAGGTGGTTCACCACACTGGGCATTCAGGATCCATGTTTTTTTACCTCATTATAATAGTCAATCTGAGAGGCTAACCAGTCTGAATATTCCTTGTATACACCCATTTTACAAATAGCGTAATTTATCATGGAAATGCTACCTTGACTGTAAGGTCGAGGGGGAAGACAAGCTTGAGCTAATATGACTTTGCGCCTTTGATTAATATTAGCTAAAGAATTTAATTGATATTCCTTTATAATATGTTGCAACTGAGCTTGTTGCTTTTCGATAACAAATTGCTGCTTCTTTATCGCAAGTTGATAACATCTTGTCATACCTTGTGTTGTGGTGCCTTTTACTTGCAAACAGGTTTCCAACGCAACTCTAATATTGTCGGCATAGACCCACGGCTGTAGCGTTAATAAACCTATTCCAAGGAGAAAACCCATCACCCACTTCCCTAGCATGATACCTCTCCTTATTTTCCTACTTCCAAAGCCCATTGATAAACAGTATTCTTTGGCAAACCGGTTATTTTCACGGCCAATTTCACGGCCCGTGAAGCGGGCATTTCTTCTAATAACAAGCCTAATAAATGTTTCCCATCTTGCGCTTCGGAGCTATCCATAGACCCTTCGTGACCTGCTACTAAGAGAACAAACTCTCCCTTCTTACGTTTTTCATCTTCCTTTAGCCAAGCCAATAATTCTTTTAAGGGACCCACTTTGACGGTTTCATGCATTTTTGTTAATTCTTTACCAATGGCGCCTTGATGTTCGTCACCAAATACCTCACACAAACTTTGCAAACTTTCTAAAATACGGTGAGTGGATTCATAAAAAATTAAAACCCGCTCTTCCTTGTTTAAGGTTTTTAATACATTCAAACGCGCTTGGGATTTAGGCGGCAAGAAACCTTCAAAGGCAAAACCTTTGCCCGACAACCCTGCTGCACTTAAAGCAGCAATAGCGGCACAAGGGCCTGGCACAGGAATCACGGAAATATCTGCCGCGTGGGCAGCATGCACCAAATTAAATCCCGGGTCACTGATCAATGGCGTACCGGCATCACTTACCAGCGCCACATGCTCACCGCCCTCTAGGTAGCCTATCATTTGAGCTACTCGTTCCCGCTCATTATGTTCATGAAATGAACATAGCTGACCTCGAATCCCAAAGTGATCCAACAGGCGTTGAGTGGTTCGAGTGTCTTCTGCGGCAATCCAATGGGCCTCTGCTAAGAGCTTAAGTGCCCGTGGGCTAATATCCTGCAAATTACCAATGGGTGTTGCCACTATATATAGTATGCCTTTTTTTGATACCATAGGCCTTCTCAATCAATACGGATTAAGCGGGTAACATACTGTGTCTAAAGCTACATCACAACCATTAATGAAAATATCTTATGCATTCATAGGGCTATGTTTTTTGCTAGGGGGCTGCAGTACCCTAGATAATCAATTTAGCCAACAACCTCAAAGCGTATTAAGCCAAGAAGATGCTATATATTCTGCCAAACAATACCTACAGATGGCCGATTCTGCACCAGCACCTCAGCGTCAACAGTACCAATTACAGGCCTCCAACAAATTATTGCAAAATAATTTAACGTCCCAGGCCAGCCATACCCTGTCTCAAGTGGATAATAATGCTCTAACGCCCCAGCTTTCCTTTGAAAAAGAATTACTGAATGCCAAGCTGGCTCTCCTGCAAAGAGCGCCACGCCGCGCGACGGAACATCTCAAGCGGGCAACTAGCTATATGAACCCTAACCAAGCAGAAGCGGCCCTGCAAATTGCCTATTACCAATTGGCAGCAGAATCCTATGAGCGCATGACCCTCCCCCTTGAAGGCGCCCAACAACGCATTCAATTAGCATCATTGCTCACCACAGCCGACGCAAGAAAACAGAATGATCAATCTATTTGGAATGACTTAGAAGGCCTGTCTCCTAATCAATTACAAAATGCCATGAGCGCCACGGCACCGGGTTCAGAACTTTTTGGTTGGTTAGATTTAGCCGCCATCACCAAAAATAATTCTAGGCAATCCAGCCAACTCATGACGCAAGTCAATCAGTGGCAACAGCAATTTCCCACTCACCCTGCCAATGAATTATTGTCTAGCGGGTTAAAAGATAATTTAACTGCGGCCAATACCAGCGATGTAAAACAAATTGCGTTGTTGTTACCAACTTCAGGTAAATGGTCCGGCGCATCTGAAGCTGTGCGTAATGGAGTTTTTGAAGCTTATTACCAAGATCGCGATGCAGGCAAAGTGCAAGCCAATATCACCGTCTATAACACCAGCCAGGGGGATGTGTGGCAAGTGTATCAACAAGCTGTGAATAATGGTGCACAAGTAGTAATAGGACCATTAACAAAAGATAATGTGAAAGCCCTAGCCAGCCACCATAATTTAACGGTACCCGTGGTAGCACTCAACGCCTTGGACAAAGCTAATAATGCGCCCAAAGGTCTTTACCAATTTGCCCTGTCTCCCAGTGATGAAGCCACGCAAGCCGCACAAAAAGCCTGGCAAGATGGCCACAGCCAAATCATTACTATCTATCCCCAGGGGAATTGGGGTGAAAGTATTAATCAAATCTTTACCCAACAATGGCAAAACATGGGCGGCAAAGTTGTCACCAGTCTTTCATTCCCACCCAATGAACGTCTCAGCTCCAGCATCGAGCAGCTCTTGGATGTGAATCAAAGTAACTCTCGCAGCAACCAACTGAATAGCATTCTCGGTGAAAAAGTAAAAACCATGCCTCGTCGACGTGAAGATGTGGATGCCATCTTTTTAGTGGCTTCCCCACAAGCTGCACGGGAAATTCGCCCTCTATTAAAATTCTATTTCGCGGGTAATGTGCCTGTCTATGCTATTTCTTCTATTTATAACGGCATTGTACAACCTCGAGAAAACCGCGATTTAGATGGCATTCTTTTTTGTGATATGCCATGGGTGCTGAGTCACTCGTCGTCCATTACCAATGATAAACGCCAAGCCCAACAACTATGGCCGAGCAATTACCGTCGTTATCCGAAACTCTATGCTTTCGGTATGGATGCTTACTCCATCACGCGGCAATTGAATCGTATGACGGCTTTACCCCAATTAGGCATCAAAGGCCGTACCGGAACATTATCCATGGATAATCAAGGCGTGGTTCATCGTCAATTGCAATGGGCGAAAATGCAAAATGGCATGCCCAGGCAGGTACGTTCATGAAGCATGATCAACCCCAGCATATTGGCCAACAGGCTGAAAATAAGGCCTGTTGTTATTTGCAAAAGCAAGGCTTGAAATTGATTACTAGAAATTTTCGATGTCGCTATGGTGAAATCGATTTGATCATGCAAGACCAAGCTGATATTGTTTTTGTGGAAGTTCGCTACCGCAGCAACAAGAACTACGCACAGGGCGCTGAAAGCATTACGCCAGCAAAACAACAGCGCCTGACGAATAGTGCCCAATGTTATTTACAACGCAAAAAGCTATGGGAAAAAGTTCCCTGTCGTTTTGACGTAGTAGCTATGGGTGAAAAAACTTCATGGCTTAAAAACGCCATTCAACCCTATTACAATTGACGAGGTTACTTATGTCATTAACAGAACGAGTCAAACAGCATTTTACCGATAGTATCCAAACAAAAATTGCGGCGGCCGACAGTATTACCGATACTATCGTTTTAGCAGGTGAGCGCATGGCGCAAGCGTTGCTGGATGGTCGTAAAATCATGAGCTGTGGCAATGGGGGTTCAGCGGCCGATGCCCAACATTTTTCTTCGGAAATTCTTAATCGTTTTGAAATGGAACGCCCCAGTTTACCTGCCATGGCGTTAACTACCGACAGCTCAACCATCACTTCCATTGCCAATGATTATCACTATAATGAAATCTTCGCAAAACAGATTCGAGGGCTCGCTCAAACAGGTGATGTATTACTCGCTATTTCCACCAGCGGTAATTCCGCCAATATTGTTGAAGCCATTCATGCCGCCCACGACCGAGGCACCTTAGTGATAGCATTGACAGGAAAAGATGGCGGCGAAATGGGTGCATTAATGGAAGGTAATGATGTGGAAGTACGCGTACCGGCACAGGTCACTTGTCGTATTCAAGAAACCCATTTATTGATTATTCATTGCTTATGTGATCTCATCGATCAAAAATTATTTGTTATGGCTTAGGAGAAAGCATCATGTATCGAACACTTTTACTTATATTAACCTGCATTTTTTTATCTGGTTGTTTTGGTACAGCCTTAGTAGCAGGCGGTACGGCAGGCAGTGCTGTGGTATCGGATCCTCGTGGCAGCAGTGAAGTTGTCCACGATACCAATACGACCCATCAAGTCTCCATGAAAATTTCACAAGACAATGAATTAGCGAACAATGCACACATTGTCGTAGCCACTTACAATGGCGTGTTGCTATTAGTCGGCCAAGCGCCCACACAAGCCATGAAAGATAAAGCAGTTAAAATTGCCAATTCAGTACCATCTGTTAAAATGATTTATAATCGCATCGAAGTAAAACCACCCATCCCAGTGAAAAATCGCTCTGATGACGCTTGGATCACTACGAAAGTTCGCAGTAAATTACTCACTGCCAAAGGCGTACCATCGAATGATGTAAAAGTTGTGACCGATGATGGCAATACTTATCTTTTGGGTAAACTCACTCATGCTCAAGGCAAATTAGCTGCGAAGAATGCCAGTGAAGTGGCAGGGGTTAAAAAAGTCATACCCATCTTTGATTATACTGACGCACCAGACACCGTGTCATAGAAAATTCGCTTCGGCGATTCGCTTGGAGGCTTATGGATAAGCTGAAGAAAAGGATTATTCACAGCCTATGCCTAATTACTTTGGGCATGGGCTGTTTTGCTATGCAAGGTTGTGTATCAGCCGCTTTTTCAAGCGCAAAGATGTTTTATAACCGTCAAGATTATATGGAAGATTACAGCGACCAAATAATTTCTATTATGGCAAGTAATCGCATCAGCCGTGACCCAGAATTACAAAAGAATACCAATATTGCTGTTGCCACCTTTAAGCAGCGAATCTTATTATCTGGCCAAGCAGCAACGCCTGAGCTGCGCCAAGAAGTGATAAACACCGTAAAAAAAGTGCCTAATATAAAACTGATTGTTAACTACATTACCATTGCCCCACCCGCTAGCCTTGTACAACAAAGTCAAGACAGTTGGATTACCACAAAAGTTCGCAGCAAGATAATTGCCACTAACGGCATTAATCCAAAAAATTATAAAGTGACTACGGAAAATAATATCGTATATCTCATGGGAGCAGCCCCCAAAGAACAAGCAGAAAAAGTGGTTAAACTAGCCCAAGATACCACAGGTGTAGATAAAGTTGTGCGGCTTATTTATTATGTTTACTATGGCACAAGTTAGTATGGAACCAATATGAAAGATAAAATGATAGAAGAGTATCAACCTGATTATTGTTATTGCTTGGAGGATGCCTACGGTAAAAATTTCATGTCAGAAGGAGGCACCCAAGCCATCGATGAATTATTTCACGGTGTAGATATTAAAGGGAAACGACTGTTAGATATCGGTTCTGGTTTGGGCGGTGCCGTTTTTTATTTAGCGCAACAACACCAATGTAACATTGCAGGCTTAGAGATCAATCCATGGATGGTTGGCGAATCAACAAAACGTATTCCACCTGACTTAGCCCACTTAGTGGATTTTCAAAGTTATACCCCACCGACACTTCCCTTCTCTGCAGATAGCTTTGATATCATTTTTAGTAAAGGTGTATTGGTCCATGTGGCTGATAAAGCCCCCCTATTTGCAAGCATTCACCATGCCCTAAAACCACAAGGCATATTGATCATCAACGATTGGCTAAGCCCGTATAAATCTTGGAGAAAAGCTATACAAAACATGTGTGAATTAGAAGATTTGACCCTCTACCCACAAACGGAACAAGAGTATGTCCAATTACTTCAGGATGCTGGCTTCACACTGCAAACTCTAGATGACGAAAACCCTTTGTATATTAATTACAACCGTGATGTTGCATCAAAACTAAAAATACCTGACGTTGCGGAAAATTTCATAAGTCGCTTTGGAAAAAAATCCTGGCAAAATTCCATTATTGGCTACGAAAAAATAGCAGAATCCATGGAGAAAAATGAATTACTAGTCAGAAGGTTTATGGCCACAAAGTAAATTACATGGTGGAGTAACCAAGCTCAATTCATTATACTACCTCTCGAACAGAGGAGCCACTTGAGATTTCGTAATGTATTTCTTTCGTATATTCACTCTAATCCATCTCAATAAGTTGGGATAATTGGGGACAACAAGGTCATTATAGACAGCAACCATTGCTGGTGTTCTTTTTGATGGATAAACCTCAAAATGGAAATTTTCTTCTACCCATAGTGGCATAACCGAAGTTTCTTCCTTAATATATTCTAATGACTGTTTATAAATTTCTTCATAATGTTCTTCTTTCTCGGGATTTTTTTCCAGATATTTATGCACAAATAACTGAGCGCTTAAATCAAATGCGCCTCTGTAGTCTTTCCTTTTCAGATAAAGATTATCTGTAAGCATACGTTGCCTTTTATAACCTTCAGTATCAAGCCAGTCATACCAACGCATAATATTGACCGGAAAATTCATCGCTTCAAGATATTTTTTATTTCTCTTAAGCCATTGGTCTCCATTCTCTAATGCAAGTTGCATTGCTTGTTGCTCCGATAAATCATGTGTAAACTGCAAAGTATGTCTCTGAAGTAAGTCAGCAATAATAATGGTACAAGTACCAAAACGATCGCCTACTAAATTACACAAAACTTCTAATCGCTCCCCTTCATGGGTAGCTTGGCCAACACTGATGGGCATAACACAATTAGAATACGAGAACTGTTCTGAGAAAGCGCTGGCTGATATAAAGTTTGCTTTAAACTTATAGACTTTTTCTAGCACCATTGTTTTTTACTTATTCAACTTGCGATGGGCTAATCATAACATTTTTGCTAAAGAAGCGAATACCTTCCAGCATCATAGAATAAACTGATTACCAAGACCTTTTTATACTCTGTTCAAATTTGAGTCTAATTTACACATGTATTTCTACCCATCCTTGACCGCTCATCAATCTTACGCAAAATATCATCCAATTTGTTTTGAGTCAGTGGTTTTGGATAAAACCCATCAAACTCATGATTCTCATTCGCATCAATATGAGCACTTAGTGCAAATAATCCAATATGTGTGTTTTCATTATCTCTAATCCATGAAGCAAGGGAATACCCATCCATATCTGGCAAACCAATGTCTAATAAAATCATATTCACTTTTTCTGAAATACTCCTGTGCTTCTTTACCTGAATCAGCAACCTCAACTACGCAATTGTTTTTACTTAGCATAAAGCAAGCTAATTTTTGAGCGATTTTATCATCCTCGACGAGTAAGACTTTATGACTATCATAACGAAGCTTTAAGGTTGTCTTAGCAGAATCACCCTCACCACTTTCCGTTATAGAGAATGGTTTAAAGAATGGCAAGATGCACGTAAATTTCGTCTCCTTATTTTCTTCACTCTCCACATAAATTTCACCATCCAAATCATGGATAAATTGTTTAGCAATAGATAGGCCTAACCCCGTCCCTTGGTCGCCATGATAGGAGCCATTAAGCTTGTTAAATCGACCAAAAATAAAATCGATTTTATCACTAGGGATGCCGATCCCCGTATCTTCAACGGTGATTTTCAAATATATTTTCCGTTCAGTTTCACTCGCCACATCTATCCTAACAACGACTGATCCCGCATGAGTATATTTCACCGCATTGCTTACTAAGTTTAAAATAACTCTATGTAACCGCATCTTATCGCCAATAATCCGACTAGGCACCATGTCAGCATTGATGTGAACAGCATAATTCAACCCTTTATTTATGGCAGAGGCCCTAACAATACTGTTAATTTCCCTCATTACCTCTTCTGGGCTGAACCTAACACTTCTAATGGGCAATAGCCCCTCTTCAATACTTGAGAATTCCAAGAATTCATTTAATAGGCCCATAAGTGATTCCGATGAAATGACCATGTCATCTAACAGATCTTTCTGGCTAAATGGCTTTTCTTGCTCCTGCAGGACTTTACCAAGCCCAATAACATTTGCTAAAGGCGTCCGTATCTCATGCCGCATATTCAATAAAAATTCCGTCTTTGCCATGGCAACTCCTGATTTTATTTTTTCATGCTGCAATGCTTTCTCTACATTCTTCCTTTCAGTAATGTCAATAGATACGCCTAGGAGCCCAACAACTTGACCCTTGGCATCATGGAGAGGTATTTTATGAGTGAGGTATACTCTGTTAGGAACTGCTATTTCTTCTAGCGAAATAGCAGTATTCATTTCCATTACCTTCTTGTCGGTTTCTTTAATAGTACGAATATGATTTTGTTCATATAAATCCTCATAGGTCTTCCCACGATATTCATCAATACTTTTCAACCCCAAGATCCTCAGCATATTATTATTGCAACCCAAAAAAATACCATCTCGATTAAGCCAATAAACATTAGCGGGAACTAGAGCAATGATTTGTGATAATGATGGTTCAGATAAATGGTGTATTTCACATGAGTCTTTCTTATCAAGCAATTTATAATATATTATTGCTACAACAACACCCAAGCTTGCTATTAAGCTGAACATCGTTCCGTAAAAAAGAATTGAAGCACTATGCATGTAGCCATAGCTCAATGTAACTAACTGTATTAACCCAAATCCCGCGAAAGTAACCAATGAAACATCTCTAGCGCTTTTATGACTGACAATTTTCATCAACTGCGCAATAATCAATCCGGCATTTATAAGTAGCGCTGAACCAAATAAAAAATCTATAATATTAGAAATTGTCATATATTATCCTTATGTTCAAAATATCACCACCCATACTACATAACCCTACTATTACGGTATGTAAGAGATATCTCAATGTACTCAAATAATATATAAAATTGCGAAGAGAGCCAGCATGCAGCATTAATTAATTATGAATTCTAACCCTGGGGGGAATGACATAAAAGGCAGCTGTTCCCTGAGGGGTAAATAACGCGAAAAGTCACTTAAACAACTACTTAACAACCTTCAACACGGGCTTGCCTCGATCAGGCGGTGTACCGCCAGAGGGTGGATCTTCTTCATCATCTTCAGTGAAGACCATACCACGACCGTTTTCTTTAGCATAAATGGCGATGATAGCAGGCATAGCTGCATAGATGGGAGTGCTCACACCCGAGAAGCGTGCTACGAATTCAATGGCCTCGTTATCAATATTGAGTTTTTGTACGGCGCGATGAGAAACATTCAAGACGATTTTACCGTCTTCCACATGCTGTTCTGGCACGCTAACACCAGGTTTTTCTGCATCAACAACAACATAAGGCGTGCAATCATTGTCTACTATCCATTGATAGAATGCGCGAATTAAGTAAGGTCGAGTAGAGTTCATAATCAATACCGAAAATTTATACGAAGGATTCTAATTCCCGTTCTGCTTCCGTCAAACTTGCCAAGAAGGATTCACGATCAAACACACGCGCCGCATAATCCCGTACACCTTTGGCTTGTGGAGGCAATTGAACGCCATAATGAGGCAAACGCCACAATAATGGTGCTAAATAGCAATCCACCAAAGTAAATTCTTCACTGAGGAAAAAAGGCATTTCTGTAAATAAACGAGAAACTGCTGTAAGGCTGGCCGTCATATCTTTGCGAGCCTTATCTGCGTCCTTTTCATTACCTTCAGCGATGGTATGCAATTGAGAATACCAATCCCGCTCTACTCGATGCATCAATAAACGCATCTTGGCACGAGCCACAGGATAAACCGGCAATAATGGCGGATGAGGGAAACGTTCGTCTAAATATTCCATTATGATTTGCGATTCAAACAAAACCAAATCCCGGTCCACCAAAGTAGGGACGGAATTATAGGGATTAAGATCAAGCAAATCTTCAGGTTTATCACTTAGATTCACATCTAAAATGTCTACCGTAACGCCCTTCTCGGCCAACACGATACGCACGCGATGGCTGTAGGGACATAACTTGTTGGAATAGAGAGTCATTACAGAACGTTTATTGGCAACTACCGCCATAGGAAGTATCCCCTCTTAGGAATCAATTATTGTACCGTTATTTGCATTGTTCGCTCACAATACAGGGCAGGTATTATACTCCATTTTTACTTGGTTGCGGGGAATTTCACAAAAAAAAGCTTTCTTTGTAGAAATATTAAACTTTTTTTACTAAAATTGAACACTAAAATAGCACCCATGTAGATAGCTGAAATCACTCAATGCTTCGACTACCTACAGCTAGTTGCGAGCATTCATGCTTTTCTCGCTCTTGTTTGACAAATTTTTCTCTTCCAGGACTCTTTAGGGCTTGATTCTCTTCATTACCAGGAACACTTGTACCATTTAGCATCGCTCTTCCTCCACCTGCAAAAAGACATCCGGCAAGATTGACTGAACGACAGCTCACACGCAATGCTGCCGGATCTCCTGTAGGATCTCCACTATACCAATCTGACGCGGACTCAATGCTTTTACCCAAGTCACCACGTGTGGGTGTCGCAGTAAAAACAGCTGGCCTTGGCGCAGCAAAACGTGAAGTCGAATTCTCCTCCACCGTCTCGCCATATTCTTCTTCATAGCCTTCCAGCACTTTAGAAGGAAGCATCCGGTTAGCGTTTAGGAATTTAATCTGACAAGTATTATGTTCATTAAGCTCCATGTAATAGGCATCGTACTCACCGTTTTTACAAGTTGCATCACATATCTTTAAATACATAACCTCAAGATTAAGACATTGCACGATATGAGTAATTGCCGGCAGTATTTCTTCTAAGCTTGGTTTGTAATGCCCACTGTTATTGGAAATCCAGGTTAACGCCCCTTGGCTAAATTCAAAAAACCCGGCAAATACAACGGGACGTCCTGCAACAAAGTTGGGATGATTTGTGACCCTATCTAAGGTAGAAAAAACACTTTCGCCGGTACAACGCTGTTGTATGCTATGTTGGGTTTCGGCAGTAGGTGAAGCATAAATTTTTACATCCTCTAGCCCCTGTTCACTATATTGACCGGTTATAGTGATAAGGTATTCCCCGTCGAGGATAGGATTGTCCTGACTATCTTTAAATACATTTCTTAACTTAATTTCATAGGGTGCTGCCTCTTCAACGGTTAAATAGGCAGATACGGAGGAAGTAAGAAGATTTGCATGACGAGCTAAGAGTTTCTCGAAGTTTTCTTCTTGGAAAGCAGGCTTTAAACGAATGAGCCTGTTGCTGACCTCTCGCGTCTCATCCTGAAAAATATATCTGTACATATGAATCTTCTCTTTTGCGGCCAATATGTTCTTATAATAGCCATCATACATCAAGAAAAGCTTAATATAAATACAGAGTGTGTATTATCTAAACTCTTAGTAATTCAATGAGGTAACTGGCTATGCTTTAATCTTTATGGATATCACGCCAAAATTCCCGCTTCAAAAGAAATAAAATTATCAATAAAAGCCCTAAAAAACTCAACACCCAAACACCTATGCGTTGACGGTCGCGCTTCACGGGCTCCCCCACGTAGGCAAGGAAATTCACGATATCACCCACCATAGCATCGTATTGAGCCGGCGTCATGGTGCCTTGCTTGACCAGTTTTAAATGGTCAATGACTTGGGTTTTTTGCGCTTGTCCTTCGTACATGACCGTTTGTGTGTGATACACCGGTTCTTGCACACCTTGCAAACCTTCCAATACATTTGGCATAGCCACATCGGGGACCAAAGCATTATTCACCCCTAGAGGACGTTTGGGGTCTTGATAGTAGCTACGTAAATACGTGTACAGCCAATCCACACCGCGCACGCGAGCAATCAAAGATAAATCCGGCGGCGTCACACCAAACCATAACTCAGCATCATAAGCAGGAATAGCAATACGAATGGTATCGGCAACTTTATCATCGGCAAAAATCAAATGGTCTTTCAATAATTTCTCATCTACTGTGCCATCAGGACCCACAATGCCAATGTCTTTTGCCATGCGATTATAACGCACGTATTTTAGTGTATGACAGCCCGCACAATAATTCATAAAGTATTTAGCACCCCGTTGCAAGGAAGCATTATCTTGATAATTAATCGGAGCTTTTTGTAATTTGTAGCTATCCCCTGCAGCGAACGCAATAAGAGGAACTAAACACAATAATAAAATCATTCTTTTCACTAAGTCACCCTCTCAGGCACGGGTTTGGTTTTTTCATACTTCGTATAAATGGGCATTAATAAGAAATAAGCAAAATAAATAATAGCGAATACTCTCGCCATAAAGGTGCCCATAGGTGTGGGAGAAATCAGCCCCAAATAACCCAGAGATACAAAACTAATAACAAACAAGGTCAAAGCGATCTTAGTGAATATTCCACGATAACGTATGGAACGCACTTTTGATCGATCTAACCAGGGCAATAAAAACCAAACAAAAATCGCGAAGAACATACTTAATACGCCTAATAGCTTGTCAGGCACCGCACGTAAAATAGCGTAATAGGGCGTCATATACCATACGGGTGCAATATGTTCCGGCGTCACTAAAGGATTAGCTGGTTGGAAGTTAGCATGTTCTAAAAAGTAACCACCAAATTCCGGCATAAAAAATACAATGGCGAGAAACAAAATTAAAAACACCGCCGCACCCATTAAATCTTTTACTGTGTAATAGGGATGAAATGGAACACCGTCTTTAGGGTGGCCATTTTCATCGCGATGTTTTTTAATTTCTGTACCATCGGGATTGTTGGAACCAACTTTATGCAATGCCGTTAAATGAAATAACACAAAGCCTATAATTAAAATGGGAATCAATACCACATGGATGGCGTAAAAGCGTCCCAGCGTCACACCTGAAATGGTATAATCCCCGCGAATCCAAGTAGCTAAAGCATCCCCTACATAGGGAATGGCCCCGAAAAGTGATGTGATGACTTGAGCCGCCCAATAAGACATTTGTCCCCAAGGTAACAAGTACCCCATAAAAGCTTCAGCCATTAACAATACATAAAGTAACATGCCAAAGATCCAAACCAATTCGCGGGGTCTTTTATGGGAACCATATAATAGCGAACGTAACATATGCAAATATATAACGATGAAAAAAGCCGAGGCGCCGGTAGAATGTAAGTAACGGATGAGCCAGCCAAAATTCACATCACGCATGATGTATTCCACGGAATCAAATGCATGCTCGGCACTGGGGATGTAACTCATGGCTAACCAAATACCTGAAAGTAATTGATTGACCAAAACCAACAGCGCTAATGAACCGAAAAAATACCAAATATTAAAATTCTTTGGAGCATAATAACCACTCATGTGATTGCGCCAAAAATCAAATAAAGGGAAGCGAGCATCTACCCACTGCACTAATTTCCCTTTGACTTGTGACATCACATTCCCCTAGGATTTTTTACTATTAACACCAATTTGAATGATGTTATCGCTAAGATAACGATAAGGCGGTACAGCCAAGTTAATGGGGGCGGGTACACCACGAAATACCCGACCAGAAAAATCAAATTTGGAACCATGGCAAGGACAATAAAATCCTCCTAACCAAGATGGATCCACACTGCCCGCTTTGGGGCGGAAGGTAGGTGAACATCCTAAGTGGGTGCAAATACCAATGAGCACCATAAATTCTGGTTTAATGGAACGATCGGGAATTTCCACGTACTCTGGTTGTTGATCCACTTTACATTCAGGATCACGTAACTTGTCATTTTGTTCCGTCAGTGTTTTTAACATGTCGGAATCACGATGAATGATCCACACAGGTTTGCCACGCCACTGAACGACCGTCATGCCTCCCACAGGAATCTTACTGACATCCACTTCCACGGGCGCGCCAGCAGCTTGAGTCTTTGCACTGGGAGCCCAGGCAGATAAGAAAGGAACGGCGGCAAAACCCAGACCAACGGTGCCCATAATAGAACTGAGAGTAATCAAAAATTGTCGCCGACCTTTGTCTATTTCCTGATCACTCATAAGGGTACTCAATGGGTTTGCCAATCTTTAGCTAATGCAATGCCCCTCCAAGAGAGTACGTTAACTAAAATAGATACTATGGTTATAGCAAATAGGTATGAATATTCAAGGTGTTGGGGACTTTCCAGGGATTACGACGCGCTAGATCTTGACAATTTATCAGAGAAATCTCACAATGGCTCTCCTTTCCAGGCTATGTAGCTCAGCTGGTTAGAGCGCGGCACTCATAATGCCGAGGTCGGTGGTTCGAGTCCACCCATAGCCACCATTTCCTCCTCTGAAACCTTTTGTTACAAATCCTTACTGAATGATACTTGCCATACATCACACGGTAACAAAGCCTCGATAACATCCTCCTTAAGCATGACGCGAAATTTGGAGGATAAAAAATGTATTACCAAAAACAACTTGAAGAAATTCAACCCTTCCTTATGGCCTTGGCTGATAGCTGGGATGACGATAAAGTTACCTTTGTTGAGGATGCACGCAGCCAGGCGAGTAATGATGTGGATGATGAATGGGCTTTAGATCTAGATGCCGATGGAGAAGATATCTACACCTTTGGTAGCGATCAAAGGGTGCTAGATATGAAGTGGAAAGAATATAAACAGTTTTTACAGAAACAGGGGAACCTACAACGCCAAGGAAACGGGCAATTATTGTCCGCTCCTGCAGCCACTTTCGGTGGAGCAAAAAAAACTCAAATACCGAAAGATGACTCTGGTCAAAAAATAACCTCCAGCCCTTCTCTTGCCGGAAGATAACAAGCTTAAAGAGAGGTGGCTTGTGCCTTCTCAAAGGCTCCGGTAACATGGGACGATGTTACTCCATGGCCTAGCCATGGAGCCCAGTTACCGTTTATGCATTGAGGGCTCACTATGCGTCTGCTAAAAAACACCTTGTTTATTTTGGCTCTACTTCTACCCACCACCTTGTTAGCAGAACCACCCAATCTGGATATCGTCAAACAAGAATTAGTGCAATACCATGATTCCGGTGCTTACTATGCTGACATCGCCAAAACCACCAATAAAGCCACAGACTATTTGCAAACCCGCATCGATGAAAATAATAAATTGCCCGCCACGGAAAAGAAAAAGTTAGCCATTGTGTTAGATATTGATGAAACAGCACTATCCAATTATCCTAGCATGGCAGCACGGCACTTCTGCGCCACACTGAAAGAAGATATTGTGGATGAAGAAAAAGCCAATGACGATGCCATTCCTGGCACCTTAAAACTGTATCAATTTGCTATTAACCACGGGGTGGATGTGTTCTTAATTACAGGCCGATCTCATAGTATGCTCAATGGCACCAGCAAAAACTTAAAAGACATGGGCTATAGCAAATGGCAAGCATTAATTATGCGCCCCAATGACTATGCTGAAAAATCCATTTCCCTCTATAAAAGTGCAGCGCGGGAAAAAATCGTTAATGAAGGGTACGATATTGTACTTAATGTAGGCGACCAAGAAAGCGACCTCATCGGTGGCTACGCGGACAAAACCTTTAAACTACCCAACCCCTATTACTTTATTCCTTAAATTCTTTTAAGTGATAGCCAATTAGATTCTAGGATATGGAACAACAATGCAGAATGAGGATCCCATTTTGCAAACCTTAAGCAGCAGGGATGCTGATTAAGAGCCCCCAGGGATGGGTTCACGGCGTGTTTGCAAAATGGAAACCACATTCTGCATTGACCGCATCTATATTTTCTTAAAATCTCATACACTCACAAACCGCTCATTACTCCCCAGCCAGCGCCAAATCAACGCTTCCGCCACTGACTCACTGTCTTGAAGAATAAGCTGCGCTGCATCGCGCACTTTGGGTAACAGATCTTGATCGCGCATGAGATCAGCAATACGAAATTGGGTCAAACCCGTTTGCCGAGTCCCCAAAACTTCCCCTGGCCCACGCAACTCTAAATCTTTTTTTGCAATTTCAAATCCATCATTGCTTTCTCGCATTACTTGCAAGCGGCAACGGCCATGGTGTGATAAAGGCGGTTGAAATAACAGTACACAAAAGCTTTCAACCGAACCACGGCCTACACGCCCACGTAATTGATGCAACTGAGCCAACCCCAAACGCTCTGGATTTTCAATGACCATCAAGCTGGCATTAGGTACATCCACCCCCACTTCAATCACCGTGGTAGCCACTAATAATTGAATATCGCCCTTCTTAAATGCTTCCATGGCCTGTTCTTTCGCTTGAGGCTTGATGCGGCCATGCACCAAACCCACACGAATTTCCGGCAATAATCGTTGTAGTTCACTGGCAGTGACTTCTGCTGCTTGGCATTCAATCGCTTCTGATTCATCGATAAGCGTGCAGACCCAATAACTTTGTCGCCCCTGAGCGCAAGCTTCTTTCACTCGCTGGATAACTTGTTGACGTTTTTCACTGGGGATAGCCACAGTTTGCACGGGTTTACGTCCTGGTGGCAATTCATCAATGAAAGAACAATCCAAGTCTGCGTACACCGTCATGGATAAAGTTCGTGGAATAGGCGTGGCAGACATAATCAATTGATGAGGACAAATACCGTCTAATACACCTTTCTGGCGCAAAGCCATGCGTTGTTGCACACCAAACCGATGTTGTTCATCCACCACCAACAAACCCAACTTTGCAAAATCCACATCCTTCTGAAAAAGCGCATGAGTACCTACTACCACTTGCGCATCACCTGAAGCAATGGATTCGATGGCTTCTTGTTTTTCTTTGGTTTTTAATTTTGATGCTAACCATGCCACTTGAATGCCTAATGGTTCAAACCATGCTTTAAAATTCTTCATGTGTTGCTCAGCTAAGATTTCTGTGGGCGCCATAACCGCCGCTTGGTAGCCATTCTCCACGGCAGCCAACGCAGCAACCGCTGCTACAACAGTTTTACCTGAGCCCACGTCACCTTGCACCAAACGCAGCATGGGATGGGACTGTGTCATATCGTCAAGGACTTCTTGCGCCACCCGTTGTTGTGCTCCCGTGAAGGTATAAGGCAAATCCTTTATGAATTTCTCACGTAAACTTCCTAGCTTTGTCATAGCGTAGGCAGGATGTATTTGAACTTGATTGCGCATTTTTTTCAAACTTAAATGGTGTGCCAATAGCTCTTCAAATACTAAGCGTTTTTGTGTCGCATGCTGACCTTCTTCTAACAGATTTACGGGCGCATCCGATGGTGGTCGATGCACATAGAGTAAGGCATCTTGCAATTCTGGCAAATTGTATTGTCGGCGCAAACTTTCTGGCAAATATTCCGTTAGCAAAGCCCCTTGCTTCAAATATACTAAGGCTTGGTCCGTCAAAGCACGCAACCGATATTGAGTTAAGCCTTCTGTCGTAGGATATATAGGGGTCAGAGTTTCATCCATGGAGACTTGTTCTTGAGAAGAAACTTTACGATATTCTGGATGCACCATGGTGATGTTACGTTGAAAGGTTCGCGCTTCGCCGAAACAACATAAATATTCCCCTATGGATAAGTTATCACGCTGGCTTGCTGTAAAATGAAAAAAACGC
Organism: Gammaproteobacteria bacterium; assembly: GCA_021773195.1. Taxonomy (GTDB): domain Bacteria; phylum Pseudomonadota; class Gammaproteobacteria; order JAKBBU01; family JAKBBU01; genus JAJFKN01. The sequence goes on along the minus strand of JAJFKN010000032.1, from coordinate 100,746 downwards.
AATTGCATGCTACCCGTGGCATCACTTAAATGAATCATTAAACTGGGCTTAGGTTTACGCCGACTCTCAATATGAGTAACCACCCCCTGGACAACGGCATGATGTCCATGAGATAAAGCGTGTATGGGCGTAATGCGTGTTCTATCTTGATAGCGCATGGGTAAGTGAAATAATAAATCTTGTAAGTTATGAATGTCGCGTTTTTTTAATTTATCCGCTAGCTGCGGCCCAACCCCCTTCAAAAAACGAATGGGCATATTTTCTAAACGTTGATGGGTGGTAGCTTGTTTCGTCAAAGCACCTTCTCCATTGTTTGTTTGCAAGTTGCCTCCAATAATGCAGGCAAGAAATATTCGGCCACTAATAAAGGTTTATTCGATAGATAAAACACCGAGCGACGTCCCCAGGCCATCTCAATCTCACGACCTGCAGCGGCTTGCGCCCGAGGGAAAAGCGCATGTTCTGGTAACAAGCGTGTTATTTCAAAGGTCCCTCTTTTTGTTAAAGGATCATCAAATAAAACTTGCCCTAAGGGTTTCGTGCCTAAGAGATGTAAGGCTTGTTCTTTGCCCGTCAGAGTAGAGCGGGGGATAACGCTTCTAGCATAGACCCAAGGCTTATCATCGCAATGCAAAATAACTTCGCGCACCACGTGAGTGCCTTTAGGCGTTAATTGCAAGATATCGCGCTCCGAAGCAAGGGGTTGCTGCCACTCCTGAAACAATACCTGAACACGAAATTGCTCCCGGCAATGGGTCTTCAACCTTGCTGTCAAAGAGCCCTTTCCCAGTAGCCAATCCCAGATAGACCCATGGGGCTTCTGAGTTAAAATCTGTTGTGGCTTATACCACCGACCTTCATTTTTCACAATCTGTTTACTATCAAAGTGTTATATCCCTTTAATTCAGAGCTTCGGGCTTCAGAATCACCCCTTATTTGTGGTATAATACAGGGTTTGTGGCTCATTACCAACGAGGTGAATAAAGAATGAGAATTTGGGAATGTGTAGTTTGCGGCTTTCTCTATGAAGAAGCCGAAGGATGCCCCGAAGAAGGAATCGCTCCCGGCACGGCTTGGGACGATATTCCTGATGATTGGTGCTGCCCCGATTGTGGTGTCAGTAAAGCAGATTTTGAAATGCGTGAAGTCGCAGCGGCGAGTTAGTTATGCATAATATGACCCTAGCAACCATTGCTATTACTCTATTCTTAGTGATGGACCCCCTGGGTAATATTCCTATTTTTCTTTCCGCGTTAAATAACGTACAACCGAAAAAACGCCCTTGGGTTATTTTGCGTGAATGCGCCATTGCCTTCATTATCCTTATTTTATTTGTTTTCTTTGGCAAAGGTATTCTAAATAGCCTGCAAATCTCCCAGCCTGCTTTAAGTATTTCCGGCGGGATCATTTTATTTTTAATTGCCTTGAAAATGATTTTCCCCGGCCCAGATGAAGCTATCCGTGAACATCAAGTCATGGAGCCTTTCATTGTACCCTTAGCTATACCCTTAGTGGCGGGGCCTTCAGCCATGGCAACTATTTTGATTTTTACGTCTCATCCTGGAACCAGCCCTTGGTTGGTGTTGTCTTCCTTAACCATTGCCACTATCGCATCAACGGTTATCCTCTTGTTATCCGTTCCCCTGCGCGCTATCTTGGGCCAAAAAGGCCTAATCGCCATCGAACGGCTCATGGGAATGATCTTAACCACTCTTTCCGTACAAATGTTTTTGACGGGGTTGGAGCAGTTTTTCCATTGATATAGATTATATATTCCCACGGATGGGACTCCCTCATTTCTTCCCTAAAGCGCCGCCATACTACGCGAAACTTCGTCAGGTATGATGACGAGCAAGCCCTCAACAGGTATAATGGTCTTTTCACCAAGAGAACCCAAACCCCATGTCCAGTGACGCCCTGAGCTATAAGCAACCTAAAGGCCTTTATCTTTTATTTTTCACGGAATTATGGGAACGCTTTGGTTTCTATACCCTACAAGCTCTGCTCATTCTCTACATGGTGCATCAATTAAAATATTCCGACAGTCACGCCAACTATGTCTATGCGGCTTTTAGTGCTTTATTATATTTAACCCCTACCATCGGTGGTTACATTGCCGACCGCTATATGGGCTTTCAACAAGCCATTATTGTGGGGGGAATACTGCTCGCCTTGGGTTATGTGTTTACAGCAATGCCAGGGCAACATCTTTTTTATTTCGGTCTAGCCATCTTAGTTTGCGCCAATGGTCTATTTAAACCAAATGTTTCTAGTATCGTAGGTACCCTTTATGAAGAAAATGACGCCCGCCGCGATGGCGGCTTCACGTTGTTCTATATGGGCATCAACATCGGTAGCTTGGTTCCGCCACTCATAGCCGGTGGCGTAGTCGCCATGTTAGGTTGGCATGCGGGCTTTGGCATGGCCGCTATCGGTATGGTAGTGGGCATGATCACCTTTTTCTTAGGTAAAAAAAGCCTCGGCCATCACGGCACCATGCCTGAAAGTAGCCCTCTGCGCAGCAAAAGTGGCTTTATCGGCTTTTACTTAATCTTTGCTTTAGCCATCATTGCGACCATTATCATCAGCGATATTGCTCTGAACTACCCCCATACTACCAGTAACATTGTGGAAATCGGTGCGGTGATTATCTTTGCCGTGGTTCTGTATTTTCTATCCAAAGAAAAAAAGGCCCAACGCAATAAAATGATCGCCAGTTTGATTTTAATTGCTATTTCCATCGGTTTTTGGGCCCTTTACAATCAAACCTTTACCTCTTTAACTTTATTTGCCGATCGTAATATGGTCCCTCACTTAGGTAATATTCCCTTAGATGCTGAAGCCATGCAATTTTTCAATCCCCTATTCATCATTGCTTTGAGCCCCATGCTCAGTCGATTATGGATTTCCATGGCACGCAAAAATAAAACTTTTTCTATCCCTGCAAAATTCTCCTATGGGGTGTTGCTCATGAGCTTGGGCTTTTTATTGTTAGGCATCGGCGGCAGTTACTTCGCACATAATGGTTTGAATTCGCCCTGGTGGTTAATCATCAGTTACTTACTGCAAACCATCGGTGAATTATTATTGTCACCCATCGGTCTTGCCATGATCACTGTTTTATCGCCAAAACGTTTAGTGGGTATGATGATGGGGATTTGGTTCTTCGCCCAAGCAGCCGCCTTTGCCTTAGGTGGCGACATGGCCAACTTAGCCGCTGTGCCTAAAGGCGCTAGCGTCACCCAATCTCTAGCACTCTACACCCATGCCTTTTGGTTATTTGGCTGGTTATCCATTGGGTTAACGGTAGTGAGTTTTCTCTTAGTGCCGCTGTTGAAACGCATGATTGGAAGCGCTCCAGTGAGGATTGAATCTTAAAGCTTGAATCAATCCTGCTTACCGAACGAAGTCCAATAACAATTGGTAATGCCCATTATCTGCTTCACGTAGGGCGGCTATATATGCCTTCCTCGTTTCACTCGACGATGTAAGCTCCACTGAGGCACCCCAAGTGAATTTTTTTCTACCTTGGGATACCAATAGAATATCTGTCATGGACCTTGCGTGACGACCATTCCCATTGCGAAAGAGATGAATAGCGACTAATCTATGATGAAACCGAAGGCATAATTCGTTGATTCCATAGCTTTTCATCTCTAATTGGTGCTCAACATCGTCTAATAATTTTCTCAATTCCACATGAATAGTTAACCAATCAACCCCTATATTTTTGTTGGACTTGCGATATTCACCTGCCCAACGCCATGTTGCTCCAACCCCCCTGTTTTAAAAGGACTTATAATAATTTGTACCTTAGCCCTAGAATAGTAGCTAAACAATAATAAATTCTGTTAATAATTCCTTAATGTTGCCTTAATATTGCCCACCTATAATGTCCTGCTGTAATGACAAGTGGCTTATCCACCTCATTCCACCATAAGAATAATCATTGAAGAATTAACAGACTAAAGGCGAGAGAGCATCATGAGTTACCCGCAACCTTCTTCAGAGGCTATTGCTGCAGCCGTTAATCAACTTTCAGCTGGACCAATAACTTACTCCGAGAATACTCCGTCGCCACCATTCATTTATGCTAAGGATGCTGAAGGCATAATTTATTGTGTCACGCGCGAGAACCCTTTATTCAGCTGTCTATATGGCACTTTATTTAAAGCTTACGCTGTACTCACTAATGAAAATAACGCAAACCATTCCATTAGTGAAGTCCCAGATGCGCTAGCTAAAGTTAATCCAAGCGATTTAGGCTGCAACTTTATTCCTTATTTTATTGGTTTAGAAGAAATAGCGCTTGAAGAACCTAAAACAAGTTTCACCCCCATCAACCCAGACCTACATGGCAATAATGATTATGCCATCATTAGGGTGAAAGACAAAAATATAGATGAAGAAATAAAAAGCTACTTAATAGATTTTCGTCATCTCTTAGGCCGTGGTGGTTTTTCTGAAGTCTATATGGCCTACCTCATTACTCACTCTGACTTCAAGGTTGATCCCACAAAAAGAGTAGCCGTAAAAGTCATAGAGAAAGGCTCTTTTCAGAAAGATGAGTTGCAAATACAGCGACAATATTACCCTCAAATTGCTGCCGCAGTCAGTAATAGAGATAAGATCTACATGGTTATACCTTATTTCCCCGGTAGGCCTCTAACGGATATCATGCAAGGCAATGACACCCCTGATTTAACCACGCTTGCCAGTATCATTTGCGGTATCGCACAGCATTTTAACCTAATGGCCCACACCACAAGCAGAACAGAGGCTCATATCCACCGCGATGCCAAAGGGAGCAATATTCTTTACCATGGCAAGGATATCTACGTTCTGGACTTTGGCATAGCAAAAAAAGTAACAGAAAAAGTTTATGAAAATACAGTCTCTGGAACGGTACTGCATATGGCGCCTGAAATTATTACAGGAGAGACCACTTTATCATCCGATGTGTTTGCGCTAGGTATTATTTTTGCAAGCCTACTTGGTGCAAAGCAGACGCTAGACATGCGAAACAAAGCCTACAGCACCATCATTAGAAAGTTTGCTATGGCAGCATTATTAAAAAACCGCCATCTAGTACGTGTGGTGCCTTGTTTGAGCTTTAACTTATGTGGTTTATTCCATGGGAAGATAATACCTCATACCCAAGGTGAGAGTAGTAATGAGATTAAAGAACACATAACAACCTTTATTCAATCCATGTTAGCGATTAATCGCAGCCAACGTCCCAACATAGATGAGGTATTAAGATTCTTCGTCGCTTTCGACCAATACATGACAATATTATCTTTGGATGAAGCCGAGGATTATAAGCTGAAACTTAAGGAATATGCCACAACCATGGAAGAGCTGGGGAAAAGAAACATTAATCAAAATTGGCAGAAAGAACAAACGACTTATAACACTGCCGTGATGTGCTTATTTCATTATCGTATTAATTATGATTACAGCGATATCATGAATATGGAACAGTCACCAAAACTATGTACAGATATCGCAGAATGTACGTCTAAGATAGAGATTCTGTCCATCTTACGTGACTCCTATTCTGCAGAGCATGCACAGCCCAGCGGTGCCGGCCTGCTAACACCAAGGTCGGCGACGACGTCTTCCGATGAGGTGGGTACTGATGACGAGAAAGATAAGGCTGAGAAGGGCCGAGTGAATAAACCGGAAACCTCGTGCAGAATTTGTTAGTGGTGTCACCTTCCCCTGAGGATAGGCTTATGACGCCTGGCCACTCTCAATAAAATTCTCATAACCCATTGATTCTGCGTGGACCCCAAACAGGTAAACATCCATTTATCTATAAATACCAGCCTATTTAACCTTCCCTTAATGCTGCCTTAATATTGAACAAATATAATGTCCTGCTGTAATGACAAGTGGCTTATCCACCTCATTCCACCATAAGAATAATCATTGAAGAATTAACAGACTAAAGGCGAGAGAGCATCATGAGTTACCCACAACCTTCTTCAGAGGCTATTGCTGCAGCCGTTAGCAACCTTTCGCCTGAATCGCCTATTTATGTCGGGGAAAGCAACCTGCCGTTCTTTTATGTTAGACACCCTGACGACGCTGTTTATTTAGTTGAACGATCAAATCCTCTACAAAGCAAAAATCATGGTAATTTATTAAAAGCTTATCCTATTCTCTGTGATGAAAATGACGCAATCTATTCCGTTAGTGACATAAGCACTCATGTCATGCGTTTTATTCCTGGAGATAACACTGGCTATCTCGACGCCGACATAATCTCAGCACCAAGCAAAGATGGTAACTTAAACTTGGCTTCCATGCCTTATTTTGTTGACTGGGAAACAATGATCATGGATGAGCCTGAAGTAGGCTACACATCCCTTAACCCAAACAAAAATGGCGATAGCGATTATGCCATTGTAACTGCAGAAGAAAAGAGAACCGGTAATGATGGCACCACCTATATGGAGAAAAAAAGATACCTAGTGGATTTACGTCACCATCTTGGCGAAGGTGGTTATGGTGCTGTCTACATGGCTTATCCTATGACTGAGGATGACAGTAAATTGATTATTGACCCTGCAAAGAAAGCTGCCGTGAAAATCGTGGATAGACGTCTTTTTAATACCGATGAATTGAAAATCCAACGCCAGTATTATCCTGAAACCACCGCTGTTGTTAGTAATAAAAATAAAGTTTGCATGGTCATGCCCTATTTTCCCGGCAGACCTCTCTCTGACATTACACAGGGTAAAGACAATCCTGATTTAGCAACACGTTCCAGTATCATCCGTGGCATTGTGCAACATTTTCATGTCATGAGCCATGACACCAGTAGAACAGATGCCCATCTTCACCTGGATGCCAAAGAAGGAAATATTCTCTATTGTGGAAAAGATGTTTATGTCCACGATTTTGGACTTTCAAAAAAATATTCCTCGCAGGATCCAATAATAGGAGTATCAGGCACACCGCTCTATTTGGCCCCAGAGAAAGCAAGAGGAATGAATAATATCAAATCGGAAATATTCTCTCTCGGCATTATCTTTGCGAACCTACTAGGCACCAAAAACTGCTTATCCCTGCGTCTGGATGCATATAATAACATTAGAGAACATGCCGTGGCTATGCACAATAGGGAAGATTTATTTAATAAACAACTGTTTAATACTCTGCCCTATTTTGGTTTTGACTTAAGTGGCTTATTGGAAAATAAATTAGGCGTAGAAGATCTTCCAAACTCAATACAGGCCTCAATTATAACTTTCATCCAATCCATGTTGTCCTGGGATCACGAAAGACGCCCGAGCATGGATGATGTATTAAGGTTCTTCGTAGCCTTTGACCAATACATGAGAATATTATCTTCTGATAATACCCAGCTTTATATAGAAGAAATGGGTCAATGTGCTAAAAACATGGATGAACTGAGCGCAGCATCCGTTAACCCAGATTGGCAGAAACAGCAAGACACTTATAATAATGTTATAAAATTTCTCTTATTTGAACTTAAGATTCCACTCAGCCATGAAGATTACGCCAGGCTGGCTAATGAGCCAAGTCTATGCGGAAATATAGAAGGGACTATTCAAGGTCAGGCTATAGAAAGACTGCTGGCACATAAAATAGAAATAACCTTCCATCAACTCGTCAGATTGGCTCAATCCCCTGAGCTATGCAAAACTATTGAAACATGCAATTCCGACAACATCGAAGCCACCTTGCGCCAAGCCAATTCTGCAGATTATGCTCGATGCGGCGGCCCTAGCTTACTGTCATCACCATCAATGACCTCTTCTTCCGTTTCCGTTACAACAAGCGCGAGTGATGAGGAGCAGCCTGATGACGAATTTGGTTATGATAAAGCACGAAACGCTCTGTATTAAGATCTTTACATTATCTTAAGGATTTACTCATACTATAAGACGATGAACGAGAGAGAGACTTCATGAGTTACAACCAACAATCTATTGATATTACGGATTTAGTGGAAAAACTAAGACCTGATACTCCATGCATCTTTGGTAATCGCTTTTATTTATTCTCCACCTCTCGCGGGATTTTTGCCTGTATCAGCAACAGAACCAACCATGTGCAATTAAATGGTAGTGGAAGTATTGAAGCTTATGTCGTGACGCAAGAGCGCAACACGTACTTTGTGGATTTGAATGCTGGCCCTAGCCATGCAATCAGAACCTGTACTCATGATGAGACTTTGAAACTCGCGCAGGCCGAGCAACTACAGATTGATGATGAGCTAACCCTCACTGCACACTCTGATACTCATGAACAAATAACTATCCAAGGTAGCATCGTCTTAACCATGGGTGGCACAAAATACGAAATCAAAGATCGCTTCCCTCCTCGGGACCTCATCCAAACAGCCATTACCAGGTTATCCCAAAAACAACCCATCATATCTTTTAAGTTTTTCCCTAACTTTGAGGTGATTCAAACAAAATCCGGCAAGATTTTTTTAGTGGATAGAACCTATTATCTTGGCAAAGGTGGTTTTGGCGAGATTTATTTTTCTTATCCATGCACTCAAATTGAAAACAATACATGGTCATATCAAAGAAACAACAGATCCGCCGTTAAAATCATTGCTGCTCAGCATTTTATAGATGATGCAAAAAAAGAATCTCTTAAAAATGAGGTAATTATCCTAAGAAGCTATTACTCTGGAGACACAGATTCATTTGTATCATCAAAAGGAGAGGCCTATATTTTTATGCCCTACTTCCCAGGTAAGACTCTAGATCATCTGATTAACCCTAAGGAATCATTACCCTTTTCCATTTTCACTCAATTGTTGCTAAGTATATGCCAGCATTTCGTGCTCATGGCTAACCCTAGAAAAAACTCACCTGTCCATTTGCACTTGGATTTGAAGCCAGACAATATCCTCTATCACATAATAATCGATAAAAATGGACATCAAAGAGTTGATACATTCCCCCTGGATTTCGGTTTATCTCTGGCCATGCCTGAACTAAATCGGATATATAGAATTGATTATCATGTTGGCACCACTTTATACGCCGCACCAGAAATGATGGATTGTATGCCCAGCATCACATCGGACGTGTTCAGCCTTGGAATTATTTTCGTCCAGTTGCTGGGCGCCACACAAGCATTAAACCTAAGGGATAGTGCCCAAGGAGGGCGCCATAATTGTTTTGCAATTACGGCTATGGGTATTGATACCAAGGGTTTATTTGATGATTTGGAAATACCGAAGGCTGTGCGGAAACCTCTGTTTACCTTCCTGCAACGCATGTTGCATATGGATTGGAATGAACGTCCCAGCATGGATGAAGTTTTGCAATTCTTTGTCGCATTGAATCAATACCAATTGTTATGGGATACCTTAAAACCAGCAACAGAGTGCAGCACGTCCGAAAGCATTGGAGAAGATAAGGCTGCAGCCAGCGCAACATCAGAAACTGACGGAGATGAAGAAGGACCTGTTCCTCCTCGCAAAGAAGATTTAGTGCCTATACTGAAAAAAATGACAGCCTTAACCCAACCCCATTTCAATGACCAATGGGATAAACAGCAACATGACTATAATACCTTCATGGAAAAATTACTCAACGCAGAAATCGTGATGGATTACCCTGGAGCCCAAGCTTTGGCCCATAATCCAACCTTTGTTAAACAACATCTTTCTTTAGAAAGCCATCATATTGGAAATGCTCTACGTAATAACCCCACCATCACCAATGCCCAGTTATATTTTCGCGCTTTGAACCGTTTATCTGCCTTTGGCATGCCCTTAGATGATGGGCTAAAAGAACAATTAAAAAATGCTCCTGCCATATGTATGAGTGTAGCTAAAAAAAATCACCAAGAATTAATACAATATTATTCGAAATTGCCTACAAGAAAATTGCAAGCGTTAAAAATAGAACTTCCCGAGGAAACCTTTAGAAAAATCTGCAACCATCGATTACTTTTTATCGGCTTGCTTTTCTGTAATACATCAGAGGAAGTTTATCAATTATTAACAGTCCATCGTCGCACCTTGAAAAGCACCGGGCCTAGCAGCCATGACCTAAGTCAACAGGGTACGTTTTCTCCTCCATCGCAAGCCTACTCAGCTACAAGCCAAGAATCTAAAGCTGTGGATGATGAAGCCGCTTTAACGTTACTAATGCCAGGTGGCTCCCCTAGGTAGCGACCCTTTCAGCTACCACAGCACCATATTTATATCACATTATGTAAAAGCCTGTTGCAAGCAGGATTTCACATAATGTAATATAAACAAGGTTGAAGAACAGCTAACCATATACTTCGACAGTTTATAAATAATGCTACGAGCACAGCACCTTTGCTAAAATACCCAAGGCATCATCCACCTGTTGTTGGTTGATCACCAAGGGGGGAGCTAAACGTATCACCGTACCGTGGGTATCTTTGCTTAATAAGCCTTTATCTAACAATTTCTGGCATATCTCCCGTGCAGGAATCTTTTGTACTTCTATACCGATGAATAAGCCTAAACCGCGCACGTCTTTAATATAAGGGCTATTAAACTGTTTTAATTTATCTAAAAAATAATGACCCAGTTTTTCAGAATTTTCCATCAGTTTTTCATCATAGAGGACATTGATGGCTTCTATGCCCACGGCGCAAGCCAAAGGGTTACCGCCGAAGGTGCTGCCATGATCCCCTGGCTGCAAAACATCCATAACGTCACTGGAGGCTAAAAACATAGACACTGGCAATAACCCACCACCCAAGGCTTTGCCTAAAGTGGTGCAGTGGGGCTTGAAGCCCGCATGTTGTGACGCCAATAGTTTCCCCGTGCGCCCCATGCCCGTTTGTATTTCATCACAAATCATTAAGACATTTTGTTCACAGCATAAATCATAGGCCGCCTTTAAATAACCCTCAGGAGGCATGACAATGCCATTTTCCCCTTGAATGGGTTCCACTAAAAATGCAGCCGTGTTGAAATTAATGGCTTTTTTCAATGCGTCTATGTCACCATAGGGGACAATAACAGAACCCGCATCATAGGGACCGAAATGCGCTCTATAGGCCGGCTCCGATGACATATTGGTAATACTAATAGTGCGCCCATGGAAATTACCCTGGGCCGTAATGATTTCAGCTTTATTATCAGGTACGCCTTTTTTCGTATAAGCCCATTTTCGAGCGACCTTTAAAGCGGTCTCTACAGCTTCAGCACCAGAATTCATAGCTAGGCCTTTTTCATAACCTGTGGCCTCGCATATAAGCTTTAAAAAAGGTCCTAAATTCTGCGTATAAAAAGCCCGTGACACCATGGCTAATTGACTGGCTTGTTGGGTTAATGCCTTCACCAAACGAGGATGACAATGACCGTGGCTCACGGCAGAATAAGCACTCATCATGTCCAAATAACGATTGCCTTTATCATCCCACAAATACACGCCTTCACCCTTGGCTAAAATCACCGGCAGGGGGGCATAATTCTGTGAACCGTAGGTTTGTTCTAATTGGGCGAGGTCTGACATGCCGACTCCTTAAATGCATGGGGGGTGTCCAATCATAGCGCGGATTAACCGACATCTACAAGCCTTCAAACCATGCATCTTGCCCAGAAACTTGTTATCATAGTGCCCCTTGCAAGAAGCATTAAATAGAACCACAGGATTTTCATTATTAAAAAGCTAATTTCAAAGATTTTCAATAGAAAACAACCAGTTAGCGCGTCCAAACTTCGAGTTATTCCACGCGCGCAACATACCGTCAGCCGCAGGGACATCAGCCCAAATGCCCTGAAGGTGCTCTATCGCCTAGAAAAATCTGGCTTTGAAGCCTATATCGTAGGTGGTGGCGTGCGGGATATCCTCTTAGGAGGGCACCCCAAAGATTTTGATATTGCTACGGATGCCCACCCCGAAGATGTTGCAAAGCTCTTCAATAATTGCCGCCTCATTGGCCGACGCTTTCGTTTAGCCCACGTATATTTCCGACGAGAAATTATTGAAGTGGCTACTTTTCGTGGCGAACATGGTAAAGGCGGCGACCACCGTCGCGACAATGGCATGATCCTTCGGGACAATGTTTACGGCACCTTGGAAGAAGATGTCTTCCGCCGCGACTTCACTATGAATGCCTTGTACTATGGCATTAAAGATTTTGCCCTTTTGGACTTCATGGGGGGATTAGAAGATATAAAAAATAAAACCCTGCGTATGATAGGCGACCCCAAACAACGTTACCAAGAAGATCCCGTGCGGATCTTACGCGCTATACGCCTGGCTGGAAAATTAGACTTCAATATTCACAAAGATACAGAGCAACCTATTGTTTCGCTGCGCCATTTACTGATGGAAGTTCCTCCTGCTCGCTTGTTTGAAGAAATGTTAAAAATCTTTTTTTCCAGCAAAGGCCTCGCTATTTTTGAATTATTACATCGCTACGAATTGAGAGACCTACTCTTTCCAACTTTAGCCACAGAAGACCCCACAGCCCTTAAACTTATGAGTTTAACTCTGCAAAGTACCGATGACCGTGTAAAAGAAGGCAAACCTGTCACCCCGGCTTTTATCTTTGCCGCACTCATTTGGCAACCCGCTTGTGAGTTAGCGCTGCAATACGAGCAACAAGGGGAATCCAAATATTACGCCATGGAGATGGCCATGGATGATCTTTTTCGTCAACAAGCTAAAACCTTGGCTATTCCAAAGCGCTTTCAAAAAGCCAGCAAAGACATTTTGCATTTCCAACATCGTTTAGTGAATTTATTACGCTCACGGGTTACCCCTACTTTTCACCATAACCGTTTCCGTGCCGCCTATGACTTTTTAGTCTTACGGGGAGAAGCTGGTGAAAATGTAAAGAAAGAAGCCCAATGGTGGACCGATTACCAAGCCGTTGATGAAGAACAACAAGATAGAATGCTTACGGAATTACCCGATAGGAAACGTCGCCCTAGAAAAAAGAAGCCCTCCAATGAACACTGATCATGCCTATATTGGTTTAGGCAGTAATGTAAATAATCCCCATGCCCAGCTAACCTTAGCCATGGCTAATATTGCCAGTGATGAAGGAATAGAAGTCCTTGCCTGTTCTCATTTCTATGTTACCAAACCTGTGGGGCCTGTATCGCAAGATAATTTTATGAATGCCGTCATAAAAATAAAAACCCGTTACGAACCTCAAGCATTACTGACACACCTACAAACCATTGAAAAACAACATGGCCGTCACGAAAAGCGCATTAAATGGGGACCCCGTCCTTTGGATTTAGATATCCTATTGTACGAAGGTCAGAGAGTGCAAGAAGCCAATTTAGTCATACCCCACCCAGAATTAGAAAACCGAGCCTTTGTATTATGCCCCTTAGCAGATATCAACGAAGAAATGATTCTGCCTAGCGGCATTAAGTTAAAACAGAAGCTAAAAGAAATACCCATGGATGGCATTATTGAGGTGGTGGAGAAATAGCATCGCGATAAATAACAATCAATGGAAATCGAGGATCCTATTTTTGCAACCCGTATGCCCCCCGGATATTTTGCTTATGCAAAATTCCGGGGTGACGTGAGGACGAAGAGATGTATTCACAGCCTGTTTGAAAGAATGGGATCGGAGGTCGCCATTGATTGGCAGAACTGCAGAGTTAAAAGGCACCACTATGACACAACTAATCACTGATCCAAAACGGCTAAAAAACCTATCAAACAACCTAGGCCTCATCCCCACCATGGGCAACCTCCATGAAGGCCACTTAAGCTTAATCAAAGCCGCCCAAGAACGAGGTTGCTTCACCCTTGCTAGCATTTTCGTTAACCCCAAACAATTCGGCCCCAATGAAGATTTTGCTACCTACCCACGTACGCTAGAAAAAGATTGTGAATTATTAGAATCCATAGGTACTGATGTGGTTTTTGCCCCCAACGTGGAAACCATGTACCCCAATGATTACCACCCTTTAGCCTACACTCTACCTGATTTTTCCAATATCTTAGAAGGCGCGCATCGGCCAGGATTTTTTCAAGGGGTGTGCGAAGTGGTTTATAGACTCTTTGATATGGTGAAACCACAGATGGCATTTTTTGGGGAAAAAGATTTCCAGCAATTACTTATTATAAGAACCATGGTGCAGGATTTAAAACTCCCTATAGATGTCGTTGGTCTACCTACCATGCGCGAAGCTAACCACTTAGCCATGAGCTCACGCAACAACTACCTATCGCTTCAAGAAAAACGCCAGGCTGCCTGCATCTATCAAGCCCTGAACCAAGTAAAAACGGAAGTCCAGGGCGGCGCTCGCAATTACCAATTGTTGTGTCAGAAAGCGAAAAAGGATTTAGAATTACTGAATTTTTCAGTGGATTACTTCACCCTTTGCCGCCAACAGGATCTAGCCCCCGCTGCCCTTGATGATCAAGACCTTGTCTTGCTCTGTGCCGCATCACTAGGGACAACTCGCCTGATAGATAATATACTCATCTAACTGCATTTTACTCTCAAATCTTTTGCCTTTTTTTCAGGCAACCTGTACTTGTCCATTTGTGAAGGTAACGTTTTATTTTTTAGCGGTTCCTCATTGAAATATAAAGTACAAGACTTCATATTAGCTAAAGTAAATTCTAAAGGCATGTGAGACTCTAATGAAAATACTATGGAGCGACCTGAGCGTTTGAAAGATAGCACTCGTCCATTGGCTGATCGAAGATAAGGTAACGTTGATTCTTCTTTACTTAAAACGATATAACTGCTTTTCTCTGGGCCGAGATGGATATAATAATCGCCACCGTGTTCATTATAACCAATGACATTCTTTGAGTGAATCAAATCAGGGAAACCATGTTTCACAGGCAACCTAAATTCTCTTAGCGTTCCATTATGACTAATAACCCAGCCTTCACCACTACTTTGTATTTCCACTTTATTGAAGTCCAATACTAATTGGAAATATTCAGATAAATAAACATTATAAACTTTTTGGCTCAACGCCCATTCATAGACATCTTTGAGTGCTTTCAAAGAAGCTTTCTTGCTCGCAGAATAATAATGGTAATAAATATCAATGGGTTTATATCGGATGGGGTAGTCTGTCAACTCAAATGTTTGTAGAACCTTTCTATAACCATAGAAAGGACCTCGCCAGAAATTAGTGTAAATATTTTCATTTTGATTGGGGGCATAAACTTGAAAATACCCTCCTTTCGGCACGCCTAGAGGCGCAATATTGGTGATTGATTTATTGTCCATGGTGATCGTTGTCTCACCGCCATTAACATTAGCAAGGCCATCCTTATAAGTTAAAGCAACGGCTGCTGATGAAGGGTCTGTATCGCCTGACCAAAGATACACTTTTGTTTTCTTATTCTTAGGGGCTAAATATTTATTGATGTAATCGACTGAACCCGTTATTTCCGTTTTTAGATTGAACGTATAATCGGGAACCGCCAAATGTTCCAACTTCTTTGTTTTACCCTTCTCAAGAGCTAACCAAGAGAAGGGATGCGAATACGTATGACTTGCAATCTCTACCCAAGGTAATTCAAAGGTGTTTTTCACAACTTTCATGAATTGTTCGGAATGTTTTTTATCGATGCCAAAAGGCGCAATCTCACCTACGATGACAGAAACCGTCGTAGGAACTTGATAGTGTCGGAATATTTCTTTTTCCATCACTTCACCCGCATATTGTGCTTCATCAATATTCCATTCAGCTCGACTACTAAAGCCATCACCATCCACATGAACCATCATTAACCGGCGTCCATTAACTGTAGTAACATCGGGAATGGGCATGAGTGGTAACTGTAAAGCCTGCGTGAAAAAACTAAAGGGATTGATAACCCAGCGTAATTGTAAATTTGGTAACTCCGCCAACACGTAAGGCGATAAAACATAACCGCCCCAAGATGTAATAGCAGCCATATCACTAAGTTTTCCTTTATTATTTTTAATCTCCAAGAGTGGCGACCCTGATATCAACTGAATAGGTACAAAACCATCAGACTCAGCTCTGGTTTTTAACTCATACCCCATCATGGGTGACTCTTTAGTTATATTATAATGGTCATCTCTTTCTTTATATGTATAAGTGGTTAAATCAAAAGGTTTTAAATTTTTATTATTTAAAGCAAAACCAAAAGTTCCCAAAAAAGCGACTCGATAACCTTTATTTATTTGTTGAAGAATCCATTCCTGTAATTTAATTTTAGAGCCCATATCCCCCTTGCTCAACCAAAGGATAATGCCCGCGTAGGCGCCTGGGTTTATATCGGGTAATGGTTGGTTAACGTCATGGTATTCCGGAACATAGCCCATATGGTTAAGCGGCATAGCACCAAAACGCTGGGGGCTGACTTCTGAAATGCTGACTGCTGATTTGGCATCATAGATAACGAGTATTTTACGCGGCATGGCTGTTTTCACATCATATTCTTTTTCTATAGCACTAGCAGTTACTATAATAACCAATAGACCTATGATTAAAAAGCCTATTGCGCAAAAAAAATTCTTGATATTGCTGAACGCCATAAAACAACCTCATAGGTTTCCTTATTGACTACGGTAATGCCGTACCACAGCCACCAATAAAGGTATAAAACAGAAAACCACAATGGCAACCACTAAACTTCCCACAAACACCCAGGGGTCCCCTGTTTTAAATTGGGACGGCGGTATGAAGCTAACGAAGAATACGAAGATAGAAGCCAATATACCAATAGCTGAGAGCGTGTACATCATAGGTTTGCCACCAGGGACGATGTAACCGCGATGCACCTCTGGATGCTTTAAGCGTAGGCGTATCCAAATAACGAATAACAACACATAAAATATTAGCATCAACTGGGAAGCAGCATCATCCACTACCCAATAGGAACTATTTACGTTGGGCATATAAATGAAAACCAAAGAAAGCAATGTAGCAATAATCCCTTGTGCCCATAGTAATCTGACAGGCGCATCGTGTTTATTATGTTTATCAAAAAATTTAGGGAAAATACCATCTTCCGCCGTGGCTATTAGGCCTTTTGAGGTACCATAAACTAAATTACTCACGGCACCAAAAAGACTAATTGTGGTTAATATGGCCATTACTGGGATTAAATATTGCATGTGGTAATGACTTAAAAAGACTTTGAATGCCTGCATTAAACCTGCGATCAAAGACAGTTCACTTTGAGGGACAACAACCGCAACGGCTAACGTGCCAAAAATACACATGAAAACAATAATGGCGGCGGCCCAAAAAATAGCGCGAGGATAATCCCGTGCGGGGTTTTTCACGTCATTGGCATAGAGCGCACAAAATTCCGCCCCTGTGAACATAAGATATAACCCAGCTAACAAAGCAATACTGCTTAACCCTTCTAAATTGGCAAAAGCCCCATGCCAAGTAAAGCTTACATGCAAAGGTTGCCCTTCAAATATATAGAAAGCCGCTAATGCAATAATGAAAACCAAAGGCAGAAAGGTGCCCACGATCACACTCCAAGTCACTAAGCGCCCTGAAATCTTAGTGCCAAAGAAGTTAATAAAGATAATACTCCAGCAAAAAATTAAGGTGAGGATAAAAACAAAGATTTTGTTATCGGCCAAACTAGGACTAAAGGCAAAAGCTAAGGTGCCTGCCATGAATGAAAACAATACGGGGTAACTCACCACGCGAACAATCCATACCAACCACATGGCAAAGAAGCCGGTACTGCGTCCAAAGGCTTCGCGGGCCCAAACATAGACGCCACCCTCTTGTGGCCAACCTGTAGCCAATTCTGCCGACAAGAGCGCCGTGGGGATAAAGAAGGTCAAGGTCACAAAAAGGTAAAGCAAGGTGGAGCTAAAACCGTACTCAGCCATGAGGACAATGCCTCGTAAGCTAATAATACTAGCCACGCAAATAGTCATCAAGGTTAAAAGCCCCAGAACAGGTCTATTATTGCTCATTACTACTCCCTTAAGCATCTCAGACTATGATCGCGATGAAAAATATCGGACAATGGCATTCCATTAATATTAAACCATATAGGACCCATGGCAAGATGGCAAACATAACCTCATTAAAAAGTTGGCAGGCTCTCACTCAATTGAGCAAACAGCCCTTAGACCTACAGGAATGCTTCCAAAAGAATGGTCACCGATTTAAAGATTTCTCGCTAGAAGCTTGCCAATTACATTTGGATTATTCCAAGCAGTGGGTCACCAAAGACATCCTCAAAGCTCTATGCAAGTTAGCCGAAGAAACACAGTTAAAAGAGAAAGTCCAAGATCTTTTCTCTGGTGCAACTCTGAATGTCAGTGAGCAACGTCCTGCCTTGCATACCGCATTGCGTAATGTGAGCAATACACCGGTTAAATTGAATGGTCATGACATCATGCCCGAGATCAGTGCAGCTTTGAATAAAATGGTGGATTTTTATGAAGCCGTCACCACAGAGCAACACAAAGGGTATGATGGGCAAGCTATTACAGATGTGATTAATGTGGGCATTGGTGGCTCTCACTTAGGGCCCGCTCTGGCCTGCCAAGCTTTGCAAGACTACAAAAATTCTCAACTCAATATTCATTTTGTATCGAACCTGGACCAAGCCCACCTAGAACAGCTATTAAAAGCATTAAACCCGGCGACAACCTTAGTTATCTTATCGTCAAAGTCTTTCGCTACTCAAGAAACTCTATACCATGGTGAAAAAATTCGTCATTGGTTTCAAAATGACAAAGCCATAAAACAAAATTTTGTCGCCATCACAGAAAATAAAGAAAAAGCGCTGGAATGGGGAATTTTAGAATCGGCTATTTTCCCTATTTGGGATTGGGTTGGCGGACGTTTTTCTCTTTGGTCGAGCATTGGATTGCCTATATTAATGCAATTGGGTACGCAACATTTCTTTCAATTATTAGCTGGCGCTCATGCCATGGATCAACATTTCCAAGAGACACCATGCGGCGAGAACATGCCCACCATTAAAGCCCTAATCAGTTTATGGTACAGTCAGTTTCATGGTTGCCAAAGCCAAGCGATTCTCCCCTATGAAACTTCATTACAAGCCTTTCCCCAATATTGCCAACAATTAGAAATGGAAAGTAACGGCAAATCCGTTGATATGAAGGGTAACCCTGTTAATTACCCCACAGCTAGCATTATATGGGGAGGTGTAGAAACCAATGGCCAACATGCTTTTCATCAATTACTCCATCAAGGCCGCCATTTAATCCCTGTGGATTTTATTCTAAGTCGCACATGTAATCATTATCCTCAAGAACATGCCATTCAATACGCGAACGGTCTAGCGCAATCCCGAGTATTGATGACGGGCCGCAATGAAGAAACCATAAAAAAAGAATTGCTTGAAAATGGCATACCTGAAGCTCAAGCGGGACAATTAGCAAAACATAAAGCCATGCCTGGTAATCGCCCTAGCAGCACCTTAGTATTGCACCAGTTAGACCCCTACAGTCTTGGGGCACTAGTTGCTCTTTATGAGCATAAAGTTTTTGCCCAAGCAGCTATACTTGGTATCAATGCCTTCGATCAATGGGGCGTGGAATTGGGTAAACACGTGGCGAGTGAAATATTAGAAGATTTAACAAAAACCACATTAAAACATCATTACGATGCTTCGACACAGGGATTATTACGTCTTTATCAACGCAAGGATTAAACTTGCCAGTGACAGCAGGGATTGTTTATGTCAAAGGTATACGCCGTTAATACAGCATCAGCCCAAAAAGCCAACATAAATCGAGAAGAATATGCAGCGCTTTATGAGTTTTCCATTAGGGATCCTGAAACCTTTTGGTCCGAGCAAGCTAAGAAATACGTGGATTGGTTCACACCTTGGCAAAATGTCATGGATGGTGATCTTCAAGAAGGCAATATTCGTTGGTTCCATGATGCTACATTAAATGTTTGTTATAACTGCTTAGACCGTCACTTACCCGAACATAAAGACAATACGGCTATTCTCTGGGAAGGGGATGAACCCCATGAAAATGAAAAAATTACCTTTCAAACCTTGCATGAAAAAGTTTGCCAACTGGCCAATGGATTAAAATCCTTGGGCGTTAAAAAAGGCCACAGGGTTTGCATTTATTTACCCATGATCCCTCAAGCGGCCATAGCTATGCTGGCCTGCGCTCGCATTGGAGCTGTGCATTCCGTAGTTTTTGCGGGGTTTTCTGCCCACGCCCTCAGGGAGCGGCTCATAGACGCCGACTGTTCTGTGCTTATTACAGCAAAAGAAGGACGCCGAGGTGGTAAGACCATTCCCTTGAAAGACAATGTTGAACACGCCTTACAAAAATGTCCCTGCATACAACAAGTCATTATGGTGGACAGCCCTGATAAAACCTATCTCGATTGTAAAACCTTAATGGATAGCATGCCAAAAGACTGCCCGGCAGAACCAATGCAAGCTGAAGACCCTCTTTTTATCCTTTATACATCGGGTTCTACGGGCAAGCCCAAAGGTGTGCTGCATACCACAGCAGGTTACTTACTTTATACCACTATGACCTTTAAACAAGTATTTGATTACCAGCCCAGTGATGTTTATTGGTGTACCGCCGATGTGGGTTGGGTGACGGGACACTCTTATTTAATTTATGGCCCCCTGTCTAATGCTGCCACCACATTGATGTTTGCCAGCACCCCCAACTATCCCGATGCTTCTCGCATTTGGCAAGTGGTGGATAAACATCAAGTTACCATTCTTTATACGGCACCCACAGCTATTCGTGCCTTAATGCGCGATGGCGATGATTATGTTAAGAAAACTTCACGTAAAACCTTACGTTTGTTAGGCACTGTGGGTGAACCCATCAATCCTGAAGTGTGGGAATGGTATTATCACATGGTGGGTGAAGGACGTTGCCCCGTAGTAGATACTTGGTGGCAAACAGAAACTGGGGGCATTATGATTTCACCCTTACCCGGTGCCACAGAATTAAAACCCGGTTCTGCCACTTTACCCATGTTAGGCATTGAACCTGCATTACTGGACGAACAAGACAAAGAAATTCAAGGTCCTGGCACAGGTAAATTAGTCATAAAGAAACCCTGGCCTTCCATCATGCGTACGGTGTATGGCGACCATAAACGATTCCTAGAAACTTATTTAAAGCCTGCTGCGGGATATTATTTCACCGGAGATAAAGCCAACCGTGATGAGGATGGCTTTTATTGGTTGGCAGGCCGTCTGGATGATGTCATCAATGTATCGGGACACCGACTTGGCACCGCAGAAATTGAAAGTGCCATAGTCAGCCATAAGGCGGTGGCTGAAGCCGCCGTAGTGAGCTTCCCTCACGACATTAAGGGCGAAGCCATTTATGCCTTTGTCACTCCCATCACAGGTATTACAGTTGATGATAACTTGATGGGGGAAATCAAAGCCCGTGTCAAACATGTTATCGGTTCCATTGCTGTTCCAGATATCATTCAATTTACCTCTGACTTACCCAAAACTCGATCGGGCAAGATTATGCGGCGTATTTTGAGGAATATCGCTCACGGGGAATTACAGGATTTTGGCGATACCTCTACCTTGGCAGACCCAACTATCGTAGATGCTCTAATCGCTCAGAAACCTGCCCTAAAATGAACCATCTCCTATGAGTCTATGATATAATGCTGCCTTTGATATACACTTGAGAGAATGAAGAATGAGTAATTGGGCCCCAGATTCTTGGCAAAAAAAGAATTCAAAACAACAAGTTACCTATAAAGATCAGGTCCTGCTCAATAAAGTTATGGGCAATCTAGCTGGCTACCCTAGCCTGGTGACCCGCTATGAAGTGGACAGTTTGAAGAGCCATTTGGCCAAAGCCGCGGCAGGGGAAGCCTTCCTATTGCAAGGGGGCGATTGCGCCGAAAGCTTTGCCGATTGCAATGGCAGCGTCATCACCAATAAGATTAAAATCCTCTTGCAGATGAGCTTGGTCTTGCTACACGGTCTACGTAAACCTGTTATTCGTGTGGGCCGCATCGCCGGTCAATATGCCAAACCCCGTTCCGCTGATAACGAAACCCTTGATGGCGTTACTCTGCCTAGCTACCGCGGCGATTTAATCAACCATATTGAATTCACCCCTGAAGGCCGCCAACCTAACCCTAAACTCATGCTGAAAGGCTATCAATGCTCAGCTATGACCCTAAATTATTTGCGCGCACTCACCAGCGGTGGGTTTGCTGATCTCCATCATCCTGAGAATTGGGATTTGGATTTTGCAAAACACTCAGATATGGCAAAACAATACCATAACATTGCCGGCACCATTAGTGATGCATTGAATTTTCTAGGTACAGTACCAGGTACTGATGCGGCATTTTTGAATGGCGTTGAATTTTTCACTAGCCATGAAAATTTGCATTTAATTTATGAACAAGCCCTGACTCGTCAACGGGATGGGAACAAATGGTATAACTTAGGTTGTCATTTTCCTTGGATAGGTATGCGCACCGCTGAAGTAGATGGCGCTCACATTGAATATTTACGCGGCATTGCCAATCCCATTGCTGTGAAAATTGGCCCCGCTGTTACAAAAGAATGGATCACGGATTTAGTAAAAACCTTAAATCCAGATAATGAACCAGGCCGCTTGACCTTCATACACCGTTTTGGTCATGACAAAATTTCTAAATGCCTGCCACCACTCATTGAAGCCGTAAAAGCGACGGGTAGCTCTGTACTCTGGACCTGTGACCCCATGCATGGCAATACCACTAGCACAGAATCTGGTTTGAAAACCCGTAAATTTGAATACATCCTCAGTGAACTGGAACAAGCCTTTGAAGTACATCGTCAATGCGATTCCTATTTAGGCGGGGTTCACTTCGAGTTAACCGGTGATAATGTCACAGAATGTGTCGGTGGCGCACGTGGTCTATCGGAAGTGGATCTAAAACAAGCTTACACATCACTCTGCGATCCTCGATTGAATTACGAACAAGCATTGGAAATGAGCATGCGGATTATCGGAAAGTAACTGGCCACTAAAAATTAGTGGCCGTACTTGATTTATAATAATAATGAGGTTAAGACTATGAAGAACATAGCCATTATACTCGCGGCAGGTAATGGGAAACGATTTTCAAGTAAATTGTGTAAACAGTTACATCGTTTCCATGGGAAAACCATGTTGGAATTTTCTATCCAAAAGTTTCAAAATGCTAAAGACATCGATGAAATACTCTTAGTTTTGCCCCGAAAAATGTTATCTAACATTCATCTCCATATGGATTTGAATAAATACTCAAAAATAAAACATACCGTAGCCGGGGGTTCTAGTCGTTTTGACTCCTGCTATAATGCGATTCAAGCTTGCGACTCTAATTCAAACTTGCTATTCCATGACGCTAATCGCCCCCTGGTTTCCCCACTCTTAATCAATGATGTCATTCAAGCATTAAAAACTCACAAAGCGGTCACACCAGCTGTGCCAGTAACGGAAAGTATCATCCATACTTGCCATGGATACGTACTCGAGGTGCCTGAACGCGAAGAGCTATACCATATTCAAACCCCTCAGGGATTCCAATATGCGGTCATCAGCGAAGCATTTGAGCTAGCAAAAAACAGCGACAAACAAAACTTTACAGAATGCTGTGGTGTCCTGAAATACTTTTGCCCTAAAGTAGATATTCTGCAAATAGCCGGCGAACCAAATAACATTAAGCTGACGTACCAACATGATGCGCCTATCATTGAGAGTTTTTTAAATAATGAAATTAATAAAGCAGCTTAAAACTAGAGTCCGACTGTCACTTATGAATATCATACCTAGAAGCAAGTTTATCTGGGCTTTAGGTGGCCGCTCATATTCAGGTAATCCTCGATTTTTGCTTAATTATATTTTACAAAACCACAAAGAAATCACTGCATTCTGGTTAACTCGAAACAAAAAATTAGCCAAACAACTGCGAGCACAAGGTCTCCCCAGTTATTATGACCGTTCTATTCTAGGGGTATTCTATGCCATAAGAGCCAAGTACTATTTTTATACTCACATCTGTGCTAATGAATTATCAAAAAAATATTCCTCCGGGGCCGTAGCTGTGAATTTATGGCATGGGATTGGCATCAAAACCATAGAGGGCACTATGGGACGAAGGCCCAAGAATAATGATCAAGGGAGTTACTATATGCTTTCCACCACTGCACAAATGAATAAAAAATATTGTGAAAGTTTTTTAATTTCTGAAACGCAATGCATGCCTTTTGGTACACCTAGGAATGATCATTTCTTTAAGGATAAATCAACGCAACGCTCATACCTTAAGAAAAACTCAAAAAAAGAATATGATCTTATAAGATTATTAGAAAAATATACTAAGGTATTTATTTACCTGCCTACTTTTCGTGACTCAATTAATGAGAAAGCCGTTGATCAGTCAATGGATTATGCAATGACAAATCAATATCTTGAAAAAAATAACCAGATTCTACTATTAAAGCCACATCTTTCTTCTCAATACGAAAAGTCTTTACATGCTAAATTTTCACATATTCGATATATACCTGAAGGCTGCGATCTTAATTTAATTCTTCCCTTCACAGATGTTTTAATTACGGACTATTCCTCCGTTTATTTTGATTATATCTTATTAAATAAACCCATTATCTTATATCCATACGATTATCATCATTACACTCAAGAATGTCGCGCACTATATTTTGACTATTACGAAAGTACTGTGGGTCCCTATGCCTATACTTTTTCAGCATTGTTTAAGCTAATACAACAAGACTTAATAGCACCGGATTATTCAAAAATAAGAGAGACATTTTGGGGAAACTACAGAGGAAAAAGCTGCCATGATATAACAGATTTCATTAAAAAATTAGATGCGGAGTGAAAAATGAAAAGGGTTAGAGAAAAGTTTAGAAACTTTTTACTTAATACTGTTAGTAGGAAATCTAACATTTGGGCCTTTGGCAGTATCAAATATGGCCACAGCACCCGCTTCCTCTTTGAATATGTCTTAGAACAAGAACCTAACATCAAAGCTATCTGGCTAACACGAGATATGTCACTTGCAAAAGAAGTCCGTGCCATGGGTTATCCTAGCTATCATAATAAATCTTTACTAGGTATTTATTATTCCCTTCGTGCTAAGTATTACTTTACCACCCACGGTGTACGCGCCCTATCACGAAAATATTATCATGGGGCCAAACACATCTATCTATGTCATGGCATCGGTATAAAATCTGCAGAGCTCTCTACGACTATCGGACCCAGTGCTGAGGAATTCCAAAAAAAACGCTCGACTTATCAGCCACCTGATTTTATGACGTCTACTACACCCCATGTAAATAAAAAGCAATGCGCTAGCTTTCTTGTGTCTGAAGAACAATGCATGCCTTTTGGTACCCCCAGAAATGACCACTTCTTCAAAAGTAAAGAGAGTCAACTCCAATACTTAAAAAAACATGCGCCTAATGAATTCGACTTTGTCAATTCATTAGAAAAATACGCTAAAATTTTTTCTTATATCCTCACTTGGCGGGATGTAATAGACAAACAGGCTGTAGATGAGTCCATGGACTATCATACACTTAACCAATACCTCAAACGGAGAAATCAAGTGCTTGTGCGCGATACTCACCCAGGATCTACTTATAACACCCCTTCACCTGGGGAGTATTCCAATATAGTTTTTATACCAAAGGGCTGCGATCTCAATTTAATATTACCTTTCATCGATGTACTAATTACAGATTATTCTTCTGTGTATTATGATTATATACTACTAAATAAGCCTGCTATTCTCTATCCCTACGACTATGACTATTTTACAAAAACCTGTCGCACCTTATATTACGATTTTTATGAAAGCACCGAGGGACCCTATGCTTATAATTTCCAAGAATTGTTTGAACTGATAAAACAAGATTTACCAACTCCTGACTACACGAGAATAAAAAAGCTATTTTGGGGAGATTATACAGGCGAAAGTTGCAAGAATATTACAAACTTCATTAAGCAGTTGGACCAGAAATAGAAAAACCCACAGTCCCCTTTAGGGGACTATGAGTTAAAAAAATCTATTGTTAGTCACACTTCTTAGCTGGGCAGCAACAAACAAATTTCAGAAGAGCGAAAACGGCTAATACAGGAATTAACACTTCCACAAACTTCATGGTCATACCGATGTAGACCTGAAATTCTTGAGGTAAGAAAATAGCACCGGCAGCCACCGCTACGGAAATTACTAGAGCCAATAAAGCGAATAATTTAGCGCACATGGGAATGAATCCTTGTTTATAAAAACGTCAATCGTAGAACTGTAGCAAAAAAACATCTTCTACGCTAACAAAAGTGGTAAAAAATCAGAAATATCTCATCATCAAGGATGGCTTCCCCCCCTCAACTCCCCTTGCCATAGCTTTGATACCCAAGCATCAGATAAGGATGGTGCTTCAATAGATTCGCCTTTTGGGCAAAAAGTCACCGTATAAGTCACTTTGCCTATGTCAGGGTTATTCTTCAAATTACAATTACCACTACCATCGGTGCAATTAGGACAAGTAAAGGTACTGGTGGGATCATCATAAGGATAAGTGTAAGCGTTGGGACAGGCCCCTTTCATCCATTGTAAATTAGGCTGAATATACTGTAGCCAACCTGAATTCTGATTCACACATTGCTCCACACTATCGGCACCAGGCACCGCAATGGGGCTCTCACCATAGGTGACCTTCTGCCAGTTTTGGCAACCACAACAATCGGCCTGAGCGCCATTTTGATAACAAGATGCTGAAGCCGGCCCATCGCATTTATACAAATTAGCCACAGAGGTACTTGGCGAACCCGGCACGATGCCTGATTGTTTACAATTCAATTGGCTAGGAACGCCTGGCAAATTAGGATCGCCACATAATTGATCCGCCGTCCAGTAACCAACAAAATCACCATAAATTTCTTTATAGCCACCGTCCGGATCTGCAGCTAACCCACAGGTCAAACTACCACTCTTTGTACCTGGCTGAGAACAAATAGCCGGGCTGCCTGACTGGGGCCAGGCTACTGCTAACAAGAAAGGTTGGTTGGGTTGGAAGTTATTCCATTGGCAACCACCCAAAGTTGCCGCTTTGCCTTGCGTATTACTTACATCGTCGGGATTACCTGGAATACCACAATAGTAAGGATTCGTAGCATAGGGTGCTGTGACATTATCAGGCATCATACTCATAGGTAAATGAATACCATTAATAATCGTTAAATCATAATAATCAGGCAAACCACTGTTGGTAGGGGCCAAGGTAAATTCTAAGGTATTGGCCGGCATTGTTACCCCTTGACCCGGTATACAAGCACCACCATCACCACCACAGGAAGCGGCTTCACAGTGGCCATCTTCACAATGAGTTCGGCCTGTTACAATACCGCTCCACATAATATTTTTAATGGCTGTATGGCTGTTATCGTATTGCGGGAAATAAATGGTTTTATCCGAGCCCGCTTGTAATTCATAATTGCCATCGCTGGGTCCCGGCGCATTCCAAAAACACTGGCCAATAAATTTATTGGAATTGACAATACAACTAGCGCCTTTAGGGCAATTAGCATTAGAACTGCAACGTGAATTACTTACAGCAGGATTGGTTGTAATATTGTTAACGCCACCACCTGCGACAGTAAACCAAACGGAAGATTTGCAATTATTTACAAATTTAAAGGCACGTAATCGTGGCGCATTGGATGCATTGGCTGACACCACAGAAAAGCTTTGCTTTTTAGACACTAGAGTGCCTTTTTGGCCATTTCTTTGAGTATAAGGCACTATCAGCTGAAAATCTGATATAGCACCCGTCGCTGACTGAGAATTCAGAATGACCGTTACAGGGCAAACACTCTTAGCAAGCACAAACCCTTCACACCCATCTTTCACTATGGATTTGACTAAGGATTTAGAACCACCATAGGTAACAGTTGGCGTACCTAAAGTAATCTTATTGCTATCACCAGATAATTCATTGAAAACGCTATACACCAAAGTCTGTGTGGTTTTATTCTCAGCCATATCTTGTGGTGTAGGCTGGGAAGTAAAGCTAAGCACTGGTCCAACATTGTATTCTAATGGTATGGCGAAATTATGACTTTCTCCTGCCATAGTGTAATTTGTCACGAAGAATTGTTTTACATGGCCTGGGTTGGGGCCAGCAATAAATCGAGCCTCATAGGAGCACAGATTACTTGGGGTATTCTTGCCACCGGGTGCGCTTACTGGCGGCATCGCGCCGCTGGGCAAGGCATTACCTAAAGCTACACATTTTTTGTAAAGTGCGCCCACACCAGGAGCCAAACGCACTGTAGCCGCCTGCTTGGATTTAGGTAGAATTTCAGGCCGTAAATCCATGGCAGAATTGTTACCCGGCGCATTTACATTCTGCACATCAAATTCTTGAGTATCACTTTGATTGAGAGCCAACCCTGGTATCACCACGGATTCATATAAACTTACAGGCAAATCACTAGTTGATACAGAAACATTTACTTCACTGGATGCTATTCTCTGCTGCGCATTATAGGTGGCTAATAGACTAATGGGCGTAGAAGAACCCTTGACCGATGGGTTATCCGTATAAATAAAAGCGGTAACTTGACAACTTACACCGGCTTTTAAATCACGGGGGCAATTATCACTTTGGGCAAAGACTCGATTAAATACAGTGCCCAGCCCCTGACTTACAGAGTATTTAACATTATAGACTTCTTTATTAGAAACATTTTTCAAGGTGTAGTGCAATTGTAAGAGTTGAGACAAATAGGTAGTCTGGTCTGCCATAGGTTCTGCCGTAAAGGTCAGAACCGGCGTCACCACATCGTAATTCATATCGCTGATTAAAGGCCTATTGCCTTGCTCTTGATAAGTAACTTCCAATTGCTGTTCAACGGCACCTGTACCGGCTCCTGAATTTTGAGTCACCCATAAGCGGCAATCACCATGGGCTGGCACAATACCATCACAATTATTTCTTATGCTGCTTTCAGGCGGCGTGGGGTCTGCACTAATGTCATTCACATTGGTATTGAATGAAAGTGCTTTATTCAATGGATTCTGCACAACATAAAGTAATTTCCGACTACTATTAGGCGTCATACTCCAAACTTTCGGTTTATGTTTGAAACGCAAATAAGCCGTGGGGTATTGCGTAATACTGTAAGATAAAGGCCGCGAATATAGAGTTGGCAGGTTGGCTTGCCCATCCAAGAGCTGGTAATTCACTTCTAACACTTGCTTCACCACACCTGGCGTTTCATTAGCATTCAATGCCACGGTCAATTCACAGGAACCGCCCTTGCCTAAGTTACCACACTTGCTAATTTGGCTGCTGACTAAAGGAGAAACTGGCATTAAATCAACAGACTTAATCGTGACATCGCCTTGATAATTTTCCGTGGGGTATAAAATATTGTAAGTTAGGGTTTCACTTTTCCCTACTTGAAGATTACTAACAAATGGTTGTAGTGAAAAGGTCAGCAATGCTGGTTGACTGACATAGATAACCACAGGGGTACTCAGAGACAAAGCTTTACTATTAGAAGTGTAGTCAACTTTAAGGCTTTGGCCTTTCACCGCTCCTGTTTGTGACCCGGCATCAATAGTGGCTGTAATGTGGCAAGAACCTTGAGCTGGTACTGTATTACTGCAGTCATTGGTTACTGTAGCACCCGTCTCTAAACTGGAAACAGGCGTTAAAGCCATATTATTAATCGTTATGGGAGATGCGGTGCTATTACCTAAAGAAAAATCCAATGTCCCTTTGCCATTTAAGTTAATATGTGTAGGACCCGCTTTACTCAAGAAAATTAAATCTCTATTCTCACTAGCTGTTACGATAAAAGTGATGGGATCAGACTTCAATATGCCTGAGCCACCAAAAGCCGTATGGTAGGCAATCAATAAACTATTAAAGTTAACCAGCCCAGTAACTTTGTTAGAGATAATCTTAGATGTGATATGACAAGTTGCGCCGGGCGCTATTTGATTGTCGCAATCATTACTAAAACTAACCTGTAGCGGCACGACTTGTTGCTTAGGAAAGAAATAGGAGTGATTCAACGTGATAGTGTCCGTATCGGAAGTATTTTTGACGCTATAGGTTTGCGACTCATGACCATCAATGGTCATATTAAGCCATTTTGGTTGTGAGCCTTCAAACTGCAATACATTTTGTGTTGGGAACCCAACGCTGAAATTGATGGCTTTGGATTTTAGCAGGGCTTTCTGACTCGTACCGACATAGGGCACAATTAAACTTTGATTATGCACTTGACCCGATTCATTAGATACAGTCACCGTAACAGTCATATTACAATCACTGCCTGCTTTAACAACACCCTCGCAATCATTACTCGTCACCACGTTAGATTCTAACCTATCGTCAATGGGAAATAGTTTTGCCTGGCCCAAAGTAATGTCTGACTTAGATGCATTACTAATACGGTAGGTTTGGCTTTGTGATTTACCCTTATCCATGTTATCCCAGGTGGGTTCTTGGCTAAATTGTAAAGTGGCTCCCTGCACATTAAAACCAAAGGGCTCAGACTTTGCTACGGACTTGTATTTCCCATTTTGGAAATTAACCACAATGGATTGGGCTTGTACTGTTCCACTTTCTTCAGCAGAATTAATTGTTACCACTAAATCACAACTCGTGCCTGGCTCAATAGCGCCTCCGGTACAAGTGCCACTATTCTCGCCGGAACTTTCTAATTTATAAGTTACTCCAGTTTCCAAATTAGATTTAGGTAGAGCTCCCACAGCACTCACTTGCAGGGGGTCACCACCAATAGGGTTATCATTACGAATAGTGTAATGCTGAGTTTGACTACTATTGATAGCCATATCAGACCAGCTGGCTTGCTGAATAAACTCCAGCGGTGTTGCATAGCTAACATTAAATTGAATAGGCGTAGTGGACTTCAATATAGCCGTTTGCGAAGCTTCTTCGTAAGGGATCCAAAGGGTCTGGTTGATGGCTCCAGGGATAGCAGCGGCCTTCACTGTCACCTGCACGTCACAAATGGCACCAGGCTCCACAATATTTTGACTACAGGCATCGTCGGGGCCACCAGCGTGAGGCACCACAGCAAAACTCACATGGGATTCCAACTTAGGTTGCTCTGGGTATAAAGCCATGTCCTCAGGTACCAAAGTGATGTCTGTAGTGCTTGACGTATTCGTCACGGAATAAGTTTGGGTTTCTTCACCTGCCACGGCAATGTTTCCCCACACAGGGGCTATACCAAAGAATGTTAAAGAACCTTGTGCAAATTCACTGATAGGGAAACTGAATACATCCGTCACGATGCCAACGATATAACTGCCCGTATCGCCGTAGTTGAATTGAATTTGATTACTGACAGTCCCTACTTTTAGAGCATCGACATTCACCGTGATAGAGCAAGTGCCATTAGCGGGCACGGTGCCATCACAATCCGTGGTAAAATTAGGATCCAATGTAATCAAATCCGTACTTGGGTTACCTAAACCCATCCCTTTAATAACAGCTGGCGAGGATGTGCTGTTTTGCAAAACGTATGTCAATGACTGTGAATTACCCACCGTCATGGGCTCACCAGTCGATTGAGGTTCTTGTATGGTCAGAACAGGTTCTGTAGCCGCTGTGATAGGAAAATTGAATACATCTGTCACGATACCAACGATATAACTGCCTGTATCGCCATAGTTGAATTGAATTTGATTACTGACAGTCCCTTCTTGCTGAGCATCTAGGGTTACAGTTATAGAACAAGTACCATTAGCCGGCACCGTACCTTCACAGGTCGTGGTGTAATTAGGTTCTAATGCAATTAAACCTGTACTGGGATTACCTAAGCCCATCCCTTTGATGACCGCCGGTACAGCGGTGGTATTTTGCAAAACATATGTCATTTTCTGGGTACTGCCTACTGTCATGGGCTGGCCTAAAGGTTGAGGCTCTTGTATCGTCAAGACAGGTTCATCAGCCGCATAAAGGGAAAGAGAAAAACACATACTCACGATGGCTACAGCGGAAAGAACTATAGAACGCATATTTAACTTCATGTGATTCCTCTACTTGAATTCATCGCAAAGACGGTTGTTTATTTTTAATACAGACAGATAAATGTTTGTTTCTTTGTGAAACTTTTCCAGCTCAGTCTACTAGATTGACTAGATATAGTCCATAGAGGATGGCCGTACTACTGGGTTAATTTGCCTTTCTTTATGTCGAAGCTTTGACCTTTCAGCACGAACCCTGCAAAGCCATCTTTTACAGGGTTGGGTCGTTTACCAGGATTATAATGATAGAGCCACATTTTCGCTTTGATGGCAGGATCCAAGGTGGCTAACTTTTCATAACGAGGATGGACGCCGCTCTCGTGAGCTAATGTTGTTTCGCAATCATGAAAAATAATATCGGCTTCGCCGTAAAAAGGTAACCATAACTTAGAACAGAATTGAGTATCACCTGTAATAAGTGCTTTATATCCTTGACGATTAATGCATAACCCATAGCTTGGCACGATGTAACGACCATTCATAACATGCAACGTTTGAACGTGTGCAAATTCAGCATCTTGCCACTGGAAAGTATCATTACGCCCTAAAGCATGTACTTTATAAAATGTTTCTAGAGAACTTTCCTCGCCAATGAGAGAGCCTAGCCCTGCTTTTAAAGAATCTTCCCATAATTCCTTGACTAAAGTGTCGGCAATAAAAAGATTAGGACGGTCTAGAGCTTCATTGAAATATTTAGAGAACGCTAGCCATTCTAGTCCACCAGCATGATCAGCATGCAAATGGGTAATAAATACATTATTAATATTTTCAGGAGTAAAACCTTGCTCAAAAGAAGAATGCCGAGCGTCCGTACCACAATCAACAAGCAAGGTATCACCATCATCGGCTACCAATATCATATTAGACTGATAGTTATCTTCACCAACGATAAAACTTGATCCTGTTCCGAGAAATATTAATTTCATTTATAACTCACTTGGCTTCCATGCTCCAAATACCATTCCAGTCATCACCAGGCGGATCAATTAAAAACATTTCACAACGTTTATATAACACTTTTGCAGGTTGGTCAGCGGGGAATTTTTCTATCAACCGCTCCAAAATCTCCATGGATTTCCGCCAATTTCTTTCTTGATACTGAACAAATGCATTAGTATATAGTTTGTTTAACTCTTCAAATCCTTCTGGCAAGTCCTGTTCTTCTTCCGCTACTAACTCATAGATATAACAGCCAACATTCTTTCCTTTCACTGAGACATAATCCAAACGACGGTAATAGAAGCGTTCTTTGGTTTCTTCATAAGTCGTCTCGTTCACAATGATTAATGTGCCATAATATTTATTAAGCCCTTCTAATCGGCTCGCTAGGTTAACACCGTCACCAATGGCCGTATAATTCAAGCGAACTTCCGAACCCACATTGCCCACGATGACTTCACTGGTGTTGATACCAATACGTGTAATAACGGGCTTTGTTTTATTCTCATCCCAATAATGGGGTGAATCATTTAAATGATGCTTAATTGTTAAAGCCGCTTTACAAGCATGTATGGCGTGTTTTTCGTCTGCTGCTGGAGCGCCCCAAAAAGCCATAATTGAGTCTCCGATATATTTATCAATGGTCCCCTGATAAATGTCAATTATTTTATTAAGGTCTGTAAAATATTCAGATAATCTCTCCATCAGAACTTCTGGCTCCATGTCTTCTGATAAATTAGTGAAGTTATAAATATCAGTAAACAAAATAGTTAATGGCTTACGCTTGCCTCCTACCTTAGAAATATTGCCCGAAACAATCAACTTTCTCACCAAATCTGCCGGCACATAACGTTTAAAGTTTTTCAGGCCATCCTTCATAGTATTAATAGCATCCTGCATATCGATAATTTCTGTGATTTTGGACTTTATGTCAACTTCTTCGTCCAGTTCAAAATCTTTCACCTTCTTTGTGTGACGAACCAACTCACGAATGGGTCGAGATATTTGGTGGGCAATTCTGTAAACTAAAAACAATCCAATGATAATGAGAACCAAGTAAGAAATTGCTATAATAAAATTAACCTTCTTTACTTCGCGCATAAAGTCATCCGATGGCACAACAACGGAAATAACCCAAGGCTCACCGACAATGGAATCTATAGTTTCATAATAACTGTAATAACCTTCACCTTGAGACTTAAAAACGAAGAACCCACTATTTCCTTCTAAATATTTTTTATAAGAGTCTTTTATCCAAACCTGAGGAAGCTGAAAAACGCTGCGCTTTTTCAATTCTTTGGTATCAATCACCGATTGAGGTCCAGCAATTATGTTGCCTTTAGAATCTAAAATAACGACAACGCCATTTTCACTAACATTCAGATCTTGAATAAACTTTTTTAGCTCCAATAAATTAATATCTATGGCAAACACACCCAAAGGCTCCCCCTGAGCATCAAAAATAGGAACAGCAGAAGTCAGCCCCGCTGTCGCAATCCCCCCAGGCAAAACGCCTGAGAACTGGTATAAATCGGACCATATTACTTTCTTTTGCGCCAGTGCTTTCAAATACCAAGGCCGGATCCTAGGGTCATATACTGTTTCTATTTTTATATCTTCACCTATTTTCTTATCTTCTCTATTTGTAAAATAGGCTTGTGCTGTTACTGTATCTTCTGAACGCTGAATATCAAGGATATAAAACAATTCTTCTTTACGGTGATTCACCCCAAGAAAATCTCCGTTGGGATAGGCATAATAAACAGAAAATAAATGTGGTGTGGCTTCCATTAACTCACGGCTGTAATCAATAAAATCTTCTTTATTGTTAGGGTTTATAACGCCATGTTCAATGAAATCCTTTGTGAGCTTCGTTTGCATAGTTAACGGTTCTAAATAGTCTTTTAACGTCTCTTCTGCATATAAAGATGATTGCTTAATTAATAAGGCTGCTTGGTTTTCAATAAATTTATTATAGCGATGATAACTCACCAAAACGATAGCTAAAGATATAACCGTTAATAAGATCACAAAGATTGTTGTAATCGAAAAGTGAATGCTCACATTGAAGCGAATTTCTTTCGTTTTTTTAGGCATTTTTCATTGTAACTGTATGATCCTGCGACTGTATTAGTATAGTTCAAGTAATAATCATTATTGAGCCATAATATCAAAATCAATTTATTTTCATATTTTTCAGCATGTTAACCAATTTTTTTGGAAAGGTGCCAGATTTTGTCAAAGGGCAGTTTCACCATGAATCAGTTACTTGGAACTATCACTAAAAATCTAATTCACAGGACTTTAAGGTTTTTTATAGGGACCAACACGTATATATAAATCTTGAGAATTACTCCCTGATGCTATACTACCGTGTAAGATACGCTGAATATCTGCATTATGCCGACCAATAAAATTGGCCAGGTTCACCCACTCACCCATAGGAATAACAATTTTCGTCTGTACCTGCTGAGTTCTAATGTTTCCACCGCGTTGCGTTTTATTGGTATAAGTTTGCAGAGTTAGTTGTACTCTTTTGCCCATGACCCTTGGCGTTACATACATGCCCGTTGTAACCGGCTTCAATGTTGTCGTTGTTGCGCCTGATGCTGTAGTCATAGCAAATGGCACTTTTCTACCGAATTGAATCATGGCCGCTTGGCCATCCATAACCCGTACTGACTGAGAATAATTAACTTTTTTGCGTTGTTGCTTCTGGGTCAAAGGTATATTATTAAGTACGTGTTCTTCTTTATATTGCTTTTGACCTTCACCGCGCCGCAGTGTTATTAATAAATTCTTTGGTGCAATATCAATATTTTTTAACATATCTTTCAAGGTTGCCAGCCCCTGAGGTGACGTTTTGACAATAAGGCGATAGCCATCGGGACGCAAGATGGTATTTTGCGGCATAAATGGCTTAACGATGGGTATCACTTCCACAGCTGGACGATTATATAATTGAATTACTTCCATCTTGGTGGTTTTTGCTAATAATGCCGTACAGAATAAGATGCCTGCCAGGGCCATGAAGGGGATCAAATATTTGTGTCTTAACATGTTCCGTCCTTGGAATCCGTTAAATTAAATAACTCATGACTTAAAATATAGCTGACTTTACAGATTTTTGGCAAACTCATGGCTGACTATATTTTAGTCGAGATAAGTGTATGCCTTAAGCCCCAATTCTAGCGCCTTCTGGATATAGTCACTGAGCTCCTGGGGTAAGCTTTTTTGACGTATCTTTTCCTTATAATTCTGAGCTAAACCTGCAGCATCAATATGTACGTAATCCAATACTTCCTGCACGCTATCACCCTCTAATTTATCGGATAATTGATAGCTACCATCGGTTTGCAATAACACATTAATAGAGTGGGTATCACCAAATAAATTATGCATATCTCCTAATATTTCTTGATATGCACCTACTAAGAATATACCTAGAACGGGAGGCTCGTCCTCAAGCCATTTTGGTAGCAATAGCGTTTTTGCCATGGCTTTTTCAGAAACATAATCATCGATTCGACCATCAGAATCGCAGGTAATATCATGCAAGATCACATGTTCACTGCACACCTCATTTAATCCTCGCAAAGGTAAAATAGGAAATACCTGTTGAATGGCCCAGATGTCCGGCAATGATTGGAATAAGGAAAAGTTACAATACAGCTTAGTTGCTAGTTTTTCTTGGATGTCTGACGAAATCTCTCGGTGAGATTGAATATCCTCTTGCAATACTTCTTTTAATGCATCGCATAAATTAGCATAAAGGTTTTCAGCTATAGCTCGCCCCTGCAAGTCCAACAAGCCTAATTTGAATTGCTCTTGAGCTTTTGTCAAATGGTAGCCAGCTTCATGGTAGAGCTCACAAGGGCTTCGCTTAGAAACATTAGCGACACATGCTTGCAAATCTGCAATAGCACCATCACCATGGCAATCATCATGGGCTTCTATTATAGGCCTTTCGGCATCCACCACGTTAGTTAGTAGCACCGCGTGATGTGCTGCTATGGCACGACCCGATTCTGTAATGATATTAGGACAAGGTAATTCATGCCGCTTGCAAAGAGCTGATAGGCCTTGAACAATATTATCAGCATACTCTTGCAGTTTATAGTTCGTCGAACAGTCATGGCGTGATGCCGTACCTTGGTAATCCACACCCAATCCACCGCCTACATCGACCCATTGAATGTTTGCTCCTTGTTGTTGGAATTGGCGATAATACTGAGCCACTTCATCCATACCACCACGAATATCATGGATATTAGCGATTTGCGAGCCCATATGGCAATGAATTAATTGCAACTGGCTGATAAGGTTAATGGATTGTAATTGCTGCAATGCATGTAAAACCTGCGCTGCCGTTAAACCAAATTTAGCTTTTTCGCCGCCAGTATTCTGCCACTTGCCTTTTCCAAGACTCGATAAACGCAAACGCAGCCCCAATAAAGGCTTAATCTTCAATGACAACGACTCTTCGGCGATGAGTTGCAACTCAGATAGTTTTTCAATAATTATAAAAACACGGTGCCCTAACATTTGCGCTATCAAGGCTAAACGAATGTATTCTCGATCTTTGTAACCATTACAAATAATACTATGTTGGCTAGTTTCCTTCAAACCCATAACAGCCAACAACTCAGGTTTGCTGCCTGTTTCCAAGCCCATATCAGGCACATTCAATAATGTATCTAACACTACATGCTGCTGATTTACTTTTATAGGGTAAACAGGCAAATATTCAGCCTTATACTCATATTTATTCATGGCTTGTTGAAAGGCGTTAGACAAAGCATACATGCGATGTTTCAAGATGTCTGGAAAACGAATCAATAGGGGTAGAGGAATACCAGCAGCTTGAACCTCTTCATAGAGCTTTTGCAAATCCACAGACGAACCACCAAGTTGTGGAATAGCCACCACATGACCTTGATCATTAATATCAAAATACCCTTCACTCCACTGGGGAATGTTATATAATGCTCGCGCCAGCTGGATGGTGTTTTGCGTCATTGGTTTCCACCTCTGAAATTTGGGCATATTATCGCTCATTGTAAGGCCTATGGGAACATCAACCTAACCTGATGATTTATTTAAACATTTTACCCGGAGCAACTAAATATGAATAATAATACCCTAGACGGGCCTTGGTTTACAGAAATATGCCAAGACCAGCATGCGGCTTTTTCCATGGCCATCACAGAAAAATTGCACAGTGAAACCACCCCTTTCCAAACTATTGATATTTATGCCACAAAAAGCTTTGGGCATCTGATGGTAATTGATGGTTATATTATGCTGACGCAGCGCGATAATTTCTTATATCATGAGATGATGACTCACCCTTGTTTGTTCACTCACAATAATCCAAAAAATATTGCTATCATAGGTGGTGGTGATTGCGGCACATTGCGTGAAGTTTTAAAACATCCTGGCGTGAATAAAGTAACCCAAATAGAAATTGATGAACGAGTCACTCGGGTGGCAGAAAAATATTTCCCTGAGCTTTGTGCTTCAAATCAAGATTCCCGCGCTGAATTCTTTTTTGGTGACGGCATTAAATGGATGGAAGAAGCAGAAAATATAGATATTATCATCGTCGATTCCACAGACCCCATCGGCCCTGCTGAAGGTTTATTTCAAAAACCTTTCTACGAATCTTGTTATGCAGCTCTAAATGAAGGAGGGATTTTAATCCAACAGAGTGAATCGCCCTTTTATCATTTGGATTTAATCAAGTCCATGAGCGACGCGATGAAATCTGCTGACTTTAGTGAAACACGTACCTTTTTATACCCGCAAGTCGTTTATCCCTCGGGTACATTTACCGCCACCATGGCGGGGAAAAATTGTGACTTACAACAATACCGTAAAAATGATATCGCCAACAAAACCTTTGATACAGTGTATTATAATTTAAGCATGCATGAAGGAACCTTTGCCCAACCAGAATTCATGAAAGTGGACTGATTATCACACTTTTCTCAAAGACATCGTCTTAGGTTAAATCTATAAAACGATGTTCCGTTATATGATGATATCGTTGGCTGGGCTTTAACAAAATTGTGGGGAAATGAGCGTGATGAATAGCATCGGGAAAATGCTGAGTTTCCAAACATAGAGCGCTGCCTGGGCCGTGTGTCGCACCATCTCGACCTTGTATGGGCTGTAAGTTCCCCGACGTATATAATTGTAAACCCGGATAGGTGGTCCAAACTTCCATGCAACGCTGACTGACAGGCTCCATAACTTTTGCTCCTAAGGCAAATTTATCGCGTGATTTATCTAGCACATAATAGTTGTCATAACCCTTGGGCAATTTAACATAGTGTTTTCCAACATCATGGCTCTGTGTGAAATCCATGACAGAATCTTTAACGGAAAGAATTTCACCTGTGGGCAAGTTATCTTGATTGCTTGGCAAATAATAATCGGCTTGGATTTGCAATTGATGTTGTGAGACGTCTTTATCTTTAGGCGATAAATTCCAATACGCGTGATTACTTAAATTAACGATGGTAGGCCTGTCAGTTGTTGCATAAAACTCCATGATTAATGCATTATAATCTGTCAGGTAATATCCTACTTTTGCCAGTAGGTTGCCAGGATAGCCTTCTTCGCCATGGGGACTCAAATAAGTAAATACCACACCAGCTTTATCGTCTTCGCGATGCAAAGTAGCATCCCATAATACTTTACTAAAGCCTTTCATGCCTCCATGAATATGGTGACCACCTTCGGCATTACATACCAATTGATAGTCTTCATCATCAATTGTGAATTTACCCTTATGGATACGATTAATTACTCGACCAATGGTGGAACCAAAAGAAGGGGGGTTTTCTATGTAACCTTCTAAATCTGCAAAACCTAGCGTCACATCATCGTGACCATTTTTTTTATTCGGCCATAAAACAGATGTAATAGTAGCGCCAAAGTCTATTAAAGAAATTCTAAAATTATTAGCATTTGATAGCGTGTATTTAGTAACATCTCGCCCATCGGATAATTGACCGAAAGATGATAGTTGAATGTTTATATTGGTCTTATCCATGGGGGGTTTCCTTGAGATATTCTTCGATGGCGCAGATTCTAAGCTTATGTAATTCATCAGCGATAGCTTTCCCCTCAAGTCCTTTTTCCAACAATGGCTGCACGGAAATTTCACCAATAACCCCTATCAAAGCATTCCAATAGTGCTTTTGCTCATAGGCTTTCGATGCGCAGCCTGCACGCCCACAATAATCCGCTTCACAAGCCAATAGAAACTGAGCAAAACGTTGAGGGCGGCGCAAAGCATCACAACGTTCTAAAAGATGCAGACTTTTCTCAGCTGTTAAAGCTTGCGCGCTATGACAATCATTATGATATTGGCAAACTAATACAGCTAATTCACGATATTCCTTGGGTATGCGGAAGCGCGCACATAACTCACGAATTAAATGCACCCCTGTTACTTCATGGTTTTTATTGTCTTCACCTTTACCCACATCGTGTAAGAGGGCCGAAAAACGTACCATAACGTCGGCGGTTAATTTTGCCGACTGCTCCAATACCATTAAGTAGTGGATAGCTGCATCTTTTTCTGGATGACGTTCTGGATCTTCAGCAATACCATATAGTTGGTCCAACTCAGGGAATAGAATGTTTAAGGCACCACATTCACGCAATACGTTAAAAAATACTGTGGGATGTTCTTCTTGCAAAGCCTTATGTAATTCTTGCCATACGCGCTCTGCCACCAAGGTATTCACTTCACCTTGTGCCACCATGCTGCGCATTAATTCCATAGTTTCTTCTGCAATTTGAAAACCCAAATAATGATAACGGGCTTTGAAACGAGCAATGCGTAGAATTCGTACTGGGTCTTCGCTAAAAGCGGGGGAAACATGGCGCAAGCAACGAGCTTTTATATCATTAACCCCGTGGTAGGGATCCGTTAACTGGCCATGGTCGTCTCTAGCCATGGCATTGATGGTCAAATCCCGTCGTAAAAGGTCCTCTTCCAGAGTCACATCAGGGGAAGTGTTGAATTCAAACCCCTGATAACCTGGGGCTATAGAGCGCTCAGTACGGGCGAGAGCATATTCTTCGCCACTT
Organism: Gammaproteobacteria bacterium; assembly: GCA_021773195.1. Classification (GTDB taxonomy): domain Bacteria; phylum Pseudomonadota; class Gammaproteobacteria; order JAKBBU01; family JAKBBU01; genus JAJFKN01. Next base: position 59,690 of record JAJFKN010000032.1, on the reverse strand, counting down.
TCAGGGTGCAAGAAAACCGGGAAATCTTTGCCCACTTGGCGATACCCCAAATCCAGCATTTGCTGAGGCGTGGCACCCACCACAACCCAATCCTTTTCCGTAACGCTGCGACCCAATAGTTCGTCGCGAAGGGCTCCGCCCACCAGATAAATTTTCAATGCTATCCAACCTTCTAGCAAAAGGCTACAATGTCCATACACAGTCTAACCCGAGAAGAGGCCATGGGCAAACGCAAGATCAGCCGGCAACAGGCATGGCGGATCGAAAAAATTCAAGAAGAACGCCGCAAGCGTGCCGCTAAGCGCGATAGCCAGGCAGCATCGATGCTTACCGATGACCACTTAGGACCTGAACAAAAGGGCTTGGTGATCACTCGTCATGGTGCTCGCCTGGAAGTAGAAAAAGCTGATGGGCAGGTTTTTCAATGCCTAATGCGCCAACATTTGGGGGATGTGGTCTCCGGTGATGAAGTACTATGGCAAGAAAGCCAACATGAAAATGGCGTGGTTACAGCTTTAATGCCTCGTTCATCGACCCTAGCTCGCCCAGATGCCCACGGCCACATGAAAGCTATGGCTGCCAATATACAAAATATTGTTATCGTCGTGGCGCCTGAACCCCCTCATTCCATAGAACGCCTGGACCCTTACCTGTTGGCTTGCCAAGCGACGGATATACAACCCATTATTGTAGTGAATAAGATTGATGCCTTAGATGAAAAGGCATTCTCAGCCCTACAAGACCATTTCAATATTTACAAGAAAATTCATTATCCCGTGATTTATACCAGTACCATGACCGAGACTGGTTTAGATGAATTATTAGCATATATAGATAATCGAACTTGTGTCTTCATCGGACAGTCAGGGGTAGGAAAATCTTCTATCCTAGCGCGCTTATTACCCCATGAAATTATTCGTGTGGGTGAGTTATCAGAAGCCACAGGCCATGGCCAACACACTACAAGCAATTGTCGGCTTTATCATTTCACTCATGGCGGAGACCTCATCGATTCACCAGGGATCCGTGAATTTAAATTATGGCACATGGATGCGAAGGATATAGCACGCAACTTCGTGGAATTTGCACCCCATATAGAGAAATGTAAATTCCGTAATTGCCGTCACATAGAAGAGCCTGAATGTGCCATCAAAACCGCCGTAACAAATGGCCTAATCAGTGAATGGCGATATACACGCTACCTGGCATTATTGAAAACTTATACTAAGGACTAATATGCAACGTTTACATTTATTATTACAATATTTACTGCCCCACCGTTTACTCTCACGATTTATGGGCTACTTAGCCAACACCAAAATAAAATGGATAAAAAATCTTTTTATAAAAGTAATTCTCACATTATTTGATGTAAACCTAGAAGAATCAGAACATTCTAATCCCTATACCTACACATCATTTAATGCATTTTTCACCCGTCATTTAAAACCCGGCATGCGCCCTATGGATGCAAGTCATAACACAGTCGTTAGCCCAGCCGATGGTGCTATTAGTCAATTAGGTGCCATTACACAAGGTCGTCTCATTCAAGCGAAAGGCCATGAGTATCAATTAAAGGATCTTTTAGCTGGTAATGAACAACGCGTCTCAGACTTTGATGAAGGCCAATTCATTACTATTTACTTAGCGCCCAAAGATTACCATCGCGTGCATATGCCCTTTGCTGGAGAACTGCGCGAAATGGTTTATGTGCCAGGCAAACTATTTTCAGTTAACCAAAACACAGCTAATAATATTGACAACCTTTTTGCGCGTAACGAACGCGTCATTTGTTACTTCCAAACTGACATGGGGCCTATGGCCGTTATTTTAGTGGGAGCAATGATCGTTGCCAGCATATACACGTCTTGGCATGGCTGCGTTGCCCCCCACCGCCCTCGCCAACTACAAACCTGGACCTATTCCTCAGGTATGCTATTAGAAAAAGGCCAAGAAATGGGGCATTTTCAAATGGGGTCCACGGCCATTGTTTTAACCCCTAAAGGGATGACCTCATGGGAAGAACACCTTGCACCCCAGGCACCGGTGACCCTGGGTAAATCCATTGGGCAGGTTAACTTGGATTTAACGCCCTAAATTAGACCAAAAGATTAGGCCAAACTTGTTGCATTCAAATTCGCTGTTGAGTATATTGGTACTTAATCTTTTGAGGTTCAACATGAATAACAAACACTTACATCATTCTCATAGACAGCTCTTAGCCTGCCATCGGCATGCTTAAGAGCCATGTTCTATGACAATAACCCATTGATGTAAGTGAGAAAATTATGATTATTAGTAAAAAACCCCGTCGCGTACTTAGCGTATTCACCTTGGTGATGATTAACGTCATCGCTGTAGACAGTCTGCGTAGCTTGCCTATCAGCGCTGAATACGGCTTTTCTATCCTTTTCTTTTATATTGTAGGCGCATTGTCCTTTTTCATCCCTGTGGCCATGGTGGCAGCCGAGCTAGCCACCGCCTGGCCTGAAAATGGGGGGCTATATGTGTGGGTGCGTGAAGCCTTTGGCAAACGCTGGGGGTTGGTCACTATCTGGCTGCAATGGATTTACAATATTGTCTGGTATCCAACTATTTTAGCTTTTCTCGCAAGTACCTTTATATACCTATTGAACCCCGGCCTCATTGATGAAAAACCTTTAATTTTAATCATAATTCTAAGCATGTTTTGGACGGCCACTATTCTCAATTGCTTGGGTATGCGCGTATCAGGTGCCATCAGCACCATAGGGGCTATCTTAGGAACGATCATTCCCATGCTTATGATTATAGGGTTAGGTATAGCTTGGGTTTTCATGGGTAAACCTCTGCAAATTCAATTTACCCTGCATAACTTTCTCCCCAGCTTGAGTAATTGGCAGAATATTGCTTTTCTCACGGCTATTCTTTTTGGGTTGATTGGGATGGAAATGTCAGCTGTGCACGCGGAGGAAGTAAAAAATCCACAGCGCGATTATCCTCGCGCTCTACTCTATTCAACCATAATCATCTTTGTCACTTTGGTTTGCTCTTCCTTAGCTATTGCCATTGTGGTACCACATGATTCTCTCAGCTTGGTTTCGGGCTTGATCAAAGCCTTCGGCATTTTCTTTAACACTTTTAATATGAGTTGGATGATACCGGTAATCGCTATTTTGATCATTATCGGCGGATTAAGTGGTGTTTCGGCTTGGGTCATCGGCCCCACCAAGGGCATGATGATTGCAGCGCGCGACGGTTGTCTACCCGAAGCCTTGATGCGTATCAATGGTAAAAATGCACCGATAGCCATTCTTTTGTTACAGGGTTTGATTTTTACTTTACTCTGCACCGTATTTTTGATGACACCCAATGTAAATAGTTCCTACTGGTTACTGTCTGATTTAACGGCCCAGCTGGCTTTAATCGTTTATCTCTTTATGTTTGCAGCCGTTATTCGCTTACGCTATAAATACCCTGATAAAAAACGCAGCTACAAAATCCCTGGAGGTAACATCACCCTTTGGCTCATCGCAGGGACAGGCTTTATCACTTGTATTGCAGCAACTATAATTGGATTTTTCCCGCCTTCAGATGTGAACGTCGGAAATATCTTTTTCTTCGAAACATTCTTAGTACTAGGTATTGTTGTCTTTTGTGTAGCGCCACTATTGATTTATAAGAGTTGTAATTCTAATAATCATTAGCAAAGGCAATCACCTCGGCAAGGTCATGCAATTCTAAAGCTGCCATAATCAAACGGTCTACACCTAGAGCCACTCCAGAGCAATCTGGTAAACCGGATTCTAAGGCAGCTAAGAATTTTTCATCCATAGCAACGGGTGGCATACTATGTTGACAACGCATGACTTGATCTTGACGAAAACGCTCACGCTGTTCTTCAGCATCGCACAGTTCATGAAAACCGTTGGCTATTTCTATCTGCCCAATATACATCTCAAAGCGTTCGGCTACAGGTATTTCATCGGCCCTAATCCGCGCTAAGGCAGCCTGCTTAACGGGATAATCATAAACAAAAGTCAGCTGATTGTCTGGGAAGGTAGGTTCGATCACATGTGACATTAAAACTTGAAGACAAGTGGTGACATCATTTTCTTCCAATAAATTTCCTAAACCATTTTTATGCATCAGAGGAGATATATCATTTAACCTAACATTATGAGGATTTATAGCTAAATTATCTTGAAATAATTTACGGTAGCTCACATACACCAATTGCAAATTAGGCACCACGCCCATCACCAACTGCACGACTTCTTGCATTAACTGGTGATGGTCATAACCGGGCTGATACCACTCCAATAAAGTAAATTCCGGACGATGTTGGCGACCTTTTTCTTCCTGTCGAAATGCTTTATTCAGTTGGTAAATAGGTCCACTGCCCGCCGCCAATAAACGTTTCATGGCAAACTCTGGGGATGTTTGTAAATAAAGAGGCACCGACTGAGGGGGTTTTTCTATAGCATAGGATTGCAAATAAACATCCGTCACAGAATAAGGCGCCAATAAAGGCGTCTCCACTTCCATCACTTTACGCTGGGAAAAAAACTCGCGTATATGAGCTAATATTTCTGAGCGTCGACGTAAGGCAGCAATGGATGCCGAAGGTTGCCAAGTCTCAGTCATCTTTAGCTCGAGACACATACTCACCAGAACGCGTATCCACTTTAATTAATTCATCTTGCTGAACGAATAAAGGCACACGTACAACAGCACCCGTTTCCAAAGTAGCAGGCTTACCGCCACCACCGGAGGTATCACCTCGCAGGCCAGGATCCGTTTCAACAATCTTTAAAATAACAAAGTTAGCTGGCTCCACGGAAATAGGTGCACCATTCCATAGAGTAAGGGTACATATGTCTTGTTCTTTTAACCATTTTGCAGCCTCGCCCACCACATTAGCATCGGCGGACAATTGTTCAAAGGTGGCATTATCCATGAAGTGCCAGGCAGCACCATCATTGTAAAGGTATTGCATTTCTACCTCCATGACATCAGCCGCCTCTACGGTTTCACCAGATTTATAGGTGCGCTCCAGAACACGTCCTGTTTTCAAGTTGCGTAACTTCACTCGAGCAAAGGCTTGGCCTTTGCCTGGCTTTACAAATTCATTTTCAATAATGCTACAAGGGTCGCCCTGAATGAGCAATTTTAATCCACCTCGAAAATCATTAGTATTATACGTTGCCATGATACTTCCTCTAGGTCATAAGACCCCTATGATACCTTGAGATGAGAAAAATTTTCAGGTCTGGAGAGGTTAAAAAGTCAAAAAAATGCCATTAATTGGCCTATTGCCAGACATTCTCTACAGATTGAGCAAATGATTTGCTGTTTTCCCTCGGTGAGTTATATTTATTTATACTATTAAGATAAGTTAAAGGAAACTGCCGTGCGCCATACATCCTCTAGTGCTCACCAACTCATCACTGGAACGCCCAAAGAAATATTGCATTGGATTAGCACATTATCCATGAGGCATCCAAATCAGATGGCCCTCCTGTTAAGTGAATCTTTGGACGGACTTATTGAGAGAGAAATGGATGTCAGCCAACGTTGTAAAGTCCTCGAATGCGCTCATCAACAAATAGCTAAATTGCATACCCTTGCCATTGAACAACTCCAGCAAAATAAAAATGCCCTGGCCTCAACACAGGATTACTATAAGGCCTTGGAAAGAGGGCAACAAAGTTTAGTCTCCTGTTATTTAGCTCTCATGCAGCAAGACAAGAAAAAAATCCGTTTGTCGTTTCGACGCGGCCACATCCTGCTTTCTTGCCTAACCCGCAGCATGTGGAATCTTAACCAAATCGCCTTTCGCCGCTACCTTTACTACAAACCTATTAATAGTGGTTATTGGGAAACTTTACATAATCTCTTTTTATTGGCTGAAGAAAACAAATTATTGGATACGGTCATCACAGAAGAACATCAAAACAAATTAGTTAAATATTCCATTATAAAGCTCTACATGAGTTCACTTCTTTTTAGTCTTGCTAATCCCGCACAATTTCAACCCCAAGATCAAATAATTTTGTTTCAACAGTTACAAGATTGGGCTTCCTTTGCAAAATTAAGCAAACAAGCTAGTGATTCTTCAGAATTTGTTGCCGCTCTCGATAAAGACCAAGGCGCTGTCCATCGTAGTATACACCCTGAAATAGAAGTGGGTCATTCAATGCGGTACTTGGATACCATGCCTTTGCTTAACCATTTAAGTTTATTATTGAATCGCAATTCTCAAAGTCCAAATATCATACCTCATAACCTTCTCACCCGACTCATTTCAGCTTGGGATAAACCCAATGTGCGTGATTTTTCACGTATGTGCTGTCCTGGGGATATTGAAGTGGTTACAGGGCTTGCAGCGGCACATTATGTTTGTCAAAATTCAATATCAAATGATAATTCTGAGTATCCATCCGTCATTTGGAAAGTCATCAACACAAGCCCTAAGGGGTATCGCATCTCCCGCAAGAACTACGACTTTAATGGTGTCCAGGCAGGAGACCTTGCTTGTCTTCGCGAACCTGGTAGTACCCACTGGCAATTAGCCTCTATACGTTGGATTCAACAAGAGGATTCCAATGAAGCTCAAATGGGCATTCAATTATTGGCTCCAAAAGCAGAAGCTGTAGCTATTAAGTTGCAAGCAAAGCAAAGTGATTTGGCAGAACAGCTTGCCTTGGTCATTCCAGAATTCCATTCATTGAATCACAAACGATCCATCATCACTACTAATCCAGCTCTAGCAGCAGGTAGTGAATTAATACTGGTTGATCCTAAGGGTGAATGTAAAATTCGCTTGCTGGAGCAATTGCAGAGCCACCGCCGATTTGGCCATTTTGTTTATAGTACAACAGAATAAGACCTTGTGGATGGCTTGCCACATAAAGAATGATAGCGTATATTAAGGTCTTTTCACGCTTAAGGAACTATCCACATGGACAGCCTTCGCTGGCTAACTGAATTAGTTGCCTTTGATACCACTTCCCATAAATCCAACCTTGAACTCATCAACCACATTGCCTCTTTTTTTAAAGAAAAAAATATTCCCTGTCGTTTAACTTATGATGATGAAAAAACAAAAGCTAATATAGTCGCAACCATTCCAGCTGAAGATGGTAGTGTGAATGGTGGGTTAGTGTTATCCGGTCATACGGATGTAGTTCCTATTGACGGACAAGACTGGGATACCGACCCCTTCATATTAACCCAAAAAGAAAATTATTTATTTGGTCGAGGCACTTGCGACATGAAGGGTTTCATCGCTGTGGTATTAGCTATGGTTCCAGAAATACAGACGATGAAATTATCCAAGCCTTTACATATGGCTTTTTCTTATGATGAAGAAGTAGGCTGCTTAGGGGCCCCTCTCTTAATTGAAGATTTGCAACAACAGGGTATTCAACCTGAAGCTTGTATTGTGGGCGAACCAACGGAAATGCGCCCCGTCATAGCCCATAAAGGCATCAATGTATTCCGTTGCAGTGTCCATGGCCGTGCAGCTCATTCTTCCTTAACATCAGAAGGTTGTAATGCCATCGAATATGCCGCTCAATTTATCTGCAAACTGCGCCAAATCGCCCATGAATTGCGTCATAAAGGTGAGGCTGATGGCTCTTTTGATATACCTTTCACTAGTATGAGCACTAACATGATTCAAGGCGGTAACGCCATAAACACCATACCAGCACTTTGTGAAGTCTGGTTCGAATTCCGTAATCTGCCAACCATGGCTCCTAAAATCATCACTACTCGTATTCAGCATTTTATTCAAAAAGAATTATTGCCCGCTATGCAGACCGAGTACCCTGATGCCCAATTAGAATTAACGCCGCTTGCAACTGTTCCCGGCTTACAGGCTGAAAAAGATGATCCTTTCTCACAACTTATCTATGCATTGACGAAAGAAGAGGGCACCTTAAAAGTCGCCTATGGCACGGAAGGCGGGCTTTTTCAACAAGCAGGCATTCCCACCCTTATTTGCGGCCCTGGTAGCATCCAACAGGCCCATCGCGCCAATGAATTTCTAGAGGTTACTCAACTTAATGCCTGTGAACAATTCATTCGAACCCTGATCCAACATTATTTGGTCATAAAATAGAATACCAGAAATAACCCATAGACCATCCCCCTCATTCTTTAGCTATAATGGTGCAACATCAACGTTATTCTGCAGCTTATTTCCTAATCTTAGCAAAGAAGAAAAGATGCAGAATCCAGTCCAGGTAGGGTAGTTATGACTGAAAACACTCGCTCATTCAATTTTAAAAAATGGTTATTACTAATCTTACTGGTCGCCATTTTGGGATGCTTTTTCTATTTTCGACTCTATACTTACCTGACCTTTGAGAGCCTGCAAGATCACCGACAAATTTTATTGAATTGGACCGAACAACATTTAATATTGGCTCTGTTATGCTTTTCGGCTGTTTATATCGTAGCCGTAGCAGCATCCATCCCAGGCGCCGTTCTATTGACACTAAGCGGCGGCTTCCTTTTTGGCCCCATCCTTGGCACCATAGCCGTTGTCATCAGTGCTACTATCGGTGCCTTTGTGATTTTCTTGGCGGTTAATTTGGCTCTGAGAGACTGGTTTGCTCGCAAGGCCGCAAAATGGACACATACCATGGAAGAAGGATTTCATAAAAATGCCTTCACTTACCTTTTTATCATTCGCTTAATCCCTATTTTTCCTTTTTGGCTAGTCAACATCGTGCCTGCACTATTAGGTATGAAAAAGCGCAGCTACATTCTAGCGACATTTCTCGGCATTATTCCGGGTTCCTTTATCTATGTTTCCATAGGTAATGGTTTAGGCTATATTTTTGATAGTGGTGAAACACCTAACCTAGGCATCATATTTGAGCCTCAAGTGCTGCTCCCTCTAGTAGCGCTAGCACTTCTTTCAACACTTCCCATGATTTACAAATGGATTAAGGCTAAAAGAAATGAAACACAAATGTGATATCGTTATTTTAGGTGCTGGCGCAGGTGGATTAAGCTTAGCGGCAGGGGCTGCTCAAATGGGCGCAAAAGTCATATTATTAGAAGGCCGTAGCATGGGCGGCGATTGTTTAAATTACGGTTGCGTCCCTTCTAAATCTCTATTATCAGCAGCAAAAGCCTTTCGGCATGCTAAAGATGCCAATAAATTTGGCATACACTGTGACAATATTCAATTAAATTTCACTGAAGTCATGGCTCATGTACATACTGTTATTGATACCATAGCCGTAAATGATTCTGTGGAACGCTTCACAGCGCTAGGCGTCACCGTGATTGAAGAAGCTGGTTATTTCATTGATGAAAAGCATGTGCAAGCGGGTGAGCATGTCATCCAAGCCAAACGTATTGTTATCGCCACGGGCTCGGCACCTTTCATCCCATCCATTAAGGGCCTAGACACCATTGATTATCTCACTAACGAAACTATTTTTTCTATTACCCAATTACCCGAGCACCTCATCATTGTCGGCGGTGGGCCCATTGGCTGTGAATTAGCATACGCCTTTGCTATGTTCGGATCTAAAGTCACTATTTTAGAAGGTTTTAAATTACTACCCAAAGATGAAGTGGATTGCGCTCTTATAGTCAAGCAGGGGCTAGAAGACCTGAAGGTCACTATTCATGAAGGCATTGGAGTGGAAGAAGTCTCAAAAACCACTGAAGGTATTGAAGTCATTGCTCGCAGTGATGATAATCAAATATCCATAACCGGCAGCCATCTGTTGATCGCCACAGGACGTAAACCCCACGTGGATAATTTGCAATTGGAAAAGGCCAAGGTGGATTATACCCCGAAAGGTATTAAAGTAGATGACCGACTACGCACCAGTAATAAAAAAATCTATGCCATGGGTGATGTGGCTTCAGCCTATCAATTTACCCATGTAGCCAGTTACCATGCTGGGATTGTGTTAAAGAATATTTTATTTAAATTACCCGCGAAAGTGAATTACCAAGCGATTCCTTGGGTTACTTATTCCGACCCTGAATTAGCCCATGTAGGCGCCCTATCTCACGAAGTACCTGAAGCCGTTGTTACTGAATGGCCCTTTGACGAGGTGGATAGAGCCCATGCAGAATCTGCTAAAAAAGGCAAAATAAAGATCTTAACCGATGAAAAAGCGCGGATCTTGGGTGTTACTATTGTGGGCCGTAACGCAGGGGAATTATTGTTGCCCTGGGTCCAGGCCATTGCCAAAAAGAAAACTCTACGCAGCTTTACCGATGTTATCGCGCCCTATCCCACCTTCAGCGAAATTAGCAAACGCGCTGCGGGAAGTTATTACACTTCTTCTTTGTTTTCTGACAAAGTAAAACGTATAGTTAAATTCATGATGAAGATAAGCTAATGATAGAAAATACTCTACGCCATCACTACCAGCGTTTTTTTGTCGCACCATTAGCTGAACGCATTAAATTCCGTATCCACCCTAATTGCGTCACCGTTATAGCCGCGGTGTTAGGCTTACTCATTATTCCAGCCTTGTATTTTCATCAAACGCTCTTAGCCATTATTTTAATTTTGGTATCAGGTTATTGTGATACTCTAGATGGCACCATTGCGCGATTATTAGGTCAGTCATCGGATTTTGGCTGCGCACTAGATATCTGTATGGATAGATTAGTGGAGTTGTCCATTATCCTAGGATTGTTCCTCATGGATCCATCAGGGAGAGGTTTATATTGCTTGCTGATGCTAGGGAGCTCTTTTTTATGTGTCACAAGCTTTTTAGTGGTAGGTGTGTTTGCCCTTAATGATTCATCTAAAGGCTTTCATTACAGTCCTGGCATAATGGAAAGGGCAGAGGCTTTCGGCTTTTTCATCGCCTTAATCCTGCTGCCCCATTTTTTTGCCTTTATCGCTCTGTTATATACTGGACTTGTACTATTAACATCAGTAATAAGACTTTATGAATTTTACCGTTCTTATTAAGCCTTATTTACGTTAGGATCCTTTTGCTCTGGCGTGGCATAAGCAAATATGACACTGCCGCCTTTCGTATTATCGATAAAGCTCCTGCTTTGTGCAGGGTCGATAGCAAAACAACCCCAACTACGACCAGCGCGACCATGAGCCTTAACAAACGCAGGTGTAGCATAGTAGGCCGAGTGAATGACAACGGCTCGCCCCATGGCATTATTATTAATGCCTTGTTCTAATCCTTGCAAGCGCATGGAATAACCGTGCTCTCCACCATAAGTGTTTGCTGTTTTATACACCCCAAGGCTGGTTTCATCAGTACCATGGGCATTAGAAAACTTCTTAGCGTAGGTTAGGCCGCTATTTTTACCTTGAGTGGTATAGAGGTTCATCAATACTTTACTGTTACGCAAATTAATCACCCATAAACGCTTAGCATTAGAGGGCTGATTAAAATCAATAACAGTTAATACATCAGGATTGCCTAATTCGCCCTTCTTCCCAGCCCACTCATAACCATTGACTGCTAGCTGTAATGCTTTGGGATCTAACTTAGGCGCGTTATCTAGAATAGCCTGTTGATTAATCTGGCCTGCTTTAATGGCTTTAACCTCTTTTGAGGCAGTTTTCGAAGCAACGGTTGGAGCAACGGTTTTTGTCGATGGTGGCTTTATAGGTGTATCGGCGTTCGTCTTATAGGATAAAGCAAAGGCAACACTAATAGCAGAGACTATAGCAACGGCGGTGATTATTTTCTTCATAATTCCTACTTAAAAATTTGGTATAACAATTCCTAATCATTGCTGATATATCATCATTAGGGGAGGACCATAAATAGCTTATTTAATGGATAACAAAGAATGGAATGTTATGGTTAAAATTATTTGTAATATCAGGGAGTAAATGTTCCCTAGATGTTATGGTTGCCATTCTACCGACCAAAAGGATAAATGTCAAAATATTTATCCCAGAACAGATCCTAAATACCTACAAATACACTGACTTAACTATTTCTTAACCCATTCTTTACATTACCTTAAGCTTTTTTTAAGTATTGGATTCTGCCCTATCGGTCTTGAGCTTTGGTACAACGATGATTTCGTAAAGCACCCAAGAAATAATAGCCGTGAGGAATATCACCCATGCCAGAGGTAATTGGTTGGTATCGGGCATATGGGCTGCAATCATACCAATAGCGCCACCACCACTCATTAACATAAAGCCATAAAGCGCCCCGGCATAACCGGCAATGTGGCCAAATGGCGTAAATGCGCTAGCAAAAGCATTAGGCCATATAAAGGTAGAACCAAAGTAAAAAAGCACCCCAGGCAACATAATACCCAGCGCCGTTACGCCCCAAACAAAATAACTTAGAGCCAACAATAGAGAAGACAATATCATTACTGACCAACCAAATCGCATCATGCTATTCATACTAAATTTTTTCACCAAGCGACCATTGAACCAACCCGCTAAAGCATAGGCACCGCCACAACCCAAAAAGGTGAACCAGCCAAATTCCACAGGGGTTAATCCGACAGTTTTAATCAATAGTACAGGTCCCGCCGCTAACCAGGCGAATAATGCGCCATAACAAAGAAACACACACAGGGTTATGCCTACAAATATGGGGCTTTTAATCAATTCACCATAGCCACTGATAATATTAGATAGCTTAATGCTGGATTTGTTTGCTTCGGCATGGGTTTCTTTAAAACCTAAAGTAATAGCAATTAAAGCAACAATGGTATAAATTGCCATAAAGGTGAAATTGGCACGCCAACCGATGTAATGTTCAAAGTAACCACCTAGGGCAGGTGCTACAGGCACAATGAACATGATGAAGATTGCCAAATATGAACCATACTTAGCCAACTCCTCTCCAGTAAAGCAATCACGAAAAACCGTACGCCAAAGAGCAGCGCAAGCACCCGCGCCTAATCCCTGAATCACTCGACCCACAATCAGTGCGTGTATACTGGGCGCAAACATACAAAGCAAACTGCCCACCAACATGATGACAATCCCCAGGGTCAACATGGGCTTGCGACCAAAACATTCCGATAGCGGACCATAAATCAATTGAGAAATGGCAACGCCAAAAAGATAGATTACCAAGCTTAACTGAGATAAGTTCACAGGCACATTAAAGCTTTTCGCGATAGCTGGCAAAGAAGGCGTGTAGATATCACTGGCAAATTGAGTTAAACAAGCCACTAATACGATTAAAATCAGGGGGAGTATTTTAGAGTTCATCCGTTTTCCTTTGCAACACAACCGCAGTTATCCTACGAAAACCATAACAGTTTTCATGTGCAATGGAGAATATAGTTTATTAATAGCATGGGATCAATAGGCTAATAGATGTTTGCAACAGCCCCTACTGTATGAATTCTTTTAGCTTTCTCATGGCATTCTGTTCTAATTGACGAACGCGCTCAGCTGAAATGCTATAGCGAGCTGCTAAATCATGCAAAGTGGGCTTTTCATCACTGAGCCAACGACTGGTGAGAATATCCCGACTGCGCTTATCCAAACCTTCCAAGGCTTGATAAAGTTTGTCACGTCCATGGGTCGACCAATCTTGATTTTCCAATACCCTGGCAGGGTCTTGGCTATGGTCTTCTAAGTACTGGGCCGGCGCAAAGTTTTCTGGGGCATTAGAGGCACTTGAATCATCGCTATCATAACCATCAAAGGCAGCGTCTCGTGCATTCAAACGGGATTCCATTTGCAAGACCTCCTTGGCTGTCACCCCTAAATCATCGGCTACGGATTGCACTTCTTCCTGCGTGAACCAGCCTAAGCGCTTTTTCATTTTACGCAAATTAAAAAATAACTTGCGTTGCGCTTTAGTGGTAGCCACTTTAACGATGCGCCAATTACGTAAAATAAATTCGTGAATTTCTGCTTTGATCCAATGCACAGCAAAAGAAACTAAGCGCACGCCATGTTGGGGCTCAAAACGGCGTACGGCTTTCATCAAACCGATATTGCCTTCTTGAATCAAGTCGCCTAATGCTAAACCATATCCCATGTAACCACGGGCTACTTTTACCACAAAACGCAAATGAGCCAACACCAATTGACGGGCAGCTTGCAAATCCTGCTCTTCATACCAACGGCGTGTGAGCTCTTGCTCTTCTTCCAAGGTAAGTACAGGTATTTGATAAACCCTGCTGGCATAGGTCTCAATATTGCCCATGGGCAAAGAGATTTCGTAAGGTTGTAGACTTTTTGCTGTATTCATAAGGTCTATTTTAGCACTCTTTAACGCCGAGTGCCAGAACTTTTTTCCCTTACCTTTCAATATGTTAGCCTCAGAAATGCCTGGGATATTGCTACAATGCTAGCGAATGACGATCAACCCCATGTGTGCAGCCATTCAGAGCATCCTGTGGATCAAAGCCCACAATCTGATATACACTCACAGGGTACCCAATGCTCACCGCGAGAAGCCAATACACTATGTCACAAGACCTAACTAGCCAGTATCTGCGCGAAGCTTCAGAATATTTTGAAGAACGAGACTTTGATAATGTGGTGGAGTGTTGCCATAACATTCTCGAGAATCACCCAAGCCACCCCGATGCATTGCATTTGCTTGGCCTTGTGGCGGTGCAACAACGTGACTTCATGAGTGCTGAGCGTTTCTTACGGAATGCCATTAAAAGCAATAGCCACGAACCCAGTTATCATAATCATCTTGGTAATATTTTCAAAACCTTAGGCAAATACGATGATGCCATCCAAGCTTACGAGAATGCCCTAGCTCTGGAACCCGAATATGCAGAAGCATATAATAACCTAGGCAACGTCTATTACATTCAAGAGAATGACGAAAAAGCCTTAGCCCTGTATTTGCGCGCGACCGAATTACGCCCTGATTATTTTGGCGCTTGGTACAACTTAGGCCTATTGCATCAGCGACAAGATAACCTTACACAAGCTATAGAAGTCTATAAAACCATCGTAGAGCAAGAAGAGCTTTACCCTGCTTACTACCAACTTGGTAAACTTTATCAAAAAGTCCACGATTATGAAAAATCCATTGAACACTATGAAAAAGTTCTTGAACTGGAGCCTAACTTAGTGGAAGTCATGCAGAATTTAGGAGCTATCTATTTAGACCTTGGGCAGTATGAAAAAGCCAAAAGTTACTTAAAAAAATCTGAAGAATATGAAGAGAATGTCAGTGATGTGCAATTTAACTTAGGCGTTACAGCCATGCGCCAAGGAAAAGTCCCGGAAGCCATTGGTTATTATCAAAAAGCCTTAGAATTGGACCCCGAGTGTTGCGAAGCCCATCAGAATTTAGCTAATCTTTATTGCGAAGAGAAAGAAACTGAAAAAGCTATTGAGCATTACAAGAAAGTTTTGCAATTCCAGCCTGACAATAGGTCAGTGCAGTACATGCTCAAAGCCACTCAACAAAAAGAAACGCCTGATACAGCTCCAACGGATTACGTGAAAAACTTATTTGATGGCTATGCTCATCATTATGAGCAACATTTATTGGAAAAATTAGACTACCACGGTCATGAACAATTACAGCAGTTGCTCACCCCCTATTTAGAACCCTTAGAAAAGCCCAGCCTATTGGACCTAGGTTGTGGTACGGGACTATGCGGTGCTTTATTTGCCCCCACTACAGACACACTCATAGGTATTGACCTGTCACCAAAAATGTTAGAAAAGGCCTACGATCGGGAAATCTACACAAAACTCATTTATGATGACTTAGTTGATGGTATGAAAAAGCTAGATGCCCCCGTTGATGCAATCATTGCCGCCGATGTTTTTATTTATATCGGAGAATTAGCCGATGTATTTTCTGCTTGTGAACAAAGCTTAAAACCCGAGGGCTATTTTGCATTTAGCGTAGAAACCTATCAGGGCGAAGAAGATTATCAACTATTGACTACTGCACGCTTTTCCCATAGTCAAAAGTACATTGAAAGGCTAGCTGACACTTACCATTTTAGTTTACTGAAGATGGAAAATACCATTTTAAGAAAACATAAAGATGAAGGCATTCGTGGGACCTTGTTCCTTTTTCAAAATCAGGCCAAAGGATAGGCCATGGACACCTTACCCAAAGCACTATTAACAGATATTCCAGAAACGTTGCATGACTTAGTAAAGAAATACTATGCTACCTCGCCTATCTCCGATTTAAATTTCGGTGACAATGTATTACAGCAATGGGTCAAAGTAGCCATAGCCAGCGATTATGCCGCTGAAGCGATGACTTTGGACCTGCTTAACAAAATCCTACCTGGAATTGAAGAGACAAGACAACAGGATTATTTATCTAAAGCACTATCAAAGAGATTAAATAATATTCAAGATTTATCCAAATTGATGCAAGCATTGCGCGAATTCAAACAACAAGAAACCATTCGAATTATATGGCGGGACATTAATGAACTGGCTGACTTACCTATTATTCTTCAGGAAATCACTCAACTTGCCGATGTCATCCTGAAACAAAGCTACCGATTTCTTTATGATTTTCAATGTCAACGCTTAGGCACTCCCTGTGATGCAAAGGGCAATGCTATCCCTATGTTGATCATCGCATTGGGGAAATTAGGTGGCGAAGAATTGAATTTAAGTTCTGATGTGGACTTAATCTTTTGTTATCCGTGCAATGGTGAAACACAAGGACAAAGAAAATCCACCAGTAATGAACAATTCTTCATTCAACTAGGACAAACCCTAATAAAAACCCTGCATGAAGTCACCACCCATGGTTTCGTCTACCGTGTCGATATGCGTTTACGCCCTTATGGTGAGAGCGGACCTTTGGCCATGAATTTCATTAGCCTAGAAAATTATTATCAACAACAGGGCAGACATTGGGAGCGTTATGCCCTTACAAAGGCTAGAATTCTTACTGGTGATTTATATTATCAACAACGGATAGCATCTATAATCGAAGCTTTTGTTTATCGTCGCTACTTGGATTATGGTGTCATAGACGGTTTGCGCAAATTAAAAGTGCTTATCAACAGTGAGATTAAGAATAAAAACCTTCAAGCTAATATCAAACGGGGCATGGGTGGCATCCGTGAAGCTGAATTCATTGTACAAGCTTTTAGTCTTATTCGTGGAGGACAAGAAAAGGAACTAAACACGCATAATTTTTTAAAAGGGTTGCAAGCCCTACATAGCACACAAAGCTTACCTACCCCCGCGGTTAAAGAACTTCGTGCAGGTTACTGCTATTTACGTATTTTAGAACATCGTTTGCAAGCGCTGCGAAATCGACAGACTCAAGAGTTACCCAATGACCATCAACAGCAAGCACGCATAGCTTTTTCCATGGGAATGGAAAGCTGGGAACAATGCTATGACAAAACCATATATCATATGACTCGCATACACCACCATTTCCAACAAATGATTGGCGAAGAAAACCCTTCCCAGGAAGAAGACTTGCCGCTATTAAAAGAATTTACAGAACTGTGGTTGTGTTCTGAAGATCAAATGACTGAATTGCTCACTGGCTTAAATATTCAAGACCATCAACGATTACAACAACTATTAGTAGGCATGCATAGCTCCTTTCGTTACCGGTCAATGGACAGGGATTCACAGTTGCGGTTAGATGAATTCATGCCGCGTCTCTTATGCAAATTGCATGTGACCCGCCAACCCACGGAAATCTTTGAGCGATTACTGCGAGTGGTAGAAGCTATTATGCGTCGCAGTGCTTATCTTTCTTTACTTCTGGAAAACCCACAAGCACTAAACCATTTAATTAAAATTTGCAGCTCAAGCCCTTGGGTTTCTGACCATATTGCTCGATTCCCTTTATTGCTCGATGAGTTATTAAACCCAAAAGCCTTTAACAAAGAACTCACTTATACAAATATTCAAGACGATATACAACAAAGTTTAATTAGCATTCCCCAGGAAGACATCGAGTCTCAGCTGGAATGTTTGCGAAGAAGCAAACTTTCTCATTTACATCGAATTGCTGCTAACGATATCATCAATAACCCTTCTGTACATAATATCAGTCGGCAGCTGAGTGATTTAGCCTCGGCTTTGGTGACACAAACCACTCAACTGGCACAAATGAATCACAAGGAATATCGTTGCCCAGACTTCATGGTTGTTGCCTATGGAAAATTAGGCAGCCATGAATTGAATTACGATTCTGATTTGGATTTAGTATTTATCTTCGGCCAACCTGATGGCAATACGTCCCTTAGCTCACCAGAGAATTACATTCGCCTGACACAGCAATTAATTCATTTTTTACAGATGCGTTTACCAACAGGTACTTTATATGAGGTAGATACACGCTTGCGCCCATCGGGTCAATCAGGCTTATTGGTAAGCTCTTTCACGGCTTATATAGAATACCAACTAGAAAAAGCCTGGACTTGGGAGCACCAAGCATTGGTGCGGGCCCGAGTTATTTATGGCCCGCAAGACATGCAGGATGCCTTCAATGGAATGCGGGAAAGGATTCTTCGCCACGAGCGCCAAGCTGATAAGTTAATAGAAGATATTATTACTATGCGCCAACGCATGCGCGCTAAAATGCACAAAGGCTTTAATATAAAGCAGTGTCCAGGCGGCATTATCGATATTGAATTCATTGCCCAATATCTTATGCTAGCACACGCCCATGAACATGCTGAATTAGCCACTTTAACCTCTACCACAGATATCATTCAAGCCATTAGAAAAAATGGATTGATTGAAGAAACGCAAGCAGAAAACCTAGTACACGCTTACGATCATTATCGCCATTCCTTACATCATGCCATGCTGCAGTCCCATGCGCTGGATAAAGATCAATTTTCTGAATATTGTGAAACGGTCATTAAAATATGGCAGGATTTGTTTAATCAAGCTGGTAATACCCGCTCTTTCACATGACATGCCAAAGTAATTCTGCTAACATTAGCCCACATTAAATCGGGAATTGTATTTACCGTGGCCAAACTTAAATTATTAGTCTGCTTATTCTGCCTAATGACTTTGCTTTTTACGGCAGGTTGTTATAAACACTCTTCGGTTAAAACTGCTAGTCAAATTGCCGACACCTACACGCCGAATGTATTAGCAAAGAATAAACCAGGCTATGCTACTCTCTATGTAATCCCTCAATACAATCAAAATTGTTTTATCGATTGCCCTGCTAAAGTAGATTCTTATGTTTTTCTACAAGACCATACTAAAAAATACACCTATTTAGCTACACCGGGTCAGTTATGTTATTACGTCAAACCCGGCCAATACAATATCGTTAGCCAAAATATTGGCTACCCAGCGAAAACCATCTACCCTATTCGGTTACAGGCACATAATGCCTATTACCTCTCTAATCTGAATACAGCTGGACACACACTGGCAGGCCCCAAGATTTCACTCTTATTGCCACAGCAAGCTAATTATTATGTACATAAACTCACGGGTGGAAAGAAAGAATCTTGTGTCACCATCGATCCCATACGGGGCTATGGGTTCCGTCAAGGCCCCTGGTTAACCCGAAATCCCATTCATGCCACAAGTTTAAATGACTTCAGTTACCAATATTGCAAAGTATCTTATGAAAACTATCCCACACAACAATGTCAATTTGGTTTTCTCAGTATGACTTCTTATTACAGTTATACCCCCACCAATAAAAAGTGCCCACAAAAAATTGGTGACACTATGTTATGGCGCACCATCAAAGGCGAGCAATACGTTAAATCGGCTCACTGTTGGTTTGGATCTTAATACTAAAGGGGCCGAACATGATCTAAGGCGGGGAACTCCCGTCGCAGTTTGTGTAATTGCTCTAAATCCAAGTCTTGCACTATTAAGCCAGGCTTATCATCCAATTCTTGCAAAACTTCGCCCCAAGGTTCAACCATTAGACTGTGGCCGTAGGTAGCTCGTCCTGTTGGATGTACGCCCCCCTGGCAGGCACCCACCATATAACAGAGATTTTCCACCGCCCGTGCGCGCATCAACAATTGCCAATGGGCATTCCCCGTGGGCACAGTAAATGCTGAAGGGACAGCAATAATTTCCGCGCCTTGTTTCGCCAAGGCACGAAATAACTCAGGGAAACGCAAATCATAACAAACCGCCAGCCCCAAACGGCCGCAGGGTGTATCCACATAACAAAGCTTATCCCCGTGCTGAGTCACTTCTGATTCTTGATATTTTTCGCCACTCTCTTCGATAAAAACATCAAACAAATGAATTTTATTATAGCGGGCTACCTGTTCACCCTGCCCATTATACACCAAACTAGCGGCATACACTTGTTCTTCATTCTGATGGATACGTAAAGGCAGCGTACCACCCAAGATCCAAACCTTATGTTGCTGAGCCTGTGACTGTAAAAAATCTTGAATAGGGCCGTTGCCAAGAGACTCTCGATGAACTAATTTTTCAGATTGGTCCATACACATGATGCCAAACATCTCGGGCAAAATAATCAGCTCCGCGCCCTTATCCACAGCTTGCGCTATTAGGGGGCTCGCCTGTGCTAAATTAGTCTGAACATCCTGACCCGACGTCATTTGAATCGCAGCAACCTTGCCCATCATACACCTCTGTAGTAACAACCATGTTCTGTAAAGCGGGGAAGTGCAGAAATTATTGATCGCTTTTTTCAAACCGTATGTGGGAGGGATGCCTGCATAGCGCTTACAGGGACCTATTAACAGCATATTTGAAAAAAGCGATCAACAATTTCCACAACTATCCCAAACCAAAGCATAACAAGCTTTAAGAGGGTATGCTACAATCACAGGCCTAAGTAGATTCTGGTATTAGCAAAGATACCGAGATAGATACCTGCATGCCTGTATTAGGATGGTCCTTTGTAAAACTCTTAGCAGCAAGAAAGCTACAGGAATGTATTCACAGCAGCGCAGCGTGTGTTTTACAAAGGATAATCTTCTATCGGCTTTACCGATATTAATTGCCACCGAACATTACTTAAGGACCACCATGAAATTCACAGGCCACATAATCACGCTCGCCACGGCATGCCTGCTCACCGCCTGCGCCACAACCACCCCCGTACAAGCCCCACCACAAGATAAAAAGCTCACCTGGGAAACCCGTAGTCACCAATTAGCCAGCATCCAAAGCTGGCAGCTCAACGGTGCCATGAGTGTTGTCACCCCAAAGCAGGCGGGCAGCGCTCAGGTTCAATGGCAACAAAAAGGGCCTAATAATTACCAAATGGATCTATACGGCCCCGTGGGCATGGGCAGCGTCAAACTCACTGGCCATCCTGGCCAAGTCATTTTACGCATGGCCAATGGCAAAACCACCTCCGCCAACAATCCAGAAATCCTTCTACAACAACAACTGGGTTGGGATGTGCCCGTAAGTAATTTGTACTATTGGGTTCGAGGATTGCCTGCACCGGGTTCACCCTCAAACAAACAATGGGACGCCTACCATCATATTACCAGCCTGCAACAACAAGGCTGGAATATTCAATATAAACAATACACCAACGTAAGTGGTATAGATTTACCCAAACGTGTTTTTATGAATAATGGCCCGGTAAAAGTGAGAATGGCCATCAATCAGTGGCAAATTAGTCGCTAATTTGGCAACTCTTGGTGAATTTTTTTGTTATAACAATTGACAAGCCATACGTCACCCCGCAAAATATCGGTTCTCAAAAATCATTGCGAGAATCGTTTATTGGGGTGTCGCCAAGTGGTAAGGCACGGGGTTTTGATCTCCGCATTCCCAGGTTCGAATCCTGGCACCCCAGCCATCTACATTTTCACCTAATTGCCAAGGACAGCTGCCCATGTCAGAAATGATGATCTTTAGCGGAAATTCAAATCCTGAATTATCAGCCTCCATCGCGAATCATTTAGATATTGAGCTGGGTAAGATTACCGTCGATCGCTTCAGCGATGGCGAAATTATGGTGGAATTATTAGAAAACGTTCGTGGACGGGAAGTTTTTATTATTCAATCCACTAACAATCCTGCCAATGATCATTTGATGGAGATGATTATCATGGCCGATGCCTTTCGCCGCGCTTCAGCAAAACGCATCACCGCCGTGGTTCCTTATTTCGGTTATGCCCGCCAAGATCGTCGTGTGCGTTCAGCTCGGGTGCCTATTACGGCAAAAGTGGTAGCCGATATGATGGCCAAAGTGGGCGTCAATCGTTTATTAACCGTGGACTTACACGCGGATCAGATTCAGGGATTCTTTTATATCCCCGTGGATAATGTCTATGGCACCCCCGTGCTTATGGAAGATATTCGCAAACAAAACTTTCCTAATCCCATGGTGGTTTCCCCCGATGTAGGCGGCGTGATTCGTGCTAGAGCCTTTGCTAAACGCTTGAATGACTCCGATTTAGCCATTATTGATAAACGGCGTGCCGGCCCTAATCAAGTGGAAGTCATGAATCTCATTGGTGACGTAAAAGACCGCAATTGTATCCTCGTGGATGACATGGTGGATACGGCGGGAACTCTCTGCTTGGCAGCTGAAGCTCTTAAGAAGAATGGCGCTGCTACCGTATCAGCCTATTGCACCCATGCTATTTTATCGGGCAATGCCATTGAGCGAATTCAAGCTTCGGCACTGGATGATATCGTGGTGACGGATACCATTCCACTGCATGAAGGTGCCAAGGAATGCTCTAAAATTAGACAAATCACCCTCAGCCAAATGCTTGCTCAGACCATTCGACGCATTAATGAAGAAGAATCCGTAAGTTCAATGTTCGCCGAATAATGCCCAAAGCCCCCCTATAAAATAGGCGCTGGTGTCGTGCCTCTATACCCTGTATAATGCCGCCTCCTGTCGGGTCCTGGTCGCGGGCACGATAGTAGATAAATGATTAATAATATTGGAGTTATCACATGTCAGAAAAGTCAGAAATTCAGGCCGAATTACGGTCCGATGTTGGGAAGGGTGCGAGCCGCCGCCTGCGTCGCCTAGAAGATAAAGTACCCGCCATTATCTATGGTGCGTCCAAAGAGCCCATCAAAATCAGCGTAAAGCAAAATGAAATCTGCCATGCCCTGGAAAATGAAAGCTTTTACTCGCAAATTTTGACCATCAATCTAGATGGCAAAAAAGAAAAAGTGGTTTTGAAAGACATTCAACGCCATGTTTACAAACCTAAAGTAAATCATTTAGATTTTCTACGAGTTAGCGCTACTGAAAAACTCAAAATGCACATCCCATTGCATTTCTTGGGTGAAGAAGAGGCTCCTGGTGTTAACGAAGGGGGAACTTTCAGTCACACCATTACGGATTTGGAAGTCACTTGTTTACCCGGTGCTTTACCTGAATTCATCCAAGTGGACGTTTCTAAAATGGAAATGGACTCTGTGTTACATATTTCCGATATTAAGTTGCCAAAAGATGTGGAGTTGCAACAACCTGTAGAAACCCATGGTGAAAACGATCACCCTGTGGTTAGCCTCCATCTGCAACGCATCCAGGAAGAACCCGAACCTGAGACAGAAGAAACTGAAGAAGGCGCTGAAAGTTCTGAAAGCGAAGATAAAGGTTCAGAAGCTGAAGAAGGTGGCGAGGAGTAAGCTCTCCTCGCAAAGGGCCCCTTTAAGAGAAGGGGCCTTTTCACAAGGAGTCTGTTGAAAAATGCCCATTCAATTGGTAGTTGGCTTAATGAATCCCGGCTCCGACTATGAAAAAACCCGTCATAACGCTGGCTGTTGGTTCGTTAAAGCCCTAGCCCGGCAATTAGGCGTTACCCTCTCTTTAGAAAAAAAATTCCATGGCCAAGTGGGCCGCGCCTCCATCGCCGGTCAAGATTGTCGTTTTCTCTTGCCCCATACTTTCATGAATCTCAGCGGCCAAGCCGTACAAAGTGTCGCAAGTTTTTATAAGATCCCCCTGGAAAATATCCTTGTGGCTCACGATGAATTGGATTTACCTGCCGGCACAGTGCGCTTAAAACGCGACGGTGGACATGGCGGCCATAATGGACTGCGGGACATCATAGCCCGCATGGGTAAAAACTTTCTGCGTGTCCGTATTGGTATTGGACATCCTGGCAAGGGCCGCGATGTAGTGAATTATGTCTTAAAAAGACCAACCTCCAGTGAACAAACCGCCATTGATGAAGCCATCTATCGCGCATTAGACGTAATGCCCTGGGCCCTGGAAGGTGATGAAGAACGAGCCATGAAAGAGTTGCATACCGAGCCCTAAACTGTAATTTATGCTACAATTCCTCTCTTAAAATAACATCCAAAGGATATCATTATGGGTTTCAATTGCGGTATCGTGGGCTTACCAAATGTGGGCAAATCCACGCTTTTTAATGCTTTAACCAAAGCCAGCATCGATGCTGCCAACTATCCCTTTTGCACCATCGAGCCTAATGTGGGCATCGTACCCATGCCCGATCCCCGCTTGAATCAATTGGCGGACATCGTGAAGCCACAAAAAGTCATTCCCACCACTATGGAGTTTGTGGACATAGCAGGCCTCGTGGCGGGGGCATCAAAAGGTGAAGGCTTAGGTAATAAATTCCTGGCGAATATTCGAGAAACCCATGCCATTGCCCATGTGGTTCGTTGTTTTGATGATGACGATGTTACTCACGTATCAGGTCATGTGGATCCGCAAAGGGACATTGATATTATCCATACAGAGTTAGCTTTGGCTGACTTAGAAAGCATGGAAAAAGCCCTGCAACGTATTGCTAAATTAGCTAAATCCGGTGATAAAGAAGCAAAAGCACAACAAGTTTTTTATGCGAAAGTAAAAGAGCAATTAGATAAGGGTGACCCTGTACGTACATTAGAGTACACCGACGCTGAAAAAGTCTGGTTGCGTGATCTGCATTTATTGACGGCCAAACCCACTTTATATATTGCCAATGTAGCCGATGATGGCTTCACCGATAATGCTTATTTGGATCAAGTGCAAGCCATTGCGGATAAAGAAGGAGCGAAAATAGTCGCTGTTTGTGCTTCTATAGAAGCAGAAATTGCCGAATTGGACGATACTGAAAAACAAGAATTCCTGCAAGACTTAGGACTTGAAGAACCCGGGTTGGACCGAGTCATTCATGCGGGATACGATTTATTAGGCTTACAAACTTACTTTACCGCAGGCGTCAAAGAAGTACGAGCTTGGACCGTGCGCCAAGGTTCCACAGCACCCCAAGCAGCAGGACGCATACACACAGATTTTGAAAAAGGCTTTATCCGGGCGGAAGTCACGGCTTTTGAGGATTTCATTCAATATAAAGGTGAAGCCGGCTGTAAAGAAGCGGGCAAATGGCGCTTAGAAGGCAAAGATTACATTATGCTTGATGGCGATGTCGTGCACTTTCGCTTTAACGTTTAGGACTGCTTCCCCCGCAGAGCCCTGTTTTGGCCTGGATCCCGGACATTTTTCTTCGAAAAATTCCGGGATGACGTGTTTCACAGGCTTGCCCACGCCACCCCGCTCGGCTCCAACGTCACCCCGTCCAGCCCCAACGTCACTCCGTCTCCAGCCCCAACGTCACTCCGTCTCCAGCCCCAACGCCACCCCGTCCAGCCCCAACGTCACCCCGCTCGGGCCCAACGTCACCCCGTCTCCCGCCCCAACGTCACTCCGTCTCCAGCCCCAACGTCACCCCGGCGAAGGCCGGGGTCCAGTCAGATTAGGTCGTTTCAGCTTTGCTAAAACACTTATTCGGACTGGGTCGCCTGTTCCCACGGGGATGCCTTCCCGCAGATAGACGTAAAAGTTTGCGCGAAGGCCCGTCATCCACCCACAAAAAAAGGCAGAACCCAAGGGATTCTGCCTTTTTCCAAGGAAACGAAAAGTAATTAACGTTTCGAGTATTGTGGACGTTTACGCGCTTTGTGCAGACCCACTTTCTTACGTTCCACTTCACGGGAGTCACGAGTCACGTAACCCTCTTTACGTAGAATACGTCGGAAAGATTTGTCGCCTTCACCCGAACCGCCAGTTTCTTCATCATAATTCATGAGGGCCCGAGTCAAACCGTGGCGAATAGCGCCCGATTGACCTGAGTGACCACCACCACGAACGGTGATATAGATATCAAATTTACCCATCATATTCACAGCTTCTAGGGGTTGACGAACCACCATACGAGCTGTTTCACGACCAAAGTAATCATCTAATGACTTACAATTCACCGTGATGGTGCCTTTACCGGCTTTAATAAATACCCGCGCCGTAGAACTTTTGCGGCGACCCGTGCCGTAATATTGTTGCTTAGACATGGTTTAACCTTCCGCTATTTCTAATGGTTGTGGCTGCTGGGCTGTATGAGGATGTTCAGTACCCGCATAAACCTTCATCTTACGATACATTTGGCGACCTAAAGGACCTTTAGGTAACATGCCTTTTACCGCTTTTTCGATGATACGCTCGGGTGACCGGGCTAAAAGCTTATCAAAAGTAATGGATTTAATACCACCGGGGAAACCCGTATGATGATGATAAATCTTCTTTTTAGCCTTATCGCCAGTAACGCGAACTTTCGCTGCATTTAATATAATAATGTAATCGCCTGTATCCACATGGGGGGTATAGACGGGCTTATGCTTGCCCCGGAGCCTACGGGCGACCTCTGTGGCTAAACGCCCCAGGGTCTTATCGGTGGCATCTACGATATACCAATCCCGCGTTACGCTCTCTGGCTTTGCACTATAAGTTTTCATGATTCTGTGCTCCAGTCTGGAATTATCCCAGTTAAGGGCGGGGATTGTACTCTACTCCCCTGGATAAAACAACCGCTGAAGCCCACGGATAAAGGTCACTTTATGACCAGACCACTCCTACTATATAATAGTTGACACGACACTCAAGGCAGATAGTGGATAAATCCAAAGAAACTGGCCTGGGGATTGGGGAGAAACACCCCCATAAACGCCACTGTTTTATTTCTCTTCTGGCATCAGCAATCGAGTCACGGGCTTTCCCTTGACTAAATGTTCTTGGATAATTTCATCCAAGTCATCCACGTTGGCGTAGGTATACCAAACCCCTTCTGGATAAATAACTAAGGTCGGGCCCTGTGCGCATCGGCCTAAACAACCCGACGTATTCACTCGAATTAACCCTTTCCCATGCATGCCCATGGCCTTTAAACGTGCTTTCATGTAGTCACGATGATGCTGCGAATCGGCATCTGCACAACATTTTCGACCATTTTCCCGCTTATTAATACAGAAAAACACGTGTTTTTCATAAAAATCCATAAAAATACCTTACAAAACGCTACAAAACGTGCTTAATAGTGTAACATTAAGCTATTGTAATTTACTTACGATTTTTATTAATTTAACCATTCTTTAGGAGAAGGTAAACATGGCTGCAAAGAGAACCGCTAAACGGAAAACTGCTACCAAGAAAAAGGCTACTGCAAAGCGCAGTACAACTCGTACAGCTAAGAAGGCAACTTCTAAGCGTAAAACGACAACGGCTAAACGCAAACCTGCTGCTAAAAAAGCAACAGCTAAGCGTAAAACCACAGCTCGTAAAACCACAGCTCGCAAACCTGCTGCTAAAAAGGCAACGGCTAAACGCGCTCCTGCTAAAAAAGCAGCTCCTAAGAAGTTACCTACTTCTAGTATCACGAGCAAATTGCCTAAGTCTCAACTTTTCAGCATGATTGCTGAAGATACGGATCTTAGCAAGAAAGAAATCGGCGCTGTATTCGATTCTTTGAGTAACATCATCGATCGTAGCGTAAGAAAACGCGCTGCTGGCGAATTCACCTTGCCGGGTCTGTGCAAAATCAAGGTTGTTAGAAAACCCGCTACGAAAGCTCGTAGAGGCATCAACCCCTTCACCGGCGAAGAAACCACATTCAAAGCTAAACCAGCTCGCAATGTTGTAAAAGTTCGTCCTTTGAAGAAATTGAAAGAAATGGCTGAATAATAAGCCTTTTTTCTCAAAAATGAAAAAGCCAGGCCCTTTCCTAGGGATCTGGCTTTTTTATTGACAATTCCACTGTTTTCCCGTATTATAGACCCCACGAATGGCCATCCTGGGCCAAAAAATCACGGAACATGCTAAGCCCATAGCGATTCAACCGGCAAAAATACCCAATTATTCAATGAATTAACCTTAAGAATCGAGGATGATATCCTATGCCTACACCACCAGCACCCCCCGCGCCTGCAGCTACGCCAGGTGTGACACCATTACCCCCAGCAAAAGACGATCAAAATCTCCGCGCTAATGCTGAGAACCTGTGGGTGTATAACGCTGTGCTGCAGCATCGCCTAGCAGGCATGGAGGAAAGGGATAAATCCCCTGAAATTAAAGACTTCGAAGCCAGCTTAAAAGCCTACAACTCAGCCATGGCGACACCCGATGCTTTTGCCAAGGTGGATGACACAGGCAATCAAGTCAGTGGGCCTCTCCATGCACGAGCCGCGTATTTAAAAGACCTTTGTGATGCAGCTAATCGTCTGAATGATGAAGAATTTCGGCGGCATTTGGATAAAATAGCTGATTTAAATGCGCATAAAGACGAGGTTGATAACCTTTTAGAAAAGCACAACGAGCATAATAAAACCCCTCACGCGACCATCAAAGTGGACAAAGACAAACCCATGAGCTTACAAGACACGGCGTCTTTAATGGGTCGTCAAGCCGTGGAAGTCGCTGTACGTCTTGCCTTAAACCAATCACCGGCACTCTCTCTATTATTTTTGATTGTGCTCTTCCCTGCTTATAAAGCCTATAAATCTCATGCCAGTCGTAAACTCGATAGCACGGATCCAAAATCCACACCCGCAGCAGCGACACCACCTCCTGGTCCAGTAGCAGGTGCAGGTGCACCTCCGGCAGCTGGCGTTACGCCTGGTGGACCAGGTGCAGCCGCCGGAGGTGTTACGCCTGGTGGACCAAGGGCAGGTGGCGCTAGAGTCATGGATTCAGCAACGGAGATCTTTTCTTCAAGCTATGGCCCAGAAGATGCCAGAGCAGCATACGCAAGACAGAACTTTGAAGAGCGCGTTGATGCGATGAAAGAGATAGTGGATGGAAGACGCATACCCGATTCAGACCCGCTATTTTACAATATGAGAAGACTGGCAAGCCAAATGAACGATCTTCAGGCTGAGCGTGCTGGGCTAGACTCAACCAATGATGCAAGTCGCATTGATGAAATTGACCGGGAACAGAGGCAGCTAAAATATCAGGCTTTTGCTGAGCTAGAAGTAATTGAAGATAAGCTTAACCAGGGGTATGGTATGCCAGACCCTTATGCATCTACATCTGACACCTTTGTATCCCCCACATATGATGGGGAAATGAGTGAATTTAGTAGGCCTTCTGCACCGCCTAGCGACCTTGGTGCCCATGCTGCATCGGGGTATAGGAGCAGCTCAATATTTGACTCTAGTCTCAGTGCGGAAGATAGGAATGCCGAGATATACCGCCGCTTTGACGTAATCCGGGCGATAGAGGTAGAAAGGAGCATAGACATGGACGATGACCCTCTATTCGGACCTATACTAGACAATCTACAGCTGGAGATGGACCGCAGAAATAAAGCTAAAAGGCAGCTTTTTGAGCTGAGGAATCAAGAAGGAGCAGATCCCAGCAAGATTGCTAAACTTGAAGGGGAAATCAAAAATTGTGATGTCTACATACTTGAACAGCAAGCTTTCATTCAAAACGAACTAGATCACAACCCTGCATATGCAGCAAGACCTTCTGATGCTAGGCCTTTTATGGGCAGTTCATCGTCTGAAGAAGACGCTGATGCTGGTTACCGTTACGATGACGATGATATGGATATGGATATGGGTATGGGTATGGGTATGGGTATGGGTATGGCTCCGCCGCCATTACGTAGATCAAGCTCCGACTCTCTCACAATAGCGGCGACATCCCCTCTAGTATCTGAAGCTGATGAAGCGATATTAGCGCTCAGCCGGCAAGCCGTAGTTTCTGGACGCCTTGTGGCAACCGGCGAAGAACAAGATGTTACCCACGGGAGCCATCCCTTAGGTTCACCTAGTTAAACTGGAAATAACAAACTACGCATAACTGATACCAACCATATCGTTATAAAAAATCCCCTCAAAAGAGGGGATTTTTTTTGCTTGCGACAAACCCCGTTTTCCTGGAATTTTGCACAGAAAAATATCCAGGATCCAGTGAGTTATTCGATTCAGCTATGGATTCCCGCCTTCGCGGGAATGACGTTCGGGGGCGGCGGGGGTGCACCACTTCCATCAACCCCTGCACCAACTAACGTCATCCCCTGCGAAGGCAGGGGATCCAATCCAAACAAGCGTCCCAGCGAAGCTGGGGCTACCTAATCTGACTGGATCCCGGATATTTTTCTTCGAAAAATTCCGGGATGACGTTCGGGGGCGGCAGGGGATCCATAGCTGAGTCGAATAACTCACTGGACCTCCCCTCAGGGGAGGTGACGTGTAAAAACGGGGGTGACGTTTGGGGGCAGAGTAAAGTTAAGAGCGCCATTGGCTAGTATCGGAGAGTGACATAAATAAGCCTAACGCCCCGGTTGAGGTTTGGGTTTTAATTTAGAAGTGTCTTGGATCATCAAGCGGTCCATGCCATTGCGTTTTGCCCATACCAGGACCACTTTATCTTCATTGTTGGGCTCAAAGCCATCCAGTGGGTAACGGTTTAATAAGCCAATGATCCAGGCCATGCGTTGCATGGAAGTATAACCAGAGCGGATGCGGCCTTTAGTCCAACGTTCTTGCGCTAAAGCCACCATATCTTTGGCTGTATCTGTGAATTGCTGCACGATGGTGCCATTCCCCTCGGGGATTAACGGTTCTTCTCCCGCGCCGCCATCACCTTCTTCTGGATCCGGTTTACTCCATTCATCATTAATAGCAGGGTAACGTTTCATTTCCGGATGATGACCATAGGACATCAAGCCCGAAGAAGCCACCAGTAAATCCCCATAATCGTGAATCAACCAACCGCTTTCGGAACGTATCAAAGTAGGTTCTTTATCCGTATCAAAATGCCTGGCATCGGCATTACAGATTTCCAGATAAGCGTATTGCTCCAGTAGATGATCGACTTCAGCCGTACTGATGGGTCTATCCACTAATGCTTGCAGAATTTCCTGGGGGACATCGTATTTCTGCTTCTTTTCTGCACTACGCGCCATGATTTTGGCCGCCGCTTCCCAGAAAGCTTCGTCGTACTTTTGCTTACCCGAAACTTTCGATAAGTCTTTATCTTTCACTGATTTATCTGACATATACGGTTCGCAATATTGAGTGGAAAGGTGCCCAAACCTAAGGGCCTTTGGAAGTTTATTATACCATATAATGGAGCAAGCTACAAAAACAGCCCTCTAGGTTGTGGCCTTGCAATACCATTCTCCCCTGCGCAAGAGATATTGCAAGCCACCAACGGATGGCCCCCGCCGGGGTGGAGTGCCAATGAGCGCCACCGTGGCTTTGGCGAACAAGCTAGCTTAATAATGACGAACCCCTTGACCTTTAAAGAGATTCTGCCGATACTTGAAGGCAAGATTCACCGGCGCAAAGGATTGCATGGCTAATCACTTGAGATAAGCCCCGTTATGAGTCCCGCACAATCATTGGCAACAAAGGATGGATTCTCTTGAAAACATTAAGACAACACTGTACCACACTTTTTATTTCTTCCATGGCAGCTACCATTGCTTGCATGCCTTTTGCAGCTCAGGCACAAACGCCTATTGTGTCCACCACCTTGCAGACCACCATTCAAGGCGTACCCACAACCCGTGACGAGGATGATTTATTCGACGAGGTATTAGCGAGTGAAACCAAAGACCCTTTGATTTACTCCAATAAATTGTTTTTTGATTTCAATGATGGGGTAGATACCTTTGTTATGAAACCAGTAGCTGAAGGCTACCGTTTTGTTGTGCCCAGTTATGCCCGTGCCCGGGTAACCAATTTTTATAATAACCTGGATGAGATCCCCACTTTCACCAATGATGTTTTACAATTGAATCTTTATCAAGCCACCGCGGATTTTTGGCGCTTTGCTATCAACAGCACCGTTGGTATTGGTGGTTTGTTTGATGTGGCTGCGAAAACAGGCTTAAAACACCATCGTACAGATATGGGGATCACCTTCGCTAAATGGGGTTGGACCAATTCCACCTATTTTGTGATCCCACTCTTGGGCCCTAGCACCATTCGTGATGCCATTGCACTGCCCATTGACTTCTTCACCATCTCGGCTTGGACTTATATCAATCCTTGGTATCTACGTTATGCTCTGTTGGGTGTGGATATTGTTAACTTGAGAGCAAATCTCCTGGAGAATGAAGAACTGCGTAAGCAAATCTCCGTGGACGATTATGCCTTCATCCGCGATGCTTACTTGCAACATCGTAATTACCAAGTGGAATTGAGTCATCAAATGGGTATTAAGCAAAATCCATACATCATTTGGAAAGGCTCTTCGCAAACAGCCAAAGATACCGTAACACCTGAAGCGACGCCCGATGTGAATTACATCGGTGAAGCGGTGGAACAATAACTGGCTTTATCCATGCCGACGTCGAAGAGCAGTTTTGCAAACACGCCGTGAACCCATCCCATCCCTGGGGGCTCTTAATCAGCATCCCTGCTGCTTAAGGTTTGCAAAACTGCTCTCCGCGTCGGCATTAAAGACCTGAGGATATCAAACATCAATATTTTCAAAGGATTATGCCTGCCCGTAAAAAGATGGCAATGAGTGCCTCCTAGGTGCTATAATACATATTATCAATTTAAAAATACACCCGAGAGGTACTATGGGCAGACCTTTGGGCATCGGCAAATTAGATCGTGAAAGGCTAACACTACTACTTCGTGGTACGACCTACACTATAACAGCAAAAGAAGCCTCCAACATTTTGGACATATCCCAGCATAGGGCCTCTACCCTATTGGCCCGCTATGCTACCAAAGGTTGGCTATCACGCATCAAAGCTGGCATTTATATTCCTGTCCCACTGGAAGCCATAGACAGCGATATAACACTGGAAGATCCTTTTATTGTCGCAACCAAACTGTATGCTCCCTGCTACATCGCAGGCTGGAGTGCCGCAGAATATTGGGGGTTGACTGAGCAGCTCTTTAGTACCGTTGTTGTATTCACTAAACAAAAACAACGTAATAAAAATATTACCATTAAAAACACTCGCTTCCTATTACATAAGATTCCCGAAAATACTTTCTTTGGCTTAAAGAGCCTGTGGCGTGGGCAAATCAAAATAAAAATCTCTGACCCGTCCAAAACAATTATCGATTTAATAAATACGCCGAATATTGGTGGTGGTATAGAACACGTTGCTGATGTACTATCGAACTATCTAAAGTCAGAACATACAGAACTTGATACCCTGTTTCATTATGCTCGTAAATTAAATAATGGAACGGTATTTAAACGCCTCGGTTTTTTGATGGAACGAGATTCCGCAATCGAAAAGAAATACATCCATTATTGTAAAGAGCACTTAACCAATAGCAAAGCAAAACTTGACCCTGAATTGAATAATAATAAATTAGTTACTCGCTGGAAGTTATGGGTGCCTGAGAGGTGGAAATACTAGTGGGATTGTAAACAGCCCCTAAGTTAGGAGTACCTACATGATTACTTCACACGAGCTCCTAGATAAAGCTCGGGAATTCGGACTAACGGCAAATATTGTGGAAAAAGATTTATTTGATCAATGGGTCTTTAAAGGTGGCACCTGTCTAAAAAAGTGTTACTTCCGAAAATATCGATTCTCTGAAGATCTTGATTATACGCTGAGAAACTATCAACACATAAATGAAGATTTTTTAACGAACACATTTAAGGATATTTCACAATGGATGCATGAGGAATCAGGTATAGAAATACCAGAAAATACCATTCAATTTAAAATGTATCAAAACAAGAATAAGAAAAATTCCATTGAAGGCAAAATGGGTTATATTGGACCTTTACAGCGCCAAGGTGATCCCGTAAGAATAAAGTTTGATCTCACAGCTGATGAACTCCTTGTATTGCCACCAGTAACACGCGATGTTCATCACCCTTATTCAGATATGCCTGATACTAAAGCCATTTGTTATGGCTATCAGGAAATTTTTGCAGAAAAAATTCGTGCATTGAGCAAGCGAGCCAGACCTAGAGATTTATATGATGTAATACATCTCTACCGGAGTTCACCTCCTGAACTCAAATCTCAGGATGTCTTTAATGTACTAAAAAAGAAATGTGCTTACAAAAAACTTCCCGTGCCCACTATGGAACGAATGAAAAATCATAGAAAATATGAGGAGCTCGCCATTAGCTGGGAAAATATGTTGGCCCATCAATTGTCTGACCTCCCTCCACTGAATCTTTACTGGCAAGAATTACCCGATTTGTTTTCTTGGTTGTACCAAAAACAACCCTCATCAGAAGTACAACAGTCATAAAGTATTAACAAATCCGGCAACCATTATTATCGTCTGAATTCTGCTTTTTAACAGGCCATAAATCAGGGTCGCTAAAGTAAGCTTTAAGATCAATGGCACCACTTCGCTCAGCCAGTTTGCCTTCTATTGCGCCTAATAAGATTTTTATCTCTTCATCTACATCCATATAAAAAACTTGCAGGGTGTGATTAGCCTCCAACAAAGCCAGGCCGCTGTCTTCGAGCACCGACCAAGCATTCCTTAGTTCCTCTGGGACACTAGCATCTGGCATCTTAAGGACACGACGGCAGGTCATCAGATCCAAGGCTGTTGTGTTTTTTATGGAAATAGCTTCTAGGATAGTGTTTTCTTTAAGCGCTTCAATCAGCGCTCTGATACCTAATAATCCAAAACTATTATTGCTTAAATTTAAACGTTTTAAATGGGTATTGGTTTTCAAGGTTTCTGCAATAGCGCAGACTTCTTCATTAGTGAGGTCTCGGCCGGAGAGGTCCAGCGCCATTAAATCTTCCTCATTTGCCTGTAGCCTCTTAGTGACAACATCAACACTTACAATGATATGATGGGATTGAACATCATCAGATTCTGTGGAAGGAGATGCCCCTCCGAACAATGCCATGGATTTCCCGCCGTAGGCTTGCGGAACACCTTTATGAAAGGCTTGAAGCGCACTATAGATTCGTTGCACGCCTGTTGAGGCCGTGCCTTCTAAATTAATAGTTCGCAATGCACTCCTGCGATTGACATGAAAAAGATCCTGCAACATTGCTTCTGTCACAACTAAATCTGGATTATGAGATACATTCAAGGTCGTTAGAGTGTGATTCTTTTTAAGGCCTGTTAATAATGATTGCCATTGTTTTCTGGTCATTCTAGTACGACTTAAATTAAGTGTGGTTAAAGTCTCATTTTTCCCTAACATTCTCTGTAAAAGATCGAAGAGGCCCCCACCCAGAGTTTGACGACTAAAACTTAGGCTGATTATCTGTTGATTGTAGATAAGCTCACTAACTAGTCGTTCTTGATCAGGCACGTCGATAACCTTTTCTGAAAAGTCCAGTTCTGTTGACGTCGATTTTCCTTGGCTAACAGCTTCAATCAGTTGATCGATGTCTTGTTCTTCTGTATTTCTTAGCATAAGCCAACTCTCTTTATTCTTTACGAGATCCTGGAATGCATTACATGCATCCAAGATGGTCTCATTTTTAAGGTATGGTAGGGAGGTAATCTTATTATATACAGACGTCCCTATCCGTGTGTCTGCACTCTAAGGGGTTAACAAGCCTTTGTCAAAGCTTACCTAGCAGGGTATGATAATGCTATGTTACAGATTGCACTTTACGAACCAGAAATCCCGCCTAATACGGGTAATATCATCCGCTTATGCGCCAACAGCGGCTCGCGCTTGCATTTAATTCATCCCTTGGGCTTTAGAATGGACGATAAAAAACTCCGCCGTGCAGGATTGGATTATAAAGCATTAGCTACAGTAACAGAACATAAGAATTATGCGACGTTCACCAGCGGCATGGCAAACCAACGCATTTTTGCTTGCTCCACCAAGGGTACAGCTAATTATGCTGACGTGACTTATCAAGCGGGTGATTGTTTGCTCTTCGGGCCAGAGACCCGTGGCTTACCGAGAGAGATTCTGCAATCCTTGCCCCCCGAGCAAGTGATTCGAATCCCCATGGTATCTAACAGCCGCAGTTTAAATCTCTCCAATTCCGTAGCCATCATTCTCTACGAAGCCTGGCGACAGTTAGATTTCAAATAGAATAAGAATTAAGGGTCTGTTGCCATTTTGCTAGGTCAAGATATAAGTTCTTGATTTGTGAGTATCGCAGCGCAGTTTACATGGAAGTAAATGAGCAGCGAAACACAGCAAGTCTACAAGATATGGCCGACATAGTAGAAATGTCATTCGCCCTTAGGCGCCCGCGACATCAAAGACACTACAGCATCCCGCGCTGATATTTCCCCCCCAATAACACGGCAAACGTCATGGGTGATGGGCATATCAATGTTATTATCCCGCGCTAATTGCAGCACCAGTAATGCATTATCAGCGGATTCTACCACCTGACCAATGTCATCGATGGCTTGTTGTGCATTTTTCCCCTGTCCCAATTGCAAACCAAAACGGCGGTTGCGCGATTGGTCGTCGGTACAAGTTAACACTAAATCGCCCATGCCCGCTAGGCCCATAAAAGTTTGTGGCTTACCACCTAAGGCTAAACCCAAACGCACCATCTCGGCCAAACCCCGGGTAATAATGGCAGAGCGTGCATTGGCACCAAAGCCTAAGCCATCGCTGATACCCGCAGCCACAGCGATTACATTCTTTATCGCACTACCTAATTGCACACCCACTAAATCATCACAGGTATAAACGCGAAATAAATCATGGTGAAAGCGAGACACTAAATCCGCCGTAAAGGCTTCATCGTGACTGGCTAAGGTAATGGCCGTTGGTAAACCCATAGCTACTTCTTTGGCAAAAGAGGGGCCCGATAAAACCGCCATAGGAATGTCTTTGCCAAAGGTTTCTTGAACTATTTGATGCAATAAACAATGTTTTTTAGGATCCAATCCTTTGGTTACCCAGAGAATGCGTCGCGGTGCATCCCCTAAAGCTTTGACCTGTTGCAAGGTACTGGCAAAACCCACACTGGGTACAGCCACCATGATATCTTTCACCCCTGCAAGGGCTGTAGATAAATTAGGCTGTAACCTGATGGATTCAGGGAAGGGGATACCAGGCAAATAAACATTATTTTCGCCCTTGGTTGCCATTTCAGATAATTCATCGGCGCGCCAACCCCATAGATTAATGGGTTGGCCAGTTTTGGCAAGATGAATAGCAAGTGCCGTACCCCAGGAACCAGCCCCGAGTACGGCCATTGTGTCATGCATAGTATTCCCTACTAGTGACGGACTTCTTCTTGGTCGCCGCCTTTCTTGGCCTCTTGCTCAGCTTGTTGTTGCATGTATTGATTATATAGCGCATCAAAGTTGATGGGGGCTAAATTCAATTGGGGGAATCCACCGCGTATGACCACATCGGAAACCGTTTCCCGAGCGTAAGGGAAAATCACACCAGGGCAATAACTGCCGAGGGTATGTTTCAATTGGTCCCCTTCAATGCCTTTAATGGTGAAAATACCCGCTTGTTTCACTTCCACCAAAAATGCCGTTTGATCCGCCATTTTTACAGTCACAGTTAAGTGTAAAACAACTTCATGAACATTGCTTTCCACCACAGAACTGTTGGTTTGCAAATCCAAGCTCACCTCAGGTTTCCATTCATCTTTAAAGATGGCTGGTGTCTTAGGCGCTTCATAGGAAATATCTTTCACGTACAAGCGTTGGATGATAAATTCAGGACGGTCGCCTTCAGCACCCGCTTTCACTTCTTCCGCTTGCTTGTCCTGCCTATCCTGTTTGTCTTTCTTTGCCATGATTTAGAGCTCCTCTTTCAATCTCGTTACCTAAATAACTACTGCGTACATTTCAATAATTTATCCAATTGCCCCGATGCATCCAAGGCAAACAACTCATCGCAACCACCAACGCCTTTACCGTCGATAAAAATTTGCGGGACCGTATGGCGGCCTTCAGCGCGATCCAACATTTCCTGATGGCGTTGCGGCTCGTCCAAAAGGTTAATCTCGCTATAAGCCAAGCCCTTCTTTTCTAACAGGTTTAAAGCCCGCACACAATAGGGGCAGGTTGGTTTACTATATATCTCAATCTTCGACACTTTCTACTCCCAAATACAGGCTGCAATAGGTTTTCGGCTTATTTGCCCTTAACTAAAGGAAAACTTGCTCCTTGCCAAGCACTTATCCCTCCCTTCAGGTAGGCCAGCTGAGAAAATCCTTGTTTTTTCAAGTCATTAGCCACCTTACTCACTTGCTGTCCCGTCCTATCCACTAACAAAACCGGCTTATCTTTGTAGCGATTAAGCTTCTTAGCCTTTTTAGAGGTATCACCCTTGGGGATATTATGGGCATTAGCGATATGGCCTTGCTGGAAACTCCCAACATCGCGAATATCCAAAATCAACGCATTCTCACGGTTGATTAAATGAGTGGCTTGTTGTGGATCCAAGGGTTTCAAACCACCGGCTCGACCACGCAGTTCATTAAAAATCAACGCGGCTAGCACCACGACGAAAAGCCCCACCCATATCAGATTGTGGGACACAAAAGTTTGAAAATTAGTCATAATTGGTCTGCTATTGTTCAAAGGCGAGATTATATCATAAAGGGTGCACTTTGGATGCTTGACTCGATATAATGTGGCAGCCCCATTATGGAGACCCTAATGAATCAATCCGTGACCCTCAGTAAAAGAGCTAAAATTTGCATGCCCGGCGGAGTCAATTCTCCCGTTCGATCTTTTAACAGTGTGGATTGCGATCCGCTGTTTTTTGCCCGCGGTGAAGGTGCCTATCTTTTTGATGTGGATGGCAAGCGTTACATCGATTATGTGGGTTCTTGGGGACCACTGATTCTGGGGCACGCCCATCCCAAAGTTTTAGAAGCCTTTAAAACTGTCGCCAATAACGGGTTAAGCTTTGGTGCTTGTACGGAAATTGAAGTCACTATGGCCGAATTTCTTTGCCAGCATATTCCTTCTCTGCAACAGGTACGCATGGTGAACTCAGGAACCGAAGCCACCATGACCGCCATTCGATTAGCTCGCGGCAAAACGGGGCGTAATAAATTTATTAAATTTGATGGTGGATACCATGGGCACAGTGATGCCTTACTGGTGAAAGGCGGCTCAGGCCAATTAACCATGGGACAACCCAGCTCTGCTGGAGTGCCGGCACATGTCACCGAAGATACTTTGGTAGCCACCTACAATGATTTAAGCTCCGTAGCAGCCCTATTTGAAGAATACCCCCATGACATCGCTGCAATTATTGTAGAAGGCGTTGCCGGCAATATGAATTGCATCCCACCCACAGCTGATTTTTTACCGGGATTGCGCGCGCTGTGTGATAAACACCAAGCGATATTCATCATGGATGAAGTCATGTCAGGCTTTCGTATGAGTCCTGGCACGGCACAACAACGCTATAACGTCATACCCGATTTAACCACCCTTGGAAAAATAATTGGCGGTGGCATGCCCGTAGGCGCCCTAGGCGGAAAGACAGAACTGATGCAGCAACTAGCACCCACAGGACCGGTCTATCAAGCGGGCACCCTATCGGGCAACCCCGTAGCTATGGCCGCGGGGTTAACCACTTTGCAATGCATCTTCGAAGAAGAAGACTTTTATGAAAACCTCGAAGAATGCACCAGTTACCTTTTAAGCAACATGCAAGAAATTGCCGACAAACACCAGGTGCCCTTTACTTATAACCAAGCAGGCTCCATGTTCGGTATGTTCTTCAGTGATGAAGATGAGATTACTCATTTTGAACAGGTGAAAAATGCTAACCAAGACTTATTTAAAGCCTTCTATAAAGGCATGCTAAAAGAAGGCGTGTATTTCGCACCATCGGCTTTCGAGGCAGGATTTATATCTAATCAACATAACCAAGAAATTTTGGATAAAACTTTAGAGGCTTTTGATACAGTGTTACAGGAGGTTGGTAGTAGGTTGTGATTAAGTTGAACGCAAACAATCAATGTCAACCGAGGATCCCATTTTTACAAACCGTATACGGCAGGGATGCCGCATCCGAGCCTACAGGGATGTATTAACGGCGTGTTTGGAAAAATGGGATCGGAGGTACGACATTGATAATACCCGTGGATATCCGCTAGAAGCGTATATCCACTCTGGAACACCAGGAACCAAACATTTTAATAAAAGGACAATGGGACAATTTTTATGAAACGAATCATCATCGGCGGCACAGGATTTGTGGGCCAACATTTAGCGCACCACTGGCTACAACAGGGCTATGAAGTCACCATCGTAGGGCGACGAAAAAGCACCATACGCATGATATTTGGCGAAAAGGTCACAGCGATGGATTGGCAAAACTTCATTAGCAAAGGCCTAGAAGAATGTCGGGAATCCGATGTGGTGGTAAATTTAGCCGGCGCCAATATTGGGGAAAAACCCTGGAAAAATTTACGCAAACGGCAAATCATGGAAAGTCGACTCAACACCACAGAAACCGTGGTTAGGATCATGACGCTTTTAGGTGATGAAGCCCCACCACTATTAAATGCCAGCGCCATCGGCATTTATGGATTACAAGAAACTGTAAAAAAAGGCTTACCCCCAGCTCTCGATGAAAACACTAAAGTTAATTTTAATGATGCCCCCGATTTTGTTTCTAAGGTGGCTCGTGCCTGGGAAGTGGCCACTCACGATGGGGCCGAACGAGGGTTGCGCGTAGTTAATTTGCGCTTTGCGGTTATTTTAGGGCCCGGCGGAGTGTTGAAGAAATTAAAAGTGCCTTTTTACTTCGGTCTAGGTGGGCCTTTAGGATCGGGCCATCAAGCCTTTAGCTGGGTCAGCATGCTCGATGTTATCCGAGCCATTGATTTTATTCTTAAGCAAAAAGACTTAAGTGGTCCCATAAACTTGGTTTCACCTCAATGCTTGCAACAACGGGATTTTGCTAAAGCCCTAGGCAAAGCCATGAAACGACCTAGCTTCTTTTGGACACCCAGTTTCAGTCTGAAATTCTTTTACGGCCAAATGGCAGATGAATTATTATTAAAGGGGCAACATATAAAACCCACTCGCTTAGAGTCTTTAGGTTTTCACTTCCAACATCCCGATGTGAATCAAGCCCTAGACGCTATCTTTTCGCTTAAATAAATGAGTTTTTTCTCATCTTTAAGCTTAGCACCAGTGGCAACCGAGGGTCCCACTTTTTCAAACTGTGTGCAACAGAGATGCTGCACAACGAGCGGACAAGGATGTATTCACAGCGGGTTTGAAAACGGAGGTGCGCCATTGGTTGGCACTATGCTTAGTAGACCCCGAATATTTTGCTGCGCAAAATTCAAAAGCGTTAAATAACCACAGGAATGGCTTTTTGAAGTGTGACTTCTTGAGGCGTAATATGTGCACTATAGGCTAGAATTTCTAGGCCCTTTTTATGGGCTTCTTGCAATAGTTGCGTATAATCTTTATCGATATGAACAGCGGGGCGTACTTCTTTGATCCCCGTATGTTGCACACAATAACACAACACAGCACGATGACCTTCTTGAATCATATCCATTAATTCTTGTAAATGCTTAGCTCCCCGCGTGGTCACCGCATCGGGGAAATACCCTTTACCATCGGCTTCACCTAGGGTGACATTTTTCACTTCCACATAACAACGTTCATCATTCTTTTCCAATAAAAAGTCGATGCGACTGTTTTGATTGCCATAACGCACTTCACCACGAATACTGTCATAACCCTGCAATTCTTTTATCACACCAGACTCAATAGCTTCGCGCACTAGATGATTACTGCGTCCCGTGTGGATCCCCACAAGATGACCGCCATCCACTTCCACCAATTCCCAGGTGTGAGGGTATTTGCGCCCACTATCTTGAATTTCAGAATACCAAACCCGACTACCCAGGACATTACAATTCATCATGGAGCCCGTATTAGGGCAATAAATTGTTAAGGTATTACCATCGTCAAGGGAAACATCAGCTAAAAAAC
Organism: Gammaproteobacteria bacterium; assembly: GCA_021773195.1. GTDB lineage: Bacteria > Pseudomonadota > Gammaproteobacteria > JAKBBU01 > JAKBBU01 > JAJFKN01. The sequence continues at coordinate 17,698 of JAJFKN010000032.1, read as the reverse complement.
GTTTGTAACGTTTGAGCAAAGTGGCTTCTTTGAGAATTTGATCGTATTTCATGGTTATATCCAATGAGATGCACCATGCTGACAAGAGTCAGCATGGTGAAATCTATTTTAAGGACTACATGGTGGTTTGCTTTTCTTTAATTTCATCAATAGTTTTACAATCGATGCATAAAGTTGCTGTAGGCCTGGCTTCTAAACGGCGAATACCGATTTCCACGCCACAACCCTCACAATAACCATAATCTTCTTGCTTAATGCGATTCAACGCTTCTTCAATTTTCTTTAGTAGTTTACGCTCACGATCTCGAGCGCGTAACTCTAAACTGAATTCCTCTTCTTGCGTAGCGCGGTCATTCGGGTCAGGGAAATTGGCCGCGTCATCTTTCATATGTGAAACAGTGCGATCCACTTCTTCCATTAACTCACGCTTCCAAGCTAAAAGAATAGTTTTGAAATGCTCACTTTGAGTTTCATTCATATATTCTTCGCCCTTCTTTTCTTTGTAGGGCTTAAAGTCCATTGGACCGGTTGATGCGGTGGCTACCATGTGTAACACCTCCAAATAAAATATTAATCAACTGGATTCATCCAGCGAAAGGGACATAGATAAGGCGGCATTTATACCGAAAAAGACCAATAACTGCAATGCTCCATGTAGTTTAGACAGTAGAAATAGCATTTGTCGCAAAAAAAACTAGGGTCTTACTCAGTTTATTAGGAAAATCAGTCAGTTACAGGTTTATTTGCGACCACCCATGGCTGTCAGAAATGGTTTGATTTTAGCCTGGTTTGTGGGACAAACACACTCGCGCTAGGCCGGCACAATCCAAGTAGCTTTCTATGTCCTTGAAGCCCCATTGTTGCATCAGTTCTGCTACTTGTCTAGCTTGATAGCTACCATGTTCCAAGACTAAAAGACCATTATTATTTAAGTAGTTAGGTGCTTGCTCACAAAGTATTCTTATATGCTGCAAGCCATTTTCTGGGGAGATTAAAGCATTCTTGGGTTCATAATCCCGGCAAGAAGCTTCCAAATCCTCATCATCGTCTGCCACATAAGGCGGATTACTAATCAATGCAGAAAAGTGACCATGGGGTAGAGGCTCACAAAATGATCCTAAATGAAATTGAATATTTTTAATCCCCAAATTCTCAGCATTGCTGCGGGCAATAGCTAAGGCTTTGGCTGAAATATCCGTGGCATGAATTTGCCAGTGGGGACGCTCCTTAGCTAAACTAATTGCGATGGCACCACTTCCCGTACCAATGTCAGCCACCTGTATAGGGACTTCTTGAGATAAATGCTCCAAGACTTGTTCCACTAGGCATTCCGTTTCTGGGCGTGGGATTAATGTATCAGGGGTGACTTTAAAAGTAAGAGACCAAAATTCTTTTTCACCCAAAATATACGCTATGGGCTCACCCTGCTTACGACGATTTAATAATTGTTGAAAGATTTCTTGGCTCTTGGCATCTACTGCATGATCAGGCCAAGCATAAAGATAGCTGCGAGGTTTGCCTAAGGCAAAGGCCAATAAGAGTTCGCAGTCCAAGGTTGGGGTTTTCGATTGAGCCAAGCTGTGGGCCCCTTGAAAAATCACTTCTGCTATTTTCAAGATTCATCATCGCCCAGATTAGTTAACAATTCCGCTTGATGTTCGCTGATTAAAGGCCCCACTACTTGAGAGAGCGCGCCTTCCATAATTTCATCCAATTTGTAGAGGGTTAAATTAATGCGATGGTCCGTTAACCGCCCCTGGGGGAAATTGTAAGTACGAATACGCTCCGAGCGATCGCCACTACCCACTAAGGATTTACGCGTAGCCGCCATGGCCTGTTGTTGTTTTTGTTGCTCTTGGGCCAATAATCTCGCACTCAAAAGCGACATGGCGCGGGCTCTATTTTTATGTTGCGAACGTTCATCTTGACACTCCACAACCACACCCGTGGGTAAATGAGTAATGCGAATGGCGGAATCGGTTTTATTCACGTGCTGGCCACCTGCCCCCGAGGCACGAAAAGTATCAACGCGTAAATCGCTGGGGTTAATGTCAATGTTATCCACTTCGTCCACTTCGGGTAACACCGCCACGGTACAAGCTGAGGTATGCACTCGCCCTTGAGATTCCGTAGCCGGCACTCGCTGCACACGATGAGCCCCAGATTCAAATTTCAAATGGGAAAATACACTCTGGCCCGATAGCTTTATAATAATTTCTTTGTAGCCACCATGTTCACCCAAATTAGCACTGAGGATCTCCACTTGCCAATGTTGAGATTCACCATAACGCTGATACATGCGCGCCAAATCTCCAGCAAATAAAGCGGCTTCATCGCCCCCCGTCCCCGCACGAATTTCTAAAAATACATTGCGCGCATCATTGGGATCTTGAGGTAATAGTAAAATTTGTAACCGATGTTCTAAATCCGCCAATAGAGTTTTAGCTGTTTGTATTTCTTCCTGTGCCATTTGACGAATCTCCGGATCACTGTCCTGGGCTAGTGATTCGTTATCTTCTAAGGCCTCTTGTGCATCTTGATATTGAGTAAAACAACTTACTATTTCACTAAGATGCGCGTATTCCCGCGATAATTCACGAAAACGCGATTGATCATTGACAACTTCCGGTTCACTCAAGAGGGCACTCAATTCTTCGTGACGCTCTTTAAGAACCAATAGCTTATTGTAAATAGTTTGCTTCATGTCAGGTAGTATACAAAAATTTGCTCGCTCTTGGCCATTTTCTCTTGAATTTATAATTCACTAATTGCACAATGGCCATTCTGATTGTCTTGAGCGGCCGGCTGCCCCAATAAATAGACCTTCAGAGTAGGGAAGAATAGAACTAACAGGGAGAAGAGCATGCTCATATTAACTAGACGGATTGGTGAATCACTGTCCATCGGCGATGATGCACAGATCACCGCTACCATTCTAGGCGTCAAAGGCAACCAGATTCGTATTGGTATTAAAGCGCCCAAATCCGTTCCAGTACACCGTGAAGAAATTTTCCAACGCTTAAACCAACCAGAAGGCACAGTAACGGAAAAAGAGCCTGCTTAATCTTCAGGCAAACCTAATAGGGATTTTGCCATTTGGAGTAATTGGTGGTCGCCGGTATAGCCGGCTTCTTTCAATGCCACGCTGGGCTGATGAGTAAACTTGTTGGTTAAACTATTAGCCAGTGCCTTAAGCACCTGTTCTGGGTCCTGGCCTTTGGCCAACATTTGTTGCGCTCTTACTAATTCTTTTTCTTTGACTGCATCCATGCCTTGACGAAATTCACGCACTAAATCCATGGCTGCCAAGGCTTGAATTTCTCGCAAATAGGTATCCACACGCATGGCAATTAAATCTTCCGCTTGTTTTGCAGCCTGTTGGCGTTTTTGTTTAGCTTCTTCCACAAAAGATTGTAAATGGTCAATGTTATAGAGATATACATCAGGCATATTGCCCACTTCAGGTTCAATATCACGAGGAACCGCTAAATCCACCATATACATTGGACGCCGCTTACGTTGCTTAAGCGCACGCTCCACAGCACCTTTACCCAAGAGAGGTAAATCACTGCCCGTGGCAGATATAATAATATCCGCTTTCGCTAAATAGGCAGGAATATCTGCTAGTGAAATAGTCACGGCATCCCATTCTTTGCCTAACTGGTAGGCTTTTTCCACAGAACGGTTCGCTATAATCAATTGTTGCACGCCGTGATCTTTAAGATAGCGGGCTGCTAATTGAATGGTTTCCCCAGCACCAATCAGTAATGCCGTACGTTTACTAAAATCATTAAAAATATGTTTCGCCATGGAAACGGCCGTGTGGGTCAAAGAAATGGGATTTTCACCAATGGCTGTTTCTGTACGCACTTCTTTGGTGGCGGCATAAACCCGCTGAAAGAGATGTTGCAGGTGACTGCCCAAAGTGCCTGTTTCTTGGGCTAAAGCCACAGCTTGTTTCATTTGCCCAAAAATTTGTGACTCACCCAAGGCCATAGAATCCAAACCACTGGCAACGCGCATAATATGACGTACAGCATGACCATTATGATGACGATAGAGGGCTGATTCAATTTCATGGGAAGGATAGTCTGGAATACGCGCGAGAGATGACACTAAGTGGGGTAAATCCACCTGATGACCATAAATTTCCGTGCGATTACAGGTAGACAAAATAACCACTTCTTGAGCTTCACCCTGAGTCACCATTTGACGCAATAAAGTCGGCACACGATCCGCGGACAGCGCTAATTTCTCTCTCAATGAAAGTGAAGCGGTTTGGTGATTTAAGCCTACTGCTAATAGGGTCATGACTCTCTCTTTCTATAGGCCACTGATTGTATAGAAGTTGACTAAACATTCAATGGTTTAATGGCCTTGTTTGGCTTTATTTGCCCTAGATCAGTGGAATGATAGCGCAGATTCCCTTTAAACACCGCATTTTTTCTATTTTACTATACCGTCAGTAAATTGACTTTCCCCTGGAATACGCCAACATATGTGCAATACTTAAACAATACCCTTATATTATGATTAGATATGAAAAAAACTATTATATTATCAATAGTTACCCTTAGCCTTAGCCTACCCTTTACGGCTTTATCAGCACCTTACGACCCTAATCCTGCAAAACCCTCCAACCGCTATCAAGCACAACCCACGGCCATGCTGTTGGATTTACAAGCCAATGGTGAAGCGAATTTTCAATCGGCACCACTATCGGACTCCATCGCTGCTGAGCTAACCCTTAACAAAAAAGATTACCGTAAAGCTTTAAGGATGTATTTGAAATTAGCACCCAATGATCCTCAAGCCGCAAAACGTGCCGTGCAAATCGCCCTAACCATCAACAATATTGAAGCCGCCACAAAAGCTGCTGTGTTTTGGGCTAATCAATCACCCATGAGTATCCCTGCACAACGCCTCGCTGCCGAATTATTATTGCGCAAAGGATCCTCCAGCGAACCTTATGTGCGACGTCTGGTAACTTGGCCAAAATCAGAAGAAGCAACTCGTTCTTTGTTAATCATTTCCAGCCAGCCTTTTACAAAAGAGCAACGCAAAGAATTTCTAAAACAGTTACAATCTTTCTTAAGTAAGCATAAGAATAATGCTCGATTATGGCTAATCATTGCTGCCAACGAATTAATTTTGATGAATTATAAGGCAGCCATTGAAGCCAGTGACGAAGCATTGCAAACCCAGCCTTACTGGTTAAAAGCCATTGCTATACGCACACAAGCTCTGCTTTCCCTGGGCAAAAGCGCCCAAGCTCTGAAATTTATTCAAAATAGTATGGCACAACAGAGTGACAATCATGAGCTACGCATGTTCTACGCGCAAATATTAGTGGACTTAAAGCAATACTCTGCTGCAAAAAAACAATTTAACCGCCTCTTACTCATTCCTCACTATCGTGCAATGGCACAAATTGACTTAGCTAAAATCGCGTTAAAAGAAGGTCATCTCACTATGGCGAAAAATTATCTGCGCAAAGTCATTATTGACCCAACACATAGCCATACAGCACGTTACCTTCTCGCTGTTATCGCCGAAAATGAAAATAAAACACAACAAGCCATCATGTGGTATCTCAGCGTAACTCAAGGACGATATTTTTTGGAATCACACATTCATGCTGCAGAATTAATGGCAAAAATGGGGGAAGTTCAGCAAGCCAGGAATACTCTTCAAGCCATTCCCATCAAGACATTGATTGACTTCAAAGAATTGCAATTAACAGAAGCAGAAATACTGTATAAGTCTAGCGAATATGCTCTGGCCTTAGATGTAATAAATAATGCTTTGCGTATTCTGCCCAACGACAAAGAACTATTATTAGCGCGTGCCGTTATCGCAGAACAACTACAAGATTACGCACGGGTGAAAGCCGACTTACAACAAGTATTGGCCGAAATGCCCAATGATGTGAGAGCATTAAATGCCATGGCTTATGTGCTTTATATTTATGATGGAAATTACGAAGAAGCTCTGAAATACATTAACAAAGCCATCGCATTAGACCCAGAAAACCCCGCTGTTTTGGACACTATGGGATGGATGCAGTACCAAATGGGAAATAAAGAATCCTCTTTGAGTTACCTGAAAAAAGCCTATCATTTCGATCCTAAAAACCCTGAAATCGCGGCTCATTATGGGGAGTTACTTTGGGTAACCAATAATAAAATGGAAGCCAAAAACATTTGGAGAAAGGCTCGAAAAAGCAACCCAAATAATAAAATTTTACAAGACACTATGGAACGGTTTAAACAGAAATAATACCTTTTTGAACTTCAATCTAATATCTTCATCAGATTCATTACATGCGCTTCCAGTCTTCTTGGCAAACGTCATACACGGCTCTATAGCGCTCGGCTTTTTCACGGCTCCTTTTGCAAACCAATCCTTTAAGGCGGTGACTAAATCGGCGTCTTCTTGCTTGATGCATTCTTTCTTTGATTAATGCTCTATTTTTCTCAGGCAAAAAATGCTTATGCCAAAACAAATGCAAGCCTTTTTCTTTGCGTTCCCACAACGAGTACACGTCAGAACAACACTCACTGGCCCCTTGGATGTGATTGACTACCACATTATCACAGTAACCAATGCCATGACCCGCTTTGCGTAAACGCAAACATAAATCCGTTTCTTCCCCATATAAAAAGAAATCTTCATCAAAGCCTTGAATCGTTTGAAAGATTTCTCGAGGGAGCAACATGCTTGCTCCAATGACCCACGCAATATCTCCGGGCAACTGTTCGAACATGCTATGGTCGCCTTTGGCCCCGGGATAATAAGCCGACGGCACAGAATCTTTACGCCCATCACCACGCACCACACGTGTGCCTATGGCACCTAAATCAGGATTGGTCCGTGCATATTTTAATAACTGCGCTAAGGCATCATCCCCTTGCAATTGTGCATCGGGATTTAGTAAGTAGATATAACGTCCTTTAGCCTTTTTTGCCGCTAAATTATTGGCTTTACCAAAACCCAAATTCTCACGGCTTTTTATTAATTGGCAATCGTAGCTAGCTAGATTTTCCAAGGTGTTATCTTGGCTGGCATTATCCACCACCAGCCATTCAAAATTCACATCTTGCTGGGATAAAAGAGAGCGAGCACAATCATCAATTTCTTTTTCGCTATTGTAGGTAACTGTAATAACTGTGATATCCATACACTTAACCCATAGTGGACATTTCCATGCCCAACATTTTTGCCGCCATGCGTACGACTTTCTTCACCGGGATATCGTGCACGTTGGTTGATTGAATCAATTGATGTTGCGCCTTAGCAGGATAAGGCGTGGTTCCCGTTTCAACACCAAAATCACTATACAATCCCAAGACATTAATCTCAGCTGAACAAGCCACATGCAAAGGGCCTGTATCAGAAGCAATGTATAAATCCAATTCCCGCATTAATGCGGCCAACTCCAAAATCGACAGTTCACCAATAAGATTGATACAAGGCTTTACCTTAGCAGCAAATTTTTTGCCTAATGTCTTTTCAAATTTAGTCCCCGTCAAGATAAAACGAATATTGGAATTTTCTTTCGCTAATTCACGAGCCATAGCCACAAATTTTTTAAATGGCCACACTTTCCAATGAACACCACTGCGCCAAAATTTTAATAAACTTCGCTTCGCCACACCGTGAGCGCCTAAGTGGATACCGATAAGCGTATGCTCGCCCGGCTTTACTCCTTTTTCTAACAAGATTCGACGAACTTTTTCTCTTTCTTCATCACAGGGTAACAAGTCATAACAACTTATATCGGCATCGGCTTCTCCACCGACTAAGGATTGAACGAATTGCAAGTAATGCTCCGCGGGGGTCACACCTAAAGGGCGAGAAGGGCATTGAATTGCGGGGATACCTAGACGAGTAATAGGTGATTGCGCGAAATCCGCAGGATGCAAAGCAACGACAATATCATAATTGGAGGCTATTTCACGTTCTTGTTCTTCGTTTGTAGCTAAATGAACCTGGCTGAAAATCCTATTATTACGCAGCATTTCTTGAGCTATGGTCGATAAGCACAAGGCATCTATTTTTGCTTCTGGTAATTGCTGTTGTAATAATTTGAAGGCGGGCGTATTGAAAAGGGCATCGCCTAAACGCTTAGGCAGAAGGCATAAAATTCGCTTAGCTTTGCGCAGGGTTTTTGCATGTACGTTATCCATGAAACATCTCTTATGTGTGGTATGGTGCCCTATAATGGGTTATAGCGTTATTAAAATACCCCGATAGCCTGTGGCGACGAGGCAAGTCATAGTACCAATGGACTATTTCTGAGTCAATGAAGCCATATATATATGGGCCACGATTGGTTATAATGCCTATCTTTCATTGAATTATTGAGGAAATACCAAATGGCAGAAGACCAAGGTCAACGGGCCTCCACCAAAGCCAGCTACGAAATCACCAAGGGGGATTTGCCCTTATCTTGCCCACTACCCAGCATGCGCCTGTGGGACGCTCACCCCAAGGTATTCTTACCTATTGAAAAAACTGGTAAAGCCATTTGCCCTTATTGCGAAGCTGAGTTTACATTAGTGAAACGCAAAGAAAACTCATAGAAAAGGCTCGATCATGCAGGCATCTCCTAAAAAAATATTAGTTATTGGGCCAGCTTGGGTAGGCGATATGGTCATGGCGCAGACCCTATTTACTTGTATGAAAACACAAGACCCAGCCTGTGAAATCCATGTTTTAGCACCGGGCTGGAGCCAACCTCTCCTGGATCGCATGCCTGAGGTGAGTGAGGGCATGGTTTTGCCAGTTGGCCACAAAGAAGTCAGCCTCATGACTCGGATGAAGATTGGTAGAAGTTTACGCAAAGACAACTATGACCAGGCCATATTGCTACCCAATTCATGGAAATCCGCCCTCATCCCATGGTTTGCAAAAATTCCCCTACGCACAGGTTGGGTGGGTGAACAACGCTATGGTTTGCTCAATGATGTCCGAAAATTGGATAAAACTCAGTACCCATTGATGATCGAACGCTTTATGGCTTTGGGCCTCCCGGCAAAAGAAACATTAAATAAACCTTACCCAAAACCCAAACTATGCGTCACCGAAGATAATATACATAAAGCCCAAGAAAAATACGGTTTACAAAGAGACAAACCCGTTTTGGCACTATGTCCCGGCGCAGAATTTGGTCCTGCAAAACGCTGGCCCGAAGAATACTATGCTGTTGTAGCCCAAGAAAAATTAGCTCAAGGCTACGACGTTTATTTATTTGGTTCCCCCAAAGATCAGCCCGTAGCGGCAGCTATTCAAGGCTTAACGCAACAGCGTTGTGTAGACTTAACGGGCAAAACATCTTTAGCTGAAGCCATTGACTTGATTGCTACAGCAAGCATTGTGGTAAGCAATGATTCTGGTCTCATGCATATTGCAGCCGCCATGCAACGTCCCACGGTCGTAATATATGGTTCAAGCAGCCCAAAATTCACGCCACCACTACACGATGAAGTGAGAGTCACAAGGCTTGGCATTGAATGCAGCCCTTGTTTTCAGCGCACTTGTCCTCTGCATCATTTAAAATGCTTGAAAGATTTGAAACCCCAAATGGTTTTGGATGCCATGGCAGAATTAGGGCATTAATATGCGGGTATTAATTATTAAAACTTCTTCACTGGGTGATGTTATCCATACTTTACCCGCCTTGACCGATGCAGGAAAACAAATACCAGACATCCGATTTCACTGGGTTATAGAAGAGTCCATGACGGAAATCCCTCAATGGCATCCCTTAGTAGATAAAATCATTCCCGTGGCTTACCGACGTTGGCGTCGCACCTGGTTACGTTCGCTTTTTAATGGGGAAGTAATAAAGTTTATTAGGTCCTTGCGTGCAGAACGCTACGATTTAGTGTTAGATGCACAGGGTTTGGCAAAATCTGCACTTTTTACTTTTATGGCTAAAGGCACACGTGCTGGCTTGGATAAAGATTCTATCCGTGAAAGCTTCGCCAGCCATTTTTACCAAAAACAATACACTGTCTCACGCAACCAACAAGCCGTCTACCGTAACAAACAGTTATTCGCCCAAGCTTTAGATTATATACTGCCTGAAAACATTGATTATGGCATTAATAAGGATCGCTTTGTCAAAAAATGTGATGGCGATTATGTAGTCTTTTTACATGGTACCACCTGGACAACAAAACACTGGCCGGAAAATTATTGGCAACAATTGGCAAAATTAGTTGATGCCACAGGCATGAAGATCAAACTACCTTGGGGCAACCCTAAAGAGCAACAACGCGCCGAAAAAATTGCTGCTTGCGCGGGCCATGCTGAAGTCTTGCCAAAAATGAATCTATCTGAGTTAGCAAGCATTATCGCCCATGCCAAGGCGGTTGTCGCCGTGGATACGGGTTTAGGACACTTAGCCGCGGCTTTGCATACCCCAACACTATCATTGTATGGCCCCACCAATTCGCAGTTAACAGGCACCGTTGGCCCTGGACAACAGCATTTAGTCGCAGACTTTGTTTGCAGCCCTTGCCTGCAACGTGAGTGTACTTATACACAATCCAGCCAAGAACAGCCTGCTTGCTTCACTACCTTACAACCAGAGAAAGTATGGCAAGCATTACAAAAGCAACTTAATAACCACGAGAGCACCTCATGAAATTAGCTTTTGTTATCGCAAAATATTTTGATTTTGGTGGTCAACAACGAGATATGCTGCGCATTGCTAAAGAATGTAAAAGTCGCGGCCATAGCGTCCATATATTTACCTGGGAATGGCTAGGTCAAAAAGAAGATGGCCTTGAAGTAACCATCCTATCCTACCCACCTATGACTAATCATGCCCGCAATAATAAATTAGCCAAAATAGTCAAGAAACTTAGAACTCAAGATTATGATTGCATTGTCGGTTTTTTAAAGATACCAGGCGTTGACATTTATTTTACGGCTGATCTTTGCTACTTTCAAACATTTGCCGAAAATAAAACCCTTTGGCATCGTATTATACCTCGCTATCGGCATCTACTTAAACAAGAAGACGCTATATTCTCTAGCCAAAGCCCCACGGAATTCCTTACACTGTCTAATGTTGAAAAAGATAAATACATTAAAGCTTATGCGACACAAGCCGAACGCTTCCACTTAATACCGCCAGGCATCGATGAACAACGATTTGTAAAACCTAAGTATGAAAAGCTCACGGCATTACGTAATGAATTGAAAATTCCTCAGCATGCTTTCATTCTACTGCAGGTGGGTTCAGCCTTCAAGGGAAAAGGTATCGACCGTTCAATACTCGCACTACAAGCCTTACCCGATGAAATACGCGAAAAAACCTATTTAATTATCCTAGGCGAAAATAAAAAAGAGCTTTTTGTTAAGTTAGCAAAAAAGCATAACATAAAAAACCAGGTGATTTTTGCGGGTAGTCGTAGCGATGTAGCTAGCTTTTATTACTTAGCAGACCTATTAATCCATCCCGCACGTATCGAATGTGCTGGGAACGTATTAATTGAAGCGCTAGTCTGTGGCTTACCTGTTTTAGTCACAGAAAATTGTGGTTATGCCATGCATGTAGAGCGGGCAAATGGGGGGCTGATTTGTCCTGTCCCATTCCAACAAACAACCCTAAATCGTTTGCTTTTTACCATGCTAACGTCAGATAAAATGCCTCAGTGGCATGAGAATGCCTTAGATTACAGTCAGCGGGAAGATTTATATCATTTAGCGCCTTACTCCGTTGATGTCATTGAGACATGGGCAATACAACACGCATTTCCTCGCTATCCAGCAGATATTATCAGCAGGCCTAAGTTAAAATTTGCTTTTGTTATCAATAAATTTTTCCCCTATGGCGGTGTCCAACTGGCCATGCTTTCTTTTGCTAAAGCACTTGTCTACCAAGGACATGAGGTGGACATCTATACTTGGCAGTGGGAGGGTAAGACACCCAAAGGTATTCACATCCACTTTATTAAACATGAACCTTTTACTAATCATAGAAAAAATGCGCGCCTTGAAAAATTTGTGCATAACTACGTTAAACACGCTTCTTATGATTGCATTGTAGGCTTCACTAAAATATCAGGGGTGGATCTCTATTATGCAGGTGATGCTTGTTATGCTGAACGTTTTCGCCAAGAAAAACCCTGGTGGTTCCGTTTACTGCCTCGTTATCGGCATTTTCTACAACAGGAAGCACGCACCTTGAGCGACCAGTCTATCGATTTGTTATTGTTAAGTCAGAGAGATTATGAGAATTACCGTTACAGTTATTCTGCCTATGCTAATCGCTTTACATTATTGCCTGCCGGTATCAATCACTCAGTCAATCAACCTACAACGCGCGAAAAGCTGGCGAGACTAAAAGACGAATTTCAAATACCCAGCCATACCAAAGTCATTTTACAAGTCAGCTCTGCCTTCAAGACCAAAGGCCTGGGACGTAGCATTCAAGCCCTGGCCAGCTTACCCAGTGAGATCGCCAAAAACTGCCGACTCATCATTATTGGGCAAGATAAGCCATATAAATACATCCGGCTGGCCAAAAAATTAAAAGTCAGAGACCAGGTCATCTTTACGGGTGGACGTCATGATGTGGTGGATTTTTATCATTTAGCTGATTTGCTTATCCATCCAGCACTTGTGGAGAATACAGGCACGATCATTATGGAAGCTATGGCCTGCGGCTTACCTGTGTTAACCACAGCCAACTGCGGTTTTGCCCAACACATTAAAACAGCCAATGCTGGCATCGTCTGCCCTATGCCATTTCAACAAATGGATTTAAATAGCTCTTTAGACATGATGCTATCCAATCTAAAGTTAAATGAAATGGGAGAAAATGGGCAGGCTTATTCCGCCACACAGGACTTGGAACAATTCATTCCTTCCGCGTTAGATGTTATGATAAAGCGCGCCTTAGCTAATCAGAGGCAATCATCATGCTAACCATTTCAGAAAAATTTTCATCGCTATTTCCAAACGACTTCAAGGCTTGTATGGCGCTGAATGGCGATATCGTCAATCAATCGCAAAATCGAGACACTGTGCATATCATGCAGCAGGGCCAATCCTTTTTTATCAAAAAGCACCGTGGTGTTGGTTACTGGGAATTACTAATCAACCTTATTCAAGGGCGACGCCCCATCGTGAGCGCCAAAACTGAATGGGATGCCATTCAAAGAGTCCATGCATTAAATATTTCCACTATGATTCCTGTGGCCTACGGTTGCCAAGGCATTAGCCCCGCGAATTTACATTCTTTTTTAATCACCGTTGATCTAGGCCAACATATTTCTTTAGAAAAATTAGCATTAACCTGGAAGCAACATAACCCATCACTAACCTTTAAGCACAAGCTAATACGGCAGGTAGCCCTTCTAGCAAAGAAACTTCACCAAGGCGGCGTCAACCACCGAGATTTTTATATTTGTCATATATTATTAGATTTAACAAAAGATGATCCATTTATTCATCCTGACAAAATTAATTTGCATCTCATCGATCTTCATCGGGCCCAATGCCGACATAAAGTCCCTTTCCGCTGGTTAGTAAAAGACATTGGCAGCTTGTTATTTTCCGTCATGGACGCACCTCTTACGCAAAATGACTTGATACGCTTCATTAAAGACTACACAGGCATGCCATTACGTGACACATTGCAGAAAGACAAAACTTTTTGGCAAGCCGTTAAGAATCGAGCTGACGCACTCTATAAGGAAGTACATGGAGAAACCTTATGAAGGATACCCAGCTTCCATCCAACAATTTTCGCTGCGACAAAACTTTTTATCGCCATACCTTTGTTAACCGCCGCTATCTTACCCCTCTAATGGAAGAGTTATTAGACTCGCCTGATTCTGTGATGGCCGAGCATAATATACTTAAAACCGATAGAACCAATACCATTGTACATATTCCCATGGGTGAATTTGATGTTGTGATTAAACGCAACAATCTCCACAATATTTTGCATGCAATAAAACGTTGTTGCCGTATGACTCGTGGTATGCGTGCTTGGCGCTACGCCCATTTACTAAATCAGATTGGCGTTGATACACCTCGCCCCATGGCCATGATTGAAAATCACTGGGGTCCCTTACGTAAAAACTCTTATTACCTCTATGAATTTATCCCAGGCACCTTAGCCACGGATTATTTTCTTAATCCGCAAATAGATATCGAAGAAAAAGAAAACATGGCTAAAATCATTGTGAGCACTCTAAACAAAATGCACAGCGCAGGGGTCACCCATGGTGATACTAAGGCAACTAATTTTATTATCCATGACGGGAAAGCTTGGGTTTTGGATTTAGATGCCACGGGACACCATTGCTGTAAGCATCGTCTCAAACGAGCCAAAGCCAAAGATATCGCACGCTTCATGCGTTGCTGGGAAGAAGATAAAAACCTACAGGCCCTATTCCAAAAATGTTTTGATGAATATTATATCAAAAATTTCACATCGTCATAAAAGAAATAAGCTTCTGGGTTATAAAGGTTAGCTTGTTGCTCCTCGGTACCTGACACATATTCAATACCTTCAACAGCATTGAGCTTTGGAACATTGTCGCGACAAATATACTGTAAAGTTTTAGTCTTCCCACGACCATAAAATGCCTTAACCGCCCCATTCACCAAAGAAAAATGATCCACACCATGGGCTAATATATGTTTTCTATAGTGTTCAAAACATTCATGCAAATACTTATCATTATTTAATTCACAATGGTTTAGGAAATGAATACTATTTTCATTAAAAAACATACGAGCAAACTCAACAGTTTCGGCATAAAGGTCATTGATGTGAACAGAACTTTTACCGCCACCAAAAATCTGGCGTATTTCTTCTTTCACTTGCCTTGAAATATCATCATTGTCTATTTCCACCAAATAAACTCGCGTCGGACTATTTTTTTTATGTCGTCGCTTTGTATCCTTCATTAAACCTAAATAGCGGTTTTCACGACGGCCAATCCACATATGATGACGGTAGAATGCTCGCATAATGTTGAATACTCCACGCCGATTTAGCATAACCGGCTTGGTATAAACTAATTTACCATAGCGACTTATAATCTTTTTAATGGCATCATCATGGCCTTGCGCATTTGGATACATGGTAAGAATGCGAGTATTGGGTGTGTTTCGGGCATACTCAATAGCAATACTATCCAGGTAGGTCCTTGGTAAACCCTGTTCTTCCAACTGCTGGAAACAGGCGAGAGTTTGAGTGCTGTAAATTTTGGACAGACAGTTCTCTAAACTAACCTGCATTTTTCTAGCATAAAGAGAAAATGGATTTTCTTCATACATTACATCAAGAAAATCACTGGTCATCTGCTCTAATGTTTGGGGTGCGCAAGAATTATTAAGCACAATACCGTTTCACACTCTAAAAATAAAATTTTAACAAACTGATTTAAAAAATCAATCAGAGCTTTCTGACAATACGCTAAGCGGAAGCGTAGAATCGTCAAAAGGCTCTAGAGATAGTACAAAATATCCATGATGATAAAGACGATTAGTATCAAAAACACCAAAGGTGCTAGGGCACGCTGCCAAAGAACACTGGACGTTTTATACCATTGCCAAAGCTGGGGCAAAGAAAAAGGTGAAAACAAAAGGGCGACTAACAATAAGGGCACGTAAAATCGTTTGCCTGTAAACAAATGCTGCAACATAAACACTGTCAATACCATGGCATTAGTCAGAATATAACTATAGCAAATAAGGAATTTATTATAGCCCGCTTTCATAGAGCCTTTTATTTGGGCTATAGAAATTAAAACTATATTAAGAAAGTTCAATGTAATAATGAGGTAGTAAAGTAAGAAAGCAATTACGCCCCCCACAAAGAATAACAAACCGTGACGTTTTTCAAATATTGAAAGCACATGTTCACTAATGGTTAAACTGGCTTGACGAACAGACGCCAAAAGAGCGGTGTAACCATGTTGAAATTGCCATATAATCTGCTGAAAGCGCCCAAAATCTTTATCGCTGGCGCCCCCCATTCCCCACCAAATAAACAGCATCAATATCATGGCAAATAAAGGAAACATATAAAATCTTAAACAAAGCCCCAACTTACTATAGCCCTGAGGTGTCTTACACAACAATAAGGCCAGTGGTATCAGGGGCATGAAGATAAATGCTTCTACACGAAATAACCCACCTATCAACAGGCTCAAGAACCATAGAGGGGCGTGCCACCAACGAGGCATTTCAATATAACTTAATAATAAACTCAAGGATAATAAGTAAAAAAACCAATATCCAGGCCCCCGTATTAAGAAGACACGAAAAACATTAAGTGTGGGGTCAAAGACTAAAAGTAATGTTCCAAAAATAACAATCCACTGAGTGGCATTCAACTGTCGGAGCAGGCGCGTAAATACAGCAGCGATGCTGCCATACAACACAATATTAATGAGATAAGCGGAATGTAAAAAACTTAGGGCTGTGACTTTGTGTGTCCAAGCAATGAGCATACTGTAAAATGGCCATGGATAAATTGCCATGGCGGCTTTTAAACCAGAATGGAAGTAAACTTGGGCCACTTGTAGATACAAGATGCCATCGTTGTTGATATGCGTAGACTTACAACTAGCAAGCCACGCCATGGTTGCACCTAAGATAAATGCCCATAACCAATTGATACTGAAAGAGCTTAACCCAATTTTACGGATTATTTCCATACTTTCTCATCCAAACTTGACCCTAGATACGGATTCTATACAATGACATTTTTCCTTTCGGAGACACCTCCATGGCGCAGCCCAAGGTTACCATTTTAGTCCCTAATTATAAAACCCTAAAGCTCACCCAATTGTGTCTACAACTTATCCGCAAACATACACCTAAAAATCTAGCCAAAATTATTGTCATTGATAATAATTCCCAAGATGACTCTCTAAAATACTTACGCAGCCTGCCATGGATAGACTTGATTGAGCGTTCAGACGCCCAATTAAATATTGAGAATCCCACTCGACCCCATGCTGAAGCGTTGGATTTAGGCTTAGCCCAGGTAAGAACCCCTTATGTTTTGTCTATTCATACAGATACATTAGTGCGTCATGATCAATGGTTGGACTTTTTAATCCGCCAAATAGAAAAAGATGAGGCATTTGCCGCCGTGGGTTCGTGGAAATTAGAATCTAAACCCTTGGTAAAGCGCACCTTAAAACAGCTGGAAAGAGGCCTGTCCCATTCCTTTAGAAGCTGTTGCGGTAAACCACCCAAAGTCAATCAGCAACAATTTCTACGTAGCCATTGCGCCATGTACAAAACTGATATTCTTAAACAACATAATTTGAATTTCTCTCTTGGCACCCATGAGCAATCCACAGGCGCACAATTACATTACCGCTTGGTGGATTTGGGTTATAAAATGAAATTTTTGCCTTCGGAAACCTTGGGACAATATGTCGATCATTTGAATCATGCTACAATGTTACTTAATGACGAATTCAAAATTAAACAAAGAGACAAAGGTTTAAAAAAACTGCAACGGCGCATGAAGCAAGTGAACGCTGATACTATCCTCTCCGATGTAACTTAAGACAATACACTGAAAAACTCAACCACACCTCTACCCATCTCCTGCCACCTAACGTCATCCCGGAATTTTTAGAAGAAAAATATACGGGATACAGCGACCCAATCTAAGCAGCGCTGGATACCGGATATTTTTATT
>JAJFKN010000031.1 GCA_021773195.1 Gammaproteobacteria bacterium | reverse complement strand
GTTACTGTTCTTATGGGTAATCTAGTCGTTATTCCGGGACTATTATATAATGTGTGCTATTTTTAGTCAACCCGGAGTTAATTGAAGATGGATTACCTGCCTTCGCAGGTAATGACGTGAAGGGCGGGCAGGTAATGACGTAGGGGGGCCGCAGGTAATGACGTGAGGGGGCCGCGTAGGTAATGACGTGAAGGGCGCGCAGGTAATGACGTGAGGGGCGCGCAGGTAATGACGTGAGGGGCGCACTCTTATTCATTGCCTACCCACCGCTTTTTCGGTAGTATCTTGCTTCTTAAGTTATGGATTCCCGCCTTCGCGGGAATGACGTGATGGAGACTATTCCCGCCTTTGTGGGGATCGAGCTAGAAAAACGAGGAAGACCCCATGGCCAAACAATCGATAATTCCGGTGATCCTTTCTGGCGGTTCAGGCACACGTCTATGGCCTCTGTCGCGGGAACATTACCCAAAGCAATTCTTGCCCATTACTTCGGAGAAAACCTTACTCCAAGAAACCATCCTGCGCGCAAGTGGAGAAGGTTTCGCCAATCCTATTATTGTGTGTAACATCAACCATCGTTTTATTGTGGCCGAACAACTACGCAAAATTAATGTCACACCCAAAGCCATCCTGCTAGAGCCCGTTGGCCGCAATACCGCACCTGCGGCTGCCATTGCCGCTCTCGTTGCGATAAAAGAAAATCCGCAATCGCAATTATTGATTTTGCCAGCGGACCATAGCATTGCAAAACCTGAAGCCCTACAAGAAGCCATCATGCAAGGCACCAAAGCCGTTTGCCAAGGGCATTTGCTGACTTTTGGTATTACACCCAGCGGCCCTGAAACAGGTTACGGCTATATTAAACAGGGCAGCCCATTACCTAATCATAAGACATGTTACAGTGTCGCTCAATTTATTGAAAAGCCACCACAGGCTAAAGCCGAAGCATACCTTGCCAGCGGTGATTACGCTTGGAATAGCGGTATGTTTCTCTTTGCTGCAGAGGATTATTTAAAAGAATTAGAAACCCATCATCCTGAAATGATGCAAAAAATGCATCAAGCCCTAGAAAACAGCATCCATGATATGGATTTTATTCGTTTGGATGAAGAAGCATTTATGGCTTGCCCATCGGATTCCATTGATTACGCCGTCATGGAACATACCCAAAAAGCTGCCATGATACCTGTGGATTTAGGCTGGAATGATGTGGGCGCCTGGACATCCCTGTGGGACATCGGTAACAAAGATGAAAAGGGCAACGTCACCCACGGTGATGTGGTCACGGAAGATGTAGGACAATCCTATTTACGCAGCGAAGGGCCGTTGGTAGCCGCATTAGGCGTTGATGATATGGTCATCGTCGCTACCCCCGATGCCGTCTTGGTTTCACCCAAAGACCGGGTACAAGATACGAAAAAGATCGTGGAAAAGCTGCGTAAAGAAGGTCGCGAAGAACATAAATTCCATATCCGTGTTTATCGCCCCTGGGGTTGGTACCAAGCCTTGGATGTTTCCGAACGTTTTCAAGTAAAACGCATCATGGTCAAACCCGGTGAAAAACTATCACTGCAAATGCATCACCATCGCGCTGAACATTGGGTAGTGGTTTCTGGCACGGCCATGGTCACCCGCGATGAGGAAACCATACTCTTGTCGGAAAATGAATCCGCCTATATCCCCATCGGCACCAAACATCGCTTAGAAAACCCCGGCAAATTACCTTTGCACCTCATTGAAGTGCAATCGGGCACGTATCTTGGTGAAGATGACATTGTACGCTTTGAAGATTCCTATGGGCGTATCATGAGTAAAACTTCATAGGCTTCAATCATGACACAACGTATTCCATTTATTTATCTTTCTCTCCTCATGGTCTCTATTTTACTGGGCACCTTCGGTCAGTTAAGCCTTAAAGTGGCTGCGACCCATCTAGAACTCAGTAGTATTAAATTATTACTCACAAAAAATAACTTTCTCTTTTTTGGCATTACCCTATATGCCATTTCCCTGGTTTGCTATGTGGGCGCCCTACGTCAGATACCCCTGAGCATTGCTTTTCCATCTATTTCTTTGGGGTATATTGGTGTAGTATTGCTGTCGCATTGGCTTTTCCACGAGCCTGTGCACCCACACCAAACAATTGGTTTGATCATGATCACCCTGGGCGTTTGTTTCCTCTGGGGCTAAGCCATTCGAACAAGGACGTAATATGAAAGTTGTATTATTAGCAGGCGGACTAGGCACGCGTTTAAGCGAAGAAACCCATTTACGACCCAAGCCCATGGTGGAAGTAGGTGGCAACCCCCTTCTTTGGCATGTCATGCAAATATACGCTCACTATGGCTTTGATGATTTTGTCATTGCCTGTGGTTACAAAAGCGACGTTATCAAACATTATTTTTCTAACTTACATTTATTAAGCAGCAGTTGTGTTTTTAGTACAAAAAGCGGTCATCACCGACTCATCACTTCCAATGCGCCTGAGTGGGATGTTGCTTGCGTGGATACGGGCTTAGACACTCTAACGGCAGGCCGTTTACTGGCGTTAAAACCCATGCTTAAGGATGCAACCTTCATGGTGACCTATGGTGATGGTGTCGGCAACATTGATATTCCCAAACTATTGGACTTTCACCGTAGCCACGGTCGTTTAGCCACCGTCACAGCGGTACGGCCCAAAGCTCGCTTTGGTATGCTTTCTTTGGAAGACAATAAAGTGGTCTCTTTCTCTGAAAAAAATCAATTAAATGAAGGTTGGGTTAATGGCGGCTTCTTTGTTTTTGAACCTGGCTTCTTTGACTATTTAACACAAAATGAACCCTTGGAACAAACGCCCTTAGTCAATGCCAGCAAAGATGGCGAGCTCATGGCCTATTTCCATGATGATTTCTGGCAACCCGTGGATACCCTGCGTGAAAAAAGTTATTTAGAGGAACTCTGGCAGCAGGGGGATGCCCCCTGGAAAGTTTGGAAAGATTCTGAAAATCAGCAATTATTTGAAACCGAGACCCTTTGATGCAAGCCTTAAACCAAAATCTTTTTTGGCACAACAAACGGGTGCTTGTCACAGGTCATACCGGCTTTAAAGGTGCCTGGCTCTCCCATTGGTTAATTCAAATGGGTGCTGAAGTCATTGGTTACGCATTAAAACCTTCAACCACACCTAATTTATTTGATCTCACTCAATTAGCTTCAAAGATGATACATATTGAAGGTGATGTCAGCGATGGAAATCATCTAAATAAAGTGTTTGCCCAATACAAACCAGAAATTGTTTTGCACTTAGCCGCTCAAGCTTTGGTTTTGGATTCCTATGACGATCCTATTAATACTTACCAAACCAATGTCATGGGTACGCTGCAAGTTTTTGAGGCGGCACGCCACAGCGGCCATGTCCGCGTTATTGTGAATGTCACCAGCGACAAATGTTACGAAAATAAAGAGCAAGACCGAGCGTATACAGAAGCAGATCCCATGGGCGGTTTTGACCCTTACAGCAGTAGTAAAGGTTGCTCTGAAATTCTCACCAGTGCCTATCGTCGTTCTTATTTTTCCGATGATAGTATTCGATTGGTCAGTGCGCGAGCAGGAAACTGCATCGGCGGTGGCGATTGGTCTAAAGACCGCATCATCCCTGATATTATTCGAGCTTATAGTAAAGGGGAGAGCGTAACCATCCGTTCACCTAACGCCACAAGACCCTGGCAACATGTTTTAGAACCGTTATACGGTTATTTATTATTAGCGCAAAATGCTTGGTCGTCAGATGATTTTTCACAGGGCTGGAATTTAGGGCCTGATCCAGAATCTGTAGCATCGGTCTCCTGGGTGATTGAAGAGGCCGCAAAAATTCTTGGACCAGACTTTCAATATGCAATGAATCCCAATGCCAGCAAACATCATGAAGCTAAATTATTAAAATTAGATCCCAAAAAAGCACAAACCTTTTTGAATTGGCAACCTCAGTTAACCAATGAAGCAGCCATGCAATGGACGTTTCAATGGTATCTCGCCCATAAACAAGGTTTAGATATGATGGCATTCACTAAGCAACAAATTAATGACTATATGAGTCAAATCACAATCCCAGTTAAATCAAATGAGGAAATAGCGTGAGCACAGAAACCCTAGAAAAAGCACCCATTCGTGTACCCTACGGCCAAAGCGTCCACGGTGAGGAAGAAATTGCCGCCGTCAATGAAGTGCTACGCACCTCGACGCAGATGGGGAAGAATGTTAGTGAGTTCCAACAAAGAGTTGCTGCATTGTTTGCCAAAAAGCACGGCATTATGGTGAATTCTGGCAGTTCAGCCAATTACCTCTGTATTGAACTACTGGGCTTACCCCAAGGCAGTGAAGTTATCACGCCTACGGTTACTTTCTCCACCACTGTTGCGCCTATTGTAAAGAATGGCCTAGTGCCTGTTTTTATTGATGTGGAAGAGGGCACTTACAATTTAGATGCTACCCAAGTGGAATCTATGATTTCTGAAAAAACCAAAGCCATGATGATTCCAAACCTCATCGGCAATTTACCCAACTGGGCCCTGTTGCGTGAATTGGCAAACAAATATAATTTGATTTTAATCGAAGATTCCTGTGATACCTTGGGTGCAACCTTAAATGGCAACCCCATTTCAGAATTAACCGATATAAGCATTACCAGTTTTTACGGCAGCCACATTATTAATTGTGCGGGCAATGGCGGCATGCTTTGTGTCAATGATGATGCCATGGCTGAGAAGGCCCTCCTATTGAGAAGCTGGGGCCGCAGCTCTTCTATCTTCCAAGAATCTTCCGAGAAAATAGAGAATCGCTTCGATGTGGAAATTGATGGCATGCAATATGACCGCAAATTTCTTTTTACTCATCTAGGTTACAACATTGAACCTTCTGAAATGGGTGCGGCCTTTGGCCTTGTTCAATTGAAAAACTTACAACGTAATATTGAAATTCGTGAAGTTCATTATGCCAACCACATGAAGTTCTTTAGTCAATACGAACATTGGTTTATTTTACCTAAACAATTACCCAACACACGTACGGCTTGGCTAGCGTTCCCCTTAACCTTAAGAGACGAGGCGCCTTTTACTCGGGCTGAGATGCAAATTTTCTTAGAAAAACTCAATATTCAAACACGCACCGTATTCACGGGCAATATTCTGCGTCAACCCGGCTTTAAAAACATCCCTAGACGTGAATCTGACGCTGGTTACCCGGCCGCAGATGGTGTGACTAAAGGTGGACTGCTTCTGGGTTGCCACCATGGTTTGAACAACCAACAAATTCAACATATTCACGATTCATTTAATGCATTTGCAAAACACTATTAACTTGGTTCGTTTTTATGAATAATATATTAGTCACGGGTGGCAGCGGATTTTTAGGCCGCCACCTTATCAAGGCTCTAGCTAAAACACATAATGTTCATGCCTTAGTTCGCAAACCCTATGATATTGATGGCGCCCAGTGTCACATCTACGATGGCTCTATGGACAGCATCGACACCATTTTCTCTAAACAGGCTATTGACTTCGTCATTCACCTTGCAGCAATTACCTCCAATGATGATAACCAAGTGGATGCCTTGTTGGCCGCCAATATAACATTAGGAACTCAATTACTCCAAAGCATGAGCAACCATGATTGCAAAGTCTTAATTAACACGGGTACTTTTTGGCAACATAATAAACATCAAAATTATCATCCTATTTGCCTTTACGCCGCCACCAAAGAAGCCTTTGAAAGAATACTGGATTACTATGTTTTAGCCCATGGCTTTAAAGCCATAACCTTGGTGTTAACCGATGTTTATGGGCCTAATGACCCGCGTAAAAAGATCTTTTCATTACTCAACGCTGCTGCCCAAGATAATCAAGCCTTAGATGTCACTGCTTGTGAACAGTCTATTTATCCATTGCACGTAGAGGATGCCGTAGCGGGCTATTTGCAAGGTCTTCACCAAGCCTGTAAGAATGACCCATCGCATCAACGCTTTTTTTTGGCAGCTGACAAATCTCATACGTTAAAAGAAGTCATTGAAGCCTATTGTGAGTTGCATCCATTATCCATTACCGTTAATTACGGCAAACGACCCTATCGGGAACGAGAAATTATGCACCCCTATATCGGGCAGCGTTTGCCTGGGTGGCAAACAAAGATTGAGTTACACGAAGGACTCCAACAAACCATTCAGGCGAAAGAATATGAGCGTTAAAAAATTAATTTCCATTGTCGTTCCTGTTTATAATGAAGAATTGAATATCAATACTTGTTATGAAAAACTTTGTGAAACAGCCAAGGGCATGCCGAATTATGATTTTGAATTTATCTTTACAGATAATCACAGCGAAGATAATTCTTATAATATCTTACAAGGTCTTGCCGCCTCTGATCCGCGCCTCAGGGCTTTCTCTTTTTCAAAAAATTTCGGCTATCAACGTTCTATTTATACGGGACTTATCAAAGCACGAGGTCATGCGGCCATTGCCTTTGACTGTGACTTACAAGATCCTCCAGAATTACTGCCTAAGTTTATTGAGCTATGGGAGGCGGGCAATAAAGTAGTTTATGGCGTGCGCAGTAAACGCAAAGAAAATCCTTTGGTTGAATTAACCCGCAAAGCCTTTTATCGTATTATTAATTGGTTAAGCGAAGATGAACTGCCCCACGACTCCGGCGATTTTCGCCTCATGGACCGTAAAATTCTGGATATTCTACGCACCATAAAAGATCCTCAACCCTATTTAAGGGGCATAATTGCTAGCCTAGGGTTCAAACAAGTTGGCGTCCCCCACAGCCGTAATGAACGACATGCAGGGAAAAGTAAATTTAATTTCCGCTCCATGTTCGGGCTAGCTATCGATGGCATTATCAGTCAATCCATTGTACCTTTGCGCATTGCCAGTTATGTGGGCTTGGGCATTGCAGGATTCACTTTTCTGCTCATGTGTGGCTACCTTGGGGTACATGTATTTTATAATGTGGCTTGGCCACAAGGCTTCACCACCACCACGTTATTGTTATTGTTTTCTATTAGCATCAATGCATTGTTTTTGGGCATCATTGGCGAGTATCTAGCAAGAATATATAAACAGGTCAGAGCTCGCCCCATTACCCTTATTGAACAAAGCACTGAAATGGATAGTGCTGTAACCACCTCTTATTCCAAGGAAGAAGCCTACTGTGAATACTAACTTCGTTAATGACCCTCGGCTCTCAGGGCAACGTTTTTTACTCTTCATCATCAGCTCTGTCATCCTGGCCACATTAGTTTTTATCCAAAGCATTGCCGAGATTATGCCTCTGTTAAATCACGGACACCTGGAACATGGGCACCTGAACTATGCCCTCTACGGTGATGGTGGGGTTTTATATTCTTCAGCCATAGCCAATCTTTCTTACTGGCTGCATCATGGCTTTCATCTGCAAGGCATAGATTGGTCAACGGACAATGGCGCTTCGGAATTTTATCTGCGCGCTAATCTTAGCATTTACTATCCGCTGCTGGTGCTCTATAGCTTTATTTTCAAAGTATTTGATCTGCGCCATGCTATGGTGGCCAATTTCGCTATGGGTTACCTGCATACCATCATAGCCGCCTTCTTCATGCAATTATTGGCTTGGCGCTTCTTCAATGCACGCTTCTTATCGGGCTTCTTTTTTGCGTCATTCACTTTGCTGGCTTTTGTTTCGCCCCAGTTACTGAATTTCTTGCCTTTCTACCTGGCTTTTTGTTTATTCCCATTATTAGTTTATGTGGCACTGTCATCTCATCGAGCAAAAAGCAAATTAGCATTATTCTTATTATCTCTTGTTTACTTCAGTTATTTCTTTGTAGGATATCTACCACTGGCTCTCGCTGGCACTGTCATGTCGCTAGTCTTTGCTGCCGCTTACCTCTTCTGGATAGAGCGTCCAACCCATCAAAGCATTGCTTCCCTGATTACAAAAACATTGGCCCCAGTGGTAATAGCAGGCGTCGTTGCATTGCCAGGCAGCCTTGCCATTGTCCAATTTGTTAAAATGGCTTCAACCCCGGGTCAAAGCGAATTACAATTTTCCGCCTATTCATTGTCCGAACAAATAACTAATATCATTTCTTCTTTTAGTACCAGCATCATAGCCACGGCGCCAAGCCACTATCTTATCTTAGGTCTATTGGGTTGCACCTTTCTAATTGCATTTTTCTTTCTCCCCGGCAATCCCCTTAAAGCTCTCACTGAAAAACAACGTAAATTATTTAAATTTTCAGCCACTGCGCTTGCTTTCATACTCCTTATATCTTTTGGCAAAGCCATCGTCGGTAGCACCTTATTCTTCTACTTCGTGCCAGGCCTGGGGAAAATGCATGCCTACCAACGGTACTTTATTTTTATCCTGCCATTTTTTGCATTACTGGTGACCCTTGCTCTGCACGCCATTATTAAAGAAAAACCCATCGGCCTGCTTAAGGCCTTATCCGGGTTATTCTTCTTTGCTACTTTAGCAATTAGCTTAGGTTTAACGGCTCATTGGATTAAACCTTCACCCTATATTTTCTGGTCAGAACTGTTACCCATACTCTTACTGATTACATTAGCATCGCTAGCCCTGTTACTTTTCGAGCGCAAAGGCGCATGGATTGCTCTGATAGCCTGCGTCTTCATGATCGGCTTACCCAAATATTATTTCTATACCAATGATTATGTTTTGAATAAAAACATTTCTTTAACCGCCAACAAAATGGATAATGATGCGCTATTAGCCTTCTTTAAGAAAAACAGTGACCACGATATTATTAAATACGTGAATTTCCTACCGGGTGAGTTTAACTACATCCCACGCAATTACCCCTGGGTATTCCAGGGTCACATTCACCTGTCTAATTATTTAGGTTATGAGCCACAACTCGCCATGCCCTTAGCCTATCGCCGATTCCTTGCCATCTCTATGGCTAATGACTGGAGTTGGTTACGTAGGACTGGAGCTCAATTTGTTATTTACAACGCTAAAACCGACCCGAAAACGCAAAATCTGATTGCCCAATATACCGATGATGAGCCCACGACCACATTCAGCAATGGTACCGTCATAGCGAAACTCAATAATCAATTCCCTTCATATCCCAAAGGATATAAAGGAACCGTGATTAACAATGGTTATGTTCAACTTCAGTATACAGGCACCACACCAAACCTAACTCACTTTAAAGTGTCTCCGAAAGGTTATTCTTTTGATCTAAAAATTGCCGATGGCAAAGCCCGCATGAATATTCCTTTCTGGAATAACAAACATTTCAGACTGCAGCTTAATGGAAAAAACACTGCATTGGCTATGGAGGATCATATGGATTATGCTTTATTGGATAAGGGCAATTACCATGTGGTTTTTTCTTATAGCAATACCTTGTTGACATTTTTCCTTTATTTAATGGGCATCTATTACTTATTATTAATTGCTGGAGCCATAGCTTTCTTTTGGAGAAAGAATCCAAGCGGAAGCTAAAAGGATATACTTTTGAAGATTACATCCATTTCTAGAAAAGAATACTTAGTATTCTTTGTGCTAGCGTTAGGATTGACGACCCTTTTATTCCTACCGAGCATAGCAAAATCCCTATTGTTTGTTTTTTCTAAACATCATCATGGTGCGTTGCCTAACTTCATTATTTATGCGGACCAAGGTCAACTTTATACCGCGTCTATAGTTAACCTATCTTACTGGTTACATCATGGTTTTATTTTACAGGGTGTGGATTGGCTGACCAGTAATGGCGCTTCTGAATTTTATCTACGAGCCAACATTCCCGTTTTTTACCCACCCTTACTCCTAATGGCCAGTCTATTTAAAATTTACGATTTCCATCACGGCGTCATAGCAAACTTTGGCTTAATTTATACTCATGCCCTCATAGGTCTATTCTTTCTGTTATTGCTGTGTAAGCGCTTTTTTAACTTTAGTGTTCTTCCAAGTTTGTTTCTGGCAAGTTTAGTATTCCTATCCTATGCTGCGCCACAAGCCATGAAGTTTTTACCTTTCTTCATGGCTTTTTCGCTATTCCCCTTTGTCCTCTACTGTACGTTGTCCACCCCTCTCATAACAAAAAAAAGTACGCTATTTTTATTGTCTTTTGTTTATTTCAGTTATGCACTTATTGGCTATTTACCCTTAGCGCTCATGGGCATGTCTTTGTCTCTAATATTTGCCTTAATCTATTGGTTATGGATAGAACCTAGCAAGACGCTGTCTTGGAAAGTTATAGCAGCTAGGATGCTGTCCCCCATGGTAATTGCCGCCCTATTTTCTGGACTAGGCATCCTATCCATGGCTAAATTTGTCAGCTACGCATCACAACCTTATTTGCATGGCTTAGAATACTCCGCTTATTCCTTACCCGAAGCCGTCACCAATCTTGGCGCACTGCTTACCTCCGCCATAGTATCTAATGCCGTGGAACATTACATCGTTATTGGACTCATTGCTTTTAGTATTTTGCTGATTTATCTATTAAACTTTCAATCCCTTTCTCAGGGGATGAATGAAAAAGAGCAAAGAACCTTTAAACTCTCAGTGGTTATTTTTGTTTTTTTCACACTGATTTCCTTTGGCAAACCCATCGTATTAAGCGCATTATTTTTTTATTTAGTACCCGGACTGGGTGCCATGCATATTTACCAACGTTACTATTTTTTTGCTTCGCTGTTTCTTGCCATCCCCGTAACCCTCGCGCTCAAAACACTTATTGCAAATAAACCTTTGCAATCCATCCGGTACTGCCTTGGCATTAGCTTCATCGCTTTATTAGCCATAAGCCTGGGCATCACCACAGGACACCTCACTGCCAACCCCATTTTTCTGTGGACACGCTTACTCTCTGAATTATTATTATTAGCCATTGCTCTGTTAGCGCTATTGATGTTTTCCGAAAAAGGCGCTTGGACGGGCATAACTCTATGCCTCATTCTCACAGGACTACCCTATTATTATTTTCTAGAAAATGACTTTAAGATGGACGATGATATCGTTTATTCGTCTCATCAACAGGAAAATGCCCAACTCATCGCTTTTTTCAAAAGGCATTCCCCAAAAAGCATCATTAAATATGCCAATTTAACCTCTACAGTTTATAGTTATGTCCCGAGAAATTATCCTTGGCTGGTGCAAAACCAAATCAACCTCTCCAATTACAATGGTTATGAAGAACAAATTTCACAGGATGAAAAGTATCGGGCCCATATCCCTTGGTACGGCCAATATAATTGGCAATGGTTACGTCGCACAGGCGCGGATTTTATTATTTATGACAAGACCGCTTACTCTAAATATAAAACAGATATCAATAAATACACCGTGGGGATGCCTAAGCTGACTTTATCCAACGGTGATACTGTAGTTGCTTTGAATAAACAATTTACTCTTTATGCCCCAGGCTACAATCCCAAAGTCTTCGATAATGGCTACATTCAAGTACAACACATAGGCAATATCGCGCCGATGGTCAGTCAATTTTCGGCATCACCACAGGATATTCACTTCCACCTATCGGTTAAAGGGCCTAAAGCCCGACTGACCATTCCCTTTTGGGCCAATCGTCATATACGTGTGTTGGTTAATAACGTTCCCACAAAGGTTGGTTTAAACGATGGCATCCGCTATCAAATTTTTAATCGGGGTGATTATAAGATTGACTTGTCTTACCATTTTCCCTTGTTACAGGCCTTTTTGTACATGCTGATGCTGTACTATGGTTTATTGCTTTTAGTCTTTCTGTATTGGTTATATTGTAAACTTAAACCTAGGCTGTCATAATTCAGCTTAGGATATTATTAGGAGAATTTCATGAGAATTTTAGTCACCGGTGGCGCCGGTTTTGTCGGTCGTCGTTTTTGCATTGCATTATTAAAAGCTGGCCATGAAGTGGTTTGTGTGGATAATTTAGCACCCAAAACAGGCGCAATCCACCCCGACAAAGGTTGGTTTAATTTTAATCCAAATGATTATGATACCTTTACCTTCATTAATGAAGATTGCCGTGATTATTTCAAACGCACCAAAGAAGAATCCTTTGATGAAGTATATCACTTAGCGGCCATCGTGGGCGGGCGCCTCATGATTGACTATTTTCCATTAGCCGTAGGTGATGATTTAGCCATCGATGCTTCCTATTGGCAGTGGGCTAAAGATTTAAACATTCCAAAAACCATTTACTTCAGCTCCAGTGCCGCTTATCCCATTGGATTGCAGCGCCCGGACGATTACCGTTTGCTAAAAGAATCCGATATTGATTTCTCCGATAACATTGGTCATCCCGACATGAGCTATGGCTGGGCGAAATTAACTGGTGAATACCTTGCACGCTTGGCTCATGAACGTCATGGCTTAAAGAGCGTGGTTTATCGTCCATTCTCAGGTTATGGTGAAGATCAAGACTTAGCTTATCCGTTCCCTTCCATTTGCTTACGCGCGTTGCAAAATAAAGGTTCAAAAGAGTTTGTAGTTTGGGGTTCCGGCCGCCAAATGCGTGATTTTATTCACATTGATGATTGTGTTCGCGGGGTTCTTACTACGAAGGATCACATTGATGATGCCAGCGCCCTTAATTTGTCAGCAGGTAAATTCATTTCCTTCATAGAAATGGCAAAAACCGCCACATCCATAGTTGGCTATAGGCCCGATGTCCATGGATTATCAGACAAACCTGAAGGTACCTTCGCTCGCGCCGGTGACAGAGCACTGCAAGAATCCTTAGGCTTTACTCCAGAAATCAGCCTAGAAGAAGGTATGAAACGCGCCATGAAATTCTTAGAAGAATCCATAGAAAATAACACATTGGAATTAGCTAATGCCTAAAATTGCCATTGTTAACCAATGGCCAGACCAACCCAATGCTGAAAGAGAAGTCATCAAAAGAATTGAGGCTTCTGCTGAAGCATTGGGTGCTGAAGTCATGGTCATCGACTCCCTGGGTTATGAAATCACTACCGGGAAAGAGATTGGCCCAGATAGCGTTGATTTTGTCATAAACCTGCATTTTGAAACACCTAAATGCTATGATGCTTATTCATACGTTGCGTTATGGAACCCCTTGGACTTTTATTTCAGCTGGGGCTATGACAGATTCTCAAAACACTTAGCCAGCCATAATGATTTTCTTAGTTGTTCTTCGCCTTGGGCCGATGATCACATAAAGCGACTTATTCATCACAGCACATCTCACTTGCCCCCTTATTTTAAGCTTCACCATACGTTATCAGAAACTATTTTCAGACCCTGTTTACGGGAAAAACCTCGTTTCTTTTACTGTGGTATTAATTGGGAAAAACTCAATCGAGCTAAGGGACGTTTTGAACCCTTGCTAAAATATCTAGATAAATTAGACATCATTTCCATTTATGGCCCCAAGAAGGTACGTGACATTGATGTATGGGAAGGGTATAAAAATTATGTTTGCTCCATTCCTTTTGATGGGGAAACCACCATTAAAGAAATCGCTAAATGCGGCATCGCCTTAGCCTTTTCATCAGACGCTCATAAGCAATCACAATTAATGTCTTGTCGATTATTTGAAAGTGCCGCTGCCGGCGCCATTATTATCGCCGATGAAAACCCCTTTGCAAGAAAACATTTTGGTGATGCGTTATTATATGTTGATACCGATGTGGACCTGGAAATTACTAAAAAACAAATCATGGGCCACTATGAATGGATAGTAGCCAACCCCGAAAAGGCATTAGCTCTCGCAGAAAAATCCCAAGCCATTTTCTTAGAAAAATTTAATTTAAAGAAAGAATTAAGAACTCTCTTTGAACAACATGCTGAACATAAAGCTAAGATTGAACGTAACTTCTTAAGACAGCAGCCGCAACAAGAAATTGCTTTACTGCATTTGCTCTATAAAAATGAGCAAGAACAGTTGGATTCCCTATTAAATTCATTGGATATCCAACAGCATAAAAATTTCAAATTAACGGTTTATGTCAATGAAGCCGCTGATGAATTAACCTACGATGAAAGGGATTTTCCTCTCACCGTCATCCGCAGAAAATTATATAACGACAAAGGCAAAACGCTAACTTCCATGGGTTCTTTAACCAATCAATATATTAAAGCAAACCCGCAAGATAAATACTTGCATCTTTCTACCGGTGATGCACGTTTCTTCCATGATCATATCAATACCATGCTAAGTGCTTTTAAAGAAGAAACTCAGTTGGTTTTCTCTGACTTTTTAATTAAACATTTTGATGGGGAAAATAAACAATTCAGGGACCATTCGAGCATTCGTTCTTCCACTGACTTATTAAAACAAACTGAACATATTTTTACTCCATTCATGCTAAAGACCGACCATCTGCGCGAAGGACACCATGATCATTTCACCAATTATTTAGATCAATTACTTCCCGTGTACTTAGCTTTAGATGCTGAACAAACCAAATCTATAGAATACACAAACCGCATCACTCAGATTCTTGCCTTTACTCATCCTTACTACCAAGAACTGACTACAAACAACCAGATTGCCATCCTGCGCGATAAATACGGCAGTTATTCTAGCCATAATGCAGTACAAGACGGCCAGCTAAATAGCGTATTAGATATGATTCGTGAAATGAATGCTGTAGACAAACGGCGTCTATCTGAAATTATACTTAGTAACATTCCCATTATTCCTGGACTGCGGAAATGGTTGGTCAAGATGTATTGGAAGTTAGCGACAAAAGAATCTTGTTAAGCTGGGAAGGAGGTCTTGATAATGAATAGCATTAAAGCGTATTTCCTAAGAAAATTGTCTTCCCTTATGGCCCATGCCACAGGACAGCAATTCCATGAGATACAAACAAAGCTCGCTCAAATGGAAGATCAACTTTCACACGCTCTGATCCCAAGACAGCAAACCATCGAATGGCTTGCCAATGAAAATCGTATGATGATGCAAGAAAGCATTCGTCGTATGGATCAGTGGTATCTGGACTTATTTCACTTTAACCCCCAATTAAAGCATCGCGTTAAAGGCAATGAATCCATTAACCTCACCACGCAACACCCTATTTGTGAAGACAGCAACGATCATTTATTTCCTGAATCCACTGCTGAAGGCACGGGTCGACATCCTCGCTTTGTTAATACCTGCGAGCAACACTTTCAACATCCCATTGATTACTTGGATATTGGTTGCGGCGGCGGTGGCTTAGTCTTTGAGTTTGCTTCCCATGGCCATCAAGCTATTGGTATCGATGGCTCAAACCATTGCAAAAAAGGCAACATTGGATTTTGGCCCATCCTATCGGAAAACTTCTTCACCTGTGATGCCACCCAACCTTTTACATTGAAAAATAACAATAACGCTCAAACCTTTCATGTGGTGACCATGTATGAAGCCTTGGAACATATTCCTGAAAGCAGCCTAGATGGGCTGTTTGAAAATATTCACCGGCATTTAGATGACAACGGTTTTTTCTTGGGGTCCGTTTCATTATTGGAATATCGCGACGGAGATGTGGTTTATCATGTCACCTTGCAACCCAAAACCTGGTGGGAAGAAGTCTTCGCACGCAACGGTTTGAAATTCACCGACGATCATCCCTTCGATTTTTTAGATCATTACCGAGGTGTAGGCCGTGGCTATCAAGACCCCCATCATTATGCTAAAAATCCTGAAACAGGGTTTCATTTTGTGGCCGTGAAGAGCTAGGGCCCTACAAGGACCTAACTTAACTTAAGCTTCGGGGATTCAGGCTCTCAATTTTGAATACATATCAAATGCCACATCAACATTTCCAACATATTTGACTTCACCGTGCTCTAATAACACGGCTTTATTGCAAAATTCCCTTACTAAATCTTCGGCATGTGAGGCTAAAACAAAAATGCTCGAGCTCTGCACAAACTCGCGGACACGGGCGTATATTTTATTGATGAAGTGAGCATCACCCGCCATAATGGTTTCATCGGCCAGTAAAATTTCCGCCGTGAAAGCCGTAGCGATGGAAAAGGCAAGACGCAGTTTCATTCCTTCGGAATATGCTCGCAAAGGCACGCCTAAATACTCCCCCAGTTCTGAGAATTCTTCAATGTCGGCTATTTTAGCGGCGATTTCCTTCTTACTATAACCAAGGAACATGCCTCGCATGTAGATGTTATCAAAGCCCGTTAGCTCTTCATTTACACCCAGGTTAATGTCCAATAAGGGCGTCACTTTCCCTGATATTGATACAGCACCAGCAACAGGCATATAAACACCGGCTAATACTCTTAGCAATGTAGACTTGCCGGCTCCATTATGGCCAATGAGCCCAACCCTATCGCCATCTTCGAAATGCAGATTAATATTTTTTAAGGCTTCAATGACCGTGACTTTGTTGCGGTGCTTCTCTGTGACAATACCTCCCCCCACATTGAGTAATGTATTCTTCAAGGAGCGATTGCTAAGCTCATAGATAGGGAAATTGACCTGCACATTGTCTAGTTTTATTTCTCTCATGGTTATATCCAATAGGTAAGGCGATGGCGGTATTTTTTATAGAATAACAGGGCTACGAACCATCCGCCCAAGGTTATGAGGCCAGTTATTTCCCAAAAGCTTAGGGGAATGGATTGGCCTAAAAGGGGGTCACGAATGAGTGAAATAAAATAATAAAAAGGATTATAGTCAACTAAACCACTTAACCCTTTCAATTGTTCTGGATGCCACATAATAGGGGTGCAATAAAACAAAGGTTGCATCAAACTGCTTACGATGGGTGGGATATCTCTAAAACGTGCTGAGACTAAAGCTAGAATCAAGCCTACCCATAGGCAATTAAAGGCTGTAAGGGCGAGTCCAGCAATGCTTTCCAGTAGATTCCAATGCAGGCTGGCATGAAATATCAGTGTCACAACGACAGGAATAAGCAAAACATGTAGCAAAATTATAATGTTGCGCCACACGATACGTAATGGGAATAACATCAGTGGTAGTTTCATTTGCCTAAGGAATCCCACGCCTTCTATGAATGCACTACAAGATTCAGTCATACAGCTGGAAATAAAAAACCAACTCACTAAACCTGCTGACAGATAAGGTAAGTAGGTTGCCAGTGGTTGGCCAAATAACCCTCCCATAATGACACCGAGCGATAACACCAAAAGCGCCATGGCAATGGTGATCCAAAAGGGTCCTATTTTGGAGCGACGGTAGCGCTGCTTGATGTCTTGCCAACCCAACATAGTCCACAGGGGATACTGGGTAAAACCCAGTAATATAT
Source organism: Gammaproteobacteria bacterium (assembly GCA_021773195.1). Taxonomy (GTDB): domain Bacteria; phylum Pseudomonadota; class Gammaproteobacteria; order JAKBBU01; family JAKBBU01; genus JAJFKN01. The sequence goes on along the minus strand of JAJFKN010000031.1, from coordinate 7,172 downwards.
CTTGAGCTGCATCGAGTGCCTGAGATTTATTGCTGCTTGTTACTCTCGGGTGCTTTGTTCTAATCATTGAAATTATGTCCTGGAATAAGGTCGCCTGAATGATATTTAATCAATCATGCTGGCCGCTTGAGGTGAAATTTTACCATAGCCATTATGGGGTGCCAAACCTTAAAGCTGAAATTCCAGGGCCTTTGGCGTGTTTTCACTGAACCAAGAGCCCCTGCAGGCGCTGTTTCATTTGTTTACCTAGGGCCTCAGGGCTGAAGCTTTGTTTGATGGTTTTGGCGCCCGCTTGGGCGAGGTTTGCAGCCAAGTCTAAATCATCCACTAACTGGCGCATGTGTTTGGCCGCTTGTTCTATTTTGGGCTCAGCCCAATATTGGTCTTTATAACAAAAGAATTCGCCCTTCTTGATAGGCACTAAATCATAGTCCACCAATAAACTGTTTTGTTTATTCATAAACTGCAGGTTTCCAGAATAATTGGTAGCAATGACAGGTTTACCCAAAGCCATGGCTTCCGCTATATTCATACCAAAACCTTCAGCACGATGCAATGAGATGAAGCTGTCACAGGATTGTTGCAAACCCGCCACCTCGCTGGGCGTTAGAAGTTTATCAATCAAATGAATTCTATCATCTTGGCTAATGGCTATTTGCAATGCATCATACTCTTGCGAAAAACTTTCTGCATACATGGTCTTTATGACTAATCCCACTTGCTCTTCTGCAGAAAAAGCTTGCTGAAAGGCCTTAATAACCGCCATAGGATTTTTACGATGAAAAGCTGAACCATCAAAGATAAACAAAAACAAATAAGGCTCTTCAGGTAAACCAAAGCTTTCACGACCACCTTGTGGCTGAGTCGGTGCGATAGCGCAGGGCATAGTCACTACGGGTTTGTGTGTATTGGCTTGCAAAATATCCCGCACAAAATCTGAGATAGCCCACACTTCATGTACATAATCAAAATATTGATTCATATAATCAGGGAAACTACTGGTTTCCCAAGCCCATATCCCGATATTGTAACGATTGGCGAAGAAACCTTTCTCAAAATAAGAACTTGCCATAGGCATAAAGGGTGCATTGAGATAAAAAAGGTTAAAAGCATAGGGGTTATCTTTGGATTCAAAGGATTGGCATTGCCAATCTTGTTTTTTCACATGTTCGGCAATAGGTTCATAGCTATTTATCACAAAGGGAATGTTAACGGTTTTTATGGACTCAATCGCATTCTTCATCCCCCGCGCCACACCAAAGACTTGATGGGTGTAACCAATAATATTCGCGCCTGAAGTATCGCTGTGGGTTTGCCAAGCCATTTTATCCGCCAAGGGTGTTTTTCCCGTTAACGCGCTCATTCCCATTTGATTGGCACGGTTAAATAAAGCATCCGGTAAAAACTTTTGAGCCCAAGGTTTGCACCGATAGGCAAACCGCACCATCTTTTTTTGAAAGCTCATAATTCATCCTTGGGAAATAGGCTATTTATATCGAATGCACGAGGCTGGAATTGAAAATCTTTCTGCGCTTGTGCATGACAAAAAGTCAGGTCCTCTTGCATACGCATTAACATAGCAGTATTAATAAAGCGGTATTTAGGCAAGAGGTTCACTATCTTTAACAAGCCTTTTAATAGCCCTAAAGATATGCACGGTGTCCAACTGCACAGGCCTTTGGCTTTTGCCACGCGCTTGACTAAGTCTTTATAGGTGAGGATTTCCGCCCCGGACAGATAATAATATTTATCTGCAGATTGTGGTGATTTCAATGCTTGCATACAAGCTATAGCCAAATCTTCGGCATGTACGGGTTGACGCTTTCCACTTCCGCCCCCCACCAAAGGGAAGCAATGCCAACGCTGCATAATCTTGGCGATGAAGCTCACATTTTTATCCATACCTGCGCCATAAATCAATGTGGGGCGGAACACCGTATAAGCAATATTGTGGGCCTGACAGTAAGCAACGATCGCTGCTTCATTTTGTTGTAATGCCACAGCCATATCTCGCTCTTGATGTAAAGGCGATTGTGATTTTATATCTATACTGCTAGTGCTAAATAGAATAAGACGCTTAGCCTGGGGGAACTGGCCCGCCATAAGTGCAGCTAGTAATATCCTATGGGGAAGCAGGGAAACCAGGGTGGCACAATCTTCGTGAGGGAAGGGGTCTGTGTCTAAATCCAAAGTAAGTGATTCATATTGGGAAGGCAAAGACCATGCCGGCTGATGCCGGCTCGCACCAATTACTTTTGCAAAACCCTGACACAGTAGCGGGATAAGAAAATATCCTACTTGGTTATTGGCTCCCAATAGTGCAACGCTACTCTTATCCATGAGGCTTAACCTTGGGCTTTAAACATAATGCCGTGGCGAATAAAGCCCAACGGCACCATATGCTAAGCATGATTAATCCCGTCATAAAAAAATCTTTAGCAAAAAATTTGTGAAAATACCGTGCCATACCTCGATGTTTATGCCAATTAACAAATTGTGGATTGCTCTGACTGCATTGGCCCTGAAAATGCAAAACCTTCACATTGGGCAGCAACCAAACTTCCCAGGAAGACTGCTGGTAACGCATGCATAAGTCCACATCTTCGCAATGCAAACGATACCCTTCATCCATGAAGCCCACGTCTTGGATGGCTTGCAAACGCCCATACATAAAAGCCCCGGAGATGGCATTAACTTTATGCGGCATCTCAGGCAGAGGGGCGCCGTGCTTATCGAAACCCTTAATACGCCCACGGGTGAACTTTTCTAAATGCAGCACCCGCGCCAAGGCCGTTTTGGGCGTTGGCAATTCACGCCGGCACCCTCGCTGCTCGCTGCCATCAGCATTATAAATCATACAACTGGCTAAACCTGCCTGGGGATGCCGTGCAAAAAAGTTCTCAAAGACGGCTAAAGTCTCATCACCAATGAAACAATCGGGATTTAATAATAAAAAGTAGGGGGTCTGAGTCTCGCGAAGACCTTGATTACATGCTTGGCTAAAGCCATTGTTACGTGTGTTTCTTATGAGTTTGATTTGATTGCCGTAGGTATCTTCTATGGCTTTGACACTCTGATCCTTGGAGTAATTATCCACGACGATGCATGACACATTTTGCGAAATGACGCGGCGCAGACATTCTAAAATGATGTCACCACCGTTGTAATTTACAATGATGACTGTCAGTTTATCTTTCATCAGTCACAATACCATTGAATGGTAGCCTCAAGACCCTGCTTGAGGGACGTGGCAGCTTTCCAACCTAGGCTTTTTATCTTCGTATTATCAATGGCATAACGCCAATCGTGGCCAGGTCTGTCGGTCACAAAGGCAATTAAAGCATCGTGGGGCGCAGCCTTGGGATTACGCTCATCGAACAATTGGCAAATCTGCTTAGCTAATATCAAATTGGATAATTCGCCATGGCCACCCACATTATAAGTGTTACCCAAAACACCTTTAGTCACTACCCTATGAATAGCACGGCAGTGATCCGTGACATAGAGCCAATCACGCACGTTACTGCCATCTCCGTATATAGGAATGGTTTTTTGATTTTCACAGGCATTGATAATGGTGGGAATAAGCTTTTCTGTGTGTTGATGAGGACCATAATTGTTGGAACAATTAGATAAAGTCATGGGCAAACCATAGGTTTCGTGATAGGCGCGGACTAAATGATCGGAGCTGGCTTTAGATGCAGAGTAGGGTGAGTTAGGCCGATAGGGCGTTTCTTCGGTAAATGCCGGATCATTAGGCTCTAAACTACCATACACTTCATCGGTGGAGATATGATGAAAACGGCAACTGCTGCCATCTAACTTCAAATCATTTAACCAATGGTGACGCGCTTGCTCCAGTAATTGATAGGTGCCTTCAATATTGGTTTTAATAAATTCCCCTGGGCCACTGATGGAACGGTCCACGTGGCTTTCAGCCGCGAAATGCACGATAGTGTCTATATTGTGATCTCGCAACAATTTTGCCACCAAATCACCATCACATATATCACCATTAACAAATCCATAGTTAGGATTGCTATCTAGTCCTCGCAAATTCTTTTCATCGGCAGCGTAAGTTAAACAATCTAAATTCACCACCTTAAGCTGAGGGTGCTTTTCCATGAGGTAGTGAATGTATTGGGAACCAATAAAACCGGCGCCGCCCGTCACTAATAGATTTTTCGGATGATAGTCATTCATTGTCATCTAACTCCAATACATTACGCAGGGCCAAGCGCCAATCCAAAGGGGCAAAACCAAAGGTTTCTAACATTTTTTCAGTATTTAATATGGAATAAGCAGGTCGTTTTGCTGGTGTGGGGTATTCTTCTGTGGTGATGGAATTTAAAGCTTTAAGCGCCAGAGGGCCGGTCATCACTTCACGAATTTTTTTAGCAAAACCATACCAACTTACACTGGGCGTCCCACAATAGTGATAAGTCCCCCAAGGTTCATCTTGCAAACGGCCTAACATCACTAAAACCAATTGTGCCACATCACAAGCCGGTGTGGGGCAACCTATTTGGTCATCTACCACATTGACAGCGTCCTTTTCACGAAATAGTCGCGCCATGGTTTTTACAAAATTATGCCCATTTTGGCCGAAGACCCAGCTAATGCGCAAAATAATATGTTGTGAGCAGAGCGCTCTAATGGCTTCTTCACCAGCATATTTACTGTTGCCATAAACACCCAAGGGATTTACCGGATCATCTTCTTTATAAGGGGTTTTGGCTTTGCCATCAAATACGTAATCCGTGGATAAGTGAATAAAGGGAATGGCCTTGGCTTCGCAAAACAAGGCCATTTCTTTGACCGCATGGTGATTGATGGTTTGAGCCAACTCTATTTCTTCTTCTGCTTTATCCACGGCCGTATAAGCTGACGCATTGATAACAACATCGGGGGTGTGTTGTATCATGGTTTCTTGTATTGTTGAGAGGGCAGTCAAATCTAATTCATTGCGACTCGTGGCATAATGATCGATGCCTCGTGCGTGCAGCAAAGCATGGATTTCAGACCCCACTTGGCCCGTTCTACCAATCAATAATACTTTCATGCTTGTTCCATGGTGGGCAAGTCACTAGGATCCACTTCACACAATAGTGGCAATTGTTCATCCTTAGGCGAGAGTACAGGCGTACATTCTAAGGGCCACTGTACTTGAATCTCTGGGTCATCAAAACGAATCCCCTTGTCATCTTTGGGGCTGTAGGGCGCCGTGCATTTGTAATAAAAATCTGCTGTATCCGATAAGACACAAAATCCATGAGCAAAACCCGGTGGGATATACAATTGGTGATGATTTTCACCCGTCAAAGTCACACCCACCCATTGTTTATAAGTCGGTGAGTCAGGACGAATGTCTACGGCCACATCAAAGATGTCTCCCTGCAACACCACTACCAATTTACCTTGTTCATTAGGCTTTTGATAATGCAAACCGCGTAAAACACCTTTGCTGGAACGGGAATGGTTATCTTGGCAAAATTCTAAATCAATGCCTGCTTCTTTGTAACGTTGTGCCTGATAATTTTCATAAAAAAATCCACGATCATCGGCAAAAACTTTAGGTTTTATTAATAACACACCGGGTAAGAGGGTTTTTTCAATATCCATTTAATCTAAATCCATTTAATCTAATAGGCCTAATAAATATTCGCCATAACCACTTTTTGCTAAGGGTTCAGCTAAGGCTTGTAATTGTTTATCATCGATATACTTCTGGCGCCAAGCCACTTCTTCAGGACTAGCGATTTTTAAGGATTGACGTTCTTCGATGGTTTGAATGAAGTTGCCCGCTGATAACAGAGAATCATGAGTCCCCGTATCCAACCAAGCATAACCGCGCCCTAAGAATTGCACGTGCAATTGATCTTGCGCTAAGTAATGATTATTAATATCGGTGATCTCCAATTCGCCCCGTTTAGAAGGCGCCATGGTTTTAGCAATGTCCACCACTTGGTTATCATAAAAATACAGGCCTGTAACCACGTAATTGGATTTGGCTTTTTGCGGTTTTTCTTCGATGCCCAGAACTTTTTGCTCCTCATCCAATTCCAATACACCATAACGTTCTGGGTCGCGGGTGTAATAGGCAAAAATTGTAGCGCCGGTTTTATTATTCATGGCGCTGGTTAAATGGTCCGTAAGGCTATGACCGTAGAAGATATTATCCCCTAGGATCAAACACACGGCATCATCGCCAATGAAGGATTCCCCTAGGCGAAAGGCATCGCCAATGCCGCGAGGGTGATCTTGAATAGCATAGGTCAACTCAATACCCCATTGACTGCCATCGCCCAATAAGCGCTTAAATAAGGCATTATCGTGGGGCGTGGTAATGATCAAGATTTCCCGAATCCCCGCCAACATAAGGGTAGTGAGGGGATGATAAATCATAGGCTTATCGTAAACAGGCAATAATTGCTTGCTAATGGCCTGAGTGACTGGATGCAAGCGAGTGCCCGAGCCCCCCGCTAGAATGATGCCTTTCATAGGATTTTTACCGGTAATTGCGAATTCTATCGGCGATTATACCTAGTACCTATGGACTTGGGAAGCTGGGTGACCTATAATTGACCAGACCGATAATAGTTAAAATAGTGATCAATATGTTAAGAACAATAGAAGAATCCAAGTCAGCTTTTGATTTGGCTTGCGAATTCAATTTGCAGGCACTGCGTGTGCGTCTAACCTACCTCACGCCACCAGCCAAATCTGAACTCATATTGTCGCGCAAAGACAATAAAACGGCCCTTTCAATACTCTTAAACCATTTGTCATTATCCAACCTATTCAAAAATTTCGACCACGGCCAGAGAACACGAGCTCTCTTCACTGAAGGTGGTATAAGTAAAAAGTTAGAGGTCATTATTGACTTCATTAGTTATTTTGCTAACTTTCTTACTATTGATGAAGTCTATAAAAGTCTTATACACAAAGCTGATAGAAATAAACACCCTCCGTCCTGGTATAGTCTATATAGGAAGAATAGACGTCTTATCATAGACGAGGATAGGGCCTCTGGTAGTGTAAAGTTGTTTCTGTAAATTGTTAATGAGTTGAAAGGCGATGAGCCTTCGCTTAATCTTTTGTTTCGCAAAAAATAAAGGAGAAAGCAAATGACTCATCACCGAGTAAATGATAAAGGAATGGCAAGCGCATTG
>JAJFKN010000004.1 GCA_021773195.1 Gammaproteobacteria bacterium | reverse complement strand
GATCAGCATTGCCGATGTCTTCACTGGCCATACGTAATACACGTCGGGCAATATATAGGGGATCACAACCACCATCGAGCATGCGAGCTAACCAATAAAGAGCGCCATCGGGACTAGAACCACGCACGGCTTTATGCAGTGCAGAAATTTGATCGTAAAAAGCATCGCCGCCTTTATCAAAACGCCGAGTGCTATGCTGAATGACTTCTTGCAAAAGTGCGTCAGATACCATAGTGCCAGTTTCACCATGGTCAGTTAGATCACTGAGAATTTCCAATAAATTTAATATTCGCCGACCATCGCCATCGGCTGCTTTGGCCAAGACTTGTTTCATTTGTAGTGACAATTGTAATTTTAAGCGGCCTAGCCCCCGCTCTTCGTCTAGCAATGCTTGATCTAAAATAGCAATTAAATCTTCTTCCAGTAAAGATTTTAATACATAGACTCTGGCTCGTGATAATAAAGCATTATTCAATTCAAAAGATGGGTTTTCCGTGGTGGCGCCGATCAATGTGATAATGCCATTCTCTACAAAAGGTAAAAAGGCATCTTGCTGAGCCTTGTTGAATCGATGCACTTCATCCACAAATAAAATCGTAGGCAAGTCACTTTTCTCTGCCTGAGCCACAGCAGCCCGAATGTCTTTAACCCCTGCCAATACGGCGGAAATGGATTCTATATGAGCGTTGGCATTGCTTGCTAATAGTTTTGCAAGAGTGGTTTTTCCCGTTCCAGGTGGGCCCCACAGGATCATCGAATGAATGCCGCGTCGCTCAATGGTTTCAAATAGAGGTTTGCCTGGCTGCAACAGGTGACTCTGACCAATAAATTCATGGACTGAGCGTGGACGCATTCGTGCAGCAAGGGGCTGAGTATTCATAATTATGCCATTTGTTTAATGACATCAACACCCTTAGGTGGTGAAAATTGAAAAAGACTTTCCTGCAAGCTTTGATTCATTTTAGCCTTACTGAACACTACTTCCGTTTGTTGGTCCAAACTATCTTTCAAATCCATTTGATATAAAACGCCATCTTTAAAGCCCAAAGCCACCCATTGGAACAATCCATTGTTTTGTTTTGGGGTCAACTTAAACCATTGCCCTGGCCGCGGAGACTTCATACTACTTATGTTGAAGGTTTTAGCTAATTCTTGGGTAGACCCCGTCAACAAAAATGCCGGCGAATTGGCTAAGTTCTTTTGCATGGGTTGCAGTATTGCCTGCTGCAAATCCGGCGTATAAATCCAAATTTGTTTGCCATCGGCAATAATTAATTGACGATTGGGGCTCGTGACATTCCAACGAAATTTACCCGGGCGTTGCAAAGCCATGCTGCCTTTAGCATGTTGCATGGCACCGCCTTCGGGACTAAAAATGGTTTGTTCAAAGTTAGCTTGGTAGGTGGTTAGATTACCCAACAAATTCTGCAGTTGCTCACTGGAGGTAGCGGCAAAGGCTGTTGATGCTGTGCATAATGCGAAAAGCAAGCAAAAGCGGGCTGATTGTGCTTTTAACAGGGAGATCCCGGACATTTTGCTACGCAAAATTCCGGGATGGGCGTTAGATTTGTAGTCTATCTTAGCAAGTGCGATCCCGGAATGCGCTGCGCGCGGCCGAGATGGGACAGTCATGGCGAAGCGCAACAGAGCACCCCTGACAGCGAAGCCATTCCGGGCTCCAAAAATAATCAATAATAGTTTTAACATTTTCTCTTAATCCTTAGGTGGGGGTGGTGCCAACACTTCTCGGTTACCATTGGATTCCATGGGTGTCACCACACCTTGATTTTCCATTTCTTCCACCAAGCGTGCAGCACGATTGTAACCAATTTTCAAACGGCGCTGAACGCCTGATATGGAGGCTCTTCTACTTTCTGTGACAATAGCCACAGCCTCATCGTATAGAGGGTCCAAATCTTCATTGGAACTCGTGCCCGTACCAAAGCCATCATTGCCACCTTCGGTAGGACCATCTAGAATTTCATCTAAATAAATGGGCTCACCTTTTTGTTTTAAATCATTCACTACATTATGTACTTCTTGATCGGAAACAAAAGCACCATGTACCCGCACCGGCATACTAGAACCAGGAGGCAGATATAACATATCGCCATGGCCCAATAAATGTTCTGCACCCTGCTGATCTAAGATGGTGCGCGAATCAATGCGAGAAGATACTTGGAAAGCGATACGCGAAGGCACGTTGGCTTTGATCAAGCCTGTAATAACATCCACTGAAGGCCGCTGCGTAGCTAAGATAAGATGGATACCTGCCGCACGTGCTTTTTGCGCGATGCGAGCAATTAATTCTTCTACTTTTTTGCCCACCACCATCATCATGTCGGCAAACTCATCAATCAATACCACAATGTAGGGCAATGCTTCTAATAACGGTTGTTCATCTTCAGGGGATTGAGGCTGCCATAAAGGATCATAAAGAGGATCATTGCGTTCTTGAGCTTGTTGAATTTTTGCATTGTAGCCTGTTAAATTTCTCACACCCAAAGAAGCCATTAAACGGTAACGTCGCTCCATTTCCTCCACACACCAACTCAAAGCATTAGCAGCTTCTTTCATGTCTGTCACCACGGGCGTTAACAAATGTGGAATACCATCGTAAATAGCTAACTCTAGCATCTTGGGATCGATTAAAATAAGGCGCACATCTTGTGGCGTCGACTTATACAATAAACTTAATAGCATGGCATTTAAGCCTACGGATTTACCTGAACCCGTGGTCCCTGCCACCAATAGGTGAGGCATTTTCGCCAAATCCACTACGACCGAATGACCAGCAATGTCTTTGCCCAATCCCATGGACAGGGGTGAACGAGATTGAGCGTAAGCATCCGATGCAAAAACACCCTGTAATTGCACAATCTCACGATGGTCATTAGGTAATTCTAATCCTACATAGGGCTTGCCTGGAATAACTTCTACTATCCGCACACTCACCACAGACAATGAACGTGCCAAATCTTTGGCTAGAGTGGTTAATTTACTTACTTTGATGCCGGGTGCTAATTCCAATTCATAACGGGTGACAACCGGCCCCGACATAACGGCAACCACTTTTGCTTGAATATTAAATTCAGCTAACTTCGCTTCTACTAAGCGTGCAGTATCTTGCAAAATATCATCGCTAGCACCCTGATTTACGGGCACTTTCTCTTCTTCTAATAGGGAAAGCGACGGTAAACTGCTATCTTCCACAGCCTTATTCGCACGGAAAGTCACCGCTTTTGCAGGCTTTTGTTCTGTTTTTTTCGACCATTTCTTTTTAGCTTCAGGTGCTGCTGCTTGAGGCTTCGAGACTATTGCCACCGGCACCGCTGGGGTTTCTATAATGGCTGTTCTGGTGGCTAATTTGGATTTATGTTTTTTTAAAATACTAGGCAGCTGTTTGGCAAGGTCCACTAACTTTTGCCAAAGTATTAGCGTGTACTCACCCACTTTATCAACAAAGGCTAACCAAGACACACCAGCAAAAAGCGTTATACCACTAAGCAATAGAGCCATTAACAATAATCCAGCGCCTAACGGATTGAGATAATCAGCTAATCCATTGCCTGTAACTAACCCTATAATGCCACCGGCTTTAAAAGGCAGGTGAGCATGGGCGTTTGGCATCAACAAGCTGGCCAAACCACTGCTGGCTAAAATAATTAAAGCAAATCCCAAGCCGCGAGATATCCAAGCTATCCAATGAAATTCATAGGTTTCACTGCGCATGCGGAATAAAGTCCAAGCGCCCCATATACCAAGTAATGGGAAAAAATATGCGGGGTAACCAAACCAATATAAAAAAACATCGGAGATGTAAGCTCCGGCTCGACCTCCCGCGTTGGCAATTTGAGCATTATTGCTGGCCATGGACCAACTGGGATCAGAATGGTGGTATGAACCCAAGGCTAACAATAAATAAATGGAAATTGCGAAAGCCACAATTAAAAGGACTTCTCGAATACGATGGTGCATATGTTCGGGCACGCCGACACCCTTGTTCGCCTGTTTCAACTTATTGGTATCCTGTTTTAAAGATAATTACTGCAAAAATATCACAATCAGGTATTATACCAGTTTTTTCAAGGAACAAGGTCAGAATAATGAGCGAAGTTCAGCACCACCGATTGATTATTTTAGGTTCAGGTCCCGCAGGATATACGGCTGCTGTGTACGCGGCCCGAGCCAATCTGAATCCTGTAGTCATTACTGGTATGCAACAGGGCGGTCAACTTATGACTACCACTGATGTGGATAACTGGCCAGGTGATGTGGAAGGCCTGCAAGGTCCAGCCCTCATGGAACGCATGCAACAACACGCTGAGCGCTTCGATACCCAAGTTATTTTTGACCATATTAATAAAGTAGATTTTGCGCAACGCCCCTTTAGATTAGAAGGTGAAAACCACCGCTACACTTGCGATGCCCTAATTATTTCCACGGGCGCTTCTGCGCGTTATTTAGGCTTACCCTCTGAAACTGCATTTCGCGGCAAAGGTGTTTCTGCCTGTGCTACCTGCGATGGTTTCTTTTATCGCAATGCCGAAGTGGCCGTGATCGGTGGTGGAAACACTGCCGTAGAAGATGCATTATATTTATCCAATATTGCCAATAAGGTCACTTTAGTCCACCGCCGCGATGCCCTACGCTCAGAAAAGATTCTGTCTGACAAATTAATGAGCAAAACAAAAAATGGTGGCAATGTAGAGGTACAATGGGACCATGTGCTGGATGAAGTACTGGGCGATGACATGGGCGTCACAGGCATCCGTATCAAAAGCGTCAAAGACAACAGTAGCAAAGACTTAGATGTAAAAGGGGTCTTTATCGCCATTGGCCATACGCCCAATACAGGCATATTTGAAGGGCAATTGGATATGAAAGATGGCTACATCGGTGTAACCAGTGGGGTAGCAGGCAATGCCACAGCCACCAGCGTGCCCGGCGTCTTTGCTGCCGGCGATGTCATGGATTGCATCTACCGCCAAGCCGTTACTTCAGCCGGTACAGGCTGCATGGCAGCCTTGGATGCTGAGAAATATCTCGATACTTTGAAATAACTAAGGACAAAATCCTTCTCTGCCATAGCATAGAATGATGTAATCTTTGCTATTTACAAGGAAATAAGGCATTATAGCGCCGAATTGTCCAACAGAGGTTCATAATGGCTAAAGAAGAAAGTATTGTCATGGAAGGCGTAGTGATGGAAGTCCTACCCAACACCATGTTTCGCGTAAAATTAGAAAATGACCATGTCATCATCGCCCATATTTCCGGAAAGATGCGCAAAAATTATATTCGTATTTTGAAGGGTGACAAAGTAAAAGTAGAAATTACCCCTTACGATCTCAGCAAAGGTCGCATCGTGTTTCGGGATAAATGATAACACTTGCTTGGCTTGACCAAGCTCCTTTTTCTATAAGACTTTAAAATCGCATCTTTTGTTGATAGATTTTTGCTTTTGGATCCAGCACTTCATAATGTGCATCAATACTAGAAAATTGGATGGATTCCTTCGTGCCAAGACAAAGATATCCTTTACGGATCAAACTGTCATTAAACAGACTCAATACTTTGTCTTGCAACTTTCCATTAAAATAAATCAATACATTGCGGCATATAATAAAATTCATTTCACCAAACACACCATCACATACTAAGTTATGATGAGAAAAAGTCACTCTTTTCATTAAAAAACTTTTCATCTTAGCTGAACGATATTTCGCATGGAAATAATCAGCATAAGTGCCTTTACCTCCACTTTGATAATAACGTTTTTCAGCTTTTTCAATATTTTCTAAACTGTACACTCCTTCATGAGCGATGTTTAAGGAGTTTCGGTTGTAGTCCGTGGCGTAAATATGCGTTTTATCTAAGAACTTTTCTTCATGCAACATGATGGCCAGGGAATAAACTTCTTCTCCCGTTGCACAACCTGCCATCCATATTTTAGCAAAAGGATAAGTCTTTAGTGCAGGTATCACCGTATTGCGAATAGCCGCGTAAACGAAGGGATCACGGAACATTTCTGTTACCGTGACTGACATGTCTCTTAAGAATTCATTAAAGAAATCTTTATTGGTTAAGATGCGTGATTGCATCTCAGAAATGCTATCAAGCTTTGAAACCGTCAATCGATGATTGATGCGTCGTTTCAATGATGATTTAGCATATTCGTGAAAATCATAACCATAATGTCGCTTGATGGCCGTAAGTAAAGCTTCAACTTCAATGTCATTAATTTTCCCCATATTTTCCATGCTTGTTCATTCCTATTAGATTAATTAAGTGGTTTGGGTGAGGAGCATCCCCCTTCCTTAGCCAACCAAACTTCAATCAAACTTAAAAGTTTCTCTACGTCTACTGGTTTGGTTAAATAATCATTGGCGCCAGCTTCCAAACAAGCCGTCTTATCTTCTAACATGGCTTTAGCCGTTAAGGAAATAATGGGCAGATTCTTGTAGTTATCTTTTTTACGGATTTCGCGCATGGCTTCAAGGCCATCCATGATAGGCATCATAACATCCATGATAACTAACTCAACGTCTCCATCACTTTCTAAGGCTTCAATGCCTTTTTTACCATTGTCAGCCATTACGACTTTTAAACCGTGTTTATTTAATACTGTTGATAAAGCAAATGTATTACGCAAATCATCATCCACCAGTAATACTTTACGGTTAGCTAATGTCTCACCTGGTTCTTTCAACATTTTGGTTTGCGAACGTTGCTCTGAAGGCAAATTGGATTCTAAGGTATGCAAGAACAACAAGGTCTCATCCAATAATCTTTCAGAGGCATGTACGCCTTTTATAACTATACTAGATGCATATTTTGATAATGCCTCATGTTCATCTCGGCTTAAATCTCTTCCCGTGTAGATAATCACAGGGGGTAAAATTAAAGAAGGTTCTTTATTTAATTTTTCTAGCAACTCAAATCCAGAAATATCGGGAAGATTAAAATCTAAAATGATGCAATCAAATTTACAGTTTCTCAGTGCTGAAATAGCTTCTTTACCATTCATGGCTGAAGTTAAACTGATATTGCCATTTTTAATCAGTGTTCTTATAGCAATCTGACTATTTCTGTCATCTTCAATAACTAACACATTTTTCACATCAGTCTCTAAAAGAGGCTCTAGTCGAGCAAACATTTGGTCGATATCATCGGAAGATGCCGGTTTTCTCAAATAACCAATCGCACCTTTTTCCAACAATGAATTATTATTTTCACTAGCTGAAACTATGTGGATGGGGATATGGCGGGTATTGCTGTTATTCTTCAATTCATCAAGGATACTATCTCCACTGATATCCGGGAGATTTAAATCCAACATTACAGCACTAACTGCGTGCTTCGTAACTATTTGCAATGCCGTCTTGCCATCATGGGCAAGATGGCATTTATAACCTTTCTTTTTTGATACATTTTCAAGGATCTTTGCAAAATTCTCATCATCTTCGATAATCAAAATGGACTTTTCACCCTTACGGCTGGGTATAAGGTCATCCAGTAAAGCTTCGCTCTTTGACTTTGCAGCAACGGGCTTATTTATCTCACAGGGAAGGTCTTTTTTTTTAATCACATCCTGTTCCACTGCTGGAATTTGATAAGCTGGAAGGTTGCTTGAAGTCGGCAAATAAAGAGTAAAGGTAGAGCCTTTATTTTCTTCACTAGTAAGCTGCAATTCACCACCTAATAACTTGGCTAACTGGCGAGATATGGTTAAACCCAACCCCGTGCCACCGTACTTACGACTGGTAGAACCATCAGCTTGTTGAAAAGCTTCAAAAATTTCACGCTGTTTTTCATGAGGGATACCAATCCCCGTATCTGTAACGGAAATAGCGATAGTATTATCACTATTCAAATGACTTTGAACAAAATCAACATCGCGCGGTGCTCTGTCTATAATCAGCCGAACTGAACCCTTAGTCGTGAATTTAAAGGCATTGGATAATAGATTTTTGATAATTTGTTCAGTACGTACAGAGTCAGAAACTATAGTAGATGGAACCCCCCCTTTAATATCACTAATAAAGCTTAAACCCTTATTCGCGGAAACCGGGTTAAATTGACGTTCTAAGTTGGCTAGAACTTTATTTAAATCCACATCTTCTTTATGCACATCTAACTTTCCAGCTTCCACTTTTGATAAATCCAGAATATCATTAATCAAAGTTAATAAGTCATTACCACCACCATGGATTATTTTAGCAGATTCCACTTGATGTCCGGTTAAATTACCATCTTCATTTTCTGATAATTCCTTGGAAAGGATTAGAAGACTATTCAACGGTGTTCTTAATTCATGGGACATATTAGCTAAAAATTCAGATTTGTATTTACTTGCCATTTCTAAGTCTTCGGCTCTTTGCTCCAAGACTTCTTTTGCTGTTTCCACCTCGCGATTTTTATTCTCAATATCGATACGTTGAGCTTCTAGATACTTGGTCTTTTCTTCCAATTCTTCATTGCTAGAACGCAACTCTTCCGCCTGGGCCTTTAGATTCTCTTCAGAACGTTTCAATTCTTCAGTCTTTTCTTCCAGCTCTTCGTTAGATCCTTTGAGCTCTTCCTGCTGAGCTTGAGTTTCTTCGAGCAAGGTTTTCAACTGCACACGAGCAACCGACGAATTGATGCTAACACCAATATTTTCGGAGGCATCTTCCAAAAACTCGATGTGTTCTTCTTTAAATTCGCCAGTAGTACCTATTTCAATGACGCCAAGCAATTGACTTTCAAATTGAATGGGTATTAACATAATCATTTTAGGCGTTGTTTCACCTAGGCCAGAAACCACCTTAATGTAATCATCTGGCACGCTACTAATAAGAATTAATTTTTTCTCTTTGGCACATTGTCCAATGAGACCTTCACCCACACTGAATTGACTGGATAAATTTTTACGTTGCTTATAAGCATAACTGGAAACAAGATCTAATTTATTGCCCTCCAGCATGTAAAAAGCCCCGATGTGCACATCCACTAATTCCGCTAGCTTAGTTAAAATATTACTACCTAACTCTTCCGTAGACAATTCACCACGTACGGCATCATAAAGTTCAGACAAACGGGTTTTCCTCGTGTTCTGCACATCCAAATCTGCCATAGCTGCTTTCATGTCTCGCTGGCTTTTCATAATCAATTCTTTTTGTTCTGTTACATCAGAAGCATATTTCACGACTTTATAAGGATTATTATTCAAATCAAAAATAGGGTTGTAAGAAGCTTGGATCCATACTGTTCTGCCACCTTTGCCAAGGCGTTTAAATTCGCCTGATTTGAACTCACCTCGGTTTAAATCTTTCCAGAATTCTTTGTATTCTTGACTCACAGCGTATTCCGACTCCAAAAATATACGATGATGTTTACCTTGGACTTCATTTAATCGATAACCTAATACTTGTAAGAAGTTATCGTTGGCTGTAATGATGGTACCATCCATGTTAAATTCGATGATCCCTTGGGATTTGCTGATAGCATTGAGCTGACCTATATAGTCGGCATTCTGTATCTTTTGCTCAGTTATATCTGTGGCGTATTTTACTACCTTAAATGGCTTGCCGCTCAAATCGAAAATAGGATTGTAGGATGCTTGAATCCAAACTTCTTTGCTATGCTTACCAAAGCGCTTAAACTCATCCGCAATATATTCACCACGATTTAACTTATCCCATAACTCACGGTATTCGTTGCTAGCAGCGTATTCGGTCTCTACAAACATACGGTGATGACGACCTTGAATTTCTTTCAATTCATAGCCTACAGTGTCTAAAAAGTTCTGATTAGCCGTAATAATTGTGCCATCTAAATTAAATTCAATGATGGCTTGAGACTTACCAATGGCATCTAATTGGCCCTGATAATCAGCATTTTTGATTTTTTCATTGGTTACATCCGTTGCTAGCTTGATGACTTTAATTAACTTTTTGTCTTTATTAAAGACTGGATTATAGGACGCCATAAGCCAAATATTTTCACCATTGTTGTGCACTCGTTTGAATTCACCACTAACATTCTCACCGCGGTTTATTTTATCCCAAAATTCACGGTACTCACGGCTACTTTTATAGCTGTCTTCGACAAAAATACTATGATGTTTACCTTGAATGTCCTCTAGGTGATAACCCATAGTATTTAAGAAGTTTTCATTGGCATTTAAAATAGTACCATCGGAAAGGAATTCGATAATGGCTTGTACTTTATCAATGGCGGCTAGTTTACTTCTGTTTTCATCCGCTTCATCGATACTTAAATTTACGGGGGTATTGCTGTCGTCTTTCATGCTATCAACTCCATTTGATGGTCTATTACATCCTTGTAATAACCTATACCTTAAATGACCATATATTGATCAAATCTATTTCTCTAGGTGAACCCAGATTATAGACAATATCGACCGTTTGGCAAACAAGACGCTCACAATCTTACTTTGAGTAATAGTTCAAATTTAACAATGTGTTATATGAAAAACTGCTATAAAATACCGCACAGAGGTGTGCTGTCAGCAGTTTGTGCCCTATTACTATTGGCATTATCGGGCCTTACATCTCGCCTTGCAAAAACCGATTGTTGCCCCGGTGACTGTTGCAGTGACGCTTCTTCCTCACCACCAATGCCACCAATGCCTGCTAACTCCTCGTCACTCATCTCTTCGCTATCTGATGCCGTACTGGATGCTACCTCGACCATTACGCTGGTGTCTTCGCTTGAGCTGGTTGCAGATAGCTCAGATACTTGCGCAGTAGTTTCCGCTAATTTGACATAGTGATTCAAGCGTCCTGGACGATTGGTATAACCTTCCGCGCTAGTGTGCAAGATATCAAATGTTGTAAAAGAAGCATCATTAACGTGAGACGATGCCAACCTTAAATCACCATTTTCTTGTACCACAAAGATTCTCAAATTGCGTTCATACAATAAGGCAATCACATCCATAATGGATACAGTATCTTGGTTATAGGGCATAAAAGTCCTGGGACGAGAAAATTGGCGCAGGTAAGTTAAAACAGTCTGTTTATTTTCTGCAAAATTTTCTTCAATATTTGCTTTACCTTCAACTAACGATCGATTCAAGTCTTCTAATAACATAGAAAAAATAGCGGCTTTTTTCGAGCCAGAGTGTAAATCAGACCATTCCAACTTATTGACCTTACGGATTAAACGATCCATGGCTTCCGCTCGCGTCACACCTAAGCAATGGAAAAAACAATCACCATCGGGTGGCACGTCCACGGGGAGATAATGAGTGACTCGTGCATCATGGCTGAGCTCTAATGAAAAGGATTGGGCTGCATTAGAAAACACTTCATTTAAGACCCTTACTCGCTCTAGGCAAAGATTCTCTCTGCCACGGGTCATCATTTCAGATACCTTGGCATCTATCTCTTCAGTACTTAATGTAGCATTACCAGGCAATCTTCTTAAATATAGATAAAGATTATGCGTAGCCCTCCTCTTTTCTTTATTTGCAACTTGGCTTCTGTCTACGGATATATCACCAGTCAAGATATGCTCGATGCAAATTAATTTTAACCCATAGAGCAAAACCAAAGCTTCATATCGACGCGGTAATTCAGGTAAAAAACCTGCCACTTTTAATTGATAATCAATCATTTGGTTGAGCAGCTCCCAATATTGCAGCGTGCGACCATCATCATAACTGCCTCTGAGAATTTCATTATGATACAGAATTTCTAAAGCATCTTGATAACGTCCTCTTTCTATAAGTTTAGAGGTTTGCTCATAAATGATATTCAGCGTCAACTCATAACCTTCACTATCCTGGGCCATTAGTACACGTGTATGCTCCTCCTCATCGGCACATCCTAAGATAGCCAATGCTTCTCGGGGAGAAAAATCTGGCATGTTTTGCGTCCGTTCACGCAAAAATTCCCGTGGATTCTCGATTGATTTATAAAACAACCTACAACGCCGTTCATCGCCAAGCAAGTAATACAGATGTGCCACCATGAATTTCAAGTCATCCGTTAACAAATCAAAATAGCTCTTGGCAAATGGATAGCTACGAGTAAGCATGGCCAAGTATGGGAGACTCGAGTGTAATGCAAAACGTGAGAGCTGATAAGCTGTTACGACCATATTATACAGCGCCATGCTAACAATGCTATCCAAAGCATCCAATACCTTTATGCCGACCTCAGATTTATCTTCTCCCTTCTTATTTCTTCGCCTCCAATGTTCGTCATACCATTTATCATCGGCACTAGCTGCCCTGTGCAATGCCTCTGAATAGGATCTATATTCTTGGTAAAATTGGGTCAAACGTTCTCTTGTTTCCGCATAAAAACGCAAACGATTGAAGACAAGGAGTTGCCACATGTCTAAGACAGGAATTTCATACCCATCTTTGACAAACTTGCCTCCTTGACACAGTTCTGTAAGTGCCAACATTTCATCAAAAGCCTTGCGGGCATAAGCTTCTTGGATCCGTAAACTCAGGTGAATGCGCCGCATATCATTGGCTGAGATTCTACCATCAGGCAGAGTTTTGCTATGTTCAAAACTCATATCAGAAAATGTGGCGGTTAAGGTGGAACGCATCTTAGAGAGACTTAAGTCAATTCGCGCGCGCATATAAGTGGTAGAAGCTAAAATAACCACTTCAGGATAATATAAATTATCCTGACCTAACACTAATGCGTTGCGGTCCCTTAACAAGTCAAATACTTCTTCATAACCACTGGGTATAGAACACTTCAAGTGACCAGCTCCGACCTCTGAAACAGCCTTTAAGTAAATAAAATACTCGCACTCACATGGACTCTGGGTTTGTTCATCTACTGACTCTTGTTCTGGAGTAGTAGATTCTGTAACAGAATTATCTTTTCTAATCCGTGCTAAAATAATTTCAGAGCCATTCTCAACTTTTCCTAGGTCATCAGAGCTAGGCTCCTCAGGTAATAACCGGAAAATACAGCGCCCGGTATAATCCGCTGTCACAGGACGGGTATGAAAATCAGTCAATAAAGAAGAGAAAATATTACCTAAATAGCGACTTATATAAGTTGAAATAAAGGAATCAGCACATAAGATGGGTAACATATGGGCCAAGACAATGCGACGCAGTAAACTATTGCGACGCTTCATGGAAATTTCATTTGCCCCTTCAGCATCAGAATCGAAAAAGTCAGATGAGATTAGCCCCTTATGTTTAGTCAGGGTCATCCGAATATAATCCGAGTTCTTGCTACCCACAACGGGTAAGCTATTCCATAGCGACTTAAATATACCCTGCTCCTGGGGCATGATATAGAGCGAGTAATCGTCCCCATCTTTTTGTATAAATATGGCCTGGCCTTCTTTTACTAATTTTACCTGATCATTTGTCAAAGCCTCTTTAACTAATTGGATGGGTGCTTGCACCATATAATCCATAAATGCACGTAGACTGCCAAAATAAAAAATATTGGCAAGACTGGCCTGCATTGCCGATAAAGCGGCCTGATGCTGTGTGTTACTGAGACTTGAATAAATATTGTAACAACTGAAGGCAACCACACCCATTGTCACAGGCCAAGCCACAGCACCAGCCATACCAATAGTTAATTGTGTTACAGCACAGGTTAATACTGCACCGTTTGCAGCTGCTCGAGCGGTACTTGGCTTGTAATGATCCGTTGTCTCAATGGCTTGGCCTTGGTGTTGCCAAAATTTATCGTAGCCCCACGAGGAAAAGTCAAATCCTAAATTAACAAATGGCAATAAAGAAAATGCAGCCACACCATAGCCAATTTCTTTCTCTAATAATTTACAGCCCGCTTGATAAAGCAAAGTTGATTGAACACCTTTACTGCCGGCCCAAAGAGTATTTTGTTTGGTAAGAAAACTAGGACGATAGGGCTCCAGTCTAGCAGGGAAAAGCCGTTCAATAGGCGCGTATTGCATAGCTTTTAATAAGACTTGAGCTAATATCAGGCTACCATTTAGGGTGGGAAGCTCACCATGAGCTAAATCAGTGATACTGTTAATATCCTTCATGAAGGTATCAGCAAAATTTCCCCAATGTCTCCCAACCGTACAGCTGTCCCCCACACAGGATAGAGCCACAGTGGCCGCATTAATACCAGCTATTTGTGCTATATCCAAGCTTTCCAATAAGCCTCGCATAAATATACGAGCAGCTCCTGGTTCCATACCTTGCACAGCTGCACTTAAGGTTTCCATCACAGGCCGGAGTATTGCACCCAATACTTGATTATTATGTTGAAAAAATGCATCGGCCAGTTGCTTTTGATCTGCTTCACCTAGGACAATTAAACCTTCATCAGCCATTTCTTGCTGCAAATGAGCTGCACGTCCTACATATCCTGCTTTAGCTAAATCAGAACAACGTTGGCTTAACGCGGCAAGGGTAGAGAGAAATTGAGCTCGACTGAGGACATCTTTCTGCTTTTGACCCTCTGCATTTTGTTCGCTTTCTATCTCATCTTCGTCAACGGATTGTTCTTTGGCTTTTCTCTCATATTGTCTCGTTTCCTCTTCTTGCTTTAAACGGCGTAACAAACTTAAGCTGGCTGTTTCATCATTGCGATCGATAACTGCGTTAGATGTTCCTCTGCCCTGCTCAATTAATGCAATCATCAACGGTGCATTGGCTGGATCTTTCTCTTTTAACTTAGCAAAAATTGCTTTAGCTTCATCTCCTTTATTGCTGGCCAACGCTTCGTGGGCCTGACGCATTAATACACCATAGCTCAAATCGTAAACGGCCTTTTCTAACTCATTACGCTCGCCTGGCAATTTGGTTAACACTGCATCTAACTCTTGAAACCAAAACTCTGAATCCTTTAGATTCTGTCTGGATAAGAAGCTAAGTGTCATATTTATGACTCTACCCTCTTCACCTTCATTACCATATACAGCCTGACAATACTCAAATAATAGATCTGTAGCACCATCAGGATCATCAGAACAAATTTTAGCAACTACCTGCCCCATGACTATGCTTTTCATGACACTCAGTGCAATTCTGTCTCCTTCCGCTAAGTTAGCCATTGGTTTATTTCTATGGCCATTTAAATACTCAATGCAATATTTCATATCGAAACGTTTATCAAAGAGCTCTTGGAATGAGGCAGATAATTTCTTAAATCGTTCCGCTGAATCTGGCCTTAGGTTTGACAACTGTGCAAATACATCTGCAACTAATGCTGGTCTTGCCATCAACAGACCCGTAGCTTTAACTACAACGAAATCTTCAATGTATTGTATTTCGTCTTCATTAGAGCCATCCACATCCGATGCTTGTAAGGCTCTTATATCCTCAATCCAATCCCTGAATGGGACATTAGCATCTATCTTAGGCATCAAACGCTCTGCAATCACTGCTAGCTTGTTAATCTTTGTCAAGCTAGCAGGGTCTGCGTCTCTATAAAAGCTTAATATCTCCTCCACGCCATTAGAATCGGCCGCAAACAATTTGCTTTTATAGGCCCCCATAACGCGACTCTTCGCCCACATAAGATCATAGTTGTCACGTTCGGTTTTCTCTACACCCAGCTTAATTCGGTTATTGGCAATGATACTAAAGGCTGTATATTCATCGCCCGACGCATATCTTTCCCAGGATTGAATCATGGAAAGAAGGCTTCTAATTCGAGGGGATGCAGAACGATCTGTCTGTTCAATGTTTTCAAGTAGATGAATTCCGGCTTCAGTTTCACCAGACATCACTTGGCCCATGGCACGAGCAACTAAATAATTTTCAACTATTCTAAGCTCATCACCATAAACTAGGGATCTGTCTTCTGTTTTAGTAGATTGTAAACCTGATATATAAAGTAGACAGTCTTCATTGCTCGCATTATTTGCAAACATGGGAGCAAGACGACCTGCCATAGATAAAAGTTCATCATGCTGGGATGAATTACCCTCATCCGCTTTACGTAACACAAGAATAACTTCTCTTGCGCCAGCTTCATCACCAGACAATAGCTTGGAAACAAACTCACTCTTTATTTCACCTTGAGCTTTTAAATAACCACGGGTTTGCACCTCGGTTCTTTTCTTTGGATCCGTCTTTAAATAGCTCTCAATATCTGGCAACCAATTCACATACCCGGTATCTTTCCTATCATCCCAGCTTTTAAACAGTTCACGATAGGCTGCGACTTCTTCAGCTAGACTTTCATGGGTGCCTTCCATTTCATCGAGTCTCAACTGTGCTTCAGTGAAATCTCTATGGTTAGCTAAGTCCACAATCTCACTGAATACTATGTGTTTAGCTATTTTGAGCGAATAGTTATCTTTTGGTAATAACTTTTCCTTTCCTTTGGTGAGACCAATAAACTCGACTATACCAAGGAAACCCTGCTCCATGTAAGGCTCTAAATCGCCTAATGCTCGCAGCATCCTATTAGTTTCATAGCCTTGATTTCCGGGGAGCTCACCTCTAAACGACATGACGATTTGTCTAGCCAATGTGAAATTCTTTTGGAAGGCTGCAGCAAAAACTTGCTCATGGATACGATCCACGGCGAATATACGCGTAAGTGCTTGCTCGTCACTTAAAGCAACGCCTTCATCAACCAATGTGCCTTTAAATTCTTTTACCCAATGACCATAAGGTTTATTACGGTTCGCCCAAAGATCTTTTACAATTTCTTGCACACCCGTTAGCTCTAAGGTTAAAGCTTTATTGCCCTGTTGGTATGCGTTTTTGAGCTTAATCAACTTATTTAAAAAGGTACTGAAGGCTTTATCTCTGGCAACCCATTGTTGACATGACACATAAGATGGATCTTTATCATTTAGATCATGTCGATTGCCTTTGCGTTCATCCCAATTTGCTTGAACATTTTCGCGGTTCATAATATGGTCGATCAAATCATCAATTAGGGGCAAAGGATTGCCGCCTGATGATATAACACCATTAATGGCGATTATCTTTCTATTGATGGTGGTAATATCACCCATGGTATTTTTATCAATTTTCCCCATGCCTTTATTGAAAGTGAGCGGCTTTGCATTGCCTGGCTTGAAGAATGTTAATGCAGAAGCACCTTCTAATAATCCATTAAGCTCTAGAATATCACCTTCACGCAACAATCCTTGAGCTTTCCTCAAGATCAAAGCACGTACACCATCAATTTGCGCATGGTCATGTGACGTATAAGAAGGCTTTGAAGTGAGTAGCTTAGCTAAATCCAGCAGCTCCTGGGCAGACTTGCCCTCATTTTTTTTCTCAAAACCCAACTGAATTTTTCTTTGCTGAAGATCAGACTGAATCACACGTAAATTCTGCATACGAATGTGGTAATCACGCGAAGCTTTGAAGTGCTCATTAGCATCTTCCGGACGCTTATTTCCTCTTAATTCGGTACCACGATCCGTCTCAAGGGCAATCTTTTCATTAAGGTCACGGGCGAGATGATTGGCCTCAGCAATCTGTTGCTCTAATGTCCGATTGCCTGCATTAACATGACCGATTAAACTCCTAAACTGACCATTAATAAAGGTTTGGTCTCTACCCGTATACTTAGCAAATTTTTCAACCTTTGATTGGATTTTTTCTAAATGATGCTTATATAAGTAACGTGCTGTTAAAAGAACAGCAGCTACAGCACCCACCACAGCAGCACCTAATGCTAAGCTGGACCAAAAGGCTGGGCCAAAAGCAGCAGAACACCCGAATATTGCTTCACCACCTCCAGCAGCTATATACACAGTTGCTCCGCCGGCTACCGTAGCAATTACAGCAACTTTATCACCCACCTTGCCAATTCTAATACTTGATATCTCAATTGGACTGCCAGTACCTTGCCCACTAAAATTATTTGCGGGCATAGCAGCAGCCACTTCATCATCGGTGAATGTAATACCCTCTTCAGGCATATCATTCCAATCGATGCTCCAATTATTATCTGGACTATCTGTGCTTGGTTCATTATCAGCACTTTTGTTGGTGGTGCCTTCCGCACCCAAGCTACTTAAAAAGCCGTTCAGATCAGGATCTAAAGCAAAGGGTGAGTCTTTATCAATTTTAATGGTTAATTCACCATGGCTATTAGTGCGCACCTCTACCCCATCACGACTAGAGTAGCGACCTGCAAAGGTTCCTCCTTCACTAGGGGCATAACCCTTGGCATTTTGCCCGGTAATCTTGCGAATTTGAATGTCAATATTTTGCATTAACAATTCGCTACGCTGACGCTCCATGGCATTCATCTGTTGGCGATGATGCTCCGCCAAAACATTATCCCTTTGACTAGATGACGTAGATGGTTGCGCATTTCCAAATCCACTACGTGAGAGAGCTGCTGTTTCTAAGGTTTCTCCCAGGAACTTGCCAAAATCCGCCAGTTTTTTACTACTAGTTTTTGCGCTTTCTACCAAAGTTTCCACTTGCCCGACAGTAAACCCCCATATCAGCCTAGCTGACTGTTCCGTATGATTGATTAAGCCATGCATCAATTGGCCAGGCACATGCTCATGGTCAGTGGCATCTCTAACCATAGCAAAACCTTCTGCAAGGGGTTGAGGCAAAGGTCTTTCCACCAATTCACCAAGGTATCTGATAGCAGCATTGCCTGGCTTGCCGATCCAAGCCCAGGCGCGACGATTGCCTTCGATTTCTTGCCATAATTCATAATTTTCACGAATGGCATGGGTAGCTGCATCCAAGGCCTCATGTGTCATCTGGCCTCGAGTATAGCGTCCCAATACACCAATCATTTGCTCCTGATACTTACAGCGTGATTGATGACTGAAATCAGGCATATTATCGGCAGCCATGCCAATGAGAATGAGGGGGCAAACTTTTGCAATAGCGCCAATGGCATAACGGGTTGCACCTAGTTTAATAACTGTATTAGCAATAGCTTCATCGGGACCAGAACAATCAGGCCGCGACATTTGGTCTTGGTATTCTTGCACAGCCAAATAAGCATGGACACCAAAGTCTACGGTTTTTAATGCTGCTTTCACCCATGGCTGCAACAGTAAGGGCCGTGTTTGATCTAAGTACCCTCCTCCTGGCTGACCCGAACGCAAGTCATGATGCCAATAGGCTTCAAGTCCTTCACAGGAAAAATGATCACCCGTCTGGCGCATAATCAAAATATGATAGGGTCGATTAGTGTAAAGGGCTGACTGGTAGCGCGATGCAGAATTAAAACGAAAGCGCAGCTTAGGACGAAAGCGACCATGAAAATCAGCATCTAAGATACGCAAATTGCCATCATGATCTAATAAAAGTCCTTTGATAAAAGTACGCGGCTGCGTTTGTCGGATCATTAAACCTGACTCACGTGGCAATATATCAATTCTAGGTAGCTTACCATCACCAGGGCCACTGGGTCCTGAAGGACCGCCCCCACCTGGTCCATTGGACCCACCATTGCCTCCGGATCCACCAGATGGAGGGCCATTATATCTAGCTTCTAGTTGTCTGAGATTGATTTGATTGACCGGATTGCAGCGTTCAATCTTAAAAGCAAACTCAGCAGATAGATTTGCCAGCTGAATATTAGTAAATTTACGGCTATTAGACATGATCACGGGGATATTCGTGCCACTGGGTGCAAGAGCAACTACTCCATAAGCCTCACTAAACCATGTTCTTTCAAATTTCATTAAGGCTCGTCTAAAGGCAACTTGACGCTGAGCTGGAACATGTTCAAGGCAAATATTGATATGGTTTAACCTATGCTCCATGACAGTGGGTAAAGCTACCATGATGTCATCAATATCTGCTCCCGTTAAACTTAAGTTTAAGCTCTCACCACTCAAAAGATCGCGCAATCCCTGGGTCCATTTTTCTCGTAAAGCTTGAAGCTGTGACGTGTGGATAACTTCAGTAGATGATGTCACCTGTGAATTATCTCTAGTGGCGAACAACTCATTTAGTAATTGTTGCCTAAAATAGGGATCTCTGCTCAATTCAAAGGTCTGATCAAGATAATAGTGAACACCCTGATAAAGATTATTACGCACCTGATCAATAGCTAAACCATGAGTATTGATAAGCAATAAATCACCTGTACGTGGGTATACACCCCGCGGTGAGATAGCATGAATTGTGGCAATGTCATTGCAACGATGAAGACTAAAAGCTGGTAGTCCTGGCTTTGACACAGCAGCCAATGTTAACTGACCGCGTTCGAGCTGAGCTTTCATTAAATCAGCCATTACTCGAATCTCGTGTTTAATACAGGCTTTTACTTTTTCAGCTGGAGCATCCTGTGAGGAAGAACCATTATCAGATAGAATAAGGTCCGATTCAGAAGTTAAAGCCACTTCCTGTTCACCAATCTTAACTTTTACGGGCTCTATAGTTTTAGTCTTTTCAGTGCTATAAGTGGATCTTAAACGGTCTGACTGTGTTTCACAGCAACGCTCTACCCCACTTTCAATGGCATGTAAACTTTCGGGGAAATATTTTATGAGGCCGCTGTTTTCCACCCGAGATTGCTGCAGGCAGCAGAATGCTTCGTCCCAGAATAAGTTTTCGATACCTGATTCTTCCATATGCTGCACAAATAGTTCAACATCATTCCCACTCAATTCATTTAGAATGAAGCTGAAATCAAACTTGCCATAGTTATCAGGTTTAAGAAGGAACCTTAATTCACATTTTTGCAAGGCATGTGAAATTCTTTCCATAAATGATTCGTTAGCGAGATGTGCTAATGGTCCTTCGCCTTCAAACAGTCCCATTACGTCTGAACGCAAATAACTGAGGAAAGGCTCGAGCATATAACTTTCGCCTTCTATCAGCTGCGACGCCATTTTAAGGACATCTCTATCTAAAACGCCATCTAAATATTTTAAATGCACTAGATCAGGGCATTTATGCCGCAGGTATGCGCTCATTTCCCCATGCAATCTGGCCCTTGCGGCCATTTCGTTTGGCCCATGGCCAGTGGAGCTTGCTGTATTTTCCCCAAAGAATAGTTCCCGCTCACTATATAGCATAGTCTGCACTATCTCATGGGCCAGGTTAGATTTACACAAACCAATACCATAACAGGTATTAAGGTGAATAAAACGTGGGCCTAATGGAAAACGACCAAACTCGCTGCGAATGGTGTAATTTGTTAGCTCTTGATTCATGCCACAAAAACCCACATTATCCCCACCAATATTGTAGGAGGCTAATAGAGTTATCTCGCCAAAATGAATAGCACGCACGATGTAGGCATAAAGATCAGGATATTCAAACCTTATACTTTCTAAAGCGCTATAGGCCGTCATAACCACAGGAGATTCTGCATTTTCTCGCATATTAAAGCGTATGAGCCCTCGGTATAACCCATTGGCTTCAAAGGTGGCCTGGCGACGAAGAATTAAAGCTTGCGCTCGGTCGCCGGAAAGTTTTTGTGAAAATTCAATTTCATTTTTCCATAGATCAATCTTTATTTTTTGGTCTTTGACTGCACTGCCACTTCCTCCACCTGGTGGGCGCCTATCATCGTCAGAAAAGCCACCGCCTGAGCGACGTGTACTTCTGTCTATTTTCTCATAGCACTCATGAACATTTGGCACGATTTCATCGGGTTCTAAAAAGGATAAAATATCATGTAAGCTCGACACATTCATCATGGTAGCATTTAAAACCCCAGAGTAGAGTGTTCTTGCTAAGGCAAGGCTAGCTTGATAGTGCATGGCACGTACTAAGCGCGCTTGCTCATAAGCTTCTCTTAAGAGGGGTGATAATCTTGCATCTTGAGACAAGCTGAGTACTGGTGCAAGTTCATTTACTTCATTATCGTCCTCTTTAGTGGTATATAAGCGATTCATCTGCTTAATGAGATCATTAATTCTCTCAGGGCTAAGTTCTAAATCTAACTCATCACTGATGGACTGAAGCGCCTGCTGCATATATTGGTTGAATGCCAGCATGGGACGAGCGACCATGACCTCCTGCACGCTGTTTTCTGTATACAAAACTTCATGGGTAAAGTCTAAACTGTATTCCCGGGGTCTATTCCTGAACAAATAACTCAATTGGTCACTGTAGACTTTATCAATAAGAGCTATTTGATTAGGGTGATTATTGAGGAAATAGACTGTGCCAGTTGCTTGCATGCACTCAAACTGATGAAAACCAATGGCAATAGCTTCCGCTAATTGCTGAATAGAAGCGCCTTGAACATTGAGACGTAGATAATGTCCCTGTAAGGCCATGGCAATAACCTCATCACCGTAGGTTACTAAGTCTTCACAATGACCGTATACTGAAGCTTTATCTTCAGCACTATGTAACAATAGGGTAAGCAAGCCATTTTGATTACAATGCAGTAGTTTTTCATAGAGCTCAAGGTTTTTCTCTTTAATAAAATCCATAACTTCATTAAAAATCTGCCGTTGACTATCTTCTTGGAAGAAATGATTACCTATACAAAGGCTAAATTCTTCATCGTCTATAACCAAGGGCCTTGGCACGGACTCTTGCATGACTTCCGATGCTTCAGCCGTTTCTGCAACCGCCTCATCAATAGCAGAGGTAGAACTTTCCGACTCTGCTTGGGACTCAAGGCTTTCGCGCGCCCCCTCTTCTATCTGAGGTGTGTCAGCAACTGTTTCATCAATAGCATCCGAAGTAGAAGATTCTGATTCCGTCGCTGTATAGCCCAATTGTCTAACACCATTGTCCAATAAATCTGGACGCTTCATGGGCAACTCGGGATGAGCTTGAACACAATAATCTTCAATCGTTCCCATACATCTTCTAGCTAGGCGTGCAGCGTTTTCTGAGCTCAGACTAGCCGCCACCACTTTACCTGGTAAATTTTCCCAGAAATCCTGCAGTGTTTGGGCAAGCCTCTCAATAAAAAGTTCTTTTTGCATGCCAACAATGTAGCTATTTTTATCTGAAAATAATTCCTCAAAATGTTTTTCTAAGTTAGCTTCAAGTTCTAACGTTTGTTGTCCACCCTGAATAATTTCTTGCAAAATTTGATTGAATTTTATTTCAAATAATGGCCATTCACTTTCCATCTGGGGGAGAACGTGACAAAGGTTATGGAAACAATGAGAATAAGATGCACGCAATTGCATCAGTGGCAATGTGAATAACTCACTAAAACCTAGTGGCAACTGTAAATTCGATGCATTTCTCATTACTTGGCTAAGTGATAAATCATTCGATTCAAGCACATCAGCCAAATCCCGCAGATAATTTCGTCTTAATTGCTTAACCAGCAATTTATTTTGCGCAACCGATGACAAACTTTCATGATACGAAAGAAATTCTGTAAGCAATACCCTCTCTATTTCTTCTGCCGTTAACTGCTCAATGGATGTAATGCAGATACAGGCATCGGCAATTTGGAAAATACCTTCCTCATATTCTCCAGCTGAGACACGACGATGTACATGCCAGTGTCTATTACCCACACTAAATTGTGGATGAGAAGATCGGGAAAGGAACAATGCTAATTTTTTCTCTTGGAATAGATATTCTATCAATGCGTGAAGACGAGGATTAATTTTCTCAATTATTTCATAAGCCTCAAGAAACGCCCTTATATTTGCATCTTTTTCATGATAGATTATGCCCTTATAACATTGATCAAACCGACCAACCACGCCTTCTTCTTGCACGTTTAAGACAAAAGGGGCCATATCTTCATAATTGGCATCACTTACTTCAATTGTGACTTCTTCATCAGCCACGGTATGAGATGGCTCAGGGGGCTTCTCTAAGCGCAAAGTATAAACATTATCAGAGTTTAGTTTGTGCAGTGGGGTATTGATCTTGCCTGTTGTTTGATAGGCATAATGTTGATAGAAGGCTGCATACAGATTTTCTTGCATCTCTTTAACATGCAGGTGATCGCTCATCTGACCATGTCTATTCTCAGAACTATAGGGAATTCGTACTTCAACATAAGGTACCGGCACCTTTACCCCATCAATCGTACGTTCTATTGTGCCTAATGGTGTTGAATTTGAAGGATGTATCCAACGTGAAGATGCATTGGTTTTTACATTATGTTCATTGTGAGCAAAGATAACTAAATTTCCTTGCTCAATATCACCAATGACCCGTTCTGACACTGCTCTCACGTGAGGATCGGGGTGTTGAGCTAAGCCTGCGATGGCATCTCGCACAGCATCCTCAGAATAGAGTCGCCGACCTGAATAACGAGAAATATCCGAATCCATAAATACTTTAATTTCAGAATTGGAAAAATCAGTAAGATTCCACAAGCGTACCTCATGGCAGTATTTGACTCTATTGAATATAAAAGGCTCTTTCATAGAAAGCTTTTGGCGACTTCCAGGCATGATTTCCCCCTATGCTTTTTGTATAAAAATTATAATATATTGCGCAAAATGTGATGCTGCAACAACTGTGCATTTTATCTAACCCATTGACCAAAGGCCAATGAAAACTCATTGAGTTTCTGTAAAATTGAGTCAACTTTAAACTTTAAGGTTAAATTATATGCTAACTGTAAAATAAATCAGGGCCTAAAAGGCCCTGATAACGCTTGAGAGAGTCAGGAGATTAGAACACTATGAACCGGCGTGCTCTTCTTCAGCAAAGGAAATTTTCAGCTTACCGCTTTCCAAATCCACTGTAGCATCACCGCCCGACGCGAGACGGCCAAAGAGCAGCTCATCGGACAAGGGTTTCTTAATGACATCGGTAATGAGGCGTGCCATGGGTCTAGCACCCATCTTCACATCATAACCATTTTCGGCTAGCCATTGACGCGCTTGTGCCGTTACATTCAGGCTAACGCCCTGTGAGCGCAGCTGTTCATCCAATTCAGCCAATAACTTATCAACCACATTGTTAATGGTTTCTGCTGATAATGGCGCAAATTGAATAACGGCATCCAAACGGTTACGGAATTCCGGTGGGAATTGACTCTTGATAGCATCAACACCATCAAAAGAATGATCTTGCTCGGTAAAACCAATGCTTTGACGACTCATGACTTGAGCGCCAGCATTGGTTGTCATGACCAGAATGACATTACGAAAATCCGCTTCTCGACCATTACTATCAGTCAAGGTCCCATGGTCCATCACTTGTAAAAGAATATTGTATATATCAGGATGAGCTTTTTCAATTTCATCCAACAATAAAACACAATGAGGATGTTTGGTGACGTTTTCCGTTAACAAACCACCCTGCTCGAAACCCACATATCCTGGAGGGGCACCAATAAGCCTAGAAATAGAATGTGCTTCCATGTATTCTGACATGTCAAAACGTAATAGTTTAACGCCCATCAAATCTGATAATTGCTTCGTAACTTCTGTTTTACCCACGCCTGTTGGACCCGAAAACAAGAAGGAACCCACAGGCTTGTTGGGATCGCCTAAACCTGAACGAGTTAATTTAATAGCAGAAACCAGCCCTTTAATTGCCGTATTTTGCCCAAAGATCATCATACGTAAGTCTCGATCTAAATGTTGCAACACTTCTTTATCGGATTTTGAAATCGTCTTAGGGGGTATGCGTGCTATGTTAGCTACAATACGCTCGATATCCCCTACATTGATAATTTTTTTACGTTTGCTAGCAGGTTGCAACGCTTGAAAAGCACCCGCTTCATCCACCACATCGATAGCTTTGTCAGGCATATAGCGATCATTAATATAACGACCCGCCAATTCTGCTGCTGTGCGTAGAGCACCTACTGTATATTTCACACCATGATGTGTTTCGAAACGATCTTTCAAACCCTGTAAAATTCTAAAGGTTGCATCCACATCCGGTTCTTCCACATCAACCTTTTGGAAGCGACGTGCTAAAGCGCGATCTTTTTCAAAAATACCTCGGTATTCGGAATAAGTCGTGGAGCCCAAGCAACGTAATTTTCCGTTAGCCAGTAGCGGTTTAATGAGATTTGATGCATCCATGACACCACCTGATGCCGCACCTGCACCAATAATGGTATGGATTTCATCAATAAACAATATGGCACCTTTCTTATTATTTAATTGGCTCAGTAAGGCTTTTAAACGTTTTTCAAAATCACCGCGATATTTGGTGCCTGCTAACAGACTGCCTAAATCTAAGGAATAGACTATCGCACCCTTAATAACTTCAGGCACTTTGTCTTCCACGATCATTTTTGCCAAACCTTCGGCAATCGCAGTTTTACCCACACCAGCTTCACCCACTAAAAGAGGATTATTTTTACGGCGGCGACTGAGAATTTGAATACAGCGCTCTACTTCATGTTCACGGCCAATTAAAGGATCTATCAAACCTTGGCGTGCTTGAGAGTTCAAATTTGTTGCATAGGCTTCTAGAGGGCTTGTTAGAGTTCCATCTCTATCATCCTCTTCACCTAAAGAAGGTGGCATGGGATCTTCTTGCTCCAAGCCATCATCCATACCATGCATTTTGGAAATACCGTGGGAAATATAATTCACGACATCCAAGCGCGAAATATTCTCTTTTTTCAAGAAATATACAGCTTGGCTATCTTGCTCACTAAAAATGGCAGCCAATACATTAGCACCACTAACTTCGCTTTTCCCTGCTGATTGCACGTGAAATACTGCTCTTTGCAATACGCGCTGGAACCCTAAGGTGGGCTGTGTTTCCCGCTCTGTTTCGGAATCTGGAATAATGGGTGTTGTTTCATTAATAAAACTCCCCAATTCCATGCGTAACCGAATCATATCCGCACCGCAGGCACGTAGCACTTCGGCTGCTGCTGTGTTATCTAATAACGCCAGCAACAAATGTTCCACAGTCATAAATTCATGACGTTTCTCTTTCGCTTCTTTGAAAGAGAGATTTAAAGTAATTTCAAGCTCGTTGTTCAACATAACAATCCCCAATAGTTAGGCCTAGACCTAAACCTGTTCCATGGTGCAATACAATGGGTACTCGTATTTTTTGGCATAACGCTGTACCTGAGCAATCTTGCTCTCAGCCACATCATGGGTGAATACGCCACAGCTTCCCTGTCCTGACGCATGTACTTGCAACATAGTTTGAATGGCCATATGACGTTGCAGACCAAAAAAACCTTGCAAAACTTCCACCACAAAATCCATAGGCGTGAAATCATCATTGGCAATGACAACCCGATACAAAGGTGCGCTGTCTTCATCCTTACAGGGATGAACATCCTCTTGGCTCACTCTTGTCGGTTTACTTTCCATGGGTTTTGTTCCAAAAAATCTATTGATAACCTTAGCCCATGTTTTATTGCCCTGCTTACCTGTAATTTTAGGAAACTTCCCTTAGTTTTTCAGTAAAAAAGGGCTATTTAGGTGAAAATAATCGATAAACGTTCAATATCCAAGCATTATGGAAGAATAACAACCAGGCGTGTGCAAAAAGTTTTCTTTATTTGGATGCAGTCATTATTTACTCATAACCGCAGGATTATTCTTATAACATACTGATTTATCAGTTGAATATGGGGCTTGGAAACTCCTTACCCAGTATATCTCTCACGGTGAAAACAGTTCTCACTGTACAAAGAACGGGGAGACGTCCTCTATTCGCTTTGCTAAGGGCTATGGCTCTGACTTTCGTGTAATATAGCGCTATTGACTCGCTAGTCAATGAGCCGCAGAAAAGCAGAAAATCAGAACGCATAGGCCCAGCAAATTAGAGTAAAGAGCATTCCCTAGACCATTTTCTCTATCATGGCGTCGCCGAACTGTGAACAGGTCAGCAGCTTGGCGTTATCCATCAAGCGTTCGAAATCGTAGGTAACAGTCTTCGCCGAAATCGCCCCTTCCATTGCCTTAATAATCAAGTCTGCTGCTTCCGTCCAGCCCAAATGGCGTAACATCATTTCAGCCGACAGAATCAAAGAGCCAGGATTCACTTTATCTTGCCCAGCGTACTTGGGCGCCGTACCATGCGTTGCTTCAAATACAGCACAGTCTGCACCAATATTTGCACCGGGCGCAATGCCAATCCCACCCACTTGAGCAGCTAAAGCATCAGAAATATAATCACCATTTAAATTCAATGTGGCGATGACACTGTATTCTTCAGGACGTAATAGAATTTGTTGTAGGAAGGCATCGGCAATGACATCTTTAACAATAATATCTTTGCCTGTATTAGGGTTCTTAAATACATGCCAAGGTCCACCATCAAGTGGTTTGGCCGAAAATTCATTTACCGCTAATTCATAACCCCAATCTTTAAAAGCGCCTTCGGTGAATTTCATAATATTACCCTTGTGCACGAGAGTAACTGAATCACGATCATTATCGATAGCGTATTGCATGGCTGCACGCACCAAACGACAAGTGCCTTCTTTAGAAACGGGTTTCACACCGATACCGCAATCTTCTGTAAAACGAATTTTTTCTACACCCATGGTGTTTTTCATAAAATCAATGATTTTTTTAGCATCTGCTGAACCTGCTTGCCATTCAATCCCAGCGTAAATGTCTTCAGAATTTTCACGGAAAATAACCATGTTGGTTTTCTCCGGTGCTTTCACTGGGCTTGGGGTGCCATCAAAATAACGTACAGGACGTAAACAAGTATATAAATCCAAACGTTGGCGAATGGCCACATTTAAAGAACGAATACCACCACCCACAGGTGTGGTTAAAGGACCTTTAATGGAGACCACAAATTGTTTGATGGCTTCTAAACTTTCATCGGGCAACCACACGTCTTCGCCATACACTTGGGTGGCTTTTTCGCCGGCGTAAATTTCCATCCATGCAATAGCGCGCTCATTAGCATAAGCTTTGGCTACTGCTGCATCCACGACCTTACGCATCACAGGAGTAATATCAGCACCGATACCATCACCTTCGATAAAGGGAATAATCGGATTACTGGGTACGTTTAAAGAACCGTCTTGATTCAACGTGACGGTTTCAGCATCGCTGGGTACATTAATTTTGTCAAATGCCATTGGAGCGCCTCATTTATACAGTTAATTGAAAGTGCCACATTGTATCATATTTGACAGAGCCATCCTATATATTTACTCCGAGTTCTGGCCACCCTCCCCAGATGTGGATGAACTTTTATTTGGCATACAAAAACAATGTGAAGCGAGGCTCCCATTTTTGCAAACCCTAACGGCATTCCCCATTCCCTAACGTCATTCCCCATTCCCTAACGTCATTCCCGCGAAGGCGGGAATCCAGAACATCGAATGCTCTATGGATCACGGATATTTTTTACGGCTTGCCACGCCATAAAAAATTCTGGGATGACGTAAGTTATCGTCAAATTTCGACCATTCTGGTGTATAATACCAACCCTGAATGGGTTAAATTATGAGCGATTATGAAAAAGGTCATCGTAGGTATGTCCGGCGGGGTGGATTCCTCGGTCACGGCCTATCTCTTAAAACAACAAGGCTATGAAGTTTCAGGCCTATTTATGAAAAATTGGGAAGAAGACGATACCCAAGATTACTGCTCAGCCGCAGAAGATGCAGCTGATGCTCAAGCAGTGTGTGACAAACTCGGCATTGAATTAAAGAAAGTAAACTTCGCCGCCGAATACTGGGACCATGTTTTTGAATATTTTCTTGAAGAATATCGCCAAGGGCGCACACCTAACCCTGATATCCTATGCAATAAAGAAATTAAATTCAAAGCCTTTTTAGATTATGCCCGTGAACTAGGGGCAGATTACATTGCTACGGGACATTACGCTGGAATCGAAGAACGTGACGGCCAATTCTATCTATTGAAGGGCGAAGATTCTAATAAAGATCAAAGTTATTTTCTTTATACATTAGGGCAAACACCCCTTTCACAAAGTCTATTTCCCCTGGGGCAATTACACAAACCAAAAATCCGTGAAATCGCTAAAGCACAAGGTTTTATTAATCACGCTAAAAAAGACAGCACAGGCATTTGTTTTATCGGCGAAAGAAAATTCAAAGAATTTCTCAGCTGTTATTTGCCCGCGCAACCAGGATCGATATGTACTGTAGATGGTGCTGTCATAGGCCAACACGATGGTTTAATGTATTACACTATTGGTCAACGGCAGGGGTTAGGTATCGGTGGGCAAAAAACCGCGACGGACGAACCTTGGTACGTATTAGAAAAGGATTTGACGAATAATCGTCTGATCGTGGGTCAAGGCCACAATCATCCCCTACTGTTGTCACAACAATTAACCTGCTGTCAATTGCATTGGGTGGCCGCTAGTGCGCCGGATTTAACCAAGACTTATCAAGCAAAAACCCGCTATCGGCAAGAAGCGGCACCTTGCACCATAGAATCCCTCGGCCCCAAAAGCATCAACGTAAGCTTCCCAGAACCCCAATGGGCTGTAACCTTAGGACAATCCATCGTTTTCTATGATGGCCCTATCTGCCTTGGCGGTGGAATTATCGATAGCCGAGAAAAAATGCTATAATGACGGATATCAATTGACCTAATATTAGTCAATAATAATTTCAGAATGACCTTCGAGCATCAAAGCGGGCCGAAGATCTGAGTTTGGAAAACTCTTGCCCGCAGGGACGCGGGCACGAAGGCTACAGGGATGTATTCACGCCGTGTTTTACAAACTCAGATCTTCGGACCAGCATTGATTGGCACAGGCCAGGGGTTATTCATGTAACGACAATTCAAGGAGCACATATGAAATCCACCGCAAAAACCCTTACCGTCAATGGCAAAAACTATAATTACTACAGCCTGCCCGACGCCCCTGTGGATTTATCATCGCTTCCCTACTCTCTAAAAGTGGTTGCGGAAAATTTATTGCGTAACATGGATGGCCAGTCTGTTAAAGAAGAAGACATTCAAGCCATGGCCCAATGGCTCAAAGATAAAACCTCAAATAAAGAAATTGCCTACCGCCCTGCTCGCGTACTCATGCAGGATTTCACTGGCGTACCTGCTGTCGTGGATTTAGCCGCCATGCGCGTGGCTACGGAAACATTGAAAGGCGACACCAACAAAATTAATCCCCTTATTCCTGTAGATTTAGTCATCGATCATTCCGTGCAAGTGGATCAGTTTGGTAGCAGCAATGCCTTTCGTATTAACGTAGAACATGAAATGACGCGAAACCATGAACGTTATGAGTTTTTACGTTGGGGGCAAAAAGCCTTTAGTAATTTCCGCGTTGTTCCTCCAGGCACGGGGATTTGTCACCAAGTCAATCTCGAATACTTAGCCAATGTGGTTTGGCAGCGAGAAGAAAACGGTAGCATCACCGCTTATCCCGATACCTTAGTAGGTACCGACAGCCATACCACCATGATCAATGGCCTAGGTGTCTTAGGTTGGGGGGTTGGCGGTATTGAAGCTGAAGCCGCTATGCTTGGCCAGCCTATTACTATGGTGATTCCCGAAGTCATCGGCGTACGTCTCTATGGCGAATTGCAAGAAGGTATTATTGCTACCGATTTAGTGTTAACCATTACAGAAATGCTGCGTAAGCGCGGCGTTGTAGGTAAATTCGTCGAGTTCTTTGGCCCAGGCTTGGATCATTTACCTCTAGCCGACCGTGCCACCATCGCTAACATGGCGCCTGAATATGGTGCCACTTGTGGTTTCTTCCCCGTGGATGATGAAACTATTAATTACATGCACCTCACGGGTCGTGATGAAGAAATCATTGCCCTAACGGAAGCTTATGCCAAAGCCCAAGGCCTCTGGCGCGATGCCAATGCAGAAGAGCCTGTTTACACCGATGTATTAAGTTTAGATTTAAGTACCGTAGAGCCCAGCTTAGCTGGCCCCAAACGCCCTCAGGATCGCGTTATACTATCAGACATGTCTACAGCTTTTGATAAAACCTTACAAGATGCCGGTAAAAAAGATGATGCAAATAAAAAAGTAAAAACCAGCGAAGGTTATGAACTCAGCCACGGTGATGTGGTTATTGCGGCAATCACCAGCTGTACCAATACATCCAACCCTAGTGCTTTAATGGCTGCGGGTTTGGTAGCGAAAAAAGCCATAGAAAGAGGCTTAACCAACAAACCCTGGGTGAAAAGCTCTTTAGCCCCCGGCTCCAAAGTGGTAACAGAATATTTAGAAAAAGCTGGCCTGCAAGATTATTTAAACCAATTGGGTTATAACTTGGTAGGCTATGGTTGCACCACTTGTATTGGTAATTCCGGTCCTCTGCCTGAGCCTGTGGCCAATGCCATTGATGAAGGCGACTTAGTGGTGTCTTCTGTTTTATCGGGTAATCGTAACTTTGAAGGTCGCGTGCATCCCCAAGTAAAAGCCAACTGGTTAGCCTCACCACCATTGGTAGTTGCCTTTGGTTTAGCCGGCACCACGCGCATTAATTTAGCCAAGGATCCCTTGGGCGAAGATAAAGACGGCAAACCCGTTTATCTCAAAGATATTTGGCCTTCCAACGAAGAAGTAGCAGCGGAAGTAAGCCAAGTCATCAACCGTGAAATGTTCCAGTCTCAATACAGCGATGTATTCAGTGGCGACGCCGATTGGCAAGCCATTGCTGTTACCGCTAATAAAACCTATGAATGGCAAGATGAATCCACTTACGTGAAGCATCCCCCCTATTTCACAGGTATGAGCAAACAAACCAATCCCATTAAAGAAGTAAAATCCGCACGGCTATTAGCGTTATTGGGCGATAGTGTCACCACGGATCATATCTCCCCTGCTGGCGCCATTAAAACCGACAGTCCTGCCGGCAAATACCTCATGGATCATGGTGTCAAAGTAAAAGACTTCAACTCCTACGGTTCACGTCGCGGTAATCACGAAGTCATGATGCGCGGTACCTTTGCCAATATTCGTATCCGCAATGAAATGGTACCTGGCGTTGAAGGCGGTTATACCAAACACATTCCTTCCGGCGAGCAGTTAGCCATTTATGATGCTGCTATGCGCTATCAAGAAGAAGGCACTGAGTTAGTAGTCATCGCCGGTAAAGAATACGGTACTGGATCTTCCCGTGACTGGGCGGCGAAAGGTACGGTATTGCTAGGGGTTAAAGCGGTAATTGCCGAAAGCTTCGAGCGCATTCATCGTTCCAACTTGATTGGTATGGGTGTAATTCCCTTTGAATTCACTAAGGGGCAAACCCGCAGTAGTTTAAACTTAGATGGCTCGGAAACTGTGGATATCCTAGGTCTCAATGACGACCTGCGTCCAAGAGCCCAAGTGCAAGCTAAGATTACGCGCCAAGATGGCAGCAGTGAAAGCATCACCCTGCAATCACGCATCGATACGGAAGATGAATTAGAGTATTACCGCAACGGCGGTATTCTCCATTACGTATTGCGCAATATGGTGAAATAAGCGGCCTGTATACGTCACCCCGGATTGCGACAACCTTACGTCACCCCGGATTGCGACAACCTTACGTCACCCCGGATTGCGACAACCTTACGTCACCCCGGATTGCGACAACCTTACGTCACCCCGGATTGCGAAGCAATTCCGGGGTCCACTACAATGTATTTATTGATGCTCAGGATGATTTGGAACGAGGCGGCAGAAGCCTCCAACCAAAGTAGTCTTGTAGGGTTAATCCCATTCCCCCGGGCGGAAGCACTGGAAGAAATTCTTCGTAGTAACTTTAGCGATTTCCTTCACGTCCACTTCGCGTAAATCGGCAATGAACTCTGCCACATGACGCACATAGGCAGGCTCATTGGGCTTGCCACGATGGGGCACGGGGGCCAGATAAGGCGCGTCGGTTTCAATCATCATGGTTTCCAAAGGTAGGGTCTTCGCTAATTCTTGTAAGTCCTTGGCATTCTTAAAGGTCACAATGCCAGAGAACGAAATATAGAAACCTAAATCAATGGCTTGTCTTGCCATCTCGTAATCTTCTGTAAAGCAATGCATGACACCACCCACTTCCTGGGCATTCTCTTCATGCAGGATTTTCATGGTATCTTCTCTTGCTTGACGAGTATGAATAATTAATGGCTTACCCATTTCCCGTGCAGCACGAATATGGTGGCGGAATCTATCCTGTTGCCAAGTCATATCCCCTTCACAACGATAATAATCCAAGCCTGTTTCACCCACAGCCACTACTAGAGGATTGCTGCCATGTTCGATTAACTCACTCACCGTAGGTTCATGCCCATTGCTTTCCGTAGGATGCATACCCACAGAGGCACTCACATCCACAAAGGTATCAGCAATGTGTAATACGTTAGGGAATTCAGCAAAATTCACTGAAACACAAAGAATGTGTCCAACGCCCTGCTCTTCTGCCCGCGCGATATAGGGGCCTACATCACCATTAGTTTTCGTTAAGTCGAGCATATCGAGATGACAATGGGAATCTACTAAAAACATATTATCTCCTAATGACTTGGTCATTATTGTCTTTTACATTATTACTTCCTTACCGCCGATCCAAGCAGTCAATGGAAATCGTTTCAGAAGTAAAATCTATAATATCTTACTATAAAAACTACATTGTATCCGTTGGGGTTTCATTACGTTTTGAACCCGCTAAATAAGTTTCAATTTTAGCGCGTAACAATTCTGCATCTTTATGGGTAAATTGCACCCCGACGCCAATTTTATGATGCGATTGTGCCGCACCTTCAGGGGTCAGCCAAACTACCCGTCCTGAGACGGAATACTTTTCTCTTTCTTCCATCAATTTTAATAAGATAAAAACTTCTTGGCCTAAGCTGTATTCATTTCTAGTGGGAACAAAAAGTCCGCCATTTTTGATAAACGGCATATATAAATTATATAACTCGGCTTTGCTATCAATGGATAATGACAATACTTCACCGGCTTGTTCTTCACTCATGGCTACTCCCTTGGATCCCTAAGGCCTTTCAATGGCACTGGACATGGATAATAAAAAGTCTTCCCAAAATAATAGTATATTAAGAGCGATATGGCTGTCTGTAAGCCTTTTTTGTTGAATAAGTTGGTCATTTAGGGCAAACCAGTGGCCTGGGGCTAAACAGCTGGAAAGCCCTTGTAGCGCGGCTTTATGGTCACTGTGGCGTGAAATCTTCCCAGACACTTGGATTGTGACCATGTCATTAATAATGCTCATGAGCCAGGCCATCAGGGCTCCCTGGGGCCAATTTTTCCACTTTTCAGCTACTGACAATGGGTCCAGGGATTGGCTCACCAAGCCCTGCATATCCGCTAGTATATCACCTCGCAAATCCCCCTCAGCATCTTGGGCCAAGGCCAAGGCGCTTAGAGGCGCGCCTTCACAGACCCTCAAACAATGTTCTGCTCGTTGAGCATCAACGCCTTCCTTCAGCAACCAATCTATGGCTTGAGATTGAGGTGAAAAACGCAACATCTGACAACGACTGCGTACTGTTGCTGGTAAACTGTGTGGGTGACTGGTTACCAATAAAAAATAGGTAGTACCCTGGGGTTCTTCCAAACTTTTCAACAGAGCATTGGCACTGGCTCGGTTCATGGCTTCGGCACCATGAATTAACACCACTTGTGCTCCACCTTGCTGTGATGTTTTTTGTTGAAAATCAATTAATCGACGTATTTTATCGATTTTAATGGCTTTACCCGTTTCTTCAGGTTCTATTAATAAATAATCGGGATGTGTCTCAGCTTGCATTAAATCACAGGAGCGACAATGGCCACAGGCATGATTATCCTTAGGAGTAAGACACAACAAGCGCTGAGCCAATTCATAAGCGAAGGCAAACTTGCCTAAACCCTGGGGCCCAATCAATAACAAGCTATGAGGTAAAGTTAATTGTTGTAAGCGCGATGATACCTGCTGCCATTGTGATTCGTGCCATGGGTAAATTTGCATTAACTTCTCCTTTGAAGAAAACGCTCTAATAAGTCTGTTAACTGTTTTTCAACACCATTCTTATCTTGCGCAGCATCAATAATACTGTAGCGCTCAGGCATCTTTTCGGCCCGCTGTAAAAATACATCACGGGCCCGTTGAAAGAATGTTCGTTCTTCTTGTTCTATGCGATCAAAATCTTGCGAGCGGCCATGAGCACGTTCAAAAGCTAAATCAACGGGTGCATCTAATAACATCACCCAGTCAGGTCTCAAATCTCCCTGGATTTGATTTTCTAAATTTTCAATGAAGGTCAAATCCATACCGCGCCCCCCTCCTTGATAAGCATAGGAAGTATCGGTAAAACGATCACATAGAACCCATTGACCTTGTTCTAATGCTGGCTTAATGACTTGTTGGATATGTTGCGCACGTGCAGCAAACATTAACAGTAATTCTGTAATGGGAGAGAGAGCTTCGTCTCTAGGGCTGAGCACAACTTCACGTATAGCTTCAGCAACTGGCGTTCCACCGGGTTCTCGGGTAACAAGCAATACTTTGTTATGCGCTTCCAGATAGCTTTTCACATAGGACATGGCCGTTGATTTACCCACACCTTCGATGCCTTCAAAAGTGATGAAACAACCTTTTTCTTTAGGCGGCATGTTGCGTTTTCCCTGCAGTTTTTGTAACCGTGACAGCTTTCGTCACTTGAATGGTTACCTGCTTGATGG
The DNA here is from genome assembly GCA_021773195.1 of Gammaproteobacteria bacterium. GTDB lineage: Bacteria > Pseudomonadota > Gammaproteobacteria > JAKBBU01 > JAKBBU01 > JAJFKN01. The sequence goes on along the minus strand of JAJFKN010000004.1, from coordinate 36,224 downwards.
GCTCATTACTGGCAGAGGCTTTAGGCTTAGTGGTTTGTTTTTTTGTCTTCGGCTCTGACTTTGACGCTTCTGTCTTGGATTTTGTGGATTTTTCCGTTTTGGGTTCTTCTTCTTTGGATGCTTTAGAGTCTTCTGACGCTGATTTTTTATCAGCAGATTTATCTTTAGCTGACTTATCATCTAAAGATTTGCTTTCACTAGCTTTAGTGGTTGCTTTTGAGTCTTCTGACACTGTTTTTTTTGTAGCAGATTTATCTTTAGCTGACTTATCATCTGAAGATTTGCTTTCACTAGCTTTAGTGCTTGCTCTTTTCTTGCTTTCATCCTTCGGGGGCTTGGGTGCGCGATGTAGAAATTTCTTTATAGCATGCAGATGATCTTGGTAATTAGAACTGAAAAAATGGCCGCCATAACCTGTCGCAACGTAATATACATAAGTGCCTAAAACAGGATGCATCACTGCATGAATAGACGCTAAGCTAGGTAAACAGATAGGCGTAGGGGGTAAACCACTCTTGCGGTATGTGTTATAGGGAGTTACAGTTTCTAAGTCTTTTTTGGTGATCACGCCTGTGTACTTCTTACCTAAGCCATAAATAACCGTGGGATCGATTTGCAAACGCATGCCTTTAGCTAAGCGCTGGTTAATCACTTCTGCTATCAAAGGTCGTTCGTCGGATCGAGCCGTCTCCTTTTCTACCATAGAAGCAATAATTAAGGCTTGATAAGGACTTTTATAAGGTAAATCAGGTGCTCGATTTTCCCATTGTTTTTTTAAGTGCATTTGCATCGTTTTATAGGAACGCTGCAAGAAATCCACGTCGGTGGTCCCTGCAGGGAAAAAATAAGTATCAGGGAAAAATCTGCCTTCGGGGAATTCTCCCGGATGGCCTAGTAGAGACATCACACCTTTGGGTGAATCATCTTTCAGGGTATGCACAAGATAAGGATCATCTTCGATGGCCTGCATCATTTCTGAAAAAGTCCAACCTTCAATGATGGTTAAGCGATGCACCACCACATTACCATCAACGATTTGCTGCAAGACTTGTTGCGGTGAAGAACCCGCAGGAAACAAATACTCCCCTTCTTTTAAATGTCCGGTAAAACCGTGGAGTTTTGCCGTCCAAATAAATAAAGGTTTATCTTTTAGCAGGCCCGCACATTGGAAAGCATCGGCTAATTTAGTGATATTCATGCCGGGTTTCACGGTAAACTTCGCGGGTTTACCGTAAGGAATCATCACGCTGGTTTCGAAGGAACGATATTTGGCGAACACACCTAAAGAAACTGCCACAACAATAGCAACGACCCAAAGGCTAACTTTCAATGAATGTGACATAGTATTCCTGTCACTAAAACCCCTTAAACCTCAGTAAAGACTAAGGAACCATTAGTACCGCCAAATCCGAAAGAATTACTCAATGTGACTTTTAAATCTGCCTCACGTGCGGTATTAGGCACAAAATCAATACCATAATCTTCGTCGGTTTCATGCAAATTAATGGTTGGTGGCACCACATTATGTTTGAGACTCATAACAGATAAAATTGCCTCTACCGCACCTGCCGCACCTAACTGGTGACCTAACATAGATTTGGTGGAGCTGACTAATAATTTATCCAAGCTATTACCAAATGCTTCTTGGATAGAATGAGCTTCATTTTTATCACCCGGCGGTGTAGAAGTACCATGGGCATTAATGTAATCCACATCTGAAACATTTAACCCTGCATCGCTAATAGCGTTTAGCATAGCTGCAACAGGTCCAGCGGGGCTAGGCAATGTCATATGGAATGCATCACAGCTCATACCAAAGCCGGCTAATTCAGCATAAATGGTCGCGCCACGTTTCTTGGCATGTTCATATTCTTCCAACAAAACGACACCTGCGCCATCGGCTAAAACAAACCCATCGCGATCTTTATCCCAAGGACGTGAGGCTGAAGCAGGGTCATCGTTACGCGTCGACAATGCACGCATGGAAGAGAAACCGCCTATACCCATTGGGGAAGTGGCCATCTCAGAACCGCCTGCTAACATAACATCAGCATCACCATAATTAATCATGCGAGCTGCATGACCGATATTATGGGTTCCGGTAGTACATGCCGTTACGATGGAAATATTCGGACCTTTAAAACCATAGCGAATGGCTAAAGTGCCCGCGGCCATGTTAATAATGACACCAGGGATGAAGAAAGGTGAAATACGACGCGGGCCGTGCTCCATATAATCTACATGACATTTTTCAATTAAAGGGATACCACCGATACCGGAACCCACAGCAACACCCATACGCGCAGGGTCTTCCTTCGAGGGATCAAGGCCAGAATCTTCAATGGCTTCAATGGCAGCCGACAAAGCGTATTGCAAAAACAAATCGGTTTTGCGAACTTCTTTGGGGCCTAAAAAAACGCTGGGATCAAAACCCTTAATAGAACCACTAATCTTGGAAGCAAATTTTTCTGGGTCGAAGCGATCAATACGGGTGATCCCACTCTTGCCTTCCAAAAGATTCGCCCAGGTATCTCGGGTATTCAAACCAAGAGGTGTAACCATACCCATTCCCGTCAACACGACTCGTCTATTCTTCAAGTTGTTGCCCTCGCTTTAGTGGCTGTCATAGCTCGAATACAACAGAGCCCTGGACTATTAAGTCAGGGCTTCTATCATTAAAATATTATTAAAGAAAACCCTTAGCTTTCTTTAATATGTTCTAGGTAGTGCTCGATATGCTGAACCGCTTCACCGACCGTAGAAATTTTCTCGGCTTGCTCATCGGCAATTTCCAATTCAAACTCTTCTTCAAGAGCCATAACCAATTCAACGGTATCCAGAGAGTCAGCACCTAAGTCATCAATGAATGATGCCTCATTTGTTACTTCTTCCTCTTTCACACCTAATTGTTCAACAATAATTTTCTTTACTCGTTCAGCTACAGTACTCATGGTAGGGATTTCCTCTCCGTTGCAATATTCGTAGGCGTTAAGCCCATTTGCCGCTAGTTTATTGAAAAAATGACAAGTTGCAAGCAGTAACCAGCTTTTTTTTCAATCCGCATTCCCATCTGATGGAAAAACGACCAACAAGCTAACTTAGCTTACCATTTATGCCATGTACATGCCACCATTTACATGTAGGGTGGTGCCAGTTATATAGCTTGCTTTGGGGGATGCTAAAAAGCATACCGCATTGGCTATATCCTCAGGTTCGCCAACTTTACCCGTAGGCACCATGGCTAAAATTCGCTCACGATACTCTTCTGGAATGGCCTTGGTCATATCCGTATCAATAAAACCCGGAGAAACCACATTGACAGTGATCCCTCGGGTCGCCACTTCGATGGCTAAGGATTTCGAGAAGCCGATTACACCGGCTTTTGCAGCCACATAGTTGGCTTGCCCTAAATTGCCCGTGGAGGCCACCACAGAGCTAACATTAATGATTCGACCCCAACGAGCCTTCACCATGTCTTTCATGCAAGTTTTGCTGAGGCGGTAGACAGCATTAAGATTAGTTTCAATCACGCTGCTCCACTGTTCATCTTTCATACGGAGCATAATATTATCTTTGGTTATGGCCGCATTATTGACTAAAATTGCGGGGGCACCTAATTCTGCTTTAATGGTTTCAAAAACATCTTTTACAGAATCAGCCTGAGTCACGTCTAATTCCATCCCTCGACCTTGCAAACCAGCTTCAGCAAAGGCTGCCGTGATTTTCTCGGCACCCGATGCACTGGTTGCCGTACCAACCACATTAGCACCCTCTTGAGCTAATTCTAAAGCGATAGCACGACCAATACCGCGAGAAGCACCGGTAACTAAGGCTACTTTTTCCTTTAATGACATATTTTTTCCTCTAAAGATAGCAAACTAAGAACACTGCAATGTTTCATGGGCTGCTTGTAAAGCGGCAGTTTCACCAATAGGCATTGATTGAAATGACTTATCAATGCGTTTATTGAGGCCGGTTAATACTTTACCTGGACCACATTCCACGAACTGTGTTACACCTTGGCCAGATAGATATTGAATGGTTTCAACCCAACGCACGGGGTTATAAAGTTGCTTAACTAAGCTGTCTTTTAACTCAGACAAATTTTCGTGGGATTGCACATCCACATTGTGAATGACTTTTACACTCGGCGTTTTCCAGACCAGTCCATCTATGGCGACTGCTAATTCTTGGGCCGCGTCTTTCATTAAAGCACAGTGGGAAGGCACACTAACGGGGAGCGGCACTGCCATACGAGCGCCCTTCTCTTTAGCCAACCCCATGGCTCTTACCACGGCAGTTTTATGGCCAGCAATGACTACCTGGCCCACAGCGTTGTAATTTACAGCAGCCAATACCTCTTGGTTTTCTACCACTTCATGGCAAAGGGCTTCCACCCCCTCATTATCCATTCCAATGATAGCAGCCATAGCCCCTTCACCCTGGGGTACTGCTTGTTGCATCAAACGACCTCGTTCTGACACCAAACTTAAGGCATCAAGGAAATCCACCGCTCCACTGCATACAAGCGCTGTATATTCACCCAAACTGTGCCCTGCCATATAGGAAGGTTGCACACCACCTTGCTCTTGCCACAAACGAAATAGAGCTACCCCAGCAGCCAATAAGGCCGGTTGAGTAAATTGCGTTTGGTTGAGTTTGTCTTCTGGGCCGTTCTGAGTTAACGCCCAAAGGTCATAGCCAAGTTTATGGGACGCTTGCTCAAACGTTTTGTGGATAATCGGCGCCGCGATGCCACCTAACATACCAATACTTTGTGAACCTTGACCTGGAAAAATAAATGCTAATGATTGCATGGGTTTAAACCCCTTTAGTATAGAAATATGCTCTAGTAACGGATGATGGCTGAACCCCAGGTAAAACCACCGCCAAAACTTTCTAACAAAATATTATCGCCACGTTTAATCTTGCCTTCGCGAATGGCTTGATCCAACGCTAGTGGCACGGAAGCGCTGGAAGTATTACCCTGTTTATCCAGAGTAATTATCACTTTATCCATGGTTAAATCCAACTTCTTCGCCACGGCTTGGATGATTCGTAAATTCGCTTGATGGGGCACCAACCAATCGATGTCTGACTTTTCCATGCCACTTTTTTCTAAAACATCCAATACAGCCTTACCCAGGGTATTTACGGCAACTTTAAAAACCGCACTACCAGCCATAGCAATTTTAGGCGAAAGCTCCGCATCAGGGCCTAAGCCCGTAGGTGCGTACAATAAATCTTTATACTTACCAGCAGCAGAAATTTTCGAACAGACAATGCCAGGCTCATCGCTTTCAGAGAAAATAACAGCACCTACGCCATCCCCGAATAATATGCAAGTGGAACGATCTGTCCAATCCACTATGCGCGATAAGGCTTCAGCACCCAAGACTAAAACATTTTTCGCTTGCCCTACACGAATAAAATTATCCGCTAAAACTAAGCCATAATTGAATCCTGCGCAGGCTGCAGCAATATCAAAAGCGGGGCATTCTGCGATGCCTAAACGTTCTTGCAATAAAACAGCATTACTGGGAAAGGTACGATCGGGCGTAGTCGTGGCTAAAAGGATCAAATCGATATCATTGGGCACCATATTCGCAGCCTCTAAAGCACGCTTTGTGGCGACTTCAGCTAAACCCGTAATATTTTCGCCTTCGCCCAAGATTCGACGCTCTTTAATACCCGTACGCTCAACGATCCATTTATCGTCGGTATCTACGATTTTTTCTAAATCTTTATTGGTAAGTACTTTACTGGGAAGACAACTGCCCGTACCTGCGATGCGTGAATATTTCATGGATGGAAAATTTCCTCATTCTACAGAAGGGCTGGAATCTGAGTTACCCTGCTCTTCCTTCAGCAACTCTTCCACTTGATGGCGAATACGCTGAGGGACATCAGATTCTACTTCGCGAATGGCTACACGAATGGCATGGTAATAACCAAAAACTGACGTGCTGCCGTGGCTTTTTATCACAATACTACGCAATCCCACTAAACTGGCACCATTAAAACGAGCCGGGTCAATGCTTTTGCGCAACAGGCGCAGCACTGGCAATACGATAATACCCGATATCTTGGTAAATATATTTTTTCGAAACGCCTTCTTCATCAAATGTTGAATTAATTTAGCGGAGCCCTCCGCTGCTTTCAACGCTACATTGCCCACAAAACCATCGGTAACGATAACATCGGCAACGCCGGTAAACATATCATCACCTTCCACATAACCGATATAATTAATGGCATCGCATTGAGATAACATGGCAGCCGTCTCTTTGACTTGCTCATTACCTTTAATCTGTTCTTCACCAATGTTTAATAAACCTACGCGAGGTTTTTCGATACCTTCAACGGCTTGGGTCAAGACAGAACCCATCACCGCAAATTGGAATAAGCGCTCTGGACTAGAATCCACATTAGCCCCCAAATCCAAAACCCGTGTGCCTGCTTGAGCTTTCGCATCACTAGCCATATTAGGTAGCTGAGTAATGATAGCAGGACGGGATATACCCGGTAGGGTTTTTAACACGAATTTTGCCGTAGCCACTAAGGCACCGGTATTACCTGCGCTGACGCAAGCCTGAGCTTTGCCCGATTTGACTAAATTTAGAGAAACGCGCATGGAAGAATCTTTCTTTTTGCGCAGCGCCATGGAAGGCATTTCGTCCATTTCCACCACTTGTGAAGCGTGGTGAATAAGCAATCGTTCCGACTCAATTGCACGGTGGAGACGTAAGGAACGCCGTAACAGCTTTTGATCACCTACTAGGATAATCCTAACGCGATCTGGATAGCGTGCTAACGTCCGCAATACAGCGGGAACCACCACGCGAGGGCCCTGATCGCCCCCCATGGCATCAATTGCGATAGTGATGGGATGATCCAATCAGCTATTCCTCGTCATTGTCCTCGACGCCAAATTGGTCTTTTGCCACTACCTGGCGACCACGATAAAAACCATCAGCACTGATGTGATGACGACGGTGGGTTTCACCAGTTTCAGACTCCACGGATAGCGTGGGGCCCGTTAAATGATCATGGGAACGGCGCATATCACGCTTAGAGCGGGTTTTACGGTTCTGTTGTACGGCCATTGTATTACTCCTTAATCAGTAATCTTTTTCTTCAATGAGGCTAATGCTGCGAAAGGTTTCGGCTTACGCTCCTCATAATCGCCCATTTGGACAGCACACTCTTCTGGTTCATGGTGCGCTACCATGGGCAAATTTAAAACAATCTCATCCTCGATGAGCCTTCGCAAATCCACGTACCCTTCCTGTAACATCACAGGCTCGTAGGGTGCAGGCAGCTTTTCAGCTTCCTCGGTATTCTTTACAGGACTTACTTTGAAAACACTGTCTACGGACCAATCAAATGGTTGTAAACAGCGCTGACAAGTCAGGGCTAATGATGCTTTTACCCGTCCTTCGATGTATGCCTTGCCATCCTGATCTACAGCAAATTGCAACTTAGCAAAAGCGTCACCCATTGGCTCAAGCAATTCAGCAGCTACCCGAGGGAGCTTCGCTAAAGGTATTGTGCCCTCTAGGCATATACCATCGCGAGCGTGCTTGAAAGGGTCTAAAGCCCTACTGAATACATCCGTCATAGGGAGCGGATTCTATCCTGTACAGCCCTAACTGTCAAAAGGTTGATACTGTTCATTCGTCTGGCACCTCCCTAGAGCATGCCGCTATGTTCTCTAGGGCTTGAGTCAAGTCTTCTGGCATGGGCGCTTTAAAATGCTGGGGGGGACCTTCCAGGGAAGGTATATCCAAGGATTTTGCGTGTAGAAACAATCTGGTTAGGCCATTTTTCTTAAGTAATTTATTAGCGTCTTTTTTCCCATATTTACTGTCACCAGCCAAGGGAAAACCCAGATACTGCCCATGCACACGAATTTGATGAGTGCGCCCCGTAATGGGCATACACCTGACCAAACTATTGTCACCGTAATACTCTACTAATTGGAAGTGGGTTTCAGCCTCCTTACCTTCTGGATCGGGTTTCACCATATATTCACCAGATTGTCGAGTAAATTTAGTCAGCGGCACCTCTACAACCTCTTCTTGGAAAGGCACTCGCCCCACCAAAAGTGCTAAATAGCTTTTTTTTGCTTCTTTGTTTATAAATTGCTCTTGATAGTGTAATAGAGCTGAACGTGTCTTGGCCAATAACAAACAACCTGAGGTTTCCCTGTCGATGCGATGAACCAATTCCAGGGTGCTCCAGCCTTCTTCCATAGCCCTGAGGGCTTCTATCACCCCATAAGCTAAGCCGCTGCCCCCATGCACAGCAAATCCACTGGGTTTGTTCAAGAGCAGGGTAGACTCATCTTCATGAATTATGCTATTCATCAGGCGCTTACGCATTTCTTGGGAAGGAGTCACATTTTTGGGATCACTCATACGCAGAGGCGGGATGCGTACTTCATCTCCATCACACAGGTTATAACTGGCTGCAATTCGCTTTTTATTGACCCGCACCTCACCTTTACGCAGAATGCGATAGATATAGCTACGCGGAACGCCTTTCAGAACTTTTATTAGATAATTATCAATACGTTGACCATGACTATTATTGTCAATTGTAACGTATCTCACAGCCATCTTTGTCACAGTTTATTCCCCTGGTGATAGGTAAAGCTTGAGAAATGGCTTATATGGTACCCCGCTGGCCCCATAGCCCTTTCTTCCTCATGAAAAGCTTGATATAGTATCCTGATACGATTCTTTGGGCAAAGGGCCAATGGCCAATCCCCCGAGAATGTGGATCCCCTGCTAAAACATTATCATGCTAGAGCTGGGGAGTTTGAACAAGATTTAATCAGCACTCCCGAGTTTTTGGAGAGCCGAAGTTACTTAAGACATACCGCTGAAAAATTTCCAAGGTTGGAATGAAGCACAAAAGTACCGAACGCCTGCGCATTGACACAATGCTACATGCTACCGCAACACTTAATGGCACATTCTGCCCCACTCCAGAAAGCTCAAAGCACCTGGCAGCAGAAAATTTTTTAACGATGAATCACTGAATGGGTGCAAAACCACAATAACAATTGCACAAATTCAGCTGCATGAGCCTCCTGCTATGGCAGGGTGGCTTACTAGTGAACTTAGGCTTCTGCCAGGCCCACGGGGTGCCGCTATATTATGGTGGAATATGAACAGAATGCTTATCAATGCAACTCAACTTGAAGAGTTGCGAGTGGCCCTAGTCACGGGTCAATATCTTTATGACTTAGACATCGAACGTCCTGGACAAGAACAAAAAAAGGCAAATATCTACAAGGGTAAAATCACTCGCATTGAACCAAGCCTTGAAGCTGCTTTTGTTGAGTATGGTGGAAATCGCCATGGCTTCTTGCCCCTAAAAGAAATCAGCCCCGACTATTTTTTAAAACAACCGCGGGAAAATGAACGCCTTCAAATCCGTGAATTGGTTAAAGAAAACCAAGAAGTCATGGTACAGGTGGATAAAGAAGAACGCGGCAACAAAGGCGCAGCTTTAACCACTCTCATCAGCCTGGCTGGCTGTTATTTGGTGCTTATGCCCAATAACCCACGTGCCGGAGGCATTTCACGCCGTATCGAGGGCGATGACCGTACAGAAATGCGTGACATTCTCAGCCAACTCAATGTCCCTGAAGACATGGGGCTTATTGTACGCACAGCCGGTGTGGGCAAAGAAATTCAAGAATTACAATGGGATTTAGATGTTCTATTGAAACAGTGGGAAGCCATTCGGACAGCTTATAGCGATCGTCCAGCGCCCTTCCTTATTCACCAAGAAAGTAATGTGATCGTGCGTGCCATCCGCGATTACCTACGCGAAAGCATTACTGAAATCCTCGTGGATAACCCCGATGTGCATGCTAAAGTTTTGCACCATGTGAAACAGATTCGCCCCGATTTTGTGGAGCGAGTCAAGCTGTATACGGGTGAAGCCCCCCTATTCAGCCGCTTCCAAATTGAAAAGCAAATCGAGTCAGCTTTCCAACGGGAAGTCCGTTTACCGTCGGGCGGCGCTATCGTCATTGATCATACCGAAGCCCTATTGTCCGTTGATATTAACTCTTCAAAAGCCACCAAAGGTGGTGACATTGAAGAAACAGCTCTTAACACCAATCTCGAAGCCGCTGACGAAGTGGCTCGTCAATTGAGACTGCGGGATTTGGGTGGTTTAGTTGTTATCGATTTTATCGATATGTCCCCTATTCGAAATCAACGTGAGGTGGAAAATCGCCTACGTGATGCCTTGCGTATGGATCGCGCCCGAGTACAAATTGGTCGCATTTCCCGTTTTGGCCTTTTAGAGATGTCTCGCCAGCGCTTACGCCCTTCTTTAGGCGAATCCAATACAGACGTCTGCCCCCGTTGTACGGGCCAAGGTTATATTCGTGGTGTTGAATCCCTCGGTTTCTCGATCATTCGCTTGATTCAAGAAGAAGCCATGAAGGATAAACAAGCCTGGAAGCATAACGTGCGTATTCGCGTTGTGGTGCCCGTGAGCATCGGCACTTTCCTCTTGAATGAAAAACGCGATGATATTCACCAGCTGGAAACCAATCACGGCGTTAAAATCATCATCATCCCTAATCAATATATGGAAACCCCTCATTATCAAATTGAACGGGTAACCGATGAAAAAGATGACGGCGGCGACTCAGCCAGCTATAAACAAGCAGTTCTTCAGGAGCAGGAAGAGCAAAAAACCATAACAGAACAACGCCCACAATTAGAAAAGCCTGCTGTAAGAGATATACCCAATGTACCCAAGCCTAACGCTCGCACGAAGGGTGTGTTCAAACGTCTATTAAATCAATTGTTTGGTGCTAGCGAATCATCCAGCAGTGCGACAAGCGGTGAACCCAAGCAACCCAACACGCAGCGGCGCCCGACCCAACAACGTCGTGGTGGCCAGCAATCTCGTGGTGCCGGTGGTGGCAAACATCGAAATCAAAGTTCTTCTCAAGGTCAACAGCGACGTAAACCTCAAGGTCAGCAAGGACAGCGCCGCAATGAAGGCAGAACCCAAAGTAGTGGCGAAGGTCGAGCCCGCAGTGGTGAAGGCAGAGCCCAGGAAGGTCAACAACAGGGTCACAGGCAACAGGGACAACGCCAAGGACGACAAGGTCAACAGAGGCGCCAAGGTCAGCAACAGCGCCGTGATGAAGGACAGCAAAACCAAGAAAGGCAAAAGCCGCCTTCTTCTCAGCATCGTAGTGAAACACACCACAGTGAAGCCTCTCGTAACGAACCTCGGCGTAACGAGTCACGTCGTAACGAATCTCGGCGTAACGAGCCCCGTCGTAACGACGCAGATGATACTAAGGCCATTCAAACTCCAACCCCAAGCGCGGCGCCAGTGAAACAACCGGCACAGAAGAATGCGCGACAATCGGCTGATCGACGAGAAAACAAATTTGGTGAAAGTCCAACATCCCAAACACCCTCAGCAGCAACACCCTCAGCAGCAACACCCTCTAACGAAGCCAGGGGTGAAGAAAGACAGCAACGCCATCAATCCCGCGCTGGGCATTTGAGACGGGGCAACCGACGTGGATCCCAAGAGCGTAACAGTGAATCCTCTTCTGCAGATTCTTCAGAGTCCAGCCAGGACAATAGCGGTAACACTGAAACATCAAATGCTAACCGAGAACCACGCCAAGGTGGGGTGCGCCATCAATATCGCAGTCACCAACGTCGTCGCCAAGGCGCTGAAGGTGAGGAACGGGAGCGTAAACCATCTCAATCTCAAGATAGAGGACAGGAATCACAAAAGGCCGAACCTGAAATTGTTATTTCCCTCGGTTCACCTTCCGATGAAAAGAAAAATAATAAGAAGTCATTGCCTGAGAATGGCGAAAAGGAATCTTAACTCAATGGGCGCGCTGCGGCCCTTACCTAAGCTTTTGCCGCAGTGCTTCTAAATCCTCCAGGGTGTTGACATCCTGGGGGCATTTTTCTTGGGCTTGCGTCACATGAATTTTACCGCCATGCCAAAGAACTCGTAACTGTTCTAAGGACTCTACTTTTTCCATGGGCGCTGCAGACTTAGTAACATAGTCTTTAACGAAATCCACACGATAAGCATACAAACCAATATGCCAACAATAATCCGTGGCCAATGAAACCGTCTCTTGCCCAGACTTACCAAACACCCCTCGATGCCAAGGAATGGGGGCTCGACTGAAATATAAAGCATAGCCCGCTTTATCCATAACTATCTTCACCACATTAGGATCAAATACTTTTTCCAGAGTATCAATAGGCTGATAAAGAGTTGATACCTGAGCTTCTGGGTGAGCGGCTAAATCCATAGCCACTTGATTAATGTTCCCTGGAGGGATCATAGGTTCATCACCCTGCACATTCACCACAATATCATGGTCATTGTAATCACCGCGAGTTAAGACTTCCGCCAAGCGATCCGTACCTGTAGGGTGTGCAGCTGATGTCATCATCACCTGATCCGTAAAGGCATTGGCGGCTTCCTCAATCCGTTGATCATCTGTAGCAATGAGTACGGATTTGGCCCCACTGTGCAAAGCCCGCTCGTACACATGCTGCAACATGGGTTTACCTTGGATATCCATGAGTGCCTTTCCCGGCAAACGGCTGGATTCATAGCGCGCTGGGATCACAATATGAAAATCAATCATCGTCGAGTTCTTCCACAGGAATAATACGTGCTTCGGATTCTAACATTACGGGTATGTCGTCCCGCACCGGATAAGCTAACCTGTCAAAGGCACAAATGAGCTCTTTAGATTCTTTTTTATATTGAAGCTCACCTTTACAAAGGGGGCAAACCATAATTTCTAAAAGATGCTTGTCCATGATAACCTCTTTCTATCAATTTATAAGGAGTGCTCATGCCACTACCCACCAAACAGATCCACCCAAGCTGGCAACCCTTAGTCACCAGGGCACTATCCTCTATGCATCCTACTTATCTTCAGGCTTTAGAACAAGACCCTAAATGGTTACCTGGCCCAGAAAAAATTTTTAATGCCTTCCAGGAGCCACTGGATAAGGTACAGTATATCTTATTCGGTGAATCCCCCTACCCTCGAGCGGAATCGGCTATTGGCTATGCCTTCTGGGATGGTCGAGTAACGGATATCTGGCATGAAAAAGGTCTCAGTAAGACCGTAAATCGCGCTACTTCTTTGCGAAATCTCATCAAAATGCTATTAGTGACTCATGGTTATCTGGCACGTGACAATACATCACAGGAAGCCATTGCCCGCCTAGATAAAACAGAATTTGTTCAAACCTTGCCTGAGTTGTTTGGGAATCTCATAGGAAACGGCTTTTTATTACTCAATGCGTCCCTAGTGCTCAGCCAAGGGCCCGTGCCCAAAGAAGTTCGAGCTTGGCGCCCTTTTATGGAAACACTTTTACAGGACTTGGCGCAAGTAAAACCCCATATTCAATTGATTTTGTTAGGAAATCTTGCCAAAACCCTAGAAAGCTATCTACCCGAAAATGCTTTCAAACGCATTAAGGCAGAACATCCCTATAATATATCCTTTATTCAAAACACCACCATGCAAGATCTCTTCCTGCCCTTACAAATTTTAGCCAACCCAAAGGACGCCCCTAAGGGCGGAAAAGAGGTTACAATGGACGAAAAATAGTCTATCATAGGACTGTTATATAGGGTGAAAGAAAGAAGTCCATGCGAGTTTTACTTGTCGAAGATGATGAACTACTAGGTGACGGCGTCCACACAGGCCTTCAACAGGAAGGTTATACTGTGGATTGGTTGCGCGATGGTCGCGAAGCCGCCCAAGCACTACAAACAGAACATTTCGACTTAATTATTTTGGATATAGGTTTACCGCGCATGTCCGGTTTGAATGTTTTAGCGGATCTACGCAGCCGCGGTTCACAAACTCCCGTCCTTATTTTAACTGCACGTGATACCGTAGAGGATCGCATTCGTGGTTTAGACAGTGGCGCTGATGACTACCTCACAAAACCCTTCGATTTAGACGAGCTCTATGCACGTTTGCGGGCCTTACAACGTCGCACCAGCTCGCAAACCACTCATATTATTAACTATCAAAATATCAAATTGGATACAGCATCCCATACGGTTACCTTGGATGGCAACCTAGTCAATATGTCACGCCGGGAATTTGCCCTATTGCATAAATTATTGCAGAACGCTGGGCGCGTACACTCTCGCGAACAGTTAGCCCAGACGCTTTATGGTTGGGGTGATGAAATCGACAGTAATGCTTTAGAAGTACATATTCATAATCTACGTAAAAAGCTTGGAACTAAGCTCATACGCACCATACGCGGTATCGGTTATATGATTGAAAAGGAAAGTTCAACAACGGATGATAATTAATGACCCGCTCCATTCGTAAATTTTTAATCTTTAATTTATTGCTTAGCCTAGTAATCATCACAGGATTAGCCATTTTAGGTAGCATGTTGCTAGAACATAAAGATATACAGCGGCATACAGATTCTGAATTAGTAAAAACCTCCCTGTTATTTCAGTCTCTATTGAATAATAATGTCAACCAAGCAAACTACCCTAGAATGCAGGAAGATATAACTAACATCCCTGAAAATTATAAAAAGCTTTTTCACTACATCACCGGATATGCAAGCCCGACCTACGAAGAAGAAAATTTTCAATTCCAAGTTTGGGATAATCAAGGCCACTTGCTTCTACATTCAAAAAATGCCCCCGCCATGCCTTTATCTGATGGTAAAGATGGTTTTAGCAATAAAAGCATAAAGGGTAAGCACTGGCGCGTATTTACCATCTATAATCATAAAACAGGCATGAGTATCGTGGTTGCAATCAGTTACACGACTCGCGCTAAGCTGGAACAACGCCTGTCCCAGGATTACATTTTCATTGTATTGCTCACTAGTCCGCTGCTCGCATTACTTATTTGGATTATTGTGGGCAAAGGTTTAAATACTATCCGACGAGTAGCAACAGAAGTTTCACAACGAGCTCCCACTTATTTAGAGCCTGTGGATCTGCAATCGGTTCCCTTAGAAATTCAACCTTTAGTCGATGAACTAAATCGATTGTTTTCCCGCTTAAAAGAAGCCTTCGAGCGTGAAAAACGTTTTGCAGCCGATGCCGCACATGAATTAAGAACGCCCTTGGCAGCATTGAAGACCCAAGCACAAATTGCCATGCGGGCTAAAGATGAAAATGAACGTCAACATGCCTTACAAAATCTCATTGCCGGTGTAGATAGGGCAACCCACGTTATGCAACAACTATTAACTCTGAGCCGCTTAGTGCCAGAAGCCACCATGGAAAATTCAAAAAACGTAAACTTAGCTAACTTAGCCCGGGAAGTAATTACTCTACTCATTCCCTGCGCCATGGAAAAGAATATTCAAATTGACTTGCAAGCCCCAGAACAAATCAGTTATGTGCGCGGTAATACCACAGCATTGAGTGTGTTAATCCGCAACCTTGTGGATAACGCTATTCGTTATACACCTAAGGGCAGTGAAGTGCATACCATAATAGAAGAAACCCGTAAACAGATCATTCTGAAAGTTATTGATAATGGGCCAGGTATCCCTTCTGAATTACGCGCTAGAGTTTTTGAACGTTTTTATCGCATTCTGGGCAATCAAAGTCCAGGCAGTGGATTGGGATTAGCAATCGTTCAGCAAATTGCAGGCTTGCATGGCGCGAAAGTAAAATTATCACAGCCAAGCGGTGGGCAAGGTTTAGAAGTACGCGTAGTATTTAAAAAGCAATAGTTCTATCAAACCCTGATAATGCTCTGCATAATCAGCGCTGGTTGCGCCAACCCGAAGTGATAATTTCTTCAGTCTCTTTATCATGCACATAACAATCATCCATTTGAAAGCGCGAGGCTGCGCCCTGATCATAAGCATACAAGTCGAAGCGCAAGCAAACTTTATCCATAGAACTAAATAAGGGTTCTATTACAAAAGCAACTTCTCCTTGAGAAAAATGTAAATGACAAACTGCCTGAGATAGCCACCACTTTTTGCCTTTTGCAAGATAATAATCCACGCCTTTTAGGGGCCGAAAACAGGTTTTTTCATGGTTTTCCTTTAGCAAATGAAAAGCGCGTTGACTATTATATAAGTTTCGATAATGCAGGTCTAAATGTTGATTCATTTTATTTTGCAAAATTACTGACTGCATGCCGCTAACCAAAAAAATGGAAATGATCAATAAAAATAGTAATGCTGTAATCAACACAAATCCTCGCATCATAAGGACTCTCTTAGAGCAACATCAACCACCCATTCTTTATAAAACTTACCATCATCATTAAAATGAAATTGATGAAAAAAGTAATAAGATTTTGGCTTTTTATCACCCACCTCCATGCTATTTAGTAAAAGATGAAAACGAACTTTAGACCATGACTGAGAAGCCACGTTGGCTGAAACCCATTGACTACCTGTTGCCGTAGCATATTCCAGTCGCATACCTACCACACCTGGTAAAATTTCTTGACGCTTTCCATCACTATTTAAGGTATATAATGCATTAATGGCCTGCCCCCTTATATCTTGACGTGAAGTAGTGGCAATAAAAAAGGTTTTTTCCATTAAAGGTGCAACTTCTGCATCTTTGGCATACAGCCGAGAAAGGTCTTTGTTGCTGATAATAACCATACCCTTTCCATTTTTTAAAATACGTAGGCTTTTTATCGTTAATCTATCTACACTTTGACAATCACTAATTAACAACTCTTCACCAAGCCTATAGGATTCTTTCATGGGCAGCCATATTTCATCACGTTTATTCATTGCCCTAATGGGGCTGACTAGTGCCTGTGTATTCATTCCAGCGAGGGTGACGACATCACTTCCGGGTATTGTTTTCCCCTGTAAAACTTTAGGCAAAGCAGGTGCCCAGCGTGAACCCAATGCTGTATATCCTTCGATAAACTGACCCTTGGCTAAAAGTGAATGACTGGGAATATTATGGATATTATCGCGCAAAGTCACACAGCCCAAATAACCGGCGGGCATGAATTGTTGTGGTAAATAATAACTAAGAAAACGCCCTTGCTCTTGAAAAATTGCCGCGGCATTTAAATAATTTGTGAGTCTATTATTCGTTGTATACAGGGTACACAACATTAATATTACTACAGCACCTAAGGCCAAAGCCAATAAGCATTCTAATAGACTAAAACCTAATGTGGTTTTTTTCATTGTCCCAACTCCATAGAGGGATCGGCTATTTGTTACCGGGTAGGCTTAATGCCATTTCATTTAAGGAGTCGGATTTATTAATAGTAGACAACCAAGTGATGCTCACCCCACTTTCTTCAGGCGTTTCCCAGTAGCGTCCTTGCCCTTGGGGCAAAAGTCGCTTGTTTGCTTGGTTCCATTGAGTTTGCCCCATGGCATCACCCTGTAAAGTATCCTCAGCCATATTAGCCAACTGCTGCCAGGCCATGGCTTGATACTGAGTTTCACTCGCCCCTTGATAGGCTAAAGTGAACCATCGACCTAGCCCTAGTAAAGCTATGGTGACTATGCTTAAGGCAATCAATACTTCAAAAAGGCTAAAACCTTGCCATTTATTCTTGCTTGCAATCATTGGATAAGCCCAGATTTAAAGCAATTCCAATACTTTTTCTGGTGGGCGAGCGAGTACCGCTTTGCCATTGGCAATAGCGATGGGTCGTTGCATCAAACGCGGGTGCTGAACCATGAGCTTAATCAACTCATTATCAGTACATTGAGGATCGTCCAATTCAAGCTCTTTGTACTCAGGTTCATTAACACGCAAAAGATCTTTTGCTGACATATGCATCATTTCAAGGATTTTAGTCAGCTCACGTTGTGTGGGTGGGTTTTCAAGATAGAGTATAATGTCAGGTTCTATCTGATTTTCTTGTAATAGAGCCAGGGTCTGTCGAGACTTTGAACAACGGGGATTGTGATATAGGGTAAAATTTCCCATAGTTGATCTCCTTTTCTAGAATTAAGTACGATTTATCATCATTCGATGTTTTTAGTCCATGTACTCTTGTATAATACACGTTACTGAAGGGCAGTCTAGCATAATCGCGAGGGGCAATCTGTGAGACCAACGTTTTTCCAGCAGGTAAATCCTGGCATTCGTGATTTAACGCCCTATCAACCTGGTAAACCCATCGAAGTTTTGCAGCGAGAATTAGGTTTGAAAAACGTCACAAAATTAGCCAGCAATGAAAATCCTTTAGGTTGCAGCACTAAAACCTTGGCTGCAGCGGAAGAAGCATTGAAAGAAGCCTTTCGTTACCCTGATGGTAGCGGTTACGCATTAAAACAGGCACTTTCCAAGCATTACGCAATTGCGCCTGAAAGCATTACCTTAGGTAATGGTTCCGACAATATTCTATCCCTACTCATGCAAACCTTTTCCCAGGAAGGTGATGAAGTTGTTCTATCGCAATATGCTTTTGCCAGTTATGTGATTTTTGCAAAAGGCTTTAATCGAAAACCCATCGTTGTACCAGCCGTTGATTATGGCCATGACTTGCAAGCCATGGCAAAAGCCGTTACGCAAAAAACCAAATTAATTTACATCGCCAACCCCAATAATCCTACGGGCACCTGGAACACTCATAGGGCACTGAAAGATTTTCTCGATGCTGTGCCTCCACATATTATTATCGTGGTGGATGAAGCCTATTTTGAATTCGTTCAGGACCCTCAATATCCTGATACTTTAGCATTACAGAGTTCCTATCCGAATTTAGTGACTACGCGGACTTTTTCTAAAGCCTATGGCATGGCTGGCCTGCGTGTGGGTTATGCCTTTTCAAGCCCCGAAATTGCTGACTATATTAATCGTGTTCGCCTACCCTTCAATGTATCACGCATTGCTCAAGCAGCAGCCGTCGCGGCTATACAAGATCAAGACCATGTGCAACGCACCATTGAGCTAAATCAGCGAGGCATGCAACAGCTCACGGATTTTTTTCATGAAATTGGCATTGAATACATACCTTCAACTTGCAATTTTCTAACTATAAGCCTAGGTGAGAATGCACAAGCCATTTATGATGCCCTGCTACAAGAAGGGGTCATCGTTAGGCCTTTATCAGCCAATGATATGCCTCAACATTTGCGTATCAGCATTGGTACATCAGAGGAAAATCAGCACTTTATGAAAGCCATAAAAAAAGTGCTATCATTATAGAGTATTAGTATACTTTTATTAAAATGCCACCATCTAGCGAGCCTAATATGTCTAACGAAAGTCAATATCAAGCCAAAGAACCCAATGAACAAGGGCATATAGATTATTCCACCGAAGAAAATGCAGTCTGGTGTGATTTGTATAAACAACAATTACCCTTAATTGAAGGTCGCGCATGCAATGAGTTTATAAAAGGCTTAGATATATTAGATATGCCGAAGGATCGAGTGCCTCAATTAAATGAAATGTCAGCCGCATTAACCAAAGCCACGGGTTGGTCTGTAGCGAATGTGCCCGCTATTATCCCTTACTATGAATTCTTTTCTCTCTTAGCTAACCGTCAATTTCCTGCAGCCACCTTTATACGAAGCCGTGAAGAATTTAAATACTTAAAAGAACCAGATATCTTCCATGAGTTTTTTGGTCATTGCCCCATTCTCACAGACCCCACTTATGGGGATTTCATGCAGAAATACGGCGAGTTCGGTTTAAAAGCCAATGATGAAGAACAAATATTATTAGCTCGCCTGTACTGGTTTACTGTGGAGTTTGGTTTGATCAAAACTCCAGAGGGATTGCGAATTTATGGCGGTGGCATTTTGTCATCCCCGGAGGAAACCGTTCACTGTCTGGAGAGCGATATACCTGAGCGCAAAACCTTTGATCTTATGACTGCCCTACGAACCCCCTATCGCATCGACAAGATTCAACCTATCTATTTTATCATTGAGTCCTATGATGAACTGTATCAGCTATTCGAAAAAGATTTAATGACTGAGGTAAGGAAAGCCATTCAACTTGGGGACTTCAATGCGAACTTTTTGCAAATAACCAAATGGTGCTAGCCTAGCAATTTATCCACTTTAGCAGCACAGATGAAATCATTCTCTGATAAGCCATCGATGGCATGGGTTGAATAACGTACCCGGCATTGGTTATAGCTTACGCTAAGGTCGGGATGGTGATTTTCGGCGTGAGCAATCCAGGCTAAAGCATTAACAAAAGCCATGGTTTGGTAATAATTGTCGAATTGAAATACTTTAAAGATTTCTGTCACACCATTATCCAAAACCCACTCATTTAACTCGGCCAAATGTTCTTCTGCAGATTCCTTATCAAGTTTAGGCACGCCACCTTCACAGGGCACACAATGTTTGACGTATAATTCACTCATGGGACCATTCCTTTTTGTTAATTAAGGCACAATGGTAGCATATTTGCTGGATAATAGTAATCGCCATAGAAATCTAAATAAGATTACCTTTTGCTTCTTACTCAACTTTCCAAGTTTTACCGCCTTGCATCAAGTCACTTAATTGTTCTTGAGTAGCGACATGCGGTTTTTTCCGATGTTGAAAATCACCAAAACAGGGCTTGTCAACTTGATATAGAACACCCATAGGTTCAGGCGTGTGAGGGTAATGTTGCTGGCTTAGCCATTGCGCATGGATCAAACTAGTGGGATCATGTAAGTAATACTCATTCTTTTCATTATATTCTTCCACTTGCGCTTTAAAATGTTGATCCATAGACAACACTTGGTTCTCATTAAATGACCAAGCTTTGCCTTTTTGTAAATTTAAGGTTCTTTCATTGCGTACGGGTTTGTCCGCAAATGCAGCAAAAGTTTTATCATTGAAAATATTACAGTTCTGATATATTTCCACAAAAGAAGTCCCATGATGTTGCTCTGCAGCACAAAGAATGTCTTTTAAATTCTTCGTATCTACATCCATGGCTCGCGCTACAAAAGAGGCTCCAGCAGAAAGTGCCAAAGCAATAGGATCCAAAGGTGCGTCACTGGAACCTTCGGGGGAACTTACAGTAATTTTTCCACGCTCTGATGTAGGGGAATATTGACCCTTGGTTAAACCATAAATTCTATTATTAAACAGCAGAACATTGATGTCTAAATTTCGCCGCAGCAAGTGGATGAGGTGATTGCCTCCAATACTCAAGCCATCACCATCGCCCGTAATGACCCAAACTGATAATTCTGGACGCATTAATTTTAAACCCGTTGCGACAGCCGGTGCACGTCCATGAATGGTATGAAAACCATAGGTATTCATATAATAGGGGAAGCGCCCAGCGCAACCAATCCCTGAAACAAAAACCACATCCTTTTGTGGCAGAGCCATTTCAGCAAGGGCACTACGCATGGCATTTAAAATAGCATAATCGCCACAGCCAGGACACCAACGGACTTCTTGGTCTGAGGCATAATCTTTAGCAGTGAGTCGTTTACTCATAATAGGGACTCCAACTGTTGACGCAATTCATCAATTAAAAATGGCTTGCCCGAAACTTTGTGGTATTCATAGATAGGCCGATTTATTTTACCCTTCAAATAAGTGCTTAATTGACCCGAGTTAAGCTCTGGAATAAACAAGGCATCATAGTGCTCCACTAGGTCAAAAAGGTCATTGGGCAATGGGTTTAAATGCCGTAAGTGAATGTAACCAATATCAGGCGACTGTATAGTTTCAATGGCTGATAAAATACTACCGTAGGTACTGCCCCAGCCTATCACCAATAATTTTCCCTGAGTTGCCCCTAGAATTTCTAATGGGGGTATACTTTCAGACAATGCTGTGATTTTAGCTTGGCGCTTCTGGGTCATAGCATGATGATTATCTGGGTCATAACTTATATGCCCTGTTGTTAAGTCCTTTTCAATACCACCTAAAGTAAAAGCCTTATTTTCCCGGCCTGGGATGTTCCACAGAGAGCTTTGATCTTCAATCAATTTTTTCAAATTTGGTAAACTGTCTACAGAAGGTATTAACCAGGGCTCTGCTCCCATAGCCAAATTCCCATCGCTCAGAATAATCACTGGTGTCATAGCCTTTACGGCAAACTCATAGGCTTGAAGTAAAAGAGAAAAACATTCACCAGGTTTTGCTACAGCTAAGACAGGCATAGGTGACTCGCCATGACGTCCATAAATCGCTGTTAATAAATCCGTTTGCTCTGACTTAGTCGGCATTCCTGTAGAGGGCCCAGAACGTTGGATATCGATTAATATTAAAGGTAATTCTGCCATTACAGCTAAACCTAAAGCTTCAGTTTTAAGATCAAGCCCTGGCCCACTAGTACAAGAAATAGCTGGATGTCCGCCATAGGCTGCGCCAATACAAGCGCACAGGGCTGCAATTTCATCTTCTGCTTGAAATGTTTGGATACCTAAATCACGATAATGGCTTAGCTCATGTAAAACACTGGATGCTGGCGTAATGGGATAGCCCGACATAAACACTTCTCGGCCTACGGCTTGTGCCAAAGCCACAACGCCTAAAGCTAACGCCTCATTGCCTGTTACATGGCGATAAATGCCTTTTGATAATTTTGCTTTAGGCACATGGTAACGGGCATCAAATAGTTCGACAGTTTCTGCATAATGGTAACCTGCCTTTAATGCTGCTGTATTTGCTTGTGCTGTTGTATCAGAGAATTTCCCACTA
Organism: Gammaproteobacteria bacterium; assembly: GCA_021773195.1. Taxonomy (GTDB): domain Bacteria; phylum Pseudomonadota; class Gammaproteobacteria; order JAKBBU01; family JAKBBU01; genus JAJFKN01. The sequence continues at coordinate 13,563 of JAJFKN010000004.1, read as the reverse complement.
ATCCAATCTAAAGTTTCCGTTAAAGGCATATCACATAGCCAATAGACTATACCTAACGCAAACATATTTTTTGATTTTTTTGATGCTGAATGAGAAATATCGATATTTTTTACTGCATTCAGAGTTAAGTCCGTCAGAGGCAGTTGAAAAATACGGTAAGGACCCATCCCGGGGTCCTGCAAAGGATTATGCGTGTATTGGGCTTTGTTTAAATCTTTTTCTTGGAAAGCATTACTATTGATAAGCAGAATGCCGCCTGCTTCTAAGTCCTGCATGTTTGTTTTTAAGGCGGCAGGATTCATGGCTACCAATACTTGAATTTTGTCCCCTGGCGTGTGGATCCTTTCACTGGACATATTTACTTGGAATCCAGAAACGCCAGCCAACGTACCTATGGGTGCGCGAATTTCTGCTGGATAATCAGGTTGTGTACGCACATCGTTACCCAGTGACGCCGCAGTATTCGAAAATTGGATACCTGTGACTTGCATCCCATCACCTGAATCACCAGCAAATCGAATAATAACTTGTTGGGCATTCTGTATCTTAGGCATTCAATTCTCCTGCCATACGTGCCACATAAGTCTTAAAAGCATCGCCTAATTGAGAGTGACGCATAGCATAATGAAAAGTTGCCTTGAGATAACCTAATTTGTCGCCACAATCGAAGCGCTCACCAGTAATGGAATAAGCATGCACTTTTTCAAATTGCATTAACTTAGCAATGGCATCGGTCAATTGAATTTCATTACCGGCGCCACGTCCCGTTGTCTTTAAGCTATCAAATATTGCTGGAGTAAAAATATAACGGCCCAACACACCCAAATTAGATGGAGCAGCACCAGGTTTTGGTTTTTCCACAATGGATGAAATGACACCAGACTTTTTTTCATTCCCAGACAGGCCGACAATACCATACCGATCCGTATGTTGTGGCAAGACTTCTTGCACAGCAATGATGGACTCATTTTCAAATTCCTTCACTACCTGAGCTAAAGCACCCTTGTCTGGATTAAAAATCAAATCATCGGCAAGCAATACGGCAAAAGGCTGATCGTTTACTAATGGCCGCGCACATAAAACAGCATGGCCTAAGCCTAGCGCTTCGGCTTGACGAACATAAGCACAGCTGACACCTCTTGGAATTATGGACTCCAGGGTCTCTAGCAGTTCTGTTTTATTTTTTTCTTTTAAATGGGCTTCCAATTCAAAATTGGCGTCAAAATGATCTTCAATGCTACGTTTGGTATGGCTGGTTACAAAGATTAATTCTGTCATACCCGCTTCTATGGCTTCTTCCACCGCGTATTGAATCAAGGGTTTATCCACTACCGGCAACATTTCTTTTGGGCTAGCTTTGGTGGCTGGCAAAAAACGAGTACCTAATCCAGCAACGGGAAATACAGCCTTAGTAATCTTCATATAGAGACCCCTTCCTCATTCATCATTTCAACAGGAGCCATCACTGTTTTATATTCAGGCACCATTTTCTGTAATAAACTTAACAACTCTCTCTCATCATAGCGCTCACAAGCCATGGTAATAGATCGCAATGCTTGGGTTAAGTCTTCCCAAGATACATGTCGATGGGAAGCCATTAAAACTTTAGCGTGCGATGTATGTCGCAAAGCTTCTTGATCATGAAATAATTCTTCATGTAATTTTTCACCCGGGCGCAACCCCGTGTACTCAATCTTTATATCTTGCCCTACCTTATGCCCAGCCAATTGGATCATTTTCTCTGCTAGATAGGCTATTTTTATGGGCTCTCCCATATCTAATACAAATATTTCACCGCCCTCACCCATGGTTGCTGCCTGTAAAATTAATTGGGTGGCTTCAGGAATCGTCATAAAAAACCGCGTAATATCTGCATGAGTTACAGTTACTGGTCCACCATTTAATATCTGTTCCTTGAATAGTGGCACCACACTGCCTGAGGACCCTAAGACATTACCAAAACGGACTGTAATGAAACGTGTTACAGATTTTCTATTAAAATTTTGACAAAAGATTTCAGCTGCACGTTTACTCAGGCCCATCACACTGTGGGGATTCACCACTTTGTCTGTTGATATCAATATAAAACGTTCTACATAATGTTGTGAAGCCAAATTAGCCACAACCTGGGTTCCGATAAGATTGTTGTTTAATGCAACACGCACTTGGTTTTCTAGCATAGGCACATGTTTGTAAGCCGCCGCGTGAAAAATCACTTGAGGTTTATGAGTAACCATAACATGTTCCATGGCCACTTTATCTGTTACATCTGCTAATTCTACAGCCACATCCAGGCTGTTTAATTCTCGTTCAATATTAAATAATCCAAATTCATTTTGGTCCAACATAATTAATTTTTTCGGATTCACGCCTGCAATCTGCCGGCACAGTTCTGAGCCGATAGAACCGCCGGCTCCGGTAACAAGAATGGTTTTATTTTCCATGGCGCCACGAATACCTTGCCAATCCAATTTCACAGGATCTCGCCCTAGTAAATCTTCTAATTTCACTTCACGTAATTGATTAATGCTAACCTTGCCTGAAGCAATATCATTGAGTCCAGGTAAGGTTTGATAAGCAATTTTACTAGCATCACACAGCTCTACAATACGACGCATTTGCGCAGCAGGTGCCGTTGGAATAGCGATGACAATCAATTGAATATTGTAACTCTGGCAAATTTTTCCTAATTTTTCTATTTTACCTAATACCCTAACACCCTGGATATCAAACCCTTGTTTATTTTTATCATCATCCAAGATGGCTATGGGATGCAACAAACTGTCTTCACGGCGCATTCCTCGAATTAGACCTTCAGCCGCTTGACCTGCTCCGATTATTAAAATTCGCTGCCCCATTTTGCCATGGTAGTTTTGATCTTTTAACCAGCGATAAAGCATTCGTGAGCCGCTGAGAATGAGCAACAACATTAACCCATATAGTGGAATAACTGATCGGGGTACATTATTCATTCGTGTAGTTAAAAATAGTGCCAATACAATTAAAGCACAGCCAGAAAAAACGGCCTTTACGATTCGAATGAGATCAGGGATTGATGCAAATCGCCAAATACCTCGATAAAGGCCAAAAGCCCAATAGATGCTGGCTTGAATAGTGATAACAATGGGTAAAGCAATACTGTGGATCACGGGCACGGGAATTTCACCCATATTGTAACGTAACCAATAGGCCAAAATCCAAGCCACTGGAATGGCAAAGCAGTCATGGGCAAAGGCTGCTAAGCGTTTGCTGGTAATATGTGAATTCCACATGCTTCAATTCATTATAAAAATTCCAGGCCTATTTTAGCATCATTAACAGGTCATTTTATAGCATTGGTGAGCACTGATTGACGCCATTTACACCCAGAACGAAAAATTATTGTACATATCAAAAGAGGTATGTAGGCCATGGCGGCAAACAAATAAGCACTGCTTGGCCTCCCTTCTGCCAAAGTCCCCAACGGCAACAACCACAATAGATTAATTATCATACAGGCCAACGTGACAGAGCGGTGCCCAAAACGCTTTGCCGCATGTTGGTAGGCATGATCGCAATGGGCTTCATAGATTTTTTGTCGGCGAAATAACCGCACGAGTAAGGTAACTGTTCCATCACAAATGAATAGGCCCATAAAGATAAACCATACCCAAAAAGTTACATGATAGTGCACAACGCTAAACAGCATTAAAACCGCAAAGATGAAACCTAAAAATCCACTTCCTACATCCCCCATGAAAATCTTTGCTGGTGGGAAATTATAAATCAAAAAACCTATTAAAAAACTGCCCAAGAGCAAAGTATACCCAATCATAATATGATCATGATGTTGGAAAAATATCACTATACTCCCTATACAAAGGCAACATCCTTCCAGGGCGGCCAACCCATCAATTCCATCCATAAAGTTATAAAGATTAATCCACCAAAGTAAGAAAAAACCCGTAAAGAAGTACATTATTTCCGTTAGTTGAAAAGTCATGCCTGCCATATGAATATAAGGCATGGGGCCAAATACCCAAAGTAATAAGCACAAAGCAAAAGCTTGAACAATCAAACGCCAATGAGCTGCCACATGCTGAATATCATCAATAAATCCCACAACAGATATTAAAGCCCCACCTAAGCCGATAACTAAAGTTTCTTGCCAAGTGAACCATCCTGCAAAACAAAAAATCAGCGTCATGACTAAAGTCAGTAATACAAAACTTACACCACCGCCCTTGGGCGTGGGTTGCCCATGGGAACTGCGAGCGTTGGGCTCATCTAAATGATTTCGTGCCAATGCCATACCCATGGTGCAGCGAGTCATTAGCCAAGCACATAACAGGCCTCCAACAAACAATAGTGTGGAATACAATAGTTTAATCAAGGGGCATCCTCTCGGTTTATTATCCTTTCCTCTATCTATAGATCCGGCACTCAATATTCATTGATAAAGAGTGCCTGATGAATCCCATGGGGTGCAGGAATTATAACTGTAAAGCTCGCCCCTGCCCAGAGGGGTTTTAGCCTACCGTCAAATGACTCTTTAATTTCTCCACAGTATTATCACTAAAGCCTTTCACATTGGCTAAATCATTTAAGGTTTTGAAGTCCCCATGAGCAGCTCTATAGGCCACGATAGCTTGCCCTTTTTTGGGGCCAACACCTTTAAGATTAGCTAAAGTTTCAGCATCAGCACGATTGATATTGATTTTACTATCTTGGGATAGAGAGGCCGTCGTGGCGCTCTTAATTTGTGTAGCATTCGTTTCAGCCTGTCCTGCAAAAACACTACCAGCACAAACTAATAAGCCAATACTGGCCATAACAAGTGATTTCAATTTCATCATTAATCTCCTAAAAATTATTAACAAAGGAGACTTACTATGTCAGTGAAACACTGGGCAAACAATTGGTAAAATGCTTACGAAATGCTGTTAAAAATAGCTTTTAAGGCTTTTGCAGGATCCGTCGCCTGGGTAATGGGCCGACCAATAACTAAATAGTCAGCCCCTAATAACAAGGCTTTTTCCGGAGTCATGATGCGTACTTGATCTTGCTGTTCGCTACCTGAAGGACGTACTCCTGGGGTAACTAATACAAAAGGTGAGGAAACATGTTCACGGACAATGGCGATTTCATTGGGTGAACATACAATACCATCTAATCCTTCTGACTTGGCCATTTTCGCGAAATGCAAGACTTGTTCTTCTGGCGATAAAGTCAAACCTAAAGCCAACAAATCTTCATGGTTCAGGCTAGTTAATACAGTAACACCAATTAATAAGGGTTGATGACCTTGAGCAGAGTGGATAGCGTCATAGGCAGCAGCTAACATTTTTTGCCCGCCACTGACATGCACATTCACCATCCAAACCCCTAAACGAGCGGCTTGAGCACAGGCTTTTGCCGTAGTGTGGGGGATGTCATGAAATTTCAAATCCAGAAAAACAGAAAAGTCCTTATTGTGTGCATATTCCACAATGGCTGGGCCACAATGAGTAAATAATTCTTTGCCAACCTTAAGACGACAAAACTGAGGATGCAATTGGTCAATGAGTTGTTTAGCTTTATTAGCATCATCAAAATCCAAAGCAACAATAATTTTAGGTTCGGAAACAGTCACGAAGCATCTCCCTCAATCCCATGAATGGGTTTTGTGGTATCCCATTGTTTACAGCCAGGGCACTGCCATTGCAATGTTTTTCCACCTAACCCACAATGTTCGCAACGATATTGTGGGCGTGTTTTTAATAATTTTTCGATTAATGTTTCCAACATCTGAAGATTTCGCAACCCTTCGCCGGTGGTATAGCTTAATTGTAATTGCACCAAACGATACAACCCACGTAAAGAAGGCCGACGTTGCAATTGAGTCGCAATAAAATCCGCTGCAGCCTTATCGCTTTTTTGCCCACGCATACGCTGTGCAATCATCAGAATGATTGCTACTTTTGGGCTCTGCTCTAAGCATAAGTAGAGATATTCTAAGGCTTCACTTTCTTGCCCCAGCATTTCATAACAGCGACAAATGGGGTTCACGGCTTCCGCTAATAGTTCTGGTTGCTGAAAACGCACTTGCTGATAAAAACGTAAAGCACTGCGATAATTACCTTGCGCTTCTGCCAGGCGCCCCTTTAACAAACTCACTCGTGCTGAAGAGCGGTTTATGGTTTTAGCGCGCCTCAAATATTGTTGACCTAGGGTTTGATTACTGTTCTTATCAGCTTGCTCGGCCAGCTCACAGTAGTAATGAGCGATGATGGCTTGCATATTTTCATTGGTCATAGATTCTAAACGTTCAGCTATACTTACGGCTTTTTCCCAGTCTTTTTCTTGTTGATAAATATCCAGCAGATGGCGTAAACCACCCACCTTGCTGTCGCTCATTTCTACTACTTCAAGAAATAAACGCTCGGCCCTATCAAACACCCCCGCTCGCAGATAATCTTGGCCTAATTGTTTCAAGGCTTCCATACGATAGGTTTTATCTAAATCAGGACGCGCAATGAGATTTTGGTGAATGCGAATAGCTCTGTCCACCTCACCACGTCGACGAAATAAATTTCCCAAAGCAAAATGCGTTTCTACTGTTTCACTATCCACTTCCAACATCTTTATAAAAATGTCTACAGCTTTATCGGGTTGTTCATTCAACAAAAAATTCAACCCTTGAAAATAATCTCTTTTCAGACGCGAGTCATTATTTGTAGCATGTTTAGCTTGACCACCTCGATTTCCCACGACCCAACCACAAGTAGCCGCCACGGGTAAAAAAAGCAGGAGCAATCCATTCATTAATGATTGTCCTTAATGGGAATAGCACGTAGATTCGTGATTTCTTGTTCTGCATGCTCGAGGCGTTTTTTCAAACAACGCTGCTTGCACTTCACTTTCACATAAAGACTTAAGCCCACCAACAACCCCAGAACAACGCCTAAGGCAAATACCAGCACCAATGCCATAGATAAAGGCATTTTATGTTGACCAATATAATAATTGATGGTGACGGGTTCAGCATTAAGTACAGCGAATGATATACCTAATATAACGATCAGTACTAACAATAGGAAAGTAATAACTCTCATTGCCTCTTCCTCTCTGTAAATGACTATTACAATAGCCCCCTGCATCTACAGGGGGCCTACATCACTGTCAGACAAAAAAGTAATGAGATAGCGAATTATTCTTCCGCTTTATCACCACCACCCATTTTATCTTTGAAAAGGTCACCAAGAGTAGCGCCGCTACTTTCTTTCTCAGTACTACGACTATACTCTTTAATGGCATCCGCCTCTTCTTTAGCATCCTTAGCTTTAATGGAAAGATTTACCAGACGATTCTTTTTGTCAGTATTGAGGATACGTGCTTCCACTTCCTCACCTTCCTTCAAGACATTTCGAGCATCATCCACTTTATCTTTAGAAATTTCTGAAACGCGGATATAGCCTTCCATTTCTTCAGATAATTGAACTTTCGCACCCTTGGCATCCACCTCGATAATTTTACCACTTACGATAGTGCCTTTAGGATGTTTTTCTAGGAACGCTGCAAAAGGATCAGAATCCAATTGCTTCACGCCCAAGGAAATACGTTCACGTTCAGGGTCAATGGCTAAAATAACCGTTTCAATATCTTGGCCTTTTTTGTAGTTACGTACAGCTTCTTCACCAGTTAAATCCCAAGAAATATCTGATAAATGTACTAAACCATCAATGTTGCCATCCAAACCGATGAATATACCAAAGTCCGTGATGGATTTGATCTTACCTGTAACGCGCTCATCCTTGTTATGCTTATCAGCAAATTCTTGCCATGGATTTGCTTGGCATTGTTTAACACCCAAGGAGATGCGACGACGTTCTTCATCAATATCCAAGACCATCACTTCAATTTCATCACCTAGAGTAACAACCTTATTGGGATTAACGTTCTTATTGGTCCAATCCATTTCAGAAACGTGAACCAAACCTTCAACGCCCATTTCAATTTCTACGAAACAGCCATAGTCTGTAATATTAGAAACACGGCCAAACATGCGTGTACCTTCAGGATAACGACGCTGAATATCAGCCCATGGATCTTCACCCAATTGTTTCATACCCAAAGAAACGCGGTTACGTTCTCTATCGAATTTAAGAATTTTAACGTTAATTTCATCGCTGACCTGTACGACTTCACTAGGATGCTTGACGCGCTTCCAAGACATATCGGTGATGTGTAAGAGACCGTCGATACCACCCAAATCAATAAAGGCACCATAATCCGTGAGGTTCTTAACGATACCTTTCACTTCCTGACCTTCTTGCAGGTTAGCTAGCAATTCTTCACGTTCTGCACTACTTTCAGCTTCCACAACAGAACGTCTGGAGACCACAACGTTATTACGTTTGCGATCTAATTTGATAACACGGAATTCTAAATCCTTACCTTCAAGGTAAGTAGTGTCACGCACAGGGCGCATATCCACAAGTGAACCCGGTAAGAAAGCGCGAATTCCTTGCACTTCTACAGTAAAGCCGCCTTTAACTTTCCCTGTGATGGTACCGTTAATGGTTTCATTGGCTTCAAAATTCTTAGCTAATGCTTCCCAGGCCGCGGCCAATTTGGCGCGTTGTCTAGAAAGAATTGTGCCTTCACCGAAGAAGTCTACTGCTTCAATGCAAACATCCACTTCATCGCCAGGCTTAGCTTCTACCACACCGTCTTCATTAGCGAATTGTTCGGCGGGAATGGGGCATTCAGATTTTAGGCCAGCACTCACTGTGACATGGTCACTAGTTACATCGATGACGATACCCTTAACGAGTTCACCAGTGCGTATTGTTTTTGAGGCTAGACTTTGTTCAAATAGATCAGCAAAAGATTCAGACATGTTTTTATATCCAATCCGCCGCCATGAGAGACATGGAAACGGTCCAAAGTTAAATTTCAGTCGCTAGAGGCCTATCCCCCAGGACCACCAATACCGCCATTAACCAACTAATAAGCGGTTTCCTACTTCTCGCATAACTCGAGCAAAGACTTCGTCAATGGTCAAAGAAGTGGTATCCACCACTTCAGCATCAGCTGCCGCCACTAAGGGCGAAACTTCACGCTCTTGATCCCGACTATCCCGTACTCGGAGCTCCTCTAAGAGGCTGCTTAGGGTAACATCTATACCCATTTCCTTCAACTGTTGTTGGCGGCGCTTCGCCCGCTCTTCGGGGCTCGCGGCGAGAAAAATTTTCAAGGGGGCATCAGGGAAAACCACTGTCCCCATATCACGCCCATCGGTAACCAAACCCGGTAACTCGCGGAAGGCTCTTTGACGTTGCAAAAGCGCTTCACGCACCGGTGGCCATTGCGATACTTGGGAAGCAATATTGCCACAGGCTTCACTACGAATGACTTGACTAACTTCTTCACCTTCTAGGTAAATTTCCGTCATGCTCCCCTGGGAGCTGGTTGAAAATCGAACATCTAAATGGGAGGCCAACTGGGTCAACGGTTCTTGAGCATCAAAGGGAATCTCATGCTTTTGAGACGCCATGGCCAAGGCCCGGTATAAAATACCGCTATCCAAAAAATGCCAACCCAAACGCTTTGCAAGCATCTTGCTAATGGTGCCTTTGCCCGTGCCTCCGGGACCATCAATGGTAATAACAGGGATGATGGGATTCATATTAATCTTCCTTTATAGTTATAGGCTGCCCCAAAAAGGACATTAATTGAACAAAACTAGGGAAGGAAGTGGATACGTTTTCACAGTCTTGGATTTCTATGGGCGCCTTTGCCACCAAACTGGCTATGGCAAAAGCCATGGCAATACGGTGATCATCAACGCTTTGCACTCGACCTCCTGAAATAACCCCACCTTCAATAATGGCACCATCGGCCGTACCTTGGGCTTGAATGCCTAGAATTTGCAACCCATTGACCATGCTTTCAATGCGGTCACTTTCTTTGACTCGCAATTCTTCTGCACCAGTTAAACGTGTTTGGCCTTGTGCGCAAGCTGCTGCGATAAACAAAACTGGGAATTCGTCGATGGCTAAAGGCACTTGATCTTGAGGAATGCTAATCCCATGCAAAGGGCTTTGCCGCACTTCAATATCAGCCACAGGTTCAAAACCAAAATAACGTTCATTGGTTAAGGTAATCTGTGCACCCATAGCCTGCAAAATGTTGATCACCCCGATGCGTGTTGGATTCACTCCTATATTTTTTAATAATAAACGTGCACCAGGTACGATACTCGCCGCCACCATAAAAAATGCGGCAGAAGAAATATCACCTGGAATTTGTATATCCGTTGCTTGCAAAGTAGCGCCCCCCTGAAGAATCACCGTAGAACCTTCAAGAGAAATGGGGCATTGAAAGGCTTGTAACATGCGTTCAGTGTGATCGCGAGTAGGCGCAGGTTCTGTTACTTTTGTTTTACCTTCACCATATAAACCCGCTAATAGTAACGATGATTTTACTTGCGCACTGGCCACTGGCATAGAGTAATGAAACCCCTTTAGGCTAGGTGTTCCGGTAATTTTTATGGGTGGCCGCCCTGCTTTGCCTAGGGTTTCAATAATCGCACCCATGCTTGTTAAAGGTTTAACAATACGTGCCATGGGACGCTGACTCAGAGAATGATCCCCCACCAATTCGCTATTAAATGATTGAGGGCACAATAAACCAGCCATAAGCCGCATGGCCGTGCCAGAATTTCCCATATCGAAAGGTTCTTTGGAGGGTGTAAGTCCGAATTTACCAACGCCATGCACCGTAATATGCGTCGGTGAATGAGTGATGATATCCACACCCATTTGTTGAAAAGCTTTTAACGTGGCAAGGTTATCTTCACCAGGTAAAAAGCCTTGGATATGACTCGTGCCTTCGGCGATAGCTGCCAACATAATGCTGCGGTGGGAAATGGATTTATCACCGGGAACACAAAGCTCTTCATCGAAGGATTGATGAAAAGGTTGAATCTGGTAACCAGTCATTTATTTCACCTATTCATCGTCCTGACCATGGACACCATCCGAATGATTTTTTTCATCGGAAGGCTCAATCGCATCATCAGAATCTTCTATATCCACTGGCGTGCTGGGTGGTGCGGACGTGTCTATTTCGGCATTTTCTAATTCTGCGACGGGCTGCAAGCCCACTAATTTTTCTTCACCACTGAGGTTAATCAAACGTACACCCTGGGTGTTACGTCCAATGACTGAAATTTCTTTCGCTCGTGTTCTCACTAAGGTGCCTCGGTTGGTAATTAGCATAACTTCATCTTGCTCAAGCACTTGACTCGCCCCAACTACTTTACCGTTTCTTTCATTCACATGAATGGAAATAACACCTTGAACACCACGACTGGATACTCGATATTCATCGATGCTGGTACGTTTACCATAGCCATTTTCCGTGGCCGTAAGAATAGCGCCTTCTGGTTCAGCAATAATTAATGAAATAACACGTTGATCATCAGCTAATTTCACGCCGCGCACCCCTCGTGCCGTGCGACCCATAGCCCGCACTTGCTCTTCATGGAAACGCACTACTTTACCAGCATCAGTAAAGAGCATGGTGTCTTTGGTACCATCAGTAATGGCGACACCCACTAAGCGATCATCTTCTAACAATTCCAGAGCAATGATGCCCGATGAACGTGGACGAGAGAAATCAGATAATTTCACTTTCTTCACCGTACCTTTAGCCGTTGCCATAAAGACAAATCTCTCAAGGGAGAAATCTCTTACAGGCAATATAGCGCTGATACGCTCACCCTCTTGTAATGGCAAGAGATTAACCACAGGCTTACCGCGAGAACTGCGTCCTGCCATAGGTAATTGATAGACCTTGAGCCAGTACACTTTGCCTCTGTTGGAGAAGCATAAAATCGTATCATGGGTATTGGCAATTAATAGCTTCTCAATGAAATCTTCATCTTTAATACTGGTAGCTGATTTACCACGACCACCACGACGTTGAGCTTGATAGGTATCTAGGGGTTGTGCCTTCACGTAATCTTCGTGAGATAAAGTCACCACCACATCTTCTTCAGAAATCAAATCTTCCAGACATAGATCCACTTGGCTATCAAGAATTTCCGTACGACGAGCATCGCCAAAGGTATCTTTTACTTCTTGCAGTTCTTCTTTGATGACTTCTAACAATCGCGCAGGGTTTTCTAAAATTTTCAACAATCCATGAATGGTATCTAAAAGATTTTGATATTCATTGAGGATTTTATCTTGTTCTAAAGCCGTTAAACGATGTAAACGCAGCTCTAAGATGGCTTTAGCTTGGGTTTCTGACAGGTGATATTCACCATCCACTAAACCACAATGAGGGGAAAGATCTTCAGGTCGACATTTTTCAGCACCCGAACGCTCTAACATACCTGCCACCACACCCGGCGCCCAAGCCTTCTTCATTAGAGCAACTTTGGCTTCTTGGGGACTAGGAGATGCTTTGATTAAAGCAACAATGGGATCAATATTGGTTAAAGCGATGCCTAAGCCTTCTAAAATATGTGCACGACTGCGGGCTTTGCTTAATTCAAAGACAGTGCGCCGTGTAACTACCTCACGACGGTGAGAAATAAAGGCTTCCAGAATTTGCTTCAAGTTCATCAACTGAGGGCGGCCTTGATGTAGCGCCACCATGTTAATACCAAAAACCGTTTGCAGCTGAGTATGGGCATAAAGATTATTTAAAATAACTTCGCTGTTTTCACCGCGGCGAACTTCAATCACTACCCGCATACCATCCTTATCAGATTCATCGCGTAAAGCAGTAATGCCATCAACTTTTTTATCTTTAACCAATTGAGCAATACGTTCAATGAGACGAGCTTTATTCACTTGATAAGGCAATTCCGTCACAATAATGCTTTCTTTGCCCTTATTGTCTTCAATGTTGGTTTTTGCACGTATTTGGATGCGTCCCCGGCCAGTCTTATAGGCCTGAATGATACCCGCACGGCCATTGATGTAACCCGCCGTTGGAAAATCCGGTCCGGGTATATGTTGCATTAAATCATTTATTTCTAAAGATGAATCATTGATAAGAGCAACCGTGGCATCAATAACTTCATGTAAGTTATGTGTGGGGATGTTTGTGGCCATACCTACGGCAATACCCGTAGAACCATTCACCAAGATATTCGGTGCTCTGGTAGGCAATACCATGGGAGCAAATTCTGTGCCATCATAGTTAGGGGCAAATTCAACGGTCTCTTTTTCTAAATCAGCCAAAAGGAAATGAGCCAATTTCTGCATACGGATTTCCGTATAACGCATAGCCGCCGGGGGATCACCATCCACAGAACCAAAGTTACCCTGACCATCCACCAACTCGTAGCGCATGGAAAAAGGCTGGGCCATACGCACAATGGCATCATACACGGCAGACTCTCCATGAGGGTGATATTTACCGATGACGTCACCCACAATACGAGCGGATTTTTTATAGGGTTTATTCCAATCGTTGTTGAGCACATGCATGGCGAATAAAACTCGACGATGCACTGGCTTCAAACCATCACGCACATCGGGCAAAGCACGGCCCACAATGACGCTCATGGCATAATCCAGGTAG
>JAJFKN010000030.1 GCA_021773195.1 Gammaproteobacteria bacterium | reverse complement strand
TGAGCAACTTATCAGAAAAAAACGAGTGTTTGGCAAACATATTAGTGAGCCAAAGTTGAAACTAGAAAAACCTAGAGTTATCGTTAATAAAAATTCAAGCTAACAGGCGGGCATAATACTTCCGATAAATTTACTTATCGGAACCAAGGGCTTTCGTGTCATCAATGTCATCAACGCGTTACTATAGCGCGTTTTATGACCATTAATGACTCGGAGGCTCCACATGATTGTTCAAAAAGTATCTTTAGATTTTGATCGCCATTCCTACATCGTCTTAGACAACGATTACAGCCCCATTAAGCCTATTTTGAAATTTATTAGGTATCTCGATAACACTGGCAAGTCTATTCACACAGTGCGTTCCTATGCTCATCATTTGAAGCTTTATTGGGAATATTTACACGAAAATGATTTAGCCTGGGCTACCATTACTCTTGAGAGTCTTTCCAGCTTTGTTGGTTGGCTCAGGAGCAACAAATCTTTCACTTCTAGCAATGTTATCAACCTCGAACAACGATCCCAACGGCAAGCTAGCTCAATCAATTCGCTGTTAGGATGTTTAGCAAGCTTCTATACATTTCATAATCATTTAGGCAATACGGGCGTAACATTAACAGAAACCGTTAATTTGCCTGGCAGTCGATATAAATCTCTCTTGCATCACGTTTATCGAAATAAGCCAAATCAACGAAGAATTATTTCATTAAGACAGAATAAAATGCTTCCAAAAACAATATCAAAGGAACAATTCAATGAGATCTTAAACGTTTGTAATAATGCTCGTGATCGATTTTTAATATCCTTATTATATGAGACAGGCATGCGTATTGGTGAAGTTCTAAACTTAAAACATGCTGACATCATTACATGGGATAATCAGATCCATGTTACACCAAGGCTCGATCTTGACAGAGAAACTAAAAGCAAATCTCAAAATTCTAACGTTCTTCAAGTAACTCAAGAGTTAATCCAAAAATATCTGGATTACACAGCATTATTGTCATGCCAAAAGGATTCATATTTCGTATTTGTCAGGTTGCATGATCAAGAGCCAATGCGATATTCATCAGTAAGGAAACTGTTTATCAATATAACAAAAAGACTTGGTTACAAAGTCACTGCACATATGTTTAGGCATAGTCACGCAACCGAGTTAATTAAGACTGGCGTGGACTCTTCATTGGTTCAGAAAAGGCTTGGCCACTCCTCTATTCAAACAACAATAAACACCTATTCACATATCGATGACGATACAATGAAAAAAGCTCTCAAAAGCTATTGGAAGAAAAAGGAGGACAAATAATATGAAAACTAATATAAAATTAAAATCAAAACCAGTCGCTGACAGTTTGTTTGAAAAGGATCGTTGGGATGTTACATCACTAGGTGTTCAACCAGACACAACACATAGCTCATATTATCTTGATTTTTCAAATATCAAACAATCTTGGTTAAAACAAACAACAAAACGATTTGTTAAATTCCAATCAACAACGAAAAGCTTTGCCTCATGCAGGAGCTATATTGCTGCCATTGCTAGGTTAAGTGATTATTTGGATACGCTTAATAAGACTGTGTTGCCGTCTAATATTAATAGGGAGCTGATTCTTGGTTTTTGTTCTTATCTGGTTAAACGGAAATTTAGCGATGTTACCAGAATTCTGACTCTCGTTCATCTTCGAACGTTGCACCAGATTATCCTTCAGGAAGACTGGCTACCTTGGCCAACTAAGCCATTAATTTTTAAAAGTGATCTTCCTAAAAAAATCGCTAGTATTCCTCGATATATTCCTGATGAAGTTGTGATTCAATTAAAAGAGAACTTGCACCATTTAAAACCTAACCAACAGAGATTCATCAGTATACTGCTTGAAACAGGACGACGTATTAGCGAGGTATGTACCCTACTCTTTGATTGCTTAGAAAAAGACCCAGAAGGAGATTATTACTTAAATGTGTTTGAAAAAAAGTTGGCAAAGCAAAGATTATTACCTATTTCTAACGATTGTGCTGAATTGATAAGGCAGCAACAAAAAGAGGTTGAAGAAATTGGCGATTCAAAAAAATACCTATTTCCATCAAAGCGTAGTGATTCTAAATCGAAGCACATATCAGCTAGAAATATAAACGAACAGCTTAATAAGCTTGCAAAGGCGCATGGTATTAAAGATGCCAATTGTAGCATTTGGAAATTCCATGCTCATCAATTTAGGCATACGGTAGGAACAAGTATGATTAATAATGATGTACCACAAGTAGTAGTCCAAAAATATCTTGGGCATGAAAGCCCAGAGATGACTGCACGTTATGCACATATTCATGATGAAACCTTAAAGAAAGCATTTAAGAAGTTTCAAAATGATGTCGTTGATATTTATGGAAACGTTAAAAATAATGATTTGCTCGACGCAAAATGGCTGAAAAACAACATCAAATCACAAGCTTTGCCCAATGGGCTATGCGCCCTGCCCTTAGAGAGAAAATCTTGCCCTCATGCTAATGCTTGCTTAACTTGCTCTCATTTTTGCACCACCAAAGAGTTCTTACCTCAGCATAAGTCCCAATTAAAAGAAACAGAGAAAATTATAGAAAACGCTGAAAACAATGGCTGGTCACGAGTTGTTGAAACGAACTCAGAACTGGCGAAGAACTTAAAATCAATCATCCAAGGCCTGGAGGTACAAACTAATGAGTAAGCATACTAAAGAACAGATCTCTGCTTTAAATCAGTCAGCAGTTCAGAAGCGTGAAGAAACGATTAACAGGGTTAAATTAACCCTTGGTGAAATGGAAATAAATAACATGCCAATTACATTTAAATCTGTCTCTGAAACTGCTAAAGTTTCAAGGAATTGGCTTTACTCTGAAAATGAAATTAGCGAATTCATCAAGAAATTTAGAGGTAAAGAGACTATACTCAACAAATCAGTTAAACAACAAAAGCTACTCGATATGAAAGACAAGGAAATTGAAACGTTAAAGCGCCAAGTTGAGTTAATGACATCTAAAATCGCTAGACTGAAGAAACAAGTGGAGGTTGCTTATGGGGAGCTTTACAATAAGATTTAGCAATCGAAAACTGTAGTGGAGAAATAAAATGAAGGCTTTTGTTACCTCTATTCTTGCCATAGCACTACTATCATTGTGTAGCAACGCCTTGGCCTGTTCATTTGACACAGATTGCAATGTGGGTAGTAAATGCCATAAAGCCTCAGGGTCTTTATATGGGGTTTGTGTTGACGGCTTGTATCCGGGAAATAAACACGATGACCGGCCTGCTGAATTCTTTCCCGATATAAATAAAACTCATGGTGACACATGCTCCTTCGACACAGACTGTGGTCCCAGCTCAAAATGCCTGAAAGGCTCAGGTAATATTTATGGAACGTGTTTTTCTGATTAAGATTTTTAGGTGTTAAAATATAATGAATAATTTAATATTTATTGATGAATCTGGGAACACTGAGCCTGGGTACAAAGATAAGTCTCAGCCATGGATAGTATTTGCTTCGCATTCTTTTGCAGAAGAAAGTTGCAAGCAATCAATTTTGAGCACCTTTAAAAACAACCAGTCTAATGAGATCAAGTACTCAAATCTAGGAAGGGAAAAGCGCATATCCACCTGTCTTTACATGTTAGAAAATCTGAAGAAATCAAGATCAGGAGAAATAATAACCTATATTTTGTATAAGCCACTATTTTTATTTAATTCTTTTCTTACTCTCTTCCATGATGCAGCTCTAGAGAAGTTTGACCCGAATTTTAATACTGGAGACCCTCAGTTCATCTACAGTAGGCATCACTTTCTATGGTTTAACTTTCTTGCACTAGGAGGGCAAAATTTTTTAGAGGATTTGATTTCAAATTATAACGAACTGATTCTTCAAAAAGACAAAGGGGCTTATTCTCAGCTGTTATCAACGTTAGAAAGATTAAAAAATAGAAGCAATGAAATTGATGCTATTCTTAAATGGCATGAGGAAAATGATTTCGATATTTTTAAAAATACTTTTGAAGGAGAAAGAAAATATGACGAACCATCTTGGATTGATACAACGCTTCCTTCTGTAAAAGATCTTTGTTCTCGCTGGTCACATTTATTCAATGGAAAAAGCTTTGATATTATTCATGATGATTCTTGGGTGTTATCCAAAAGAGTGCATATTTTAGAGAGCATTGCTGGAGCTCCAGAGAAATCACCAGAACCGATCAAATCAGAGACAGACTGTTCTTATTGGCTCATTCCAGATGTATTACCAATAACGAGCTTTTCTTTTTGTAACTCCCATGATTGTTATGGCCTTCAAATTGCTGATGTGATAGCTGGACTTGTAAAAGATTTTGTTCCAGAAATTCAGTCAACTTCCTCACTCAAGAAAGCTACGGGAACTAATTTAAAGAACTTCCAGAGATTAGAGCACATTATTGGAAGGAATGGTTATATCCACATGATTCCTGACCAAGCCTTGGCGGATATCAATGACTTGAGCTATTTATCAAAAAATAATATTGAGTTTATTTTTTGATAGAAATTTACTACAAAATAAGATAGAATTGTTACGTTCATGACATTCATGACACCCTTCTCTAGGTACGTTTAATATATATTATCGGAACCAAGCTATTTCGTGTCATGTAGTGTATTTTCAGCGGCATTAGCTACTTTATCAACAATCCACGTATTAAGGCTTTTATGTTCTATCGCAGCAGCAATACTAGCCTTTCGGTGTAAGTCAGGCGTCAGCCGAAGGTTAAAGCGGCCAGAGTACGGTTTTTCAGGCTCTTCACCACGTGACGCGCAAAATTCTAAATAATCCTCAACAGAATCAATAAATGCTTTCTTAATTTGTTTTGCAGTGTCTCCTTGAAAAGTGATTACATCACGGGTATTAATCACTTCACCATGAAACAATTCAGCTTCATCGTCGTATTCAACATGACCTACATAACCTTTATAATTCATCATGGCTTTACTCCTGCTTGCTGCAAAAACCGTTTCAATGACACCACAGCACCTTTGTCCGTCTCTTTTTTAGGGTGTGGCCGATGAAATACAGCTCGTATTCCATTCAATGCAATCCTAACCCTTGAACCTCGTCCTTCTGTTAATTCCGCACCACATGCTTTTAGCATAGACTCAACTTCACTCCATACAATCCCTGATTTTACAGGAGTTGAATAGATATCCTTAAGTATTTTTTGGTGTTTTCCTTTCATAGCTCAATGGTACCATTAAACAGTACCATTTGCAAGTGTCAATTGATGGCCCTCGCAAGGGAGCATCATAAATCAATGAGTTAGGGGTTTTTGTGAGCTTTACTTAGCCCTGCTACCCAGCTTAAGGGTATTATTTAACCCCCTCTTTCTGTTATTAAGCTAGGGGTAGGCTGGTCATCTAGATAATACAATATCCGTGACACATTGTACGGAAAAGCAAATAATTGCCGAGCTGGGCAAATCACCGTTTCCTGAGAAACCCACTATTGTCCTGGGAGGAGCGGCCCCCTAATGAACCCTGATGAAGAGCTTCTTGCCTTCGTTCACCTCTTCGGAGTTCATCTCGCAGCCGCTGTATTGTACTCGACTGAATCCCATTTTGAATCCGTAAATTCAATATTTCTTCTGCTTGAGCAACCTCACGCAGGATAGGTTGGTAACCATCTTGGAAACAAATTTCTAGGTCGGGCACATCATGAGAGAGCCTCATTATCGGCATTACCAAGTTTGAAAGGCCAACATGGTTCGCCCCTAGTATAGCCACTACATTACGACGGCTCCCCCTGGATTCATTTATTACTAGGCTGCGAATGTGGTGCGCGATAGCAACATTTCTCAGACTAACATGTATCTCACTATCCATAGCGATTTGTTCTCGCTCAGAGAGTTGGGGATAAATCCCAAGTCTAGCTAGGTCAAGGGAAACATATTGCTCTTTTGTGACTGCCAGATTTAATCCAAAGTAGACTGGATTTCTGCTATTATTCAAAATAATCTCAATGAGAAGCTTCAATAAATCCATAAGTCTTTCTGTAATAGAACCATCTTGGATATATGTTTTTAAATTGGCGGTTATGTCAGATAAAGCGGACATTATTGAATGATTCATACCTTGAGTATTGCCATACCCATCCACAGCACATATATTAAATAATGTTGGGTTTGTTGCATAGAGCTGATGAATTTTCTCGAGCTCAATGACTTCTTCGATAGCCAAGTCATTACGCCCAGAAATCATAAAAACATAAGCCATCACTGTAGAGGTATGAATTTGATATAAAACGTCCTCTAAGCCATAGATGCCATCTGAGACATGGAGATCATGCAGCCCTTCTTTTCCGATAACATATGACGCGCACTGGGTATCATTTAGTTTAGCAATAGCATTTTCTCTTTCTTGTGCTACGGTGTCGTGATTTAGCTCTGAGATGATGTAAAGTTTCATTATATCGGGTCTTTAATCTTGGATTGTTTAATGATTTGAATGCACCCTTTAAAAAATGGGCTATTCTCTGGGAATTCGTTTCCATTTTTTATAATTGATGAGAGTATTTTGTCGTTTTTCACCAAGTCTTTAGCTGGGAGGATACTATCAGAGTCTGGGATCATGTGGAAAAGCCGTTCTTGGAAAGGCACGTGATGTTGTTCATGCAAAAGTTTTAATGTGCTTTCTATCGTCTCCAATTCCTTCATTAGACTAAGTTGAGTTTTGGTTGGCAAGTGTGCGTCAAAATATTGAGGGTAATTTAAAGAGTAATAGACCGGCTTATTCGGCGTAATGTGTTCTGGGCGAATAAAGACAGGAGCTTTATTTAAAACATAAATATCTTTATATGCCTTCTTCAGCAATGGAATGGGAGCTATCGTATTGTCATTCTCATCAGAAAATACCATGCCAGGGAAAATGCCTTCATTAATCATAAATAACTGTTTTAAGTGGGCACAGGTACGAGGTTGCAAATAAATATTTGAGCGTCCAATGTGAGACAATAGGTTTTCCCACGCTATATTATGTTCAAACTGATAACGACAGTTAAAAGACTGCCTCCACGCCTCTTTGTAGAAGTAAAGTTGCGCCATGGATTTTTGTTTTTCGAACAGTTTCTTCACGGTGTTTTTATGTAAATAAAGAACACTGCAATGCCAAGGTGTCTCATCATGATTCTGATTGGCAATCTCAGAAAATACATCACGGTGATCTATTAAACGTTGCGGTGGTGGCAATTTAAGATGGAAGTGCTTTGTAAGACGACGATGGGCAATACCGTCAGAAATTTTCGAGGCCATGAATAAAGACCTGGCCCCAGATGACAGATAACTGTACCTTGCTGTTTCCTGTGATAATAAATCGTCCATAATTTCCCAAGCGCCAAAAACGGTGCCTGCATCCCAAAGCTTGTCGGTGATAACCCGATTAGTGGTCTGAAAGAACACCTCCACTTTGTTGGACAAGATAATACCAAGTGGAAGAGAACTGTAGCTGAGTGCTTGCTGCAACACTTTTGGTGTTTCAGTGCCATCAATTGGCGTTAAACCATTGTGGGGACTGGGTAAGAAAAAATTGTCAGGGGTATAGAAATCTTTGCCGTAAGGGTAGTGAGCTAAAACAAAGGATTCCTTTGCCGTTAAGTCAGCGGCATCCAGCACTTTTCCTAGTTCAGGATTGACTTCAAGTACACGGCTTCGCGCTTCTTCCCACGTTAGCATTTCTATGGGGTTTAAGGATGGTTCGTTTTTCATTTTATGGATAGACTACTATTTAACTCTTAAGCGACTTTGGCTGCTATTTTGCCCGCTTGATGAGTGATTTTCAACATCTTGTGGAAATGCCCCATAGGTTTGATAGGCCAGTGCTTTGATTTGGTCGACGATTGGTTCAGGCAGGGTCACGGTCAGTGGGCTTTCACCATCATAATAAGGCGGTGAAGTTAAGGTTACCATCGAGTGATTAGGCAAGCTTCTTTTTAGCTGTGCTTCTAAATATGCCATACGTGGCCATATCAATTGCTCCACAATTTCTTCTTCAATGGGAAGCATCGCCATGGGCTGCGTTTTCACTTCAATAATCAACTCGCTGGGATTTTGAATGCGCAGCTGTTGGAAAAGGCTTTCATGAAGAACTTGTTGTTTTTCAGTTAGGCAGAGGACTTCTTGCTCTTGTAGTAATTGGCCACTGAGTGCATCGCACATTAAATACAGTTGAAATAGCCGATTACGACGCGTCTTTGATAAGTGAAACTCCTTTATTTCTGGCAGATTATCATTTTCCTCCATAAACGAGCCAAATAAGCATGTCAAATAATTAGCATAATGTTCTAACATAGTCTGTCCTTTTTTCAGAGGGAACAGCTCAATATGCATGACATGCCACTGTTCCAAATGAGTTGGTGTTTCCACCTCTTCAGGGGTCAACCGTAGGTAACGCCCATTACGATGTATAGCAATATATTTCAAAACGCCATGAAACCAAGGGTAATGTTTATAAAGATTGTTTAGATAAACACCTTGGAAGCATTGGGCGATGCATTCAGCCGTTTCTCGCCCTAAAGACCGAGGGTAACCAATGGCCGGGTAATGACGTTGCGGCATAGGGGGCCAATAGGGCCTATTCTCTGGGGCCTTTAAGGAAAGAAACTCAAACCCATAGGGCATGATTACCTCCAGCGGTTGGCACCAAGAGCTGGGTAGAAACATGCTACTGACTGCACGAAGGCTTTCTTCCGCCAATCTACGTGCTAAGCCATACTTAAAAGCAACCGTGAAAGGCACTTTACTACTAAACAATCGACGGTTGAACATGAATCATCCTTACAGTTAGGGAGAGGGTTGAGCCCCATACTATTATCGGTCGGCCGGTTAGTCAACATGTTGCGGTGAATATATGCATGCATTTATTGTATGGTAATATTGACTTCCGGCCTTTCGCTAGGCAAAATGCCGCCTATGAAAGAAACTTATTTAAAGTGCTTTCTAGGGCAACTCAAGGTGGGCTGTAGCGGCGCTCAACTGTCCCCGACTTGTGAGGTGTCTGTTCTTCCTTCGATGGTGTCGGCTGCAAAGTCGGCCCATCGAACCCTATGTGAAATGTTTGAATAAGTGAATCATAAAAATAATGGACCCCGTGCAATTTTATTATCGCTCTATGGATAAACAACCAAAAGAAGCGTTGCTACGTCGACTTCGTCGCGTTACACCAAAGGATGAATATAACGCACTTTGTAAAAAAGAAAAGCATGACCTCGTCCTTCGTTATGCAACGTATTTAGCAAACCTTTAGTTCAGATTCACCCCGCTTCTTTGCGAGGTTTGGTTAAACCCAAAAAAAAGTTTTAAGAATATATTCCGAGCCCTAACTTTCTGCACTGCGTTTGAAGAAATACCCCAATGTTTCGGGCGAAAAATAAAATACGCTCTGAACATCGTCGCATTATTGTATGTAAAATCCAAGAATTTAATAAACCAGGAATCAATGCCGCCTAAGACCTAACAAAATTAGTAGGTCTTAAGTTAATTACGTTAAGTTGTGGCAGAACCATTTTCTTAAATACTGTTGAGCGTTTCACGGGAGCCACTAACGACAATCCAAAAGCCAACAAGTACAGCTCTTGTGGTTATTTCGGTGATGTCCATCCCTCTCGCTAAACGGCAATAGTATATCCGCGGACTCATTATGAGCGTCTAGATGACCTCATGCGCCGCAACAGTGGCACACTGCAGCAGCGCATGAGGTAGTTTGAGCAATTTGGTCAGCTGGTATAGCCGCCCATTCGACGAACACCGCTCACTGTTACGCCGAGCCCAACACCTGCTGTTGCTGCAGCAGCTAAAACTGGGACTTTTTCAGAGAAAACCGTGAGTCCGGCATAGCCAGCAGCCAACAATCCCGCGCCAACGCCGGTCATCATGCCGCCTGAGCACATTTCATCACCGCGTCTAGCACTTTCAGCAGCGCCATCAGCTAAGTAAAAAACCCCAGCAGCAACTGCACCTACGGCGATTGAGGCGCCGCCAGTGAGGATTCCTGGCCCCCCCATAATTACCAACGTTGTGAGTGTAGCCCCAAAGCCAGTAAGAACGGCTCTTGTGGTTGTTTCAGCCATGTTCATTCTCCTTGTTAAACGTTAATTGTATATTCGCATATTTACTATAACGTTTGTTCGGTTAAATGTATACAGAAAGAACTTTACATTACTCACGTTAACGTTTTATTTTGAGCCAAAGAAATATTACTTCTAAACATGAAAGATCCTTTTTTCTAGCATTATCAAGCAAGGCGTGCACCTAATGCTTTCTGTACTCCATGTATTCATGGAAGCCAACCCAATAAAAGAAGAATTTTGACATGGAACACTTCTAGTGGCACTTCGTCTTATATGTTATTGGAAATGCCTCTCACCATAAAAACTACTTGAAAGTAGGCGTTAAGTTAATTACCATGAGCTTTAATAGAATCAACAGGCCTATCATTGCCATATTCTTGATATAACATGGCAGATAAATAAATGAAAAGGAGCAAAGCATGGGCCATCTAATCAATTATGATAAACATACTTACCAACTTTGGCCAAAGGCAGTTATCCCATATGTGATTAGGGTCACGCAAAACAAGGCACGAGTGGATGAAGCCATAAAAAAATGGAATAAAGCTAATGCCGGATTTCGATTCATTAGATGGAATGGAACTACGCCTGACTATATTTGTTTTGAAACCAACGTCAATTTAGATGGCGGCGTTGGTGGTAACTCTAACATTGGGCGCGTAGGTGGCAAACAGATAATTAGACTTTCTGCTGGTGCCGGCTTGCCTATTATACTCCATGAAATAGGCCATGCATTAGGCTTTTACCACGAGCATCAGCGTGCTGATCGTGATGAAAAAGTTGAAATATTCAGGGACAAAATAAAGAAAAAGAAATTAGAGCGTTTTGAGAAAAAGAGCGACGATAAGAAAAGGCCAACGGACTACGATTTTTATTCAATCATGCATTATCACTTTTCTGCTTTTGCAGAACCACCAGGTTCAATAGTTATGTGGCCTAAAGTAAGGGGGATAGATCACGACAGGGTTGGAACAGCCAGCGAATTATATGAGGAAGATATTTTATCGGCTAGAAAGCTTGCCAGCGCTGCTAAAAACACTAATTTCGCATTGATTACTTTTTTTGTAGAATCTGTTAAAATGCAGCTTGTGATAACAGATGGTTGGATCTCGAAACGGCATATTGTAACCGCCCTACCCAAGCATTATCTTTACCTGGCAATATTAGATTTGAGTGGACACATAACGACTACCAACAAATTTCACGTACAATTAGATGTTACATTGGTGCATGTAAAGACACGAGATTTCCTCGTTGGTAATGCATCCGGCGATATAGAGCCAGATGCATTAGGTACTGGTAGATTAAGGTTATTCGATAAAAACAAAGAGCCCTCTTCTTCTCCCCTTCGGTTTTACTACATGGATGATAGTAAAAGATTAGATGAAATGGCCAACGACTCATTATCAGAAAATGATGAGCATTCGATTAGTTCATTTTCAAATTCTGTTGAGGCGGTGGGTGCTGGATATTTCAAAGATTATAATTCCGTTGAAAAACGAAATCAGCAAAGTGAACCACCTCGCCCTTTTGCTGGGAGTCTTGCAGCAAGATTATAACTAGCTGTAATAGCTGCTACTTGATAAGAATTTTTTACCTTTGGGGTATTTATCATCTGTATTCAACTTAGAAAGCATAGATCAATAATGGTAACGACATTGAGCAATGCACTCGTTCTTGTCATCAACTTTATAAACTAGCCTATCATCAAGCGTAATACGCCGACCCCAATGATCTCTGATTACTAGCACTTGTTGTTTTAGTGTGCTCTACGGGCTTGGGATTTTTTGAGATGACTGTCAAATAAGCTCTTGCGGATCCATCAGGCTGCCTAACACCTTGCTCCCACTTTTCAATGGTTCTTAGATTAAATCCAAAGTGCGAGGAAAACTCACTGCGTGACATATGCAAGGTTTCGCGAACTGACGACTAAGCAACCTCTGTTCTGTAAAAACCAAAAATCATCACTGAGTTCCCCGTTCAAGTTAATCATTCATTGAAAGATAGGTGTAGCCTTGCTGCCACTCCTCATCAATCTCCATGGTCACCGCAGTAACCAGCCTCAAGCAAGACTCTGTGTTTGGGAATATCCCAACCACACGCGTTCTTCGCTTAATTTCTTTGTTAATCCTCTCAGCTAAGTTTGATGTGCGTAGCCGTCGCCTGTGAGATTCAGGAAATTGCATGACAGTTAGGCTCTCAGGAATGTTTGTGTCCATCCAGTTGGCCAGTTCAGGGCATTCAGCTTGGTGTTTATCAACGGCCATTGATAGTAATCTCTTTCCTTCATCCATGCTGGGAGCCTGTAATATGGCTCTGATGTCGCTGGCAACCTGCTTTTTATAACGACGCTTTGATACATAGGCTTGCGCATTCTGCTGCAAATGAAATTGGCAACGCTGCCATGGCACACTAGGAAAAACCGCTTGCCTTGCCGCTTTTAAGCCAGCATGGGCATCACTGATAATCAGCCTTATACCATGCAAGCCACGCTCAGTCAGCGAATTCAAAAAGTCACGCCAATGCACTTCACTTTCTGATAGCGACACCGAAACACCCAATATACTTCGCTTGCCCTCTGTATCAATGCCGTAGGCAACCAACACAGCACTGTCTATCACGCAGCCTTGATGCCTCACCTTCTCATAACGTGCATCAAGGTAAAGGTAATGATATTGCCCCAATGGCCGTGCACGCCATGCCGATAGGCAATCATCCAGCAAGGATGCTGCACGGCTTACATCCGTGCTCGATATTTCAAAGCCGCACAGTTGCTCTGTTATTGCTTTAACCTTACGCGTCGCAACGCCTTGCACGTACATCTGTGCTACTGCAAGCTTCAAGGCTCGCTCCGAGCGCAACCCCTTTTCCAAAGACCGCGGATAAAAACTGCCATCTCGAACCTGAGGAACCGACAGTTCAAGCTTACCAAGCCGACTTTTCAGCGTCTTAGGCTTATAGCCATTCGCATAACCAGTACGGCTTTCAGTGCGCTCATAAGCATCCGCTCCAAGGTGCCGGGAACGCTCTATTTGCATCGCCTCATTGATTAATAATGTCACAGCATCCGCCAGCCCATCAAATCCCTCATCCGCTAATAGCTTTACAGCACCGCTAATACTGCTATCATCTACTCGACAAGCCATCGTCTTTACTCCTATTTGTTTTTGCGAACTACAGGATAAGCTTTGGCTTGTCTTTTTCAAGTACAAATAAATTTACAGAAAGAAGGGTACACTAGCGGGACGGTGCTATAGATAATTATCAAAGTGCTATCGAACTATTAGAAGAACAACGGGATGATAGCCAATATATTAACAGTCATAGAGAAAACCAACCAATTCGAAAAGAAGTTTTTTATCAACACTACAGCCGAAAAATAGCAAAGTACCAAAAATTGATCTTATTCTGCTTTTCACAACGATCTGCGTTGCCCGATGGGGATGATAAACAACATATGTGGCTTGATAGGCTTTACCAATACCCATTAACCACACTGCAAGGCCATATTGATAATGAATTCACTGTGGTAACACAAGATTGCTGTCAGCTATTCAATATTTGGGGAAATAAAGCACAGCAACAGTCAAGCTTAAACCTAGCTCAACGTTGCTTTCGTAAAATAGGGGATTTGCGCATACAATTAGGTGAACGCAGCTCTAATCTCCGCGATCGAGCTTGTCAAATCAAACAGGGGGCAGATTCTCATATTTACGCTGATAAGCTTATACCCGACGCAGACCTCTGCCCATCTACAGTCAATGCCATCAGATTAATCATCCAACAATTAAAAGACCAAGATGATGGCAATGTTGATGTGATACTCGCTTACAATAACATACTAAAAAGTTATTCCACCGCCACTGATCGATGTCCAGAAACAAATGACATGCAGAAATTTGAGAGACCCAGGTTTAGAACTTAGCTGCATACTTCAAAAGAATAGCGCATTTAGTTTAATCAAGATGCAGCTCTAGAATTTAAGGGAAAAACTAACTTATGAGTACCTTCGAACAAATACAAAGGTCAGCATCCCCTAAAACCTCTCAAGTGAAATTAAGCATTTTCTTTTTGAACCTGTTGAGGTATAATTGGCGATAAAGATGGGGGTATTGAGATGTTCCGTATTTTCAGCCCCAGGGCAGCAAGGCAAAAAAATGTAAGGGAAGTAACAATGACCTGCTCCCAATAAACTGTACCAGACATAATTAGAGAAATTTGGCAAAATGACCTTATAGAGAGAGGAGAATTTTGTCATGAAGAAACGTTATGCTAAGCAAAAAACTGACTATGCTTATGCACTTAAAAACTTTCGCGAGTCACTTACAAATCTATCCCATTGATCTAACCAAAGCATATGTCCACATTTTTCATAGACAATGAGGTTACTTTGTAGAATACCCTGATGCACTTCATTAACCTGCCTTTCGCCCATCAGCCATTCATCTTTACCCCATAAAATAAGTACCTGACATTTGACCTTATGCATATCAGGGCGAAAATCAAAGTTTTTTAAAAAATGCCCCCAACCATAATTTAAAACACTAATGGTACATGGAATATCTAATAAACCCCCTTCTTGCCTTACATAAGCGTAAGAATATAGTGGCCCCATGACTTGACAATATTCAGCTAAATCTTGTTTTGATTCAAATGAACCATTCCATATTTTCTCTGCCATGTGCTTCTGCTCAGGCGTACCAATATGTTCTAGATCTTGGTTCGCTTGAGTCAAGAATTCTGAACTAGCAATAGCACTAATAATCAATAACTTTTTAAGAGCATCAGGATATTTAATAGCATAGCCTAAAGCTGCTATCGAGCCATAAGATTGGCCAAAAATGATAAGTTTCTCAGCAGGGATATCAAAATATTGCCGGATAGCTTCTATATCATCAATATAATGTTCTAAAGAACAGTGTTCCACGGCTGAGGGTTGACTGCTACCACAACCACGTGGGTCAAACAAAATAACATTAACCATTTTAAGGAATTCTCTAGCAATGGATTTTTCTGCTGTGTCATACATAGTGTAGTCATTACCAGGTCCGCCAGGAATTAATATAATCACATCCCTGTCAGTTAACTTTGTACCATCTTGACTATAAACTCGGGAATAAATCGATGTTTTTGAGACATCACCACGAGCCGGTAGCTCAATATATATTTCTTTCATATCTTACACCTTTAGGGATCTTAGAGGTATCAATTAATTTTCCCTTCAATAATTTTTCAACAAATGAAGTTTTCTAACGTTATATTATTCCCCATATCTCCTGATAAAAAATAACTTTCAAACTATAGAAAAACCACCATCTGCGAGAATGACCTCACCATTAATATATTTATAGTCTGATCTAATTATGGCAAGTGTCAAGCTTGTGCATAAGTACAAGACATGCAGGTAAAAAATTAATCGCACTTGCCTTTGCGGTTGATTTTAGCACAATATGCCTCATTTAATCATAAATGGAAATTGAGCTATGTTCCCTCAAATTCTGAAACCTGTAGTAAACTCTATTGTACCGTTCATAATATTATTCTTGCCTTGTTTCGCTATAGGGGATATTAAAACTACAATCCCTTTATCATTTAATACCGGCAACCCTTCACCTTATGGTCTTCCATCCACAAAGATTTCCATTCAAGGAAAGACATTGCCTGTTATATTTGACACAGGTTATTCAAAAGGAAGTATTGCATTAACAGCAAAGGGCTTGAAAGGCTTAAAGGTAAAATATACAGGGAGCGAAACCTGTAGCATGACCATGACAGAAAAAGTGTGCTCAAAAGATTTTATTATCCCAAAAGTCACCATTGGGGGATTACACTGAAAGATATACCTGGTACAGAAATTCAAAAACTTTGGGGTAATCAAAAGAATTTCAAACCAAGCCCAGCCTCAGAAACTGGTTTAATTGGACTTAAGTTTATTGAAAGGTTCAACGTACTATTCGATTATAAAAGCCATAAGGTCACCTTATACCAGGGACAATTACGACCTCAATTGGAAAACTGGGATCATGCTCCGTATAGGGGGTATAAAAGCAGTGAATGGTAAGATTTGACAGAGCCAGTAATGTACTGTTAAATCAAGATATACTATGCTATTGGCTGCCCTACCCCACTATTTATGCTCATTATCGGAAGTAATAGGCGGCGCGGCTTAAACTAACAAGCGCAATATACACTTAACTAAATTCATTACCTTCTTTACTTGCTGTTCATTTAAGTTGATACAACACACAACCTAACCCACAAAGAAATATTCATAGGATAATGCCAACCTTACCAAAAGCGATCAGCCAAGTGCTACGTTTCCCCCTGATTTCCAAATAACAAACGATGACTTTGATGTTAAGAAACTTTTCACATTGCGGCGATTCATTACGCCAACTGAAATCATGTTTGGAAGAAAGGGTTACACTTCAGAATCTAAATATCTAACAATGTTTGACAATGTTTGTGTCGTCATTTAGTATGTAGTTGATGAAAAATATTACTCATATCAAAAAGGGAAATCTGAATATTATGGTTGCCAAACCAAAGAAGTTTCTTAAAAAACTCTTTGGAAATCGTTCTCAAGAAGAAATAATTCCAATCTTAAGACATATTGAACATTTGTTGACCTACGCCAATATCCATGAGCCTCTAGAAACATTTAGCACACATTTTAGCAATGACTTTCAGCAAAATAATCAAATAGTATAGCAACTATTAGCTTCACAAATCAAAGATAGAATAACTAAACCGATCACTTTTGAGTCTATACTCGAAGCGGGATTTTCTGTATTCTCACAAAATGATGAAGATGGCATTTTATTATTTATATTTACTATTATTGGACATGGTAACCGGTTAGCTATTGAAATAGGCAGTAACTGTAATGACTCATCCATTGGCATTCCACAAAATTGTTCCACTAATTTAATTATTAATCATTTCTGGAATGCATGTATATTCGATCTTGATGATAATAGCATTGAAAAACAAAGGTATTTTTTTGCGAAAGCTTGCCAAACCAAGCATTATCATATGACTTCTAATCAAAAAAGACAATCCGATTACTATTGCCCAGTACTCGCAAGTGTTAAAATTGATAGTAGCAATGCCCTTGATTTAGTGAAAGAATACACCAAAAAACAGCCAATTGATTTATTGATATTAGACATTGATGGTAATGATATAAATGTAATGGAAAGCCTTCTTGGAGGAATTTTTCCTAGAGTTGTCGTAGTTGAATTTGAAAAGCGTTTTGGCCCCACTGCATGTGTCAGGTTAAAACCTGAACATATAAGCCAAGATGGATTATTTCTAGATGCCGATAAAAAAATTCATGGAAGCGGATCAGCTTCTATAGCGGCATGGATTTCTCTATTCAATAAATTTAATTATCGTTTGATTGCTGCATCGTCATCAACCATCAACTTATTTTTTATGCATAATGATGAGGGTGCTGATTATTTTCCTGAGAAAAAGCCATCCACTATCTTTGATGCCTTACCAGCACTCAAGTTCGTACCTGATGATTATTGGCTCACGCCTGACAATAGTTGTTGGGAACAATATGGGGAATAAACAACTTGGGTTCAATGGGAAAACCAATGAGCAGAAACACGCTGCAGTCGCCGCTTTTTTTCAGGTTGGTGAACAAAAGATTTGGCAGCAACTGCCGCACCTCATCAAGGAACTATCACTTTACTCAAACTCGTTATTTAGATAGACTGTATATGATTGTCAGTTTATGATTCTAGCTCAAAGGAGTTTATTATGTTTCAGCAGCAACAACAAACAGAAGTATCAGCTCAACAAAGGGAGGAAGAAAAAGAGCAAGAAGAACAACGTCAACAGCAGCAAATGATGCAAGGACAGGATGATAGGTCACCGAGCCATGATCACTTAAAGAACTAGGTGTTCGCGCTGCAGATACTCATGATAATTACGTTAATATTAGTTTTAACGATGGCTACATTTACCAATGTAAGATCAATGCAGAATTTCCAATTAATGCACTAAGAAATTATCAAGGTGGAGAGCTTAATGGTTTGAAAAAAGGAGATAAACTAACACTATTGCATATCGCTATACGCGCTGGCGACGAACATACTGCGTGTACCTTATTGGAGAAGAATGCTGATCCAAGAGTACCATCGGATAAGGATCAGTCTGCCATTGATTTAGCTAATGAATCCGATATGCAACACTTGCTGTCAGCTTTACGAGAAAAAGGGTATATTCGCAGCTCAGGACTTTCACGATAAAAGCCATAAAGATAGGGGCAGGCAAGAACAAACCGCCCTTTTCATTCTAAGACGCATAGACCAAAGCACAAATTCATATTCAAATATTCCCTGCGCATATTTTAACTAAAGTCTCATATTGCCCTGCAGAAAAATAGATGATACAGTCGGTCAACTAAAAAATTGGGGCCACTTATGATAAATACTACATCACCATTTAAGCCAATAAAACAAGGACTTATCTTATTTTCCATGCAAATGGCTATCGGCATGATAGTTGGTTTGCTATTATTTGTTGCGGTTTGGTATCGATTGATACCCTCTGGCATGGGTAACCTATCTACCCCCATATCCCTATATTTTGGCTGTCTTTGGTATGTTCATTATGTAGAGAAACGGCTCCCTGAACAGCTAAGAAATCACCTCTGGAAAGTTAGCCTGTACAGTGCCTCGGGAAGTATCGCTTTTTGCATAGCTGTCTACGCCTTATTATTTGGCTTTGGTGTCATGGCAATACCTTTAGATATGAGCACAGTTATACTTTTCTCCATTATTCTTTTGGTGCTTTTTGCTATTTGCTTTTTAGTTAATCGTTGGTTCCTGAGCATGCACCTTAAATGTTTAACTAAGAAAACAGCCACTCAGGTTGCATAATTAATATTAAGGATGCGTTCTCCAATGAACATGCTATTTTGCTGTGATCCAATGAATAAAAAAAAGGTTGATCCTGAGTGGGAGCATGAATACAACATGGCACAGAAGAATAACATGGATATTCTGTTATTTGATTATGACAATCATATTAATAAGGGATCTTTACAGTCCTTTAGCATTCATCCCCCCCCCGAGAACTTGGAGCCAGTGGTTTATCGGGGCTGGATGATGCCTACGGCTTCCTATAAGCAACTTTATAACACCCTATTAAGCTTAAACTTTCAACTGATAAATTCTCCTGAGGAATATCAGCATTGTTATTATCTACCTGATTCCTACAATATTATAGAGGCATGCACTCCACCTTCAGTATTTCACGATGAAACAAACATGCCAAGTGATGAAGCACTAATAGAACTATTGAGCGTATTTGGTGACAAACCCATTATTGTAAAAGACTTCGTAAAATCCCAAAAGCATTACTGGAATGAAGCATGCTTCATTCCCAACGCCAGCGATTTAACTCAGGTTAAAAAAGTTGTTAGTACTTTCATCAAAAAACAGGGTGATGCTTTCCAAGGCGGCCTGGTGTTTCGTGAATTTATTAAACTCGAACCCATTGGGCTTCATCCCAAGAGTAATATGCCTTTAACACAAGAATATAGAATTTTTGTATTAAACAATACCCCCATTGCCCTTACGGAATATTGGGAAGATGGCCATTATGGCGATATTGATGGTTTTGATTTAGAAGAGTTTAGACATATATTCACATCCGTGAAAAGTAATTTTTTCACTGTCGATATTGCTAAAAATACCCAGGGCGATTGGATTGTCATAGAGCTCGGTGACGGCCAGGTAGCAGAATATCTTGGCGATATTGGACTTGATACATTTTACGAGTCTCTCAAAGATACGCGCCTATAACTTTACCTATTAAAAAACCAGATCGAAGAATCTAGCAAGTTCACCATCTGATGATAACTTTACAGGGCAAGCATACTTGCTCATCAATCAGTTTGCCCGCGAGCGAAAAGGCCTGCGGAGTGTGATCAGTCCTTTTTGCGGCTTGCAATAGGTTTCTTTAAAAAAGAAGACGCTAACAATCAAAGAGATTAGATAAACAACTGGCAATAAAGATAATCCCACTACAAACGAATGCAGCGGTACATTCTCCGCATTGCTACTACCACTGGATAGAGAGATAATATAGCCAACAGCAAGTGGCAAAACAGCACCTGATAAAGTGATCAAGCCATTATTCAAACCCAAGGCAGTGGCTTTAACATCAGAGGTTGTGTGCTCGACAATCGCTGCAAACCCGATGTTCTGTCCGGTTGCTGCAAGCCCCAACATAAAGAATAACACGTCATAGGCAGCCTCAGAGGTAAAGTGTCCATAGAGAATAAGTGACATACTTGCTAATCCCAGCACAGCACAAAGGATGAGAAATGGCTTCCTCCGCCTTGTTAAATCAGACAAAAAACCAAATCCCGGACAACCAATCGCATAAGCTATCCAAGCGATAGAGAGCATATATGCTGCGCTTTTCTGCGATAATCCAGCCGCTTGCAGGTAGTCAGTCCCCCACACCGCTGCCATAACAGCAATGGAAACATAGGTGCTTGCAGAATAAACGGCTACAACCCACGCTTGTTTTGTTTTAAATAAACGTTTTAAACGAGTCTGGGTTGACTCATCTTTTGATAGAAACAATAAAGTATCCTGTCGACCTGGAGGCTTATCTTTAACGAAAAATAATGTTAGTAATGCCAGCACAATACCAAAAGCACCAATGCTGCTCAAAGCAAAGCGCCAATTAGTATGGCTATCAATCAGCCAAGAAATTAAAGGACCACCAGCGAGCACTGGACCCATTGTGCCAATGAACTGCGATGCCCCTGCAAAGAATCCAAAGAAGCGTTTTGGAAACCAATTTGAGACGATTACTAACAAACATACAAAAGCAAAGGATGAACCAAATCCCATGAGGAACCGGCCCAATAAGGCTTCGCTAAAGCTATGTGAGTGGGCAAATAAGAATGTGGCCAGTGCACAGGTCAGAGTGGCGAAAATCATGATTTTCTTAACGCCAAATTTATCCGCCAATAGCCCAACAGGCATTTGCATTAAACCATAAGCTAAGTAGTACGCTGAGCCAATTAAGGTGAACTGTTCAATGCTGAGATGTAAGTCATGAATAAGCTGGTGTGCAATGGAGCCAACAAATGTTCTCAAGAAGAATTCATACAAAAAAAAGATTGCGGCTATAGACCAAACAAAGATGCCAATGGCCTCAATTTTTTGATCAAGCTGCTGCATGAAGACTAATCCAACTAGCTTTCTGAATCATCAATCCAGTCTTCAATGTGTGTGGCGGCCAAGGACAAGCGCTCAAAAGCAGCAAGCTGAAATAGTGCCACGCCCTCGTACACCAATGGTAAATTATTAATACTAACGACAATGCCATCAAAAGGAGCTAGGACGGGCACATCGGAGCCCGATCCAAAAGGGTCCTTGATAATAGTGAGCAACTCACCTTTTTTTACTTGCTGACCAAGCTTAGTGCTTGAATGACTGATACCACTGGTTGGTGAACGGACCCAGCGTGTATCACGCGTCAAAAATGACTCTCGTTTCATTGAGTTTGCTTTGTTTGGTGACGGAAGAATTGAAATGTTGCACATAACATTAATAATTCCCTTGACACCAATACGAATAGAAGACTCATCAAATCGCATAGCCTCCCCAGCCTCATAAACCAAGTATGGCGTTTTTTCTTTGTTAGCATGAGCACGTAGCGAACCTTTCTGTGCACTTAGTTCAGAAATAACCGGAGCACCAAAAGCATGAGCAAGCTCTAGCTCCTTTTGATTATCATCTGTGGCAAATACCTGAGGAAGATTGGAATGATTGAGCCAACCTGTTTGTAAGTCAATGCAATAGTCAGCTATAGGAAAAATTTCTGAACAAAAAATGTGGGCCAGTCTTGCCGCATGTGACCCATGCGGACTGCCAGGAAAATTAGTACCTAAAGAAGTGCCGCCAGGTAGAGTGCGCGTTTTATTGATGAACCCATAGACATTCATGATTGGTACCGCAATTAAAGTGCCTTTTAATTTCTTAATATTGCTTGACTGTAGCAAGCGATTAATAATTTCCGCACCATTTAGTTCATTACCATGCATAGCAGCAATGACCAGCAAACATGGCCCTGGCTGTTTACCGTGAACAACCTTAATTGGCATATACATTGGGGCGCAACTAAATAGCTCAGGTAAAGGCAGTGCTAAAGATACTTTCTCACCTGGGTGTATTATTTCATTGCAGATGGTAATATTTCTATTCTTCATAAATACGCTTTTTAGCTCAATATAATGCTTTGTATACTAACAAAATACCAGTTAGGTCTCAACCCTCCGACTGAAATGAGAAAACATACAGAAAAACGCATGAAATCATCAGTCTACTGCGATAATCATACGCTTAATTTATTTTTTCTTAAAACGGTTGAAGTTAAATGGCCAACAAAGACAACCCCATAATAACATTACTGCCCTTTCGTCAGGGAATTTCTTTAAGCTCTTTCAAATACTTTCTTCATTGTCATCTTCAAGCACTTGTTTGATCAAATGGGCTTTAGCGTTAGTATAAGCTTCGCGATCATTAGGGTGTTGATAAGCTAATTTCTGTTTTACTAATTCATAGTCTTCTCGCAGTTGGGCATTTTTCTCGAGTAAATTTCGGAAGGCAATCCGACGTTTAAATGCAACTCCCATGGCCATGATATGAACGTGGTGGGTTCGTTGCAAGCCCCAAGGTGGCATACCTTTAAAATAACGATGGTGCGTCTTATCAGGATTATCTGGCCAGTCAATATAACCCAGCGCCTTTAATGGTTCAAGCCATTGCAGAGCTTCCTTCATGTCCTCAAGAGCAATAAAAATATCAATGATGGGTTTAGCACTTAAGCCTTCTATAGCCGTACTGCCTAAATGCTCTATGGAAAGAAAAGATAAATCAACGCTCTGTTTGATAGCGTTGATTTCAGCCGCAGCAAATTTTTTCCAATTGGGGTTGGGGGGTTCTAAAGTAATATTATCTGGTGCATTTAATTGGTCTTCTCGCGCAACGCCTGCACGGTATTCCATAGCTCGCACAAAAGATGCTTTGCCATTGACATAGGATTCTATATCGCAAGGAAACTGCTCTGCTAAACTGCGTTTTATCCAAGAATAACCTTGAGCAGCTAGAGGATCATTTATCATGTGATCCCTAAAGGCCAAATGACGCTTAATTTCTGAATTACCTTGTTCAAAAAGATGAATATGATGGGTGCGTTCTGCTTTACTTTTCCAATAAAACCGGCGACCTTCAATGCCATATTCCCCCATGCACACGTAGCGTAGAGCTTCAAAATCTGCATTTAATCCATCAACACTTGTTAAATCATTTACAACTACCAATATATCAATCACTGGTTTTGCATAAATATTTTTTATAGCAGTACTGCCGATATGCTGGATAGCTCGACAATTACCAGCTAATATTTTTTCGACTTTCAACTTTTCATGATTGAATTGAGCCACCCAATTTTCATCGTAGGGGACAAGAGTTATGTCCCAGCTCTTTTCTAAGTCACGCTTCATAAATTATTCCACCATTGCCCAAGACAGCCACTGAGTACATTATCCTATCAGTCTTAAAGACTAACACATGGTAATCCTACTTTCACTCGGAACGAACAAACATTAACCACATCGACCTGCTGGAATATTTTGTGAGCGCCTTCTCAATTCAATCAAAGGTAACACATAACCATGGTAGTCTAGGCTGTCGTCTTTAATCATGATAATGGCGACTGGTAAGTAGCCCATTAAGTGGCATTAACTAAGTAGCACCAGATAACGCTTAAGATGAGGTATATTCATGGCCTTAGTGCAAATTAATCATTATCGAACAGCTCATATTCTACCCAGAAGAGAGTAAATTCGGCTTTTCTCTGCAGCCAATGGCTAAATGATCAGGCATAATATGCGCTCCATGTTTACAGGGAATGCACCATGAGCGATTCAAAATTAACAACCACAGCGGGTAATCCTATTGCGGATAACCAAAATTCATTAACTGCAGGCCCACGCGGCCCCCTTGCACTGCAAGATTATCAACTAGTTGAAAAACTCGCCCACCAAAACCGTGAACGTATCCCAGAGCGTGTAGTGCATGCCAAAGGCTGGGGTGCCTATGGCACTTTAACTGTGACCCATGATATCACTAGTTATACAAAGGCTAAATTATTTTCTAAAGTAGGTAAAAAGACCGACTTGATTCTGCGTTTTTCTACTGTAGCAGGTGAATTAGGTGCTGCCGATGCAGAACGTGATGTTCGCGGCTTTGCCGTAAAATTCTATACACAAGAAGGTAACTGGGATATCGTCGGCAATAACACACCCGTATTTTTTATTCGCGACCCCTATAAATTTCCTGATTTCATTCATACGCAAAAGCGCCATCCAAAAACCAACCTGCGCTCCCCCACTGCCATGTGGGATTATTGGTCTCACTCCCCTGAAGCCTTACACCAAATTACTATTTTATTTTCCGATCGTGGAATACCCACGAGCGTGCGCCATATTAATGGCTACGGCTCTCATACCTTCAGCATGATTAATGACGATAATGAACGAGTTTGGGTAAAATTTCATTTTAAAACCCAACAGGGACACAAGCATTGGACCAATGCCGAAGCGGAAAACGTTGTGGGTAAAACTCGTGAGTCCACTCAAGAAGATTTATTTAACGCCATTGAAAAAGGAAACTTCCCCAAATGGACCTTCTACATTCAAGTGATGACTGAGTCCGAAGCAAAAAACTTTAACTACGACCCCTTTGACCTAACCAAAGTCTGGCCACACGGACAATTCCCTTTAATCGAAGCAGGTATTATTGAATTAAACCGCAACCCTGAGAATTATTTTTCTGAAATTGAACAAGCAGCATTTTCACCATCTAACATCATTCCTGGCATTGGCTTCTCACCTGATAAAGTACTACAGGCACGAATTTTTTCCTATCCCGATGCTCACCGTTATCGTCTTGGCACGCATTATGAAGCATTACCTGTGAATAAACCCCGTTGCCCTATGCAACATTATCATAAAGATGGCCCCATGCGTTTTTTTGATAACTGCCCTAATCCAGAAGCCTATTACGAGCCAAACTCTTTTTCTGGTCCGAAAGAAGATCCTAGCATGAAAGAACCTCCACTGCCCGTGGATGGAAGTTTAGAGCGCTATGATCATCGCCAAGACAACGACGATTATGCTCAACCTCGCGACTTATATAATTTGTTTGACGAGGCGCAAAAAGCACGCCTCTACAGCAACATAGCGGCAGCTATGACCGGCGTTCCTAAGGCTATCCTTGAGCGGCAACTGGCGCATTTTGATAAAATTGACAAGGCTTACGGGGATGGTATTCGCGCTAAATTAAAAGGCTAGGCAAATGTGGTTTTTGGAATACTATTCACTATCATATTCAACCCCCATTTTATCAAGCAATCCAGCTAAGGTATCGGGGTCGTAATAGCGTATCTTTAACCAGCCACTGGCACTTGTAATGTCTTGGTCGAATTTAATTTCTGTGCCCATTTGGTCCGACAAGTCTCGGGTTAGACGGCTAACGTCGATGTCTTTTCCTGAATGGATTGCTTTTTGTGATTTTGGTGCATTTTGCATTTGCTTAACTGCTTTTTCAAGTTGGCGGACAGACCAATTCTCTTCTATGACTTTTTGGGCTAACTGTATTTGTTGCGTTTCATCCAACCCCGCGAGGCACTTACCATGGCCTTCCGACAAAGATCTATGAATAATATGCTGCTGTACCGCCTTACATAATTTTAAGAGCCTTAGACTATTGGTAATTTTAGCTCGAGATACGCCCACCATGGCCGCAATTTCTTCATGTAAATAACCGAAATCCTCAATAAAACGCTCATAACCCTCGGCTTCTTCCATAGCATTTAAATCTTGGCGCTGAATATTTTCAATAGTGGTGGCTGCTGCTGCTTGCTCATCGGATAAATGGCGCACGAGACAGGGCACTTCGGACAACTGGGCTAACATAGAAGCACGCCAGCGACGTTCCCCCGCTACAATTTCATAGTGATGTTCATTTTTGCTTGGCCGCACTACAATGGGTTGCAGCAAACCTTGCACCTTAATACTTTCTGATAATTCTTGCAGAGCCGTATCATCGAATTCTTTGCGCGGCTGGTATTTGCCGCGACTTAAACGTTCAATAGCAATATCTTTTAGTGTGGCTTTTGACATGTCAATTTCCTTATTTAACAATAACAACTGGGTTATATAATGCGCGATAATTCCCTTAACCTAAATGCTCAACAAATACGGGCAACACTGTTAAAACTAATAAAACAGCCATCACTCTATTAAAAATTCTATAGTGCTGTGGCTCAGATAAATCCTTAGCAATCAACTTTCCAAAAAACGTCCAAACTGAGCCACTAGCTAAGCCCAATAGTGAAAAAGCTACAACCATAACTAAGAGTTTAGGTATGAAGTTCTGGTCTGTAGTCAAATACACGCCCATGGCAATTAGAAATTGTGCCCAAACCTTTGGGTTTAACCATTGGAATAAGGCGCCTTGCATAAAATTAAGGGGTTTTGTTGCGCCTTCAATATGTGGAGGGGTTGCGCGAGCAATTTTAAAGGCGAGCCAAATCAAATATATAATACTAAAGGTCTGAAAAGTGTATCTAAACCATGGGTATTGAAATAAATGGTAGCCGCCAGTGGAAATGGCTAGCAATATAATCGGTGCGCCCAGAGCAACACCGAATATATGGGGCAAAGTTTTACGATAACCATACACACTACCGGAATTTGCAAACATAATATTATTGGGCCCTGGTGTGAATAAAAACACACAGGCGAAAACAACCACGGAAATTAACCAATGGATAGAAATGACTGACTCCATGCGCGCGCCCCTTATCTTCGCAAATACCCATAATCATTAAACCTATGGAATTGATTTTATCATGCCTCAAACCAATTCATGAAATGAAATTTTTTCAATTGAAAATGGCATAGATAAATATTTTACCCTGGCCCTGAGCCCGGAAACTTTGGAGCGGGGTTTAATAAGGGATCATGTAAGACACCCATATCATTGTCGCCATCGGGAATTCTGTCATACCCTTCACGTGCGGCGGAAGTCTCAGCTCTGTCGCGGGTTTCAACCCTCTCCATATCCAGCGACGTAAAAGAGTGCCCAAACCCTACTCCAAAGTCTAGACCATAAGCATCTTCATATTGGCGAAGACAGTCTGCAACGGCTTCTGCTGATGAACACCCCAGTACATCATTAATCATAATACCCTTAAAAACATCATCCATCTCAGAATTACTGATATCCTCTCTAGCTACTTGTTTTGCGGAGTCAAGCATTGTAATAACATAGTCACCGCTCTTATTGCATTCGCGGCCCTGTTGAGTTGCATAAAGAGCTGCTGCTAAGCTGGCAGGATTAACACCGTTACCGTTCGATCTTTCTCGTGCGCGCGATGATTGCTCTGCCATATTAAATGCACGCAGTTCATCAAGGCTCATGCCACGCAAACCGGAGTTCGGCTCTTCACGCACTTTATGCTTTTCAATAAAGCCTTTAAGCAAGTAGTCAACCTGTTCTGGATTCTCGCATGCCGCACTTTGCATCATAAACACATCAACTCGTTCTGGGCTGTATCGTTGCTCTAAAAGACTATCAGAAGCCATCATGCGCGCACGCTCTACCTGTTCAAAAGCCGCAGACTCTACCTGGCCAAGCGGTAACTGTGTATTCATAAATCCATTCGCAGCAAATTCAACTTGGGCCAAATTCAAGCAAGCTTCTGCAATTTCTCTGAATAGATTAATCTGCTGCTCATTAAACCCCATTTGGCGTAATGCCTCATAGGCTCTATGGCGAGCAGCCACTACATCATCGGTCATTACCCTATGCTTACTACCCTCAGCGCCTCCAGAAACTAATTGACTATGCATCGCACCATAGCTTGAAGGCGAACCACCACTGTTGGTTGAACATCCACTCAAGGACACTTCCGGGCTGGCGAACTCAGCTCTGGGATCTTCCTCCCATTGAATAGAAACTGTTGAAGCAGCAGTGGAAACTGTGCAAGAAACCAAAGGTGGCTCGACAGGTTGTGGCTCAATCACATTTTCAACAACGACCTCACCTGAATCAATAAATCCATTTTCTTCTAAAAATTCTTCCCCAATCCCACTAAAACATAAAACAAAGCATTCATCACGGCGAAGGATTTCAGCCCCTTTGGTTGGAATACCAGCCTGTTTAATCTCTCCTACACAAGCTTCGGCAAGGCCATAAGTTAAAAAAACTTGATCCTCTGCATCTTCAGAATCAGCCGTTTTCCGGGCAATGGCTATTTGCTGGGTCTCAGTATCATAGACGGCAATAGGAAATCCACCGCCATATTTGCCCTTCATTAAATAATAGATTTTTTTCATAGTGTTACCGTTGTTCTTTGTGATTGGAGGCGATAAACATTATATCTAAGAAGGGTTAATTAGCAACATATAATGATTATATTATTAAGTTGACGTAAAAAAGGCCATAGAAGGGATGCTAACCTCAATTTTCAATATAAAACTTACAAAAAATCAAATGGTTATATTGCTTCTGCATATCTTCCCTCTATTCTTCCCCCTGATGCCTAGGCTGTAGCGCAGGCTGCAATGGTGGCAAACTAAAATTCATTGAGTTCGCCTTCATAAGCAGTCATTATTTAATGCCTGGACCCAAGGTCTCGGTCTTCATCAGTTCCTTCTAGTAGATGAGTCAATTCATCACAGGCGATGAGTTGATCCCCAGAAAATTTAAAAAAGGCAATGACTTTGCCTTTCATGTGGCTACCATCATTCTTTTCAGCTTGGGGATAGTGAATGCTACACACTCTATCGCCCTCTTCCACTAAATGTTCAAAGGTAATCTTAACTGTTTTGAGGGCAGATTTTAAAGCTTTCATGTGATCCACAAAGCCATTAAAATCCAAGCTTTCACCGTTCACCCATTGTTGATAATCGGGATGGAAATGTTTTTCAATTAACGCTAGATCAAACCCTGGTTTTTCAAATATATCAGCAAAAATGCTTTGAATTAATTGCTTTTTATCTTCCATTGAATCATGACTCCTAAAAATCCTAAACCACCTGCCCAGCCGCCCAACCGGAAGACCATGCCCATTGAAAATTATAACCGCCAAGCCATCCTGTCACATCCAAGACTTCGCCAATAAAATACAGACCGGGTACTTGATGGCACTCAAAGGTTTTGGATGAAATTTCGCGGGTATCTACTCCGCCCAGAGTAACTTCTGCCGTACGATAGCCTTCGGTGCCATTAGGTTTGATTTGCCAAGGTTGAAATACCCCAGCGATATGTTGTCTATCTTTTTCATGCAATGCATTCAAAGGTCGTTGCGCAAGGCCATCATCTAATAAACAAGCCACTACGCGCTTAGGCAGCAAATCTGACAACAATGTTTTTACCTGTTGTTGTGATTGTTGAGCCTTAGTCAAGGTCTGCAGTATATCTACCTTAGGTAAAAAATAAATATCCACTGTTTCGCTGGGCTTCCAATAGGACGACACCTGCAATACCGCGGGTCCACTTAAGCCACGATGAGTAAATAACAT
This sequence comes from Gammaproteobacteria bacterium, assembly GCA_021773195.1. Lineage (GTDB taxonomy): Bacteria > Pseudomonadota > Gammaproteobacteria > JAKBBU01 > JAKBBU01 > JAJFKN01. The sequence continues at coordinate 80,222 of JAJFKN010000030.1, read as the reverse complement.
GGCTTCCTCAAAACTGGCCTTGTTACTACTGATAAGGCAATCCACTGCAATACCTGATAATTCTGATAATTTCTGTTTATCTTCTTGATGTAACGTAAAAGGTACTAGACCCGCTCGGGTTGGAAATAGGTTCAAAGTAAATTGCTCCGCCACCTTATAACCAAAGGGGCTAGCTCCCATGGTGGGAATGGATAGCCCCCCTGAAGCTATAACTAAAGACTCACAATGGATGTCGTAATCATGGGTGTGAAGTTTGTAATGATGGGCTTTTACATGCTCGATTGCATTAACTGCGGTATTCAGTGTCACCTTAACACCCCACTCTTCACATTCCAACAATAACATATCTAAAATATCTCGAGATTTGTAGTCGCAAAACAATTGACCCAAGGTTTTTTCGTGAAATGAGATTTGGTGTTTTTTCACAAGATCAATGAAGTCCCATTGGGTATAGCGACTCAAGGCAGACTTGCAAAAATGAGGGTTATGTGAAATATAACTATCAAAGTTAATATGATAATTAGTAAAATTACAGCGGCCACCACCGGACATTAAAATCTTTTTCCCTGGCTTGTTGGCATGGTCTATCACCATCACATGGCGCCCTCGTTTGCCAGCTTCTATGGCACACATCAATCCAGCGGCACCAGCACCGATAATCACTACGTCTGCTTTTAATGTTCTTGTCATGAATGCCGCAACGGTTATTCTAATACTTCAAAGTGCCCAGCTGCTTGGCGGGCGGAAATTTTGCCTTCTTCGATATCAAAAAACCACGTATGAATTTGCAGTTTACAGGCATCTACTCGCTGTTTAATCCAAGGGAAGGTTAAGCAATTCTCCTGGGAATTTACAAGCGCTCTTTTCGAAGCTTCATCCACATTACTCTCATCTTTAACGTCATCTTTTATCAGAGAAACCCATTTAGAAATAAAATCATTTTGCTTATTTAGGACTTCATGGTTTAGTAAGGCTTGAATGCCACCACATTGACTATGACCCAAGATAATCAAATGCTTCACTTCTAAATAGCAAATACCAAATTCCAAAGCGGCACTTACGCCGTGGTGGCCCAGATCTTTCACATAGGGCGGCACAATATTGGCAACGTTCCTAACAATGAATAAATCGCCAGGTTCACATTGTAATATCAACCCCGGATCCACACGCGAATCACAGCAGGACACCACCATGATTTCAGGCTTCTGTCCATTATAGGCTAGCTGCTGCATAACAGAGTTATCGCCCGTCACGTAGCGCTTTCTAAACTCGTGATAGCCATTGATCATTTTCTGTAAGGACTGTTCCATTTGTCTACCTAAGTTAAGCTAAAAGGCCAGTATAGGCATATCATCACACCAGTCAACCACTTGCCCATTGTATAACCAGAAGGCATAAAAAAACACCGGCCTAAGCCGGTGTTTTTAACTGGAAGCGACGGTATATTAGAAGAGATCCTGCAGACCTTTAGAGGCCATACTGCCAAGACCACCGCCCATATGGCTTGCCATGGACTGTTTGTTACGTGCAACGGATATTTGGCTATTAGCGTAACCTTCATCAGCACGTCCAGCACCTTGGGCCATACCCGAAGCTGACTGACCAAAGCCACTCTTAAGCTGTTGCTCAGCTTGAGCACCACTGTCACCAAATTGTTGACGCGTGACTTCACCACCTTGAATCCAATTCAAGACATTGTCTGGGACGATGTGAATCAATGAGAAACACTTATGTACCAACGTGGTTACGATACTGCCGTAGAGGAACATCATGGCGGCCGCTGAGAATGGGTTCTGCATATTGTCGCCTGTCATATTGAAAGCACCATTGATCACTACAGAATAAGCTTCATTGAAGTATTCAATAACCACATAAATCAATGCCATACCTAAGACCATACCTAGAATCATTAAGGTCGGCCGCAGGAACATGTTCACCATAAGCATGATGGCTGGTTCCGACTTACCCATCAAATCGTTTTGACTATTGGGACTGAGCAAACCAAAAGCCACAATGGGCGCGGCGACCATGGCTTGCATCACACCGATGATCCAACCAATGGCTCCTAAGGTAAAGAAGATCATGGGCACAAGAGGAATATACAATTCCATCATGGCACCGGAAGTTAATAACATTCCTAAGATGGTCGCACCCAAAGGAATAAACCAAATGACTTCATACATATTATCTAATTGCTCGTTACCCCACCAATGCGATGCAACGGCTTTAATAAATTCATGGTTACCAAAAAATTGCCCCTCATCCTTATAGCCTGTCAAGGCATTTTGGATTATGTTGTGACCATAGGTTTGCAACATTAAAATGGGATTCAGCTTCGTACCTTGGGTACCAGAATATTCATCAAATAAGGTGCTCCAATTATCCATGGAATCATCCACGGCTTTTGCGACATACTTATCAGCATCACCTTGTTTAGGTTTGTTATTGGTGATCCAACTTGGCGACGATGGGTCCAAGAAATAGCTATCGGACTCTTTCTGATTATACCATTCAACGCCTTTAACGTAACCTTGAACCTGATTAGAATAAGGTCCAGACCCGACAGAGCCTGCGTTGGGTAAGCTGCTACTCAATTCAATGGTAGAAACGATTTGGTTAGTCTGATAAGTTAACTGAGCAATGTCTAAATAATAGTTGCCAGCATCAATCCAACCTCGTGCATTCATCTCCTTGCGCACACACATCGGTATTTGGCTAGGGTCGGAAGCTGCAGCGCAACTTTGCATGGAACCGCCATCACGATCCTTATTAATATCGCCCTGTATTGTCGCTGCATCGCGGGTTACAGGTCCCATTATTTTCAACCAATCATTAGCGGCATTAACTATCGCACCCGCAGGTGCCGCAGCGACGTCTTTTGGATCGAAATCTGGTGAATTACCAGCGATTGCCGTAGCCGCAGGTTGTATATCAGTCATCATGGTATTTAATGCTGTTTGTGCTGCTTGTTCTATAGGCGCTGGGTCAACAAATTTCCCTTGTACATAGGCAAGGTTATATGACACACCACCGCACTCATCACCCGTTGCTGTGGCATTAGTAGAGCCACACACAATGCCTGCTACACTGTCATTCTGTGCCCATCGACAAGCAAATTGTCCAGGATCAATCTGGTTCATTACATTAACACAAACTTGGCCGGCTAATAGTGTTTGAGCGGCAACCCAACTCTCTGAGTCAGAATTTTGTTGCGAACCATCATAAGCTGGTGGTGCCATTGTACCACCCATAAAACTGCTATTTACTGTGGCAGTCCATACACTATCGGCAGCACCGATACCTTGCATGATGATCCACATAATTAAAATTTGTAAGGCACAATAACCGGTTTTAGCCGGTAACATAAGAGCGATACCTAAGGTCATACGGATGATAACCCAGATAGAATTCCATTTTTTCCCCATCATTTCACCGTCATTAGCCGTATTCATAACAGAAACGAATAGAGTATAAATAATCACGATGGTGGCTAAAGTTAAGATAGCATAATTAAGCATCTTAAAAATATGCGCAATCATGTGGCCGCCTGAGCCAGTTAAGACATTACCCACGGAACCAAAAACCTGCCCTAGGTAATTAACGGACTGATCTGAGGGCACTGGCGTTAAAGAAAAACCAGCAGCGAATAACGTTGTAGGTAACAGCAGCAATAGCACTGCGATAATATGCTTTTTCATGGGGTACCTGATAGTTAGGTGGTTTTTTAACTTAATGATTTTTAAGAAATTTTTGAGAGATTTGGCTCTCTTTGGAATGCAGGACCAGTGGCTTGAATAAGCCCTTTAACTAACTGCACGAAAGATATTATACCTAGAATGACAGAAAATGTACAGTATTAATTAAAAGTTAAGAGTTATAAGCCTTTGATTCCGTGTAACATGTTGATTATATGGAAATTTACATGAAGAATGCCTTGAACCTTACTATATGGACCTCGGACAATTGTTTCACAATTTCCGAGGTGACGTGAGGCGCACATAGAGTAGAGAACTATAGGTAATACTTATCAAATAAGCTTTTGATATCTTCACGGTTACCGCAACTGTCCAAGAATTTTTTAATATCTCGCTCATGATGATGTTGAAATAGCCGAGAAATCCGATATCGACGCAAAGTATCTAAATCCATAAAATGTAGCTTTTCTTCATTAAGGATAACATTATGGGATCTTGGATCCCGATGTTCGATGCGTTCCTTTTTAAGGACTTTAAAAAAGTCAGCAACCCCTTTAATAACCTTCTCTAATTCTTGGCCCGTTAAACCCTCTTCTAAGGTTTTATTTAAAATTTTACCGGAAACAAAGCGGGTAATATAATAGCTTTGACGACGCAAAGGCCCAAAACGTTGTTCTACTACCGCAATGGGTTCAGCTGTGGGAATGCCCAGCTCTGATAATAAAAGAGCTTTATACCAACAATCCTTGGCTTTTGAACGGCGTAATGCTCGGCGTATAAAGCACCAAAAATCGCGAATATTATAACGTTTGACTACAATGGTCAGCTCACCTACATCCACCGTGGCAATTAAACAGCGATTGTGAGTAGCATCTTTAATCCAGCGGATATTAGGTAAACGAAAAGCCGACTCAATGTCTTGCAACAATGCTTGGAAGTCCCCGCGATAATAGGATTCTTGACACAAGATCACTTGCTTCCAGGAAGATTTTTTAATAATACTAGGAACGGCCAATATTATGGGCTCACAATTTAAATCAACCCTGATTCTAGCTGAATATGAACACTGGTAGCAACTATTTTCTAAGAAGATTTATTGGCGACTTTAGACAATGCTACCCAAGTTTCCACCACCGTATCGGGATTCAAAGAAATGCTTTCGATGCCCTCGCCCACCAACCAAGCCGCAAAATCGGGATAATCAGAAGGGCCTTGCCCACAAATACCCACGTATTTACCCTGGGCCAAACACGCTTGAATAGCCTCATGTAATAGCGCTTTCACGGCAGGATCCCGCTCATCAAATTGATCCGCAATCAAACCAGAATCTCTGTCTAAACCTAAGGTCAATTGAGTCAAATCATTGGAGCCAATGGAAAAGCCATCAAAATATTCCAAGAAATCCTTAGCTAATAGTGCATTGGAAGGAATTTCACACATCATATAACATTGCAAACCATTGGGTTCACGTTGCAATCCAAATTCCGCCATGGTCTGAGTAGCGGCTTTTGCTTCTGCCACGGTTCGCACGAAAGGCAACATGACATGGGCATTATCCAAACCCATGGTATCGCGCACTCGTTTCATCGCTTCGCATTCCATAGCAAAGCAATCGATAAAACTTTCAGAGACATAACGCGAAGCGCCACGAAAACCCAACATAGGATTTTCTTCATGGGGTTCAAATTCTTTACCGCCAATCAAATTAGCATACTCATTGGATTTAAAATCAGAAAAACGTACGATGATGGGGTTAGGATAAAAGGCAGCAGCGATAGTTGCAACACCTTCTTTTAAACGTTCAATGTAATATTCCCTAGGTGAAGAATAAGCTTGGATACGCTGCATGATAGTTGCTTTTAAAGCGGGGGCCAAGGCTTCTAATTGCAGTAGCGCATGGGGATGGATCCCTATCATATGATTAATAATAAATTCCAAGCGCGCTAAACCAACGCCATGATTAGGCAAAGAACGTAAACTAAAAGCTTTATCTGGATTGGCTAAATTCATAGTGATTTTGCAAGGTGGCTCGGGCAATTCATCCACTTTTATTTTATCCACATGGAATGGCAACAAGCCTTTATACACTTGCCCCGTTTCACCTTCAGAACAACAAAGAGTAATACCATCACCTTCATCGATCTTATCCGTTGCATTTTTACAAGCAATGACAGCTGGGATACCTAACTCTCTGGCAATAATAGCCGCATGACAAGTTCGACCACCTCGATTAGTAACAATCCCAGAGGCTAGCTTCATTATGGGTTCCCAATCAGGGTCTGTCATATCAGTTACCAGAATTTCACCTGGCTTTAAACGATGCATGTCTTGTGGCGATTCGATGATACGTGCCACACCCTGGCCTATTTTTTGACCCACGGCCCGGCCAGAAATAATAATAGGGCCCTTGTCTTTTAAACGATATTGCTTTATGACGTGATGCTTATTGTGGCTTTGTACCGTTTCAGGTCTGGCTTGAACGATGTAAAGCTCTCCGGTTTCACCATCTTTGGCCCATTCAATATCCATGGGTTTAGCGTAATGATCTTCGATAGTAACGGCCATTTTTGCGAGAGTTTCTACTTCTTGATCCGTCAAACAAAATTGTCCTTGTTCCTTTTTCGGTACCTTTACCGTTTCAGTATTGCAACAGACATCTTTGCTGTAAATCATTTTAAGCGCCTTTTCACCTAAATTTCGTCTTAGGATGGCTGACTTGCCTGACTTTATATTAGGTTTATAAAGATAAAATTCATCAGGATTTACGGCCCCTTGAACAATGGTTTCACCTAAGCCATAAGCACCCGTAATAAAAACCACACCCTCAAAACCCGATTCAGTGTCTAAGGTAAAAATTACACCGCTAGCCGCTTTATCACTGCGCACCATCGTTTGCACCGCTGCTGCAATGGCCACATCATTATGATTGAAACCTTGATATTGACGATAACTAATAGCTCTTGAACAAAACAGTGAGGCATACACTTTTTTTATAGCTTCTAATACATTGGGCAAGCCCGACACGTTAAGAAAAGTTTCTTGTTGCCCTGCAAAGGAAGCTTCGGGCAAATCTTCTGATGTCGCCGAAGAACGAACGGCTACACAGCCACAATCGCCCTTAACCATTTGTGCATAAGCCTGAGCAATGGATTCTTGCATATCATCAGGAAACGAAGCCTCTAAGATCCACTGCCGAATATTTGCGCTAATTTTGTCCAGATTTTGAGTGTCGCCATTGGAGGCTTGTTTTAGGGTTTCTTGAATACGAGCCTGCAGATCGTTGGCTTGCAAGAAGTATTCATAGCCTTTAGACGTGGTGGAGAAGCCACCAGGCACTTTTATGCCTTGGTGTGATAGGCAACTCAGCATTTCACCTAGGGAAGCATTTTTACCCCCTACCGCTTCTAAGTCAGACATGGAAAGTTTTTTTAAATCAACCACATATCGCAAAATCACCCCTCCAAAGGCTCTTTATATATGCTTCTATTATAGCTGCTACCTCAGGCTTCACCCCAAAACGGTTTTGATCCACATCAAAGAAATTGTAAATAATAATGATTTGCATTTACATTCCCTTGAATGCCATTTATAATTCTTCACATGTGCTAAATCACCAGGGATTAAACAATGCGAAAGATAGAAACAGGCCAACAATACCTAATAAAGAGCTTCAGCCAGGCTATTAAAGGTGCTCACCGCACAAAACTTCTTTCTATGGGTATCATTCCTGGAGCTATCATTAATATTATCCGCAGAGCGCCCTTAGGTGGCCCTATTCAATTACAAGTGAATAATGCATCCATCAGTATGCGTAATCGAGAATTAGATTTACTGACTCTCGAGATCTTGAATTAATGGATCAACATACCATAGCCATCGTTGGTAATCCCAACTGCGGCAAAACCACTCTATTTAATCAACTTACCGGTAGCCGCCAAAAGGTTGGCAATTGGTCCGGTGTCACAGTAGATAAAAAAACCGGCCAATACCATTACAAAAAGCAAACCATTCATGTGGTGGATTTGCCTGGAACCTATTCCCTTTCGGTGCCCAACCGCGATAATGCCTTAGATGAATACATTGCTTGCCGTTATATCCTTTCTGCTGAAGCGGATTTGGTAGTTAATATTGTCGATGCTTGTAATTTGCGACGTCATCTTTATTTAACCATACAGTTATTAGAAATGGGCGTACCCTGCATTATTGCTGTGAACATGTTAGATGTGGCCAAACAACAAGATATTGATATTGATTTTGATGCTTTATCACGGGAATTAAATTGCCCGGTTATCCCCATGGTTTGCAGTAAAAACCAAGGGGTGCCTGAGTTGCAGGCATGTATCCAAAAAAAATTACATGATTTGAAGCCCATCGCGCCTTTACCTTTGAGCTATCCAAAGGTGGCGGAACAAGCGATTGCTTCCCTGGCTAGCGTGATTGCTAAACATCCCTTAAAAGAATTGCAGGCCCATCCCCGATGGTTGGCCATTGGCCTGTTGGAGCGTGATCAAGTCGCCCATGAAGAATTTCTGCAACTGGATTTAAAACAGCAAACAGAACAACTCATCCATGAAATAGAAGATACCTGCGAAGAAGAAACCGACATCCTCATGGCTGATACACGTTATAGCTTTATCACTGGCCTACTAAAATCCATTGAAAAATTACCACAACATAGCAAACAAACTTTTAGTCATTTATTGGATAAAGTCATTATGCATCGCATTTGGGGAATCCCCATCTTTTTATTAGTGATGTATTTGATGTTCGAATTTTCCATGAATATCGGCACCCTATTGCAGCCTTTATTCGATCAGGGCTCAACCACTATTTTTGTGGATGGCGTGAGTCATCTGGGCAACCAAATAGGCCTACCCCTTTGGTTAACGGCTATTTTTGCCCAAGGCATTGGGCTTGGCATCAATACTGTCATTACCTTTGTGCCGCAAATTGGTTTGTTATTTTTATTCTTATCTTTTTTGGAAGATTCAGGCTACATGGCGCGCGCAGCCTTTGTGATGGACCGCTTCATGCAATGGGTAGGTTTACCCGGCAAGTCTTTTATCCCTCTCATCGTAGGGTTTGGTTGTAATGTACCTTCCATCATGGCCACACGTACCCTAGAAAATCGTCGCGACCGCATCCTTACGGCTATGATGTCACCCTTCATGTCCTGCGGAGCACGCTTAGCCATTTTTGCTGTTTTTGGCGCAGCCTTTTTCCCTGAACACGGTGGGCTGATGGTATTTCTGCTCTACATCATCGGTATTATCATTGCTATGCTCACGGGCTTTCTCATGAAAAAAACATTATTGAGGGGCGACACCGCACCCTTTGTTTTGGAAATACCCGTTTATCACTTACCTAATACAAAAACTATTTTAATCCTCACATGGCAACGTTTGCGCGGCTTTGTCATTCGTGCAGGTAAAGTCATCGTACCCGTTTGTATCATTGTAGGCAGCCTTAATAGCATTCAAATGAATGGCACTATCGACCCCAATGGTTCGAAAAATTCTCTACTCTCACGAGTAGGCCAAGTGATTACTCCTGTATTGCATCCCATGGGTGTGGATCAAAGCAATTGGCCTGCCACCGTAGGATTGATCACCGGAACCTTAGCCAAAGAAGTGGTCATCGGTACCTTAAACACCCTATACACACAAACCAACCCCACCACAGATTCACAGAGTTATAGCTTGGTAGGTGGCTTAAAAAATGCTTGGGACGATACGGTAGATGGCTTTAAAGGAATTTTTTCTGCCACTATGGTAAACCCCTTTACGGCCAATGAGGCGGATCATCACATGACGCAATCGGCCATGGGTAATATGGCTAAAGCCTTCCCTACACAATGGGCCGCCTTCGCCTATTTATTATTTGTTTTACTCTACATTCCCTGCGTATCCACCATCGGTGTTATCGACCGAGAAATCGGTCGCGGTTGGGCATGGTTATCTACTTTTTGGAGCTTTAGTATCGCCTACTCCGTCGCCGTGATATTTTACCAATTATCTAAATGGGCACTGCATCCCGCTAGTAGTTTTGTCTGGGTTGTAGGCTTGCTGCTGTGGCAAGGGGTGTGGTTTTTAGGTTTGCGTTTCTGGTCCAATGGCCGCTCACAAGGAGATTCCCTCAATGCTGAATCTTAGTGGCCTCAAAAAATACCTCAAAGACCACAGAGTGGTAACGCTCAATGGCTTAGCCCGTACCTTTAATGAAGAACCTCAATTCATCCAATCTCTTTTAGAACATTTCATACGTAAAGGTTGCCTGCGTAATCGCCCCATGTCGGGCAAATGCGGAATTACCTGCAACAAATGCCAATTCAGTGATATAGTTGCTTATGAATGGGTAGAATCCTGAGGCAACGACCCCGATGAAAACCAAACTAGCGATATTCACCACAGTCATTCTGTGGGCTTCAGCCTTTGTGGGGATCCGTGCGGGGTTACAAAGTTATGGCCCTGGTGAATTAGCTTTACTACGCTTTCTCGTGGGCTCCATAGGGATGTTGATTTTATATTTACGCTTGCCACAACGACATATCCCTACAAAAAAAGAAATTTTACCGCTGTTAATGATCAGCGTTTTGGGCATTGGCGTTTATAATATTGCTTTGAATTATGGTGAGCTGACGGTGACAGCGGGCATTGCCAGTTTCATTATTGGCTTGATTCCCGTCCTTAGTATTTTGTTAGCCACCACCTTTTTACGCGAGCGGTTTCGTCATCGTGCTTGGTTGGGGGTCATTGTTAGCTTCTTAGGGCTTTTCGTTATTGCTCATTCAAAAGGCGCCACCATCTATGCTATACATGGCGTTTGGTACATTGTGCTAGCGGCATTCATGAGTGCCATTTTTACGGTTTGGCAAAAACCGTTTTTAGAAAAATTCCATCCCATTGAAATTGCATCTTTCGCTATTTGGGGCGGCACCTTATTATTATTGTTTTACACCCCAGGGTTAATCAAACAATTCCCTCAAGCCACATGGCAAGCCACCACGTGGGCCGTGTATATGGGTATCTTCCCTGCGGCCATTGCCTATGCAGCTTGGAGTTATGCCTTGGCCCATGCACCCGCAAGCAAAGTAGTGGTATACCTTTACGCCATGCCTTTTATCGCCACCCTCATGGGCTGGCTACTGTTGGGCGAAATCCCCCTAGTTTCTTCTCTTGTGGGCGGTGTCATTACCATCTTAGGGGCGTTCATAGTTAACCGACTGCGCTGATAAGCCCTTGACCTCCTTTTAATACCATGACTACAATCTAAACCATGAGCCAAATACCACAGCCTCTTTTCGACACCATGGAATACCTCACGCAGAATGAGGTTTCCACCATACCTGCTCATGGAAAAAAAGATTACACCTTGGCCAAAGAATTTCTTTACAGTTATCGCGGCAGTGCCGCTACTTTTTCGGCTTACCGCCGTGAAATCGAACGCTTATTGCAATGGGCTTGGTTTGTGGAAAAGAAAAATCTAAAAGATTTGCGTCGGGCTGATATGGAACGCTATATTGAATTTTGCAAGATGCCACCTTTAACCTGGATCGGTACCAAAAATGTCGCACGCTTTAAGGATAAACAAGGTGCTCGAGCTATTAATCCTGATTGGCGACCCTTCGTGGCCACCATCAGCAAAACCGCTCGCGACCAAGGTCAAACACCCGACGCCAAACATTACCAACTATCACAAAAAGCATTGCAAGCCGTGTTTGCCATTCTCAGTAGCTTTTTTAACTATTTGATTCAAGAAGATTATATGGATTTTAATCCCGTGTCGCAGATTCGGCAAAAATCCAAATTTATTCGTAAACATCAAGGTCAAGCACCCATTCGTCGCCTCTCGGAATTGCAGTGGGGTTATGTCATCGAAACCACGCAACAGTTAGCCGATGAGGATCCTGACAACCATGAGCGTAGCCTATTCATCATGAATGCTCTCTATGGCATGTATTTGCGAATTTCAGAATTAACAGCTTCTGAACGCTGGCAACCCTTGATGGGGCATTTTCAGCCCGATCAGGATGGTCACTGGTGGTTTACCACCGTGGGCAAGGGTAACAAAGAGCGCATGATCACCGTCAGCAATGCCATGCTAGAAGCGTTGAAACGCTATCGAAATTTTTTGAACTTATCCAGTTTGCCTAGCCTTGGGGAAAATACCCCCCTTATTTCAAAACAGCGTGGACGCGGACCCGTATCCAGTACACGACAAATACGTATGATCGTTCAAGATTGCTTTAATGCTGCCATTGCACGCATGCAAACAGATGGTTTTAACGATGATGCACAACAATTAAAATCAGCTACGGTGCATTGGCTACGTCACACGGGTATTTCCGATGATGTAAAAACCCGTCCGCGAGAACATGTGCGCGACGATGCAGGACATGGTTCCAGCGCTATTACGGATCGCTACATTGATGTAGAGCTAAGAGAGCGACATGCTTCAGGGCGCAAGAAACCCATTCATCCCGACGAATAAATCTTACGTTAATTTTTCTTCATCTTCGCCATAATATTTTACGCCAATTTTTATGCGTTCACGTCCATTTTTATCGCGCCATTGGTTGGTATCACGAAAAGAGTAGGCACAGCCACAATATTCTTGCATATAGAAGTTTTCTTCTTTGCTGATGGTTATCATGCGTTGCGAACCGCCCTTCTTGCGCCAATTATGGGTCCAATAAGTCATACCAGGATAATGACTGGCAGCGCGCACACCAGAATCGTTAATTTGATTCATGTCCTTCCAGCGTGAAATACCTAAGGAACTGCAAATAAGATTAAATCCATTCTCATGGGCATAAAGAGCCATGCGTTCAAAACGCATATCAAAACACATAGTGCAACGAATACCGCGCTCGGGTTCATTTTCCATGCCCTTAGCTCGTGCAAACCATTCGTCTTTATCATAATCGGCATCTACAAAAGGAATGTTATGTTTTTCTGCGAACGCGATATTTTCATCCTTACGTAAATCATATTCTTTGCGCGGATGAATGTTTGGATTATAAAAGAATATGGTAAAATCAATTCCAGAATGAATTAATGCTTCCATAACTTCGCCTGAACAAGGGGCACAGCAGGAATGCAAAAGTAACCTTTCTTCATTGTTAGGTAGCTGAAGTTGCTCTCTCTCGTGTCCAACCATCAAAATGGCTCCTTTTTGACCAGTCATACCGAACATGTGGTAAGATTCTATTATTCAATAACCTGGCTAATTATGCATATATTCTAGCCGATCACAAGCCTTTAGGACCTACGACCAATTGAGATATCCCTCATTGCTAGGACCAGGTAGCACTACCATACTAAATGGTCCTAGGAGAACCAGCAACTTTCTTAGGGTATACTCAAGGAGGAGTATGTTTATGCTGAAACAATATGGTGCTGACAGGGATAGTCAGCTCCGACAAACTTATCATCAACCTCACCGCCATGTGGCCATTTACGCCCATCGTGCCGGTGCAGGTTTAGCACCCGAAAATACCCTGCCTGCGGTAAAGCAAGCTTTGCGCCTGGGTGTCAATGTGATTGATGTTGACGTGGCTATGACAAAGGATGGTATTGTAGTGATTACACACGATCCTATTTTAAATCCTGTTTTAACTCGCGATGATCAAGGGCAATGGATCTGCGAAGAAGATATTCGTATCTGTAATCTTACTTTTGAACAGTTACAGCAATTTGATGTGGGACGCATTAAACCGAATACAGCTTATAGTGCGTTTTACCCCAAACAAGTCCCTATGGACAATGTGCGCATTCCAAGCCTGGAACAAGTCATAGAATTGGCTGAAAGCATGGCAGGTCCCTACGTGCATTATCAAATTGAAATGAAAACATCACCAGAACAACCTGATGATACGGTCTCACCGGAACAATTAGCCAAAGGCGTGCAAAGTGTATTGGCCAGTTATGGCTTAACTAAACGCAGCGAAGTGCATTCTTTTGACTGGCGTGGTTTATTGGCTTTACGTGAACTTACCCCCTGCCCAAGTTTATCTTACCTTACGGATCAACAACATTTTGCGGAACTCCTCAAACTAAATCCAAAAGCAGCTGCAACCATGAGATCTCATCAAGAAAATATGCCCCTTTTAAAAACCATCCAGATATTAGGTGGCGATACTTGGTGTCCATATTTCCTTGACATAAATCAAAATCTCGTAAATGAAGCCCATGCACGAGAATTAAGAGTTGTGGTCTGGACCGTGGATGATGTCAAGGATATGGAACGAATGATGGAGTTAGGGGTTGATGGTATTATTACCAATCGCCCTGATGTTTTGCGCGGCATTTTCGCCGCACGCGGGTTATCGCTACCCATGAGTCATCTTAGTCATTAGCTGAAGGACTAGCTAAGACTTAGATGAAAGGCACGCATAGCAAAAAGGAGTTTACCATGCAGCCATATAGTTTAAAGAAAATCATAGCCATTGCTACCCTCGGAGTAGGTTTATCAACGTTAGGTGCTGCTCACGCGTCTCTTAATGTAGGTTCATTGGGAATTTCTACCAGCAATGTTAATGCTGAAAATCCCATGCGAAGTTCGAATAACCCCAATGGTAAGAACAAAGGTGCTTCTTTTAGCAGCGCTTTAAGCAACGATTTACAATACGCTCAATTGCACCCAGTTACATTAGGTCAACGTGTTGCCTATCATATGGGTTTAGCTGGCAATCCTTATCATGAAAATAACTTTCAAGCGCCCGCAACTTTAGCCGCATCTGATATTCAACAAAGCCAACAAGTGGCTGTTAAGGTGGACTATGTACCTACGGCGCAAGATATGACAACAGTTATTGGCTCCGCGCCGAGCAGCGGTACCGCACAATCTTTCCGTGCCAGTTACCAAGTGCCTTCTTCAACCTTTGTGCAACCACAAAGAAGTGATCAAGGAAATCCTCAGCCTAAGGTTATCCGACAAGGTAAGGAAATGGCCTATAATGCTGTCAGCAACTTCCCTGCCACCAGTGAAGTGGTGCAAATTGCCAAAGCAGCGCTGTAATAATTCTTGATGGGGAAATCCATGGGATCCACGGTTTCCATGGATTATCCTCCAGACCTAGGACAAATTAATCCCGAAAGTTCTCATATTGCAACGGTAGCTCAAGTTTTTGCTCTTTTAAAAAAGTGATGACGTCTTGTAAGTCGTCTCGCTTTTTGCCTGTTACCCGGACTTGATCCCCTTGAATAGACGCTTGCACTTTTAACTTTTTCTCTTTGATGAGTTTTGTTATTTTCTTTGCTAACTCTTGATCGATCCCTTGGCGAACGGTTATTACCTGACGCGCTTCATTATTATTCATATTAATTTCTTTAGGGGATAAAGAAGCTACATCAACGCCACGTTTTGCTAATTTCGTATTTAATATTTCTTTCATTTGCTCGATTTGAAATTTTTCCTGGGCCTTTAAGCTAATGTCATCACCATTTAAGTCAAACTTAGCATTGGTCCCTTTAAAATCAAAGCGTGTATCCACTTCGCGGTTAGCCTGATCTATGGCATTACGCACTTCCGTGGTGTCAACTTTAGATACAACGTCAAAAGATGGCATGGCAAATCCTCATAGCTGGAAAAATGGAGTTATCATAATAGATTTTGACTTCGAAGGCCATGGCAAAGGGGATCGATCAATACTTGACCTTTTTGTACGCAATCCCAGAGATAATCAATTGCGAAAATAGGCTAAATCCATTAATCTGAGTGTTCATTTAGTCCAACCCTAGTTGTCACCTATGATCATCGAAATCATCATCCTCAGCCTAGCTTCTTTGGCCCTCATAGCCCTGTCTCTTTGGCAACGCCATAGCGTTCAAAGCACATTGCGAGACGTTCAAGCAAACCAATATGCCTTCCAAGAAAAGCTCATGCAACACATGGGTGAACAATGGCAAAAAGCCCTGCAGAGTGAGCATGCCATCCAAGAGCGTCTACAGTCCTATTTTGGTGAGCAACGCCAACAATTGGACAAACAACAAATTCAACATTTGAAGACCCTACAAGAAAGCCTACAAACGGCTATGCAAGATGTGCGGCAACAAGTGATGGAAAATTTAACTCATAACATTCAATTGCTTTCAAAACAAATGCAAAGATTGACACAAGATACGGAACAAAAACTAAAGGAAATTTCTGGCCAAGTGGATAAACGTCTAGCTGAAGGTTTTGAAAAAACCAATGCCACGTTCAGTGATATAATTAAACGACTAGCGCTTATCGACCAAGCGCAACAAAAAATCACAGAATTATCTTCTAATGTAGTAAGCCTGCAAGAAGTCTTAGCTGACAAACGTTCCCGCGGTGCCTTTGGTGAAGTGCAATTAAACTCGCTTATTCGCAATGTATTGCCCGAAAAACACTTCGCTTTTCAGCATAGTTTGAGTAATGGCAAGCGCGTAGATTGCATGTTATTTTTGCCTCCTCCCTCTGGCAATGTAGCTATCGACGCTAAATTCCCCTTGGAAAGCTTTCGCCGCCTATCGGATTTGGATTTGCCTGAAAGTGAACGTCGCTTAGCAGAGAGTCAATTTAAGCAAGACATCAAAAAACACATTCAAGATATCCAAAGCAAATACATTATCGCCAACGAGACATCTGATGGCGCGGTTATGTTTATTCCTGCTGAAGCCATCTTTGCGGAAATTCATGCCCATTTCCCTGATTTAGTGGAGCTAGCACAAAGAGCAAGAGTCTGGATGGCCTCTCCCACCACCTTGATGGCCATTTTAACTACGGCACGTGCTGTATTAAAAGATGAAGCTACCCGCAAACAAGTGCATATCATTCAAGAACATCTGGGCATGTTGGCAAAAGATTTTATGCGCTTTCAAAAACGCATGGATAACTTGGCTCGACACATGGATCAGGCCCATGAAGACGTGCGTGATGTGCATGTATCGGCAAGCAAAATTACTAGTCGATTTCAGAAGATAGAACAAGTGGAAATGGAAAGCCTAGAATCCACGCCATTGCCTGAATTAATTGAAGATTGATTGAAGCTTCATTTAAGCGGTTTTCAAACATTCTCTGAAAACTAATTCTATCTTCTCATCATTGAATGGTTTGTTAAGCACCAGAACAAAACCACTATCATGCAGTGACTGTTGCTTTTCTTTATCACTATGAGCGGTTAATGCCACAAAAGGCGTTCGATAATTGGGTGCTTTTCTGTTATTTTTTATTTCATGAATAATATTGATACCTGAACCATCGGGTAAACCTAAATCTGAAATCACCACATCATAGGTTCTCTCGGCTAATTTTTCCAAACCTTCCTTCATGTTAGTGGCCATGGTTACGTTACAGCCAGCTGTAGTCAAGCGACTTTGAGTCGCTATGCGAGCTAATAGATCGTCTTCTATCAGTAAGACCTCAACTCTTATGGCAGCTTGATGCAAATGGTTTTCATCCGTAATTAAAGATCTTATGGGCAGTTTGGTTGTGGAAAGCGCATCATGGTTTTCAGATAATTCCTTGCGTAGGGTATCTTCACCCTTTTGAAAACGCTTAGTAATTAATTCACTTACCAGAGGCTCTTCAAAGGGTAAAGTAATATAAAAACTACTGCCTTTACCTAACTCACTTTCCACATCAATTTCACCCTTTAGCGCATCCACAAATTGTTTTACTCGATAAAGACCAATTCCGCTGCCTCTATAGGTGCCTTCATTAGAGGGATTGAGACGCGTAAAAATTTCAAAAATACTATTGAGCTTATCTTCTTGGATTCCTGTACCTGTATCTGACACTTCAAACGTTACCAATATATTTTTAGACCTGCTTTTTTGCAGCCTAACGCTTAATTGCACGGAACCTTCTGAGGTAAATTTAACGGCATTACTCACTAAATTTAGTAAAATCCGTTTAACTCGATACTCATCACCTTTAACAATCTCTGGAATATCTTTATCAATAAATAGAGATAAGTTCACTTTCTTTGACTTGGCAGCTAAATATTCGGCATCGATGATGGCTTGTGCAATTTTAGCTAAATTAATTTTTCGATTTTGCACAGGACGTGTTACATAATCAATATTTTCAAAATCAATAGCATCATTAAGAAATTCATGAATTTGATGGGCGGCTTTAGAAATCAGTAAAACCAAGTTATTTAAGCGTTTAAACTTACTGGCTTCTAAGCCTTGTGAAACATAAGCCACCTCTTCTAACAACATATCCATACCCCCAATTAAACCACTGGAAGGTGTACGGATGTCATGTTGCATGTTTTGAATAAATTCTGTTTTGACTTTATAGGCCGTTTCAGCCTCATCCTTGGCTTTGCGTAGGTCTTCTTGAGTTTTCTTCAATTCCGTAATATCAGAATAAAGACCCAAAACCCCAATAACGTCCCCCTCCCGACTCAAAAGAGGTACTTTACTGGTTAGTAGTACGACGCGACGTCCATCGGGAAAAGTTTGTTCTTCTTCAATATTAAGTTTTGGCTGGCGAGATTCCATGACAAGTTTATCATCGGCACGATAACCATCACTTTCTTCCGCCTTGGTAGGGAGATCATAATCGGTTTTACCAATGATGTCTTCCGGTGAATTTAAACCAAGGGATTTAGCAAAGCCATCATTGCAACCTAAATAAACGCAATCTTTATTTTTCCAAAAGACATGGGTTGGCAATTGTTTTAGAAGATCGAGAACAAAGTCTCCTTCCAACCAATACCGTTGTTCTTCGCTAAGTGACATACTAAATCCTTAAGCTAAAATCACATCTAATACACTACCGCGCAATAATAGACTATTATTGGAATTATATCTAACCTCATGATTAAATGAGAAAAATTCTTAGTTCTTGCAGGGCAGGGAAAATTACGTAAAAGCTATCCTCAGGAAGTACGTAAAAGCTATCCTCAGGAAGGAAGTCGCTCATTTTCTGCTTTCCGTCTTTTCTGCCATGGCTGGGCACTAGACAAATAACGCAAATTTTGCTTGCTTTGCAATTCGTTAGGCACTTTTTGTTCTAAGCGCATCTCTCGCTGTATATCTTCATAGGTCTGTAGGTTGCAAGTATTTCGACTATCATCACCTGGGTGTTCACTAATTTCACGCAATGAATTATGCAAAACACCATTTTCCACAAAACTGTATTGGCCATGGATTAAAGTCTGTTCTTGATTGATGAGTGAAATAACTTCTCGTCCCACATCAAATATATTGCTAATTTTCCCAGGAATCACATGCACCACATTATTGGCTTCGAACGTTACTGCTGTGCGAAATTCACTGGAGGTTTTTAACTTGGCTAAGACACAACCTTTCCAACCTTCATAACGAAAACGCCCAGCGAACTCAGGCCAGAATCGTTCTAGATCTGCCTCGCAACGCGGTTTAACTTGATTTTCAATAAATTCATCATCTAACTTTGATAATAATTGTTGCGCATCACAAAGGTTACTAAAGGACCCCATCACAGTCCATTTACCATGAGTGACAATATATTTATTGCGGCTAGCTGAATCAAAAGGCGCCTGCTCATCATAGGGCATAAGACACGGGAACCAACCATCCATAACCAAGAAGGAAAATGGCAACAAACTGTTGGGTTTCAAATCTTCATAATTTAAGCCTAAACATGGTTGATACACCACTTCCATACCGAAAGGTGGTGCACTATCTTCAGGCAATAAGGCTTGGTAACTGGTGGTATTTACCACATAGTCATACATTTCAAATTCTTGCCCGTCACCAATTAATATGCCATTGGACATTTTTTTTAATTCTTTAATTTCAAAATTGCAGATCAAACGCACATTAGTTTCTTCGAGAATTTTACTAAAAAATTTACGCAGTTTTTCACCAACGGCTATGCCACATTCATCCACTTCCATGGCATACAACAAGTGCTCGTAGCCTTCTTTCTCGGGTTCTATGGCTCTTGATGCACTGACTTCATCAGAGGCCAAACGAAACTGTTCCACGTCTACTTTAGGTGGCTTACCATCAGCATCCACATCGCCTAATCCGCACAGGGAATATTCATATTGATTAATAAGCTCGGGGTAGTTCGCACAAAATTCTTCTAAACCCTGATGGCATCCCTTTCGTGTTTCACTGGAACGTGGGTAATGTGAACCCGCGTGCAGTTTGACGCCAAACTTGCTGGAAATCCCACTAAATATATCTGCATTTTTTTCATAGAGCGTGACGTCATAGCCTTTTTCACTTAAGACTCGTGACACATGGCAACCGTACCAACCGGCACCGATTACAGCAATCTTCATAATTATTCTCCCCTCATGGGAATTATCTCCAAAGTGCCAGGCATAACCCTTGCCTGACTTACGCGAATAACTCATTCCCTGGAGTTATTTTGCAGCTTTCGCGCAGACGGATTATAACAAGGCAAAGCGACATTTCATAGATATTTTTTAGGTTCAATAGCTAAATTCTTCATTTATTTGAGGGAGTTAGCATATTTTCTTATCAAATTAATATATTATCAGCCATGCCTGGATAATAATGTCTCAAGCACATCTTAAGTTGGCCGATATAAGGAGACAACCTCACAATAGCTACCTAAGAGGGAGAGAAATGAGACTGAATAACCTATTTTCTGGGGCTGTTTTGATATTCGTTTTAACCGCAATGCTTTTTTTAGTGGGCGGCTGTACAACAGAGTACAAACAGGCAAAGACCCAGCAACCCCAATACACTGAACCGAGCTATCAATTCCCCAGTTCACGAACCCCCACGGGTCGTAATACTTTTGTCTTCTCGCCAAGGCATCATGCTTACGGTCTTTATAATGCTCATGGTACATTAGTATCAGAGGGGCGTGCATCAGGTGGTAAAGCCTATTGTTCCGATGTTGGGCGTGCCTGTAAGACCCCCGTAGGCAGCTTCACTATCGGTCGTAAAAAAGGCCCTGAATGCGTTTCTAGCAAATTCCCCTTAGGGCGTGGAGGTGCTCCCATGCCTCACTGCATGTTCTTCCATGGTGGATATGCTATTCACGGTTCACCCCATGTTCCCAACTACAATGCAAGCCACGGCTGCATTCGGGTACCGCCAGGGGATGCTCCTTACCTAAGCAGCCATTTGCCCGTCGGCAGTGCAGTGGTTGTGGAACCTTACTAGAGCCGCTATCTTCAATT
The DNA here is from genome assembly GCA_021773195.1 of Gammaproteobacteria bacterium. Taxonomy (GTDB): domain Bacteria; phylum Pseudomonadota; class Gammaproteobacteria; order JAKBBU01; family JAKBBU01; genus JAJFKN01. The sequence goes on along the minus strand of JAJFKN010000030.1, from coordinate 59,405 downwards.
TAGCTAAAAACCCCAGCCCTAAGGTCTGGGGTTTTTTATTAACCCTACTTTCTCTATAATGCAGCTTACTCAAAACAATCTAGGTCCACATCCCCTTTGAAAATGCAACACCCTTTAAAATTCATCGCGTTGGGCTTAATACTGCTTTGCCCCCTCTTGGCCTATGGCAAAGCCTCTACCCGGCCCCCAAATCTCATGGACGCTTTTTCTCAGGCTTTAAGCTTTGAACCTAATTTTCAAGCGGAAAAATCCAACTTACTATCAGCAAAAGAAAATGTCCCCATCAATCGTTCTCTTTTGTTGCCAAAAGCCAGAATCAATGGTCTAACCAATTATAACTATCTCAACATTCGCAGCAGTAACCGTGACTTCACTGTGAATGTCATCAATCAAACCTTTACCATAGCACCCAAAGGAAGCAAACACTTCACGAATAATCTCTATAGCATCACATTGGCGCAACCTATTTTTAATTACGCTGACTGGTCTAAATTCCAAGCATCAAAAGCCACAACAAAGGCTGCAACCGCAAAATTTGGCGCATCTTACCAGGGGTTGATGCTTGAGGTGTCGGTTAATTATTTCCGCGTATTAGAAGCGAAGGATATTTTAGATTTTACTATCGCTGATCGCAAAGCGGTATTACGCTACCTCAAGCAAAACCTTAATCAATATCGTGTAGGCGAGCGGACACGCACAGATGTTTACAATGCTCTGGCACAATATGATGAAATTGTTTCGCGCGAAATCGCAGCTCAACGGAATTTAATTAATGCACGCCATGATTTACAAACGGTAACCGGCCAACTCTATACCCACATGTCAGGATTAGCCGATAAAATACCTTTATCCAGGCCCATACCCGACAATGTAAATCTTTGGGTGAATAAAGCCTTACAGCAAAACCTCTTAGTCCAAGCCAGTCACTATGGCGTGGATGCCGCGCACCAAGCTATTCATATCGCCCTAGCGGGCCATTTACCCGTAGTAGAAGGCTTCTCTGTGGGTAGCTACGACCAAACCAGCAACATTGGGCCTATTTTAGGTACCTTTAAATCCGATACAGCTAGCGGTGGCGTGGCCATGGCCTTGCCAGTCTACACCGGCGGTTTAACTCAAGCCAGCGTAAAAAAAACCCAGTATCTTTATCAAACTAGCTTATCTATATTGCAAGAAACGCGCACCAGAACGGAAAACAACACCCGCCAAGACTTTAATAACATTTACTCTGGCGTGCATAAAATCCATGCCGATAACTCTGCTATTATTGCCAATGAATCTGCAGTGAAAAGTACTGAGAGAGGTTATAAACTGGGTACCCGTGATATTTTGGATCTATTGCAAGCGCAACAACAATTGTTCGGTTCACAAGTATTATACACAACGGATCGTTACGCCTATTTCATTAATACATTACGTTTGAAATTTGATGCTGGCACATTGAGCCCCAAAGATTTAGAAATGATTAATCAATACCTAAAAAGAAACAATAATCTCATGATAAAAGATAAAATAACCACGCACTACCACATCCCCACGGAAGCTGAACGTGCAAAGTATTTTTAACGGTTAATTATTGAGAGCTGCGGGTTTTAAGCTAAAATCCGCAAAAGTGCCCATTTGCAGCCACCCTTGCAGGTGTTGAATGAGAAATGGCGCTATATCATTCGCCGGCATAAAGTCCGCTAAACCATCCCCCACCTCTTGGAAGGTTTTACCTTCACGAAAGGCTTGCAACATCCAACATTCTGCAGGCGAAATCACTAGATAGTAAGGCTCAATACCTTGGCGCCATAATAGGATATGGGTTTCTTTCAATAGAGGCTCTTGTGGTGCTTTACCCTCTATGTTATGGGCATACCAGGGCACGGTTACATCCCAAGCACTAGTGAAACAGTGCACGGTAGGGTGTAAATGGAATTGCAGAAATGGCCATCGATGGGGTTCTATACTTTGTAACTGCGAAGGCTCAAGACGTCCACCTTCTCCCTCATCAATGATCCGTTGCAACATGCATTCAAATTTTGCCAAATCAGCTAAATACACTTGCTCTTTCTGGCGCAAGTAATCGGACAAGCCATAGGCTGTCTGGGCGATGGATGGAAAAGTAGAAGGCTCAGCATTGACATAGGCTTCTATTAATAGTTCAAAGGGCTTCTCTCCCATAACTGCACGCAAGGTGGGATAAAAATCACAATGATGTCTATAAAGACGCAACCAATAAGCCTTGGCGTAAATACTTAAGCGTTGTTCTATGGTGCCACGATTAGGCTGTGTCACTTGCTTTAACACACGCTGATCTTGATTATCCAACAAATAAGCTTGGAATATTTCTTGGGTATTGGTTATATCACTCATGCAATAACTTCCTCCCAAAACGGTGTGGCAATTTTCTTCGCCTGTTGTAACTCAGCAAATAATTCAGGAAATTCTGGAATGTTGGCATCCCTCTCGATCATAGTAGAAACGGGCCCAAATCTTTGACAAGCGGCTTGGTAGAGATCCCATACGGGGTCAATTACAGGATGATCATGAGTATCCACAATATGATTGCCGCAATTATCGTGCCCTGCTATATGAAATTGCTGGACGCGTTTTTTATCAATAGCCAACAAATAATCCATAGCATCAAAATCATGATTGAAGGCGCTCACATAAATATTATTCACATCCAACAGCATTAAACAATCAGCTTCTTCACATACCGCTCGGTAAAAATCCCATTCCGTCATGGCAGAATCTTCATAAGTTATATAGCTGGATACATTTTCCAGAAGCATCGGGCGTTGTAAATAATCCTGGGCTTGGCGTACTTTTTCGCTAACCTGCCTAATAGCTTCGTCGGTGTAAGGCAAAGGTAATAAATCATGCATATTCTTACCGTGGACACCCGTCCAACAAAGATGATCAGAAAACCAGGGGGGATTCACGTGATCGGCTAAGGCCTTCAATTGTTTCAAATAATGTTTATCAAGAGGATCAGCACTGCCCAAAGACATAGAAACACCGTGCATAACAAGCGGGTAATGTTCTTTAATGGCATCTAAATAATAACGCGAGCGCCCCGCTAAACCTAAATAATCTTCACTGATAATTTCAAACCAATCCACAGGGGGTTGATGTTCAAGAACATAATCATAATGAGGCGTGCGTAGACCTAATCCAAAACCAAGAAATTGCATGATAACGTCGTCTTTTGTTGGAAAGTTTTATTATAAACACTTTTTAAACTACGTCATTCCGGAATTTTGCAAAGCAAAATATCTGGGAAACAGGTTAATCAAGTGCCAGGTATATAATACAAAAAAGCCAGACAACGTCTGGCTTCTTCGTTTAGACTTCCATACCTTCAGAAATTCTAAAGATATCGGCATCACTAAAGCGATTATTTATGACCGCTACAGCTGTTACCTTGGTTGCCTTTACCTGCCATGCCTTTCACAGGAGCTACTTTAGCAGCAGGTTGTACACAATATTCACCAGTTGGATCAGCACAACCAGCTAGCACAAAAGAAGCAGCGGCTGCGATTACTGCAGCAGCACCGACCTTGGCGGATTTATTCATAACGCGTTCCCTCTAAATAATATTCAATTGAATCGAAATTTATCACTAAAAAAATAAGCAAACCAAGGTTTACTTACTATATTAGCAACACAGTGATATTTATACGTATTTGAGCGATGATTGCAAGTCTAAATGATGATTCTTGTAAGAAATTCTCAAAAAACTTACACGAAATGATCAATCATTAATCATTCAATAGATTCTAACCAATCATGCAAGGCCTCTGAGATGGCTTGGGGATGGGTTTCTTGAGGATAGTGCAAGGCTTCCCCAACATCCACCACGCTTAATTTTGGCAAGCTTTCCTTAGCCCAGGCGATGGTTTCTATCGTAGTGGCAAAACCGGGAATGCCATAGACCAGGAGCTTGGGTATAGGAGAGGCTTGAAGAGCCTCAGAATAGCCCTCTATGACGTCCTGAGCCGTTCCTTGACCATCACCCAAGGGTACTTCGTGAACAAAGCCCCAAAGGGATTTACGATGCTCAATATCTACGAAGGGCGCCCGATAATGATTCATTTCTTCTTGCGTAAGGCGACGCATGATCGCATTAGGCAACACTCGCTCCACCAATAAATTTTGCTCAACAATCGCTGAGTAGCCACCATCATCCTGTGACAGAACTTGGGCGAATTGTTTTACGGGTAGTGACAACATGCGCCAATCTTTAATTGGGCGCAATTGGGATTCCATGAAAGCTAAACCGTGGATCTTATCTGGGTGTTTCATAGCATAGTCAAAACCTAAAATAGATCCCCAAGCATGCATAACAAGGGTTACTTTTTCCAGACCTAAGGCCTGCATAAAGCCTTCAAAATAACTTAAGTGGTCTCGAACACTGTATTCTAAGTCGGGTTTGTCCGATTGACCATAACCAATCAGATCTAGGGCAATACAACGATGATGTTTGGATAATGGCGAAATAATATTGCGCCATAAATAACTGGATGTAGGCACCCCATGAATGAAGACGATAGGATCGCCCTGTCCTTCATCAATATAATGAATTTTGTGTCCCAAAACCTCTTTATAATGAGATGCAAAGGGAAAATCAGCGGAAATATTTTGCTCTTGTTCCATGTTCACTCCATCCTTTTATTTAGGCAGTTTTACCGGTTTTGTCATCAAGACATTGAACAGCGTAAAGGCTTGCCTGGGCTAAATCTAGTAGTTCTCGCACTGCTACAGCAAACATAGTAAATTCAATGGCTGATGAAGTGCGCAAATCCGCTAACATATATTCCCAACGACGCACCATTTGGGCATTATCCTCAATCCATTTTTCTAACATGTCTTCTATTGTTACTTCGTCCCCAGGTTTTAAAATAATGCTTTTCGTGATGCCACGCTGTTGCTTATCAATATCATCACGTAGCGCAGCACGGGCCAGGGCATCCCAGTGGTTTTCTACGGGTTGCAGACTAATTTGCTGGCGAACCCAACCTAAATTCAAGCGGTCACCAATAGCGTAATAAATCACAGCAAACTTACTCACGGAAACATTAATCTCATTCGCACCATCGATAATATCTAGAATCGGGTATAAAGCGCGAACAGAAGCTATGCTGGAAGCTACATCTTCCGGGACGCCAGCATCAATGTAATTTCGACGGATTCGTTTGTTGTAAGCCGATAACTTTCCGCCAACAATCTTTGATATGCGACGTGTTAATATCTGCATACCTTCAGAGAAGTCAGCAATATTCTTATTGATATCTAATTCACTGCGACGATTGCGTAAGAACCAACGTGTACAACGACGTGCAAGTCTTCCCACGTCCGATGACATGGCGGTTTGCACTTCAAACGAAATTTTATTATCCAGACCTTCAATTTTCTTCCAAACGTCAGGTAAATCAAGCAGTACACGAGTAATAGCATAAGCCCTTACAATGTGAGCCACAGGCATACCCGTTTCATATAATAAACGGTGCACAAAGGCCAATCCCATTTCATTGACAATAGTATTACTTAATTGGGTGGCAATGATTTCACGACGCAAACTGTGTTTTTCCATAGCGTCGGAAAAACGCTCGCGTATCACTTGTGGAAATGCACTAGCTAAAGCTTCAGAAAGAAAAGGATCTTCTGGTACATTTGAATCTAAAATAAAGCCTTTTATTATGGTTTTGGTATAAGCCATAACCACGGCCAATTCGGGACGGGTCAGCCCCTGCCCTGACGCCTGACGCTCGGCAAAACCTTCTTCATCGGGCAGAAATTCCAAGGCACGATTGAGGCTACCTGTACGTTCTAGCTCCTGGATATAACGACGATGCAATTCAATATTTTCTATAGAATTTACCGAAACTGTACTCAAGGCGCTGGTTTGACGGTAATTATTCTGTAGTACTAGCTCAGCAACTTCATCACTCATCGCTGATAACAATTCATTACGTTGCTTTAAGGTCATATCGCCATTAGTTACAACATCATTCAATAGAATCTTGATATTGACTTCATGATCTGAACAATCAACACCGCCAGAGTTATCAATGAAGTCAGTATATATGATTCCACCTTTTAGCGAGTACTCGATGCGACCCAATTGGGTAAAACCTAAATTACCGCCTTCTGCCCCTACACGACAGCGTAACTCACCACCATTTACACGAACAGAATCGTTGGCTCTGTCACCAACGTCTGAATGTGTTTCTTTTGCACTTTTCACATAGGTACCGATGCCACCGTTCCAGATAAGATCCACTTCTGCACGTAATAGAGCCTGAATCAAATCGTTGGGAACAATATGATCTTGCTCTAAACCCAGCAAGGATTTAATTTCTGGAGTTAACTGGATAGATTTCTCACTACGTTTAAATACGGCGCCCCCTCTAGAAATAAGACTTTTATCATAATCTTCCCAACTAGAGCGAGGTAAATCAAATAAACGTTTACGTTCTTCAAAACTGCTTTCTGCTTCAGGGTTTGGATCGATAAAGATATGCATATGGTTAAATGCACCCACTAAGCGGATATGTTTGGACAGCAGCATGCCATTACCAAATACATCACCCGCCATGTCACCAATACCAACAACTGTGAAATCTTCATTTTGAGTGTCTAAGCCTAATTCGCGGAAGTGACGTTTAACAGATTCCCAAGCGCCTCTTGCGGTGATGCCCATTTTTTTATGATCGTATCCCGTACAGCCCCCTGAGGCAAAAGCGTCACCCAACCAAAAGCCATAATCCATGGCAACGCCATTGGCGATATCGGAAAAAGTAGCCGTTCCTTTATCTGCTGCTACCACTAGGTAGTAATCATCTTCGTCATAACGCACCACATTTTTAGGTGGAACCACTTTGCCGTTTTTAAGATTATCGGTTAAATCCAATAAACCGCGCATGAAGGTGACATAACAATCTACTACCGCTTTCATGTATTCTTCACGATTATCAGTTACTGGTAGATTTTTTGGTACAAAGCCACCTTTCGCTCCCAAGGGAACAATAACGGCATTTTTCACCTGTTGCGCTTTCATTAAGCCTAAAACTTCGGTTCTAAAATCTTCTCGTCGATCAGACCAACGGATCCCACCACGAGCGACCTTAGCCCCTCTTAAATGCACGCCTTCCACGTTGGGCGAATAAACAAAAATCTCAAACATGGGGAGTGGCAAAGGCAAATCAGGTATCGACGAGGGATCCAATTTGATAGAAATGTAAGTTTTGTATTCTCCATCTTCATCGCGTTGAAAATAATTGGTACGCAATGTGGCTTGAATCACATCTAAATAACGTCGCAAGATACGATCTTGATCCAAATTTGCAACATCATCTAAGCCTTTCTCAATCGCGGCCAACACTTTAGTAATTTCCACCGTGGACTTTTTGGCTTTTTCCACATCAAAACGTAGATTAAATAATGCAACTAACAGATTGGCTATCTGTGGATAGGCAGCCAAAGTTTCTTCAATATAAGATTGGCTGAAGGTAAAGCCTGTTTGGCGAAGGTATTTTGCATAGGCACGTAAAATTACAATTTCGCGCCAGTTAAGTTGTGCACGCAGTACTAATTGATTAAAACGATCATCTTCGGACTTACCGTGCCATACTTTATCAAAAGTTTCTTGGAATAATGGCCGTACGGCTTCAAAATCAAAAGCATCAGTGGTTTCAAACTGCATACTAAAATCGTTAATCCAGATATGCTGCTGATCAGAAATACGCAATCGATAAGGGCGCTCACCGATAACGCGCAAGCCCATATTTTCCATCATGGGCAATGCATCAGACAAAGGTATAGTGTCATCAGGACGGAAGAGTTTTAAGCGTACGGTTCCTGTGTCATCACCCACAGGTCGATAAAAACTCATGGCTAATGGCGCATCCTCTTGCCCTTTCAAGGTTTCAATATGGCCGATATCATATACAGCTGTTCGGGGTTCAAACTCTTCAAGATAAGACGTTGGGAAAGAACGTCCGTATTTGTTGGTGTAATTCACACCCAGTTCTTCGCCATAATGTTCGATCAATTCATCAAGCAAATCATCTTGCCAAGTGCGCCCAACTGCAATTAAGCGCTTTTCAATCTCTTTAAGATCTAGATCCAATTTTTTATGGGGATCAACTCGCACAACAAAATGAATACGGGCTAAAACCGACTCCGAAAAATAGGTAGAAAAATTAACTTGGGTTCCGCCTAAGTCCTCCATGAGTATTTTTTCCATACGCTCACGAATAATCGTGTTATATAGCTCTCTAGGCACATAAACTAAAGCCGAAATAAAACGTCCATAGATATCTTTTCGCGTGAACAGTCGAATACGTTTGCGCTCTTGAAGAGAAAGAATCCCCATAGTCATTTCAAACAATTCTTCCGTACTTGTTTGAAATAAATCGTCTCGTGGCAAAGTCTCTAGTATATGCAATAAATCTTTACCTGCATGACCTGCTGCAGATAAATTAGACATATTCAAAACCATGTCTACTTTATGGCGTAAAAATGGAATATGACGAGGATTCGAATGATATGCTGAAGAAGTATATAAACCAATAAAACGACGCTCACCAATGATTTTACCTTTTTCATCATAACGTTTGACACCGATATAGTCCGTATAGGCTCGTCGATGAACCGTGGAAACTGTATTGGTCTTTGAGATGATTAAAATATCTGATGATAATGCCATTCGGCGAGCTTTGGCTGGCAGTTTTGCGAAGGTACGTGAAACTTCGCTGCTTCCTGGATTACGCAACACACCCAATCCCGTATCGGGTTCTTGGCGTAACAAATAAGTACCATCTTCTTTGCAGAGGCGATATTCACGATATCCAATAAAAGTAAAATTACTGTCTATCCAACGTAAAAAGTCTTTAGACTCTTCAATTTCGGCTTCATCTAATTTCAGCGGCACATTATCAATTTCTTTAATAGCTTCGCCAGCCTTGGCACGCATTTTTTTCCAATCGGCTACTGATAGCGTGACGTCATTCAATACACGAGTTAAATTTTCCGTTAAGCTTTGTAACTCATCGGGATCCGTTTGTCTATCAATTTCAAAATAGATAGCCGCTTCTTGCGTGGCAGACTTGCCAGCCTCACTCTTCATGGGTAGAAATTCTGTAATAGTTTTTTCTTTATCACGTTTAGCTTGGATGTTACCTACATGGAAAATCAAATGGATGGTATAACCCAAACGATTAATTTCCATACTTAGGGAGTCCACCAAGAAAGGCATATCGTCATGAGCAATTTCCACCACGGTGTGGGTGGATGACCAGCCGTGTTCTTCAAATTGCGGATTGTAAAGATGCACACAGGTTTCGTTAGGTTTTCTTTGTTTAATTAAATTCCAATGGGACGCTAAGGCCGCATAAAGGTCCCGTTCATCACGATCGATCAAATCTTCAACGGGGGCCGAAATATAATACCGCTTGGCCAACTCCACCAAAAGGGCGGCTTGTGTTTTATCTTGCTGCTCTTCTATGAGCGCAAGAAGCTGTTCAATAATTTGTCTTTTAGATTCTGTTGTACGGTGCTTCATATTGTTGCCTTAGTGCGCTCTAAATGCGCCGGTAGTCTACTTAGCATGAGCCCCCGAGGGCCCCTCAGATTCGCATGCTGCTGTATAACATATTATTTTAGTTTAGACCATTTCTTGGAAGGTTTTTTCTTGGCCACCTTATCCCTGATATAGCGTGGTTCAGAGGCCTCTGGCTCTAAAGCCTCGCCCTGACCATAGGCCCATTGAGCTAAAATCAACATAGCTTTGACACAGGTGAAACTCTCATGGGTACAAAATTCAGGCCTTAATTGAAAGGCTTCTGGAAATTGCTTACTAAGCGCGCCCCAGGCGCTCCCCATGCCCCATACGGGGCTCTGAAAAGGATGGAAGAGCACATTCTTAGGTTCTGAGAGGGTATCTTCGCCTTGAGGCTGCATAATCCCTTGGGCGTCCTTGGCAAAGCTATTCCAGTAGACTTCCCCCATGCGAGCGTCGGTACCCACCCAAACTTGATCATGACCTTCCAGTTCATAGGCCTGCTGAGCCAAAGCTTGCAAATTAGAAAGAGGGATAACGGGCAAATTATGAGCAAATGCCAGCCCCTGGGCTACCCCAAGGGCTATACGCAATCCTGTAAAGCTCCCAGGCCCAGCTCCGAAGGCTATGGCTGTCAATTCTGGCAAGCTCACCTTCGCCTCGCTCAATAAAGCATCAATCATGGGTAAAATAAATTGGGTTTGTTGGCGAGGCAGTATTTCATGCTTCACCCAAACAGTATTGCCCAGGATTAAACCCAAAGAGCAAGCTTCTGAACTGGTATCAATAACTAAGATTTTGCATGAGGTTTCTTTCATAACCTACTGTGTCCTATTAATTATTTTCCTGCATAAAGACTTACTTTGAAGTAAAAAAACCAGTCCTGTTTTTCAACATCACTAAGAAAATTCACCTAGCTTCCCGGGGTATTTTCCCACAAAACCAATCGTTATTATACCAAATCATTGTTGACTTTACTTCGAAAGTATAGAAACCTAGGGTCTGTGAAGCCACATAGTCTTATGCTGGTGACACAAGGAAAAAGGAAGACATAATACATTAAGGAGGTACCATGAGTATTCAAAACACTCTGGTCAAGGATGTTATAGAAGATATTACCTTTACCGTTATCGGTTCCGGTGAAAATGGCCAAGGTCGCCGCAAAGGCCTTTCTACCCGTGAACTGCTGTTCGAAACCCAAAAAATCTTAATCCCAGGCATGTTATTGGAATTGTTGGTTCACGCCGAAGACAATGGAATCCCACCCTTGGAGACCATGGTGGAAGTTTTACGTGTGGAACAAAAAAACCAATATGGCTATGAAGTATCCGGGGGCATCAAGGATATTCGTTAAACCTGTTTAATCCCATGCCCTGGACACGTTAATGTCTGGGGTATGTGGAGGTATAACCAACAAACTCTCAAGTCTAAGTTTCTAAATACTGCCGCTTTTCTTTTACTTCCACCCAATCGTCAGCATCGGCCGGAGCATCTTTCTTTTCGGTAATGTTGGGCCATTTTTTCGCAAGCTCGGCATTCAGCTTCAAGTATTCCTGATCGCCATCTTGCATATCATCTTCAGAAATAATGGCATCCACAGGGCATTCTGGTTCACACAGAGCGCAATCGATGCATTCATCGGGATCGATGACTAAAAAGTTGGGGCCTTCATAAAAGCAATCCACAGGACACACTTCCACGCAATCGGTGTATTTGCAGCGAATGCAGCTTTCTTTTACTAAAAATGTCATTGTTCCATCTCTCTGTTTACAATTCTACCAGGGCGGCCATACATAGACCCTAGTCGCCACAACCAAAGGGATCGCCGCAACCCATGTTTACAAACTGGCCATCCTCAGAAGAATCCTGCGCTTCATTTACCATCTCTTGGATAGGTTTTTCAAACATAGGTTTGCCCAGGGCTTTCTCTAGGGCAGCAAGCCTAAGGATATCCTCTTTTGCCAATCTTTTGAAGTCCGCCGGGATACTATGAATACAGGGATCGCATTCTTGGCTACGATGGTGTAAAGGCTCAAAGCCTGCCCGTTTCAGTAAAGCATCCATGGCTGCTTGATCATGGCCATGCAAGGGGTACCAGGCTTTACGAAAGCCGTGGTGCTCGCTTTCTTCTAGATATTCCGCTACGGGCCTTGGTGTAATCACCCCACTCTTACCCTGAATAATAATCGCTTCGCAGCTAGGATCCAGCTCATCTAACCAAGCTAAAAAAGGCAGGCCCTTCATTATGCTGGCGCACCATTGAAACTTCACACTGGGGAAATGTTTGCGTGCTTCTACCAGTTGAGTGAATTTTTCTTTGGGATCCAAAACCACCCACTGAAAGCCCAATTTTTTGACCCAACTCTCGGCTTCATCCAAACGCACTTGCCAAGAAACGGCTTCCCAGCCAGTTTTCACATAAACCACATATAGCGGCGCAACACCTTGCTCCACGCACCACTGAATGGCCGCGATGCTAGAGTCTCCAAAATTTGCATTGATGGCGTACATAGGGCTATTGAAGCCTAAATATTAGACGGTGTAAAGCTCATACTGGGAGCGAGGGTAATGCTTTCACTTGATAGCATTGCTATCAGATGCTATCATTATGGGTAAGCAGTGATTCAGGAGCTCCCATGGCAAATCTAAGCATCCGTAAATTGGATGATGATGTAATTAAAATGTTAAGACTATTGGCTGCGTACCATAATCTTTCCATGGAAGAAGAGGTGCGGCAAATTTTAATACGCGCTGTATCTGCTCCCAAGCAATTGGGCGATTTAGCCAATGAAATCTTTGGACAGGACAATGGCGTTGATTTAGAATTACCTGAGCACCCGCCTCATGATCCTTTGGATTTTTCAGAATGATTTTATTGGACACCAACATTATTTCTGAAGTCATGCGCACTTCACCACGCCCTGAAATAATTCATTGGTTGAATAATCAAGGGTCACAGAACCTCTATCTATCCACCATCACCATTGCTGAAATAAACTATGGTTTAAAATCCTTGCCCAAAGGCAGACGCCGTTTAAGATTAGAAGCAAAATTCGAGGAATTCATTCAAAAAGGTTTTACCCAGCGTATTTTAAACTTTGACGAAAAAGCAGTACAGCGCTACGGCGACATCATGTCCACAAGAAAAAGTATGGGGCGACCCATGAGTGTGCCCGACGGCCAAATCGCGGCAATTGCTTTTAGTCAGGGTTTTGATATTGCCACAGGCAATCAAAAAGACTTCGAAGGCTGCGGCGCTAAGGTTATTAATCCGTTTATACAGTAGCGCAGTCCCTTTATGTCATGATTGGTATATACACTGGCGAGAATTTTAGCAAATATTCCATAAGAGAACAACGCCCATGGCATAGGGCTTAAGAATCCGTTGCATGGGTGGATTAAGTACTTAATACAGACACTTAAGATTTCGCGTAAAATTCTAGCCCGACTCGTTCAATGTGTTCCATGAGATCAGGATCTTCAATTTGCCGATAGATAGAAAGATCGATGGTATAAGGAAGCAACAAGTCATCCAAGGCATTCTCTATGGCAACAAGATCACTGTAGTTAAGCTGCTCACCTTGCAAAGTTAAATCAATATCTGAATTCGGCCTATAATTCCCTTTCGCACGAGAACCGTACAAAATAACTCGATCAACCTTTGAATATTGTTTAAAGATATCTTGCATTATCGCAATGTGACTTTCTTTCAGTCCATAGCGTGTTGCTTGCGAATGGCTCATGCTTTTAAGCTTTCCATCTTTTCGCTAAATGCTTTGAAAGCAGGATAATAGGCGTTGACAACTTGTTCTACAATCTTGTCAGCTAATGGTTGATTATAGGTATGAGACGTTTGATTGCGGCTTTTAATCATCTCCATCCACACATCGCCATCATCAAGCAAACCCATTTTAAATGCTTCGCGACTTGCATCCCGAGGTCCAGTTATAGCCGTATTTCCCTGGAAGTAGGCATAATCTTTTATAACATTCCAAGCAAGCTCATAGGTAAATTCAAAAGCTTGTATCAAGCCTTGTTGCTCTAACAAAGATAATTGACGCTGCTTTGATAAATCAACAGCACCTCCTAATTGCTCTAGAGCTTTGTTGAGATTATTTAAGCGTTGCTGCCAGCGAATATCCATTTGGGCCATGAATGTATCTCACCTATAAAGTAGTTGGTGCCCGGGGCCGGAGTCGAACCGGCACGGAGTTGCCTCCGAGGGATTTTAAGTCCCTTGCGTCTACCAATTTCGCCACCCGGGCAGTGGGTGTGCTGACAATTCTGCTATAGTGGCCATATCTTATGGATTTCCTGTGCTTCGTTGCTCATTGACTAACGTGTCAACTGCGCTACGATGCTCGAAAATCCATAAGCTACGCCTCAGCCTAGCGAATTGACAGCGCACCCCTTAAATTGAGGCTGAGGCCGGAATCGAACCGGCGTCCACGGCTTTGCAGGCCGCTGCATAACCACTCTGCCACCCAGCCGGTGAACACCTAATATAATTAATGTGGCGAGACAACGCATTGTTGTCTAAAAACTTGGAGCGGGAAACGAGACTCGAACTCGCGACCCCAACCTTGGCAAGGTTGTGCTCTACCAACTGAGCTATTCCCGCAATCTGTTGTGCGAGTATTCTAAACTACCCTTGAGAAGTGTCAAGTATTTGTGTGACTTGATGTTTCATCTGTTTGAGCATGTATGGAATTTTTCAATTGTGGCCAAGCAGCGCGCAGGTACATGACCATGGTCCAAAGCGTTGCAATGGCGGCTAGGTAGATAAATACATACCCCACATAGAGCAAAATGTGATCAGGGCCTGGGCGGTAGGCTAATAACACGATGATGGCGACCATTTGCAAAGCTGTTTTAATTTTACCTATATAGCTAACGGCCACGCTTGCACGTTTGCCTAGCTCGGCCATCCATTCCCTTAGGGCTGAAATAGCTATTTCACGACAAACAATTATGCCTGCAGGAATAGCTAAATAATGTAAATAGGGTTGCCCGACTATTAATACCAGGGCGAAGGCTACAATCAATTTATCGGCTACGGGATCTAAAAACTCCCCTAGAGCGGAAGTTTGTTTTAAGGCACGGGCTAGATAACCATCCAGCCAATCGGTGATGGCGGCAAAGGTAAAAATCAGTGCCGCTATCCAATGGCCCCAATGAAGAGGAAGGTAAAAAAATAGAATGAAAAAGGGAATTAAAACAATTCTGAGTAATGTCAGTAATGTTGGTATGGTCACAACCTCATCTCCCTGCTGGCAACCTTTCAATAAGAACTCAAGCGTGCAAAATATCGTAGATCTGACTGGCTAAGGCATGACTAATGCCTGGCACTTTAGCCAACTCATCAATACTAGCACGCTTGACCGCTTGTAAGCCACCGAAATGCTGTAGTAATTCCCTGCGTTTTACGGCCCCTACTCCGGGAATGTTTTCTAGGGTGGAGGTCTGCCGCTGTTTGTCTCGTTTAGCTCTGTGACCCGTTATTGCAAAGCGATGAGCCTCATCTCTTATATGTTGAATAAGATGCAATGCTGGCGCATCAGGCGCTAAATGAATGGGTCGATTTTGCCCCATAATGAACAAAGTCTCCATGCCTGGTTTGCGCTCTGGTCCCTTAGCAATACCTATGACCAATAAACCTGACACTTGTAATTCTTCGAGGATTTGTTGGGCTTGAGTTAATTGCCCTTTACCACCATCAATAAATAAAATATCCGGCAAGAGGCCTTCGCCTTTTTTCAAGCGTGTATAACGACGTTGCAATGCTTGACGCATAGCGGCGTAATCATCACCAGATTGAATATCTTTAATGTTAAAACGACGATAATCACTGGTTCTCGGGCCTTTTTCATCAAACACCACACAGGATGCTACCGTGGCTTCGCCCATGGTATGGCTCACATCAAAACATTCTAGGCGAACGGGCAAAGTATCTAAAGAAAAAGCTCTGCGTAAAGCTTCAAAACGTTGGTAATAATGATTTTGTTCATCCAAATGAGATTGCAAGGTTTGCTTCGCATTCATCATTGCAATCTTTAACCATTGAGCTCGCTGGCTACGTACATGGGTGGATAAACTCACTTTACTCTCGGCGGCTTCACTCAAAGCATTCTCTAGCCAAGTTGCATCATCTATATCAGAGGAAAGAATTAATTCTTTAGGTATGGCTTGCTGTCTTGAGCCAATCAAATAAAACTGCGCAATGAAAGACGCCATAATATCACTGTCCCCCTCCCCTTTAGGCACTTTTGGAAAAAAGGATTTTTGCCCTAACACTTGACCATTGCGAATACACAGCAAGCTTATGCAACTCACATTTTTATAATCATCTTGCACCAAGGCGATAACATCCACATCGCCTTTCTGGCCCAGTACATTTTGTTCCTGCTGTATGCGGCGCAAACTGCTAATTTGATCGCGATAATGAGCTGCCAACTCGTAATCTGTACTCTCGGATGCCTCTTTCATTTGCTTGGTTAATGCAGTTAATATGCTTTGGCTTTTCCCCTGCAAAAACATGACTGTGTGATCTACATCTTTGGCGTAATCTTCGGGCGTTATGTATTTAACACAGGGTGCTGTGCAACGCTGAATTTGATACTGCAAACAAGGGCGCGTACGATTGGCAAAAAAACTATCTCGGCATTGACGCAACTTAAATATTTTTTGCAATTGATTCAAGGTATCACGCACGGCCGCCACGCTGGGAAAAGGCCCAAAATAACGACCTTTTTGCCGCTTACTGCCGCGATAGAAATCCAATCGGGGATAATCAGTATCTTGAGAAAGAATAATATAGGGGTAGCTTTTATCGTCGCGCAATAAAACATTATAGCGAGGATGTAACTGTTTAATGAGGTTACTCTCTAAGAGCAAGGCTTCATTTTCCGACGGGGTTACGGTTGTAATGATTTTGGCAATTTTTGCAACCATGGCGCTGGTTTTGCTGCCGGCATCTTTCTTTTGAAAATAAGTGCTGACGCGCTTTTTTAAATCTCGAGCTTTACCCACGTAAATGGTATCGCCTTTTTCATTCAGCATCTGATAAACCCCTGGCCGGTGGGGCAAGGTTTTTAAGAATTGCTTGGGATCAAAAGTGGCCATGGGCAAGCTGTCCAGCGCTGGTACACCAGCGCTGTCAATTAAAGGTTAATCTTCTTCAGGAGAAATCGGCGCATCGGAATTAGACGCTTCAGTGACTTCCGTACTCACTTGCACATCACGAATAGCCTTCAAGGCAGGAATTTGTAAATTCTCTTCACTCAACATACCATGTCGAATAGCTAAGTGAGTTAATTCCACATCATTGTGAATGGAAAGTTTTTCAAATAAGCGATAACGGTAACTATTGACGGTTTTAGGGCTTAATTTCAATTGCTCTGAAATATCTTGCACCTTGTAACCTTGAGTAATCATCATCATCACTTGTAATTCGCGATCCGATAAAATATCAAAAGGTGACGCTTCTTTCTTAGAGAGGTGGCGTATCGCCAATTGCTCGGCTATGGCAGGGCTGATATATCGCTGCCCCACATGCACTGCACGTATAGCATGAGCCATTTCATCAGGCGCACAGCCTTTGGTGATATAACCCGTTGCACCTGCTTGCAATAATCGAGTGGGAAATGGTTCATCGTCGCAGGAAGAAACGGCCAGCACCTTAATGTCAGGATCTTGACGCAAAACACGACGAGTAGCTTCAATACCACCCATACCAGGCATTTTCACATCCATTAAAACCACATTAGGTGTTTTTTCTTTAGCCATCTGAACGGCATTTTCACCGCTATTAGCCTCACCAACAACTTTGATGCCATTGATCTCGCTAAGAATCCTTTTGATACCAAGACGTACTAAATCATGGTCATCGACAATCATTACTGTAATCAAGATTGAACTCCGTGATTCTGGTTAGCAGCTGTATTTGGCGGAGAGGCAGGGATTCGAACCCTGGGAGGGTTTCCCCTCAACGGTTTTCAAGACCGCCGCTTTCGACCACTCAGCCACCTCTCCACAATATCCGTAGGAGAATACCCGAAAAAACTGTACGCTAAAAGCCTCTACCGCATTTTTTCTGAAATATTCGCACAAACTGCATTCGTTGCATGCATAGTGCCATGCTCATACTTCCATTATACAAAGGAAGCCTGGAGTTTTTACACTAAAAAAATCATTTTTACAATAGGTTAAGAAAAATAATGTCATTTTCCAGGATGCTCAATTATGGTGCGCCCTGATGGATAACTGGTCTACACTATGTTAGGATAACCACATTAGTCATTGATTGGAGCTCAATTATGCAACCAACGAATACCACTGTGACCCGTAGCCAAGAATCCATTTTGGCCTCTAATAGGGTCCTGAGAAACACTTATATCCTTTTGGCCCTGACTTTGGTATTCAGTGCCGCGACGGCTGGCCTAGCCATGGTGATGAATGCACGGCCCATGAGCCCCTTCATTACCATCATCGGCTACTTTGGCCTATTGTTTTTGACTTCACATTTGCGTAACAGCTCTTGGGGGTTGGTCTCCATCTTTGCTCTCACGGGTTTCATGGGTTTTACTCTCGGCCCCATTATCAATATTTATGTGCATGCATATGTCAATGGGGCACAATTGGTAATGACCAGTTTAGGTGCAACGGGCATAATTTTCTTCGCCTTATCAGCCTATGCCCTAACCAGCCGCAAAGATTTCAGTTACATGGGTGGCTTTTTAATGGTAGCGATTCTGGTAGCCTTCTTAGCAGGGATTGCCGGTTTAATATTCCACATGCCCATATTGAATATCCTTGTGTCAGGTGCCTTTGTACTCATTTCATCGGGCTTCATTCTATTTCAAACCAGCGCCATTATTCACGGTGGTGAGCGTAACTATATTATGGCCACCATTACACTGTATGTAGCACTGTATAATTTATTCATTAGTTTATTAAATATTTTGGCAGCCTTCAGCGGCCGTCGTTAAAACCATTGCGCCGCACCGCAAGGTGCGGCTTTGAGTTAACCCGTGAATTATCAATTACTCGTTCGTTCCCCCCCCAATACTAGCGCCATCGAAACCTCGCAAGCTTTGTTGCAAGCAGGGCATACTATCGCACAAGTCTTTTTCCATGGTGATGGGGTGTATCACGCTCAGGGGCAGATACCATCAGAAGCACTGGATGTAGCAACAGCCTGGCATGCCCTAGCACAAAACCATGATTTCCCCCTCCTGGTATGCATCAGTTCTGCCGTAAAACGCGGTATATACCAAGACACCCAAAAAGACCAAGCTAACTTAGCCCCGGGTTTTGAAATTTGTGGTTTAGGTTCCTTTATGGAAATCACCACCCAAGTGGAAGGTTTTATGGTGTTATGATGCCATACTTAATTATTCAACGCCAAGAGCCTCAGACCATAGAAATCTTTCAAGAGAATTTTGAATTTATCTTAAGCTTTACCGCCTTTAATATTCCAGTGAATTTACTCTATTGCGATGCGGGCGTGTTACATTTGGCAAAAAGCCAAGATAAGTTGGCCGCGACTCTGCAATCCCTGCCCCTCTATGACATACCCCCACCCTACGTGCATGCCACGTCCTTAGGACACTATGACTTGCAGGCCGATGATTTATCCATCGACGTAGAATTGGTGGATGATGCAACTATGATTCAACTCATGTCTCAATTTTCCCGGATAATAGAGTTATGATATTACAACGTGACAAGCAAGGTTATCTTGCCCATTCAAGCGATTGGAATGAAGAGGTAGCGCTTTTCATTGCGGGAGAAGAAGGCCTTGACCTGACCCCTGAGCATTGGGAGATCCTATTTTTATTACGCCAATTTAACGAAACCTATCGACACCTACCCACCATGCGTGGTTTCGTCAATTATGTGAAACAAGAATTAGGCGAAGACAAAGCCAAAAGCCCCTATCTTTATAAATTATTTCCTGACGGCCCGGTAAAGCAAGGCTGTAAAATTTCGGGTTTACCCAAACCACCTCATTGTATTTGATTACTCAATGGTTCCTCTATATTTTAGATTCATCCCGCAACTCGCGCCGCAGGATTTTACCCACAACAGACTTAGGCAAAAAGTCACGAAATTCAATATACTTAGGGATTTTATATCCCGTTAAACGTTCACGGCAAAAGTCTTTAATCTCATTTTCACTCAAATCATCCACTTCTTTGATGACATAAGCTTTCACTGCTTCGCCGGTTTCTTTGTGGGTAATTCCAACTACAGCCACCTCTTCGACCTCGGGCATTAACATAATAACTTCTTCCACTTCCGTAGGATACACATTAAAGCCCGACACTAAAATCATATCTTTGATTCTATCTACAATACGCAAATATCCCTGTGCATCCAAGGTCGCAACGTCTCCTGAGGATAACCAACCGTTCTCATCCAAGGCATGAGCTGTTTCATCGGGCATGCGCCAATACCCAGACATCACCTGAGGACCACGTACAAATAACTGACCCGGCGTGTCCAAACCCACTAGGTTATTCTCTTTGTCTCGAATTTGGATCTCCGTAGACGGCAGTGGCATACCAATGCTTCCATTGAAAGCCGTTGTGGTTAGAGGATTTGCGCTGATCACTGGTGAAGCTTCTGTTAACCCATACCCTTCGACAATAGCCTTGCCTGTGATTTTCTGCCATCGATTAGCTACATCTTCCTGGGTGGGCATGCCACCACAAAAACTTAATTGCAGGGTAGAAAAATCCAACTTTTGGAAACGATGGTTATGTAAAAGCACGTTAAATAACGTATTAATACCTACTAATACGGTAAAGGGATATTTTTCTAATTCACTAACAAATGCCGGTATATCCGTGGGGTTAGTTATGAGTAAATTAGTCGCGCCATAATTTAGAAAGGTTAAACAATTAATTGTTAAAGCAAATACGTGATAGAGCGGCAGAGCCGTCACAACGAATTGCTCTCCATCCATGTTAGGCCCCACCCAAGCAATGATTTGCATGATGTTTGCCAACAGGTTCCCGTGACTTAGCATGGCACCTTTAGCCACCCCAGTAGTGCCGCCAGTATATTGCAAAAAAGCCAAGTCTTCTTGGGATAACTTCACTTTCTGTAAAGATAAATTTGCCCCTTTGGCCAACGCTTGTTTGAAACAAACCGTCTGGTGCAGAGTATATGAAGGCACCTTTTTGGCGATGTATTTGAGGTAAAAATTGATGAGCAAGGATTTAGGGAAAGGCAAGGCATCGCCAATTTTTGTGGTAATGACATGGCGGACATTTGTTTTATCCAATACGGCTTGTAACACGTGAGCCGAAAAATCACAGATGACGATGACTTCTGCCTGGCAATCGCATAATTGATGTTGCAGTTCTTGGGGTTTGTAACGGGGGTTCACATTAACCACCACCATGCCTGCGCGCAAAATCCCAAACATGGCAATGGGGTATTGCAATACATTCACACACATTAAGGCTACACGAGCGCCGGGTTCCAATCCCAAGAATTGCAGATAAGCAGCAAAATGCCGGCTTTGCTTTTCTAGCTCATTATAGGTGAGACTTTGCCCCATGTTAATAAAGGCGGTGCCGTCGGTAAACTGTTGACACTTTTCTTCAAAAAAGTCATTCAAGTTGTCATAGGGTAACCTATCTATCTCTGGTGGCACCCTATCGGGGTATTGAGCCAACCAAATTTTTTCCTGTTCCTGATGATGATTCATGGTGAAGTACTTCCCTTCCTATCGCAGTTGAGCGAGAATAGCCTCTCTAAGTATAGCTAGGATTATGCAGACCATGAGTGAAGCCACGGAACAAACCCACAGCTGTTTTAAGCTGAAAGGCAGTCTTTTTACATTGAGCGTTCTTTATTTGTACAACTCAGACATCGAAGCATTCAATGAACATTTACAAGAAACCATTGCTAAGGCACCTAACTTTTTCCATTATACCCCTATGGTATTGGATTTAAGCAAGCTACCATCAGACCAATCGGTAGACTTTCCTGCCATTGCCCAGTGTTTAAGGGAGAACCATATTATTCCTGTGGGTGTGTGTAATGCCAGTGAGGATTTGTTGGCTGAGGCCAAGGCAGCGGGCCTAGCCCCCATGTCCAATGTATCGCCCTCTGATAATAAAACGGAACCTTCCAGCAAAACCAATGAATTTGCTACAACCAATACCACCAAAATCATCACCGACCCCGTACGTTCCGGTCAACAAATTTATTCCAAGGGTGATCTCATTGTCACAGGTTCTGTCAGCAATGGCGCTGAACTCTTGGCTCATGGGCATATCCACGTCTATGGCACCTTAAGAGGTCGCGCTCTGGCTGGTATTTCAGGCAATAACCAAGCACGCATCTTTTGCCGCGACATGGATGCTGAAATGGTTTCCATTGGAGGCCTCTACGTCCTCAAGAGTGATGATAAACGACAATTGCGTTGCCAAAATGCCAATGTTTATTTGGAAGGCGAAAGTTTACTCATTGCCTAGCATTAAAAAGCTCTGGAAATTTTCTTCACGCTTTATAAAAATACTTTTATTCTCACCTAGATGATGTGATGTTCCTAGCTTTAAAAGGTCATGAAGATGGGATATGGCCTATTGACTGTTTCTCGTCAAACGTATAGTGTTAGCGAGTTTCCGCCCGTTGTGCGCGGTTTGTTTATTAAGCGTGAGGATCAAAGCTTTGGCCAAAATTATTGTTGTAACTTCAGGGAAAGGTGGCGTGGGTAAAACCACAACATCAGCGGCATTTGCTACTGGCTTAGCTCTACGGGGTTTTAAAACCGTTGTTATCGATTTTGACGTGGGACTGCGTAACTTAGATTTAATTATGGGTTGCGAGCGACGAGTTGTTTATGACTTCATCAATTTAATTAATGAAGAATCCAATTTAAAACAAACGCTCATTCGTGACAAAAACATTGAAAACCTTTATATCTTACCTGCTTCACAAACTCGTGATAAAGATGCTCTCACCACGGAAGGCGTAGAAAAAGTACTAAATAAAATGAAGGAAGAATTCGATTACATTGTCTGTGATTCTCCGGCCGGTATTGAAAAAGGCGCCCATATGGCCCTTTATTTTGCTGATAGCGCTATCGTTGTTACTAATCCTGAAGTGTCATCAGTACGAGATTCTGATCGCATCCTAGGTATTTTATCCAGCAAATCCAAACGCGCCGAAGAAGGCGAAGATAGAATTACAGAACACTTATTGATCACCCGTTATGCACCTAGCCGTGTTGATCGCGGTGATATGTTAGCAATAAAGGATATCCAAGACATTTTGGGTATCCCTCTTATCGGTGTTATCCCTGAATCACAAGCGGTATTGAAAGCGTCTAATGCTGGTGTGCCTGTTATTCGCGATGAAAATTCCGATGCGGGCATCGCCTATACCGATATGGTTGCACGATTCTTGGGTGAAGATGTACCTATGCGCTTTACCACCGCTGAAAAACGCGGCTTTTTCAAACGCCTGTTCAACAAGGAGGAAGTCCCGGCATGAGCATACTCAACATATTCCGCTCTTCTAAGAAAAATACGGCCAGTATTGCAAAAGAACGGTTACAAATCATCGTTGCCCACGAACGTAACCAACGTAGTGGCCCCGATTACTTGCCTATTTTGCAAAAAGAATTGATTGACGTGATTGCGAAATACGTGAAAATCGATCGCGACCAGGTGAAAGTAGAATTGGATCAACAAGATGATTGTTCAGTTCTAGAGCTCAATATCATGCTACCCGAACGGGAAAGCAACACAGAGACAGCTTAAGGCTGTCTCTGGGCTTCCCGCCCCCACTATCCAGATAAAGCTCTGGCAACAACTTTTCTCTGCTCGCGCCAAGCCTGTGACTTGCCAGTCGATATTGAATACGAAGGAAGTATCGCCTATGAGGTCATGGGGTATATTTCCATAGCCCTGGGATTTATTTCAATGCTACTACCCATAGCGATTTTCTTTGCAGATTATTTTGCAGGAAAGATTGCGGAATCTTCTCTAGGGGCTAATGTGAGCAATAGGCTCTCTAGCGCAGGCGGACATGTGCGCCGTTCCTGGCATAGCATGACATCGCAAACCTCACGTTGCATATCAGCCACTAGCGCTAATATTGCAGCCCACTGTAGTACTTTTTGTCCCGGCGATGAAGAACGGGCTGAGCGCACTGCTATTAACAGTGACCATAGCCAGCGTAAACCGAAACGATACGATGGCGCAGACCGAAACATCGTTTCAACTGATAAGCGGGGTATAGAACGTCTTGAGACCCTGGTCTACAGCTAATAGATGGAGATTATTTACAACTTCACAATCGTCACCCCGGCGAAAGCCGGGATCCAGACTGTCGTTATTGCAGCTCTGGATCCTGGATATTTTGCTATGCAAAATTCCAGGATGACAGGAACAAAGCAAGATGGCCCGTATATGGGCGTTATTTACAACCTAAATAGGAAAACGCACAGATACGAGGTCAGGTTGCTTTAACATACGATGAGAAAGCGCAGTGTACAGGAACGTACATGAGCATTTTGGTAAGCGCTCAATAAGCTTATTAAGTGTCCACTATGCAATCACTTTCTCTGTACTTGTACCATAACAGTTTTTTCACAATTCCACGGATATGGATCTACATAGGCGTTACAACTGTAGCTAGGGCTATTTGTTGATGCTTCTGCCGTAACTTCTGAAACAGCGCTGCCTCGCTTAGCTTTTATTGTAACTTTACAGAATCTATGTTGATAAGGGGCATTCTCACTATCTTTAATATCTATACTAAACTCTACCGTGATATCATGACCGTCTTTACCAAGAGGGAATATCATCTCTTGATTGGCCAAGTCAGAATTATTCTGTTTTGCATCAATCACTACATTCCAACTACACCCTGAACTACAATGACTGACGGAATAATTTTCTGGCTTTACGCGAATGCTGGGTACAGTTGTTGGGCCTCCACCTGCAATCGTACTATTGTTAGAAAGCACAAGATTAAATTTTGCATTTGATCCTTGATCAGCATGAACTGTAGACATTATGCATAACAAACCGGCAAGTACACTTGTTTTTACCCATAACATAGTTTTCATATTTCAACTCCTGATTACAGATTCTATCATAGATGAAGTATAGTCCAGGATACGGCTATAGATTCAGGAAAAATCACAACTTACTGAATTATGAATAATTTCTCACGGCGCCCCATAAGCAATGTCTTTACAGGCTACGGTATTTTGTCAGAGTTTGTTTTGCTTCATGCAAGGTAGGCTACTGACTTTCAGAGAGTGGTGTAATAACAGATCGACGTTCATTATCCATGTCTTGAGGGAATTTTAAATAAAGCAAGATGGCCCGTATATGGGCGTTATTTATAACCCAAATAGGAAAACGCACAGATACGAGGTCAGGTTGCTTTAACATACGATGAGAAAGCGCAGTGTACAGGAACGTACATGAGCATTTTGAAAAGAATGTTAAAGCAAGATGGCCCGTATATGGGCGTTATTTACAACCGAGGCAGCGTTGGAAAGTGGCTACGGCTGGTACCTTAACCAAAGCATCCGCCGAATCACCTACATTCCCCCCTAAGAAGCTAAAGGGCAATGACACCACAAATACCCCTACCCCTACGGCTGTGGCACCGAGTAGTAGAGGCCTTGCGATTAACGTATCGGCGGTCATGAGAATATAGGGATCGATGGGGTCTAAATCTAAAGTATTGTCCACTACGTCAGGGCCACCCACGACATCCTGTTGCACAGGTTTATAGGGTTGGGGCAACATAGCGTTGGATTGGCGCACAGGCAAAGAATTATAACTGGTGGCGGCTTGGGCCACGCCACATAAACTCACTGCCAAAATCATGGCACCTAAACTCCCTAGCATCGTCCCTTTCATTTCATCTCCCTATGGTGGGTTCCACACCTACGTTATTAACGTCATTTCTGACTGGCTTCCACCTTTGGTAATTCGGACTCCGTCCGATTTGCACCAATGCCAAACATGATATAAGCCATGGCTAATACAAAATACAACAACCATTCAAAGGGAAAACTAATGCCTAACAGCGATAGAATGGTGCTAATTATAACGGCTGGCGTAACGGCTATGACGGACAACCGAACCAACTGTTGGTAATCTAATTTTACTTTCATCACTCGCATTAAAATAAGTGCACCTATGGCAGCGTAGATAAGCACCTGTATGATGCGATAGATAAAAGAGGCTAAAACCATTATGGGGTAAGTTATATAAGCCGACCAGCGACCAATAAACCCTAGTCCCTGCTGCACTTGGGTTTGACCCAAGGTGAAATTAGCTGTGGGTGGAATCTGGACTTCTTTGATTTTGCCATCGCCCTCTTTCATGAAAAATTTGCTTTTTGTTAAAATGATTTGGGCTGGCGAATGCATTAGACTGGTATAATCACCTGTCGTATCCACTACGGCAAAGATATTTCCTTTATTATCTTTAATAAAATAAGGCACTTCTTTGTCGATGGTAACAATGCCGTTGGTTACAGTGATTTCTGGGATATTTTTCGCTACATGGTTCGCATAACCATAAACAAAGTTATCTACGGCCCTATCCATCATAAACATCATGGGGATCCAACAGAGGGCTAATAATAGCAAAAGATAAAGGAACCCTACTCCGGACCATTTCTGGCCCACATCACGATATAATGGCTTAGAGTAAAAGCTCATCCAAAAGGGCTGGAATATATTAAAACGCCGCATGCCTTTCCTCTTCCTTGACAATGAAATCCTATTGAGAAATGTATTTCTTCAATTCCGTAATTTCAAACTTTTGGTTTTCCACAACAAAGCGTGTCAAATCTCCGCTGGATAACACACCTACCAATGTTCCATTTTCCACAACGGGAATATGACGAAAACGTTTTTCACTGATTAATGCCATGGCTTGGCCCACGGTCATATCCGGTGACATGGTAAAGGGATCTTTTGTCATCACTTTACTCACGGGTTCTTTACGCGTATCCATATCCGAATCCACGACTTTAAGAAGCACATCCCGTTCTGTGAAGATACCCACAAGACGTTCTCCCGTTAGGATGAGCATGGCACCTACTTTGGCTTGTTTCATTTTGGCAATGGCATCAAAAATGCTGGATTCAGGGGACACGTTATAAGAATAACCGCCCTTTTTCTGCAGCAATACGCTTAATGGTGTTCGCATTTATGCCTCCTCTAGAGAATCAGATAATAGGGGCTTAATGGCATTTAGCCCCCATATCCCTTAAGTATAGGCTATTTTTTCGCCTTTGAAGCCAGTACTACTTTAGCCGATAAAACCAGCTGCTGGCTCACAGCGCTGCCACCCATGGGCTGAGCCATTTTTGCGGCTACTAGCATGCGAGGCTGAGGATCGGATCCCATACCATTGCCGAATTTAATCTTGTGCAAATAGAATTGCTCATCGGGATAAACCGCATTCAAACGAGCCAATTCAGCCTTAGCTTCTTGATAGATCTCTTGCCTTAATGTTGCTTGAACCGCTTCAATTTCAGCCAAGCTAGGCGTGTAACCAATGTTATTCACCGTATATTTCAAACCAGGCTTACTCATAGCTTTGGCCTTAGCACGAATATCGCTTAAACCGCTTTGGGGCAAACGAGCTTGAGCCACCATAGTAACCTGCTCAAGACCTGAACTATTTTGGGTTTGGTTGATTTGGGTTAAATGCCACTCACCCTGAGATAATTTATTTAAGTTAGCCAATTGAGCTACGGGCTGTTGACTACTGGATGCACTTTGTTTATCCAATGTGCTGTTCACTTCCACAGTCACTAAGGCGGTATTTGTGGTAACCCATTGCTTATCCGTCAATATAAAAGAAACTTTGTTCATGGGCAAACGCCAGTGCTTTTTTAATCCCATGGGTGATTGCCCATTCGCGCCTGGTTGAGGTGCTGCAAAAGCCATGCTGGCCATCAAACTTCCAGCAAACACAGATGCTAGGGTAAAGGTGGTTAATTTTTTCATAGAGACCTCTTGCATAAAAAACGTCAATCTAAGTTAGGGGCTGTATAGCCGCTAGCCATCTTGGCACATTTGAACTAGGCTTTCTAGAGAAGATTTACTGAAGGAAACGCCCATGCGGGAAGAATCCCTCTTAGGCCGCATCGCTGAACCTGGCGAGTTAGTGGACTACATTGAATCTCAAGACTATGGTGAAGTGCATCTAAAATTCCATAAACCCACGGGTTTACGAGCCATCGTCGCCATCCATAGTACAAAACTAGGCCCCGCTTTAGGGGGCTGCCGCTGTATACCCTACGATAATTTGCAATCAGCCATCAAAGACGCCGTACGCCTGGGTCGTGGCATGAGTTACAAAGCTGCCATAGCAGGATTACCTCTTGGCGGCGGCAAAATGACCATCATTCGTCCTAAAGCCATCAAAGACCGCCAGGCTTTCTTTGAGCAGGTTGGCGAATTCATTGATGATCTTGGTGGTCGCTACATAACGTCCATCGACAGTGGCACTCAGGTCAGCGACATGGATATCATTGCCACCCGGACAAGCTATGTAGCTGGTACAACACAACAACAGGGGGATCCTTCGCCCCATACCGCTATGGGCATCTACTACGGCATAAAAACCGCTGTTCAATTTCATTTAGACAAAAGCAGTTTAGAAAATGTTCATGTAGCCATTCAGGGCGTAGGAAATGTAGGCTATCATTTAGCCAAAAAATTGCGGGAAGAAGGCGCACAATTGACTGTGAGTGATATAAATGACCAGCTTGCTCAAAATATAGGCTGCGAGCTAGGCGCTGAGGTTATTTCGCCCGAAGCCATCTGCAGTACCCATTGCGATGTGTTTTCACCCTGTGCATTAGGGGCGGTGATTAACTCAAGAAGCTTATCTAAATTACATTGCAAAATTATTGCTGGATCAGCCAATAATCAGTTATCTTCTAGTGAGATAGGCGCATTACTTCAAGGAAAAAATATCTTATATGCGCCGGATTTTGTGATCAATGCAGGTGGACTAATTTATGCCGCTACCCGCTACCCTGATCTAGAGTTAGATTACAATGCAAGTGAAAAAATTGCACAAATCCAGAATGTTTTGTTGAATATTTTTACAGAGTCTAAGAAAAATAAGCAGCCTACTAATGTAATAGCCAAAGAAATGGCTGCAATACGCCTCCGTTAACAGTACAATGTGCCACAGTCAGCAACCTGAGGAGCAGACTGTGTCAACTGTTGCAGAATTTTCTATCGAACATCACCAATTTTTAAATGAAGATAATGAATTAAGTCCATCGGCGCCCCCCTTTGCCAAAGATTTTACCCAACTAATTGGACTCTATGGCATTATGGTACTCACTCGGTTATTTGATGGTAAAGCTGTCAATATGCAGCGCGTGGGTAAAATGGGCACCTTCCCCTCCAGCTATGGCCAAGAAGCTGTTTTCGCCGCCATAGGCCATTGCATGACAGCTGACGATGTCCTATGCCCTTACTATCGTGATTACGCTGCTATGCTACAACGTGGTGTAAAAATGTCAGAAATTCTAAATTACTGGGGCGGTGACGAACGAGGCAGTAATTACCAAGCGGGGATTGAAGATTTTCCTCTCTGCGTCCCCATTGCCACACAATGCTTACACGCCACGGGCGTTGCCTTTGCCTTCAAGCATCGCAGTGAACCCCGCGTATCCCTAGCCACTCTTGGTGATGGCGCCACCTCTAAAGGGGACTTTTATGAAGCTCTCAATTTAGCCGGCGACTGGCAACTACCTACTGTTTTTGTTGTGAACAATAATCAATGGGCTATTTCTGTGCCACGCTCAATTCAAACAGGGGCGGAAACCCTCGCTCAGAAAGGCATTGCCGCTGGCATGCCCGTTGTTCAAGTAGATGGCAATGATATCATCGCCATGGTGCATGTATTGAATGAAGCCATGGAACGAGCCCGTTCAGGCAAGGGCCCCACACTCATCGAAGCTGTGACCTTCCGTCTCTGTGACCATACTACGGCCGACGATGCGAAACGGTATATCCCTCAGGATGAATATGATGAAGCCAAATTAAAAGAACCCATCCTAAGACTGAGAAATTACTTGCACAGTAATGGCCAATGGGACGAAAACAAAGAAAAAGCTTTGTTAGACAAATGTAAAAGTGACGTGGAAAGCAGTGTCCAAGAATATTTGGCTACCCCTCTCCAAGCCGCCAGTGATTTATTCGATTATCTGTATGAAGAATTACCTGAGAGCTTAAGTGAGCAACGCCAAGAAGCTTTAGAATTTGCCCAAACACAAGGAGCCGCCCATGAGTGAAATCACATTAATTGAAGCGGTGGACCAAGCATTGGCTTACGAATTAGCCAATGACGAAGATGTGGTTTTGATGGGTGAAGACATCGGCAAGAATGGTGGCGTCTTTCGGGCCACGGAAGGTTTGTCAGAACGCTTCCCTGGCCGGGTTTTAGATACCCCCCTAGCAGAATCTATGATTGCGGGTGCCGCTGTGGGCATGGCTGCTCAAGGTTTAAAACCCGTGGCTGAAATCCAATTCATGGGTTTTATTTATTCAGCTGTAGATCAAATCATTTGCCACGCCGCTCGTTTACGCAACCGCACCCGCGGCCGCCTCACTTGTCCTTTAGTCATTCGAGCCCCCTTTGGTGGCGGTATTCACGCCCCAGAGCATCACTCTGAAAGTACGGAAGCGCTTTTTGCCCATATCCCCGGTTTACGCGTTGTGATCCCTTCTTCACCAGCTCGCGCCTATGGTTTATTACTAGCAGCCATTCGCGACCCCGATCCTGTAATCTTTTTAGAACCCAAACGTATTTACCGTATGGTCAAACAAAATGTGCCCGACAGTGGCAAAGCTTTACCACTTGATCAATGTTTCATTTTGCGTGAAGGCAGCGATATCACCTTAGTCACTTGGGGTGCCATGGTGCATGAAACTTTACGCGTGGCCAATCAATTGGCAGACCAGGGTATCGAAGCAGAAGTCATCGACGTGGCTACGGTGAAGCCTCTGGATATGCAAACCATTTTACAATCCATACAAAAAACCGGACGATGTGTCATCATCCATGAGGCGGCGCGCCATTGTGGCGTGGGCGCCGAAATTGCAGCCAATCTGGCTGAGAAAGCCTTGACCTCCCTCTTCGCACCTGTACAAAGGGTGACTGGTTATGATACCATAATGCCCTATTTTAAAATGGAAAAACATTACATGCCCAGCGAAGCTCGTATTCGAAGAGCCGTCATGGATGTCATGGAATACGCATAAGAGGAACACTGCATGAAGATTTTTCATCTGCCCGATCTCGGCGAAGGCCTAACGGAAGCAGAAATCCACGAATGGCACGTAAAAGAAGGCGATACCGTGGAAACCGATGAACTTATGGTTTCCATGGAAACAGCGAAAGCCGTGGTAGAAGTCCCTGCCCCACGCAGCGGTAAAATCACCAAACTCTATGGCAAAGCAGGTGACACCATCGACACCCACGGTGCTTTGGTGGAATTTGAAGATGACGATGGTACGGCAGAAGTTGCCTCGGGCAAAGAAGGTGCCACCGTAGCTGGCAGTATCGAAGTTGGCCAAACCATACTAGAAGAATCAGCCATGGGTGTTACGCCACAAAAAAGCGGCAGCACAACACGCCGCGTCTTACCCGCCGTGCGCTCCTTAGCCAAACGTTTAAACGTGGACTTGGATAGTCTGCAAGGCACCGGCCCCAATGATCAAATCACCGCTGAAGATGTAAAACGCGCCTCTGAGTCAGGCACTAGCCAAGTCCCCACCGTCAAGGGTGAAAAAATACATGGCGTACGTCGCACCATGGCCAAAGCCATGAGCGAATCCCATGCTCAAGTGGTGCCTGTCACTCTAGTAGATGATGCCAACATCACCGCTTGGTCAGACAAAACAGATATTACCGCCCGTTTAATCCGCGCTATTAATGCTGGTTGCCAACAAGAGCCTACACTTAATGCTTGGTTCGACGGCAAAAATTTAAGCTTAGAATTTCATAAAGCCGTGCATCTTGGCATCGCCGTAGATACTCCCGATGGTTTATTCGTACCAGTGATCAAAGATACTCAAAAGAAAGACGCCAAAACCTTGCGCGAGGCCATTAATCACATTAAAGATGGCGTGAAATCCCGCCAAATACCAGCCAATGAATTGCAAGGCGCCACCTTTACCTTGAGTAACTTCGGCATTTATGCCGGTCGTTATGCTAACCCCATTGTGGTGCCACCCACAGTGGCTATTTTAGGTTCGGGTAAATTACGTGAAGAAATGCATGTGATCGATGGCAAACCTCAAGCATGCAAACTCATGCCTTTATCACTGACTTTTGATCACCGTGCCGCCACAGGCGGTGAAGCATCACGCTTTTTGAAAGCTGTGCTGGATGATTTAGCGAAAGCTAATTAAGGGGTAGCAGCCTCTTAAAACTTGACTTGGGAATCATTGTATTTCCACGTTACTTGGGAATCATTGTATTTCCACGTAACTCGGGAATCATTGTATTTCCACGTCATCCCGGAATTTTTCGAAGAAAAATATCCGGGATCCATATAACATTAGAACAACTAAGGAGACAACTATGTCACACCGACACGGCGGAACTTTTAACAGCGACACAATTCCCTATACCAAAGGCCTTGAACGCTTGCAGAGCAATGACCCAACCTTCAGAATGTGGGATTTATCCGGCACGCCTCTAACCGAGAACCAAGTGGGAGAAATTGCCCAGGCATTAAAAGCCAACACCCACCTAAAGGAACTTCACATGCGCAATTGTGGTGTAACCAATGAGGGCTGCAGTACTTTTATTTTCAGCTTCAATTCCATTGAAAAATTCAATACGACATTAACTCTTTTAGATTTGTCAAACAATCAGGGCATCGATTACTATCGGGATTCCGTAAGAGGCTGGTTACAGCTCTATAGCATTACTGACAGAAGATTAAACGTGAGGCTTAAACTGGATAACACACC
This sequence comes from Gammaproteobacteria bacterium, assembly GCA_021773195.1. Classification (GTDB taxonomy): domain Bacteria; phylum Pseudomonadota; class Gammaproteobacteria; order JAKBBU01; family JAKBBU01; genus JAJFKN01. Next base: position 26,847 of record JAJFKN010000030.1, on the reverse strand, counting down.
TGCTGGTAAAAATTCAGAGCAAATACTGGCGGAAGCTATGGAACCACACATGACTCCTGAGAGACAAGCTAACAGCTGCGTTCTTTTATAACTCAATCCTGGGTGAATTAGCAGCCTTTAGGCTGCATAATTCACCAAATTCAACGGTGGATTACGCGCTTTTTACGCCAATCCACCCTGGGTTGCAAAGCCCAATCCCTCTGAATTGCAAAGCAATTCAGAGATCCAATGGACTATTGCACCATTACTTCGGCTGCAAACGAATGGCGCCATCTAAGCGCACTACTTCACCATTAAGCATGGGATTTTCTACCATGTGGCAAACCAATTGAGCGTATTCCTTGGGGAAACCCAAGCGTGATGGATATGGCACTTGCTCTGCTAAGCTCTGTTGCGCTTCTGCGGATAATTGCGTCATCATAGGTGTTTCAAACAAACCCGGGGCGATGGCATTCACGCGAATACCAAAACGCGCAAACTCTCGTGCTGCGGGCAAGGTTAAAGCTGCTACCCCACCTTTGGAGGCACTATAAGCCGCTTGACCGATTTGCCCTTCAAAGGCTGCCACAGAAGCGGTATTAATGATTATTCCACGTTCTTGATCATGACCAAAAGCGGGCCCTTCACTCATGAGTGCTGCCGTCAAACGCATCATGTTAAAGGTACCAATAAGATTCACTTGAATGACTTTAGAAAAAGTTTCCAAAGCCATGGGGCCTTCTCGCCCCACGATGCGTTCTGCCGCTAAAATACCAGCACAATTCACTAAAATCTGAATGGGACCAAAATGATCCGTCGCTTGCTGCAACGTATGTTTTACTGCTGCTTCATCGCATACATCGGTGGCATAAACTTTGGCATTTAATCCTTCTGCTGTGACTTGCGCTTGTAATTCACTAAGATCGATAATAGAAACTTTAGCTCCATAACTGGCGAGACGCTTTACCGTCGCGGCGCCCAAGCCAGAACCACCGCCGGTTACTATCGCGTGAATGTCTTTATTAATTTCCATAATCCCTCCTCCTTAAGAAGCAAACCATTAATGGCGTACCTCCGATCCCATTTTTCAAACACGCTATGAATACATCCCTGCACGCTTCGTGCCCGCATCCCTGCGGCTAAGAGTTTGCAGAAATGGGATCCTCGGTTGCCATCAATTATCAAGTTCGTATATATAACTCATGAAATCAATAATAAAACAGACAAAATCTGACCATTGGTCTTCCCATTCATATCAGGCTAGAATAGCGTCTTTTATTGTATAATCACAGTCATGAGCAACCATTCTGAACAGAAATCAGCAAATACCCAAGCCCATTGGGGGCAACTCCATGGCAGTAGTATGGCCTTATATTTGGCCAATGGGGCCCAAGAGCATTGTGGGCTATCAGTGCTCATCACCAAGGATGCCGTTTCAGCACAACAGATGCTGCAAGCCTTAGCCTTCTATAAACAACCCAGCTTGCCCTTGCTGCATTTCCCCGACTGGGAAACCTTGCCCTACGATATGTTCTCACCCCATCAAGACATTATTTCTGAGCGCATTCGCGGGCTTTATGACATCCCTAATACTCAACAAGGGATATTGGTACTGCCCATCACAACTCTCATGCAACGCATTGCACCCCGCAGTTTTATTCAACAACAAAGTTTTGTTTTGCAGGTGAGAGATATATTTAATCCGCAAGTACAACGCCAAATATTGGCAGGCTTAGGTTATCGACATGTATCCCAAGTGATGGAGCATGGTGAATACAGTCTGCGTGGCTCCATTTTTGATATTTTCCCCATGGGATATCACAGCCCCTTGCGTATTGATTTACTGGATGACGAGGTAGACAGCATTCGTACCTTTGATCCAGAAACTCAGCGCTCACAAGAAAAAATCCCATCCATTGAGTTATTACCAGCGCGAGAATTTCCCCTCCACGAAGAAGCTATCACCCTCTTTCGCAATCAGTGGCGAGACCACTTTGCAGGTAATCCCCTAGAATGCCCCATGTATGAAGATGTGAGCCAAAGCATTTGCCCCGGTGGTATTGAATATTACTCACCGTTATTTTTTCAAGAAACCGCTAGCCTATTAGATTATTTCCCTGACAATACCCATTTGTTTCTCATGCAAGAAGCCCATGAGCAAGCCACACATTACATGACTGATATTAAAGAACGTTACGAACAACGCAAGCATGATGTGACACGGCCCCTCTTAGCGCCTAATCAATTATTTTTTGATGTGGAGGCTTTATTCGCTGGATTTAAGTCCTTCCTGCAAACGCAATTGCATCAACACAAACATCCTAAAGGGAAAAACTTTTCGACACTGGCTCTACCTGATATTGCCGTAGACCAACGCAAACCTTTAAATAAATTACAGTCTTTTATTCAGAATAATACTTACCGCCTGCTATTTTGTGCTGAGTCCCAAGGGCGGCGTGAAGTTTTACGAGAGATGCTTAAAGAGATTAATTTGCATCCTAAAGATATAGAACATTGGCATGATTTTTTAGGTCAGGATAATGGACCTGGCATCACCGTAGCACCTTTAACTTCAGGGTTATTGTTAGATAATGACAATATTCTATTAATCACCGAAGCAGAACTCTTCGGCCAGCAAACCATTACCCATCGACAACGACAAGCCACTAAGATAGATCCTGACGCCATTATTCGTAACTTGGCTGAATTAACTACGGGCAACCCCGTGGTGCATATCGAACATGGTGTGGGACGCTATCAAGGATTAATTACTTTACATGTGAATGATCGAGAAGAAGAGTTTTTGCATTTACAGTATGCCGACAGTGCTAAACTCTACGTCCCAGTATCTTCTTTACATATGATCAATCGTTACAGCGGCGCTGATGCCGACCATGCCCCTCTGCATCGTTTAGGCAGCGATCAGTGGTCTAAAGTCAAGCGCAAAGCCCAAGAAAAAGTACGCGATGCGGCGGCTGAATTATTGGATATCTACGCTCGCCGTGCGGCGCGTGAAGGTCATGCTTTTCAAAAGCCCGACAGCCAATATTACAGTTTTGCCGCACAATTTCCCTTCGAGGAAACCGTAGACCAAGAACAAGCCATTGAGCAAGTCATGCAGGACATGATGAGTGATAACCCCATGGACCGTTTGATTTGCGGCGATGTGGGCTTTGGTAAAACGGAAGTGGCCATTCGCGCCAGTTTTCTCTGTGTGCAAGGGGGCAAACAAGTGGGGATCCTCGTGCCCACCACCCTGTTGGCGCAACAACATTATGATACTTTTTGCGATCGCTTCGCCCATTGGCCCGTGAATATTGAATTATTGTCTCGCTTTCGCACCAAGAAAGAACAAGCCGAAGCCATTGAACAATTGGGCCAAGGTAAAGTGGATATTATCATTGGCACTCATGCTTTAATTCAACCTCAAGTGCAATTTAAACAATTGGGCTTATTGATCATCGATGAAGAACATCGTTTTGGCGTGCGGCAAAAAGAAAAGCTCAAAGCTCTGCGTTCTGAAGTAGATATTTTAGCCTTAACAGCGACACCCATTCCGCGCACATTAAACATGGCCATGTCGGGTTTGCGGGAATTATCCATCATCGCCACACCGCCAGCAAAACGTCTATCTATTAAGACTTTTATTCATCAGCATAATAATGCCATTATTCAAGAAGCCATCAGTCGGGAATTATTGCGCGGCGGCCAAGTGTATTACCTGCATAATAAAGTGGAAACCATTCACGCCACCGCTGAAAAATTACGCGAACTGTTACCTGAAGCACGCATTGTGGTAGCTCATGGTCAAATGCACGAAAGAGAATTGGAAAAAGTCATGTCGGATTTTTATCATCAACGGCATAACGTTTTAGTCTGTACCACTATAATTGAAACAGGAATTGATATCCCCACGGCCAATACCATTGTGATTGATCGAGCGGATCGTTTTGGTCTAGCCCAATTGCACCAATTGCGCGGCCGCGTGGGCCGTTCTCACCACCAAGCTTATGCTTATTTGATTACGCCGCCACCTAAAGCCATGACCAAAGATGCGCAAAAGCGTTTAGATGCCATTACCTCACTAGAAGATTTAGGCATCGGCTTTACCCTCGCTACTCATGATTTAGAAATCCGTGGCGCAGGGGAATATTTAGGCGAAGAACAAAGCGGTAATATGCAAGCTATTGGTTTCTCATTATATATGGAATTATTGGAAGAAGCCGTAAAAGCCATGCGCGAAGGTCGCCAACCAGAATTGGATAAACCCCTTAACCATGGCACAGAAGTCGACTTAAAAGTATCAGCCCTCATTCCCGAAGATTACTTGCCCGATGTACACACCCGCTTAGTACTCTATAAACGCATTGCCAATGCTAACAGCCCCGAAGCCTTGAAAGAATTACAAGTGGAGATGGTCGACCGCTTTGGCCTCTTGCCTCAGCAGGTTAAACACCTTTTTGCCAATGCAGGCCTAAAGGTGACGGCACAGCCCATAGGCATAAATAAGATTGAAGCGGGGCCACAAGGTGGTAAAATAGACTTTGAGTCAGAAGCCAAGGTAGACCCAGTGAAATTGATTAAACTCATCCAATTACACCCTAAAATCTACCAATTTGACGGTGCTCAGCGCCTACGTTTTACTAGAGAATTAGAGGATTATGGCGATCGCATCGCCTTTGTGCACCAGTTACTCAAAGAGATAGCATTAACATGAAAAATTTAACTTATAACTTGTCATCAAAGGCCCAATGGATTCCCACCTTCGCGGCCTGTCCTCGTAAGGGGAGAATAATAGTAGCATCTTGGATGCGCGCAGCAATCGCACTAAGGTCATCCTCCATGCGCGCAGCGCATTCCGGGATCCAAAAAACCTTCCTCCTAACACTTGGCCTACTTGCCTGCACCATGGCCTATGGCGATGATCAAATAACCACCATCAACCAGGCCCAAGTGCCCAAATATTACCAAGTGGAAGTCATTGTTTTTGAGCATATGACGCCAGAAGCTTATCAGTCGGAAACATGGCCAACCTTTCCAGGCTTCCCATCTTTCAATAACACTCTATTACTGACGGATCCCTCCATGGCAACCTTATCGCCAAATGCTTTGAGTAACTACAATGGGGAGCAGACACAAGGATCCCTGGATTCCGCTGTCAAGCAGCGGGACGACAGTGCTACCTCAGAGAATGGCGTGGCTACCTCAGAGAATGGCGTGGCTACGTCACCGAACTTAGCAGCAAACCCTCAAACGTCACCCCGGAATTTTGCGCAGCAAAATGTCCGGGGTCCACAGGCAACCGCCCTATTGGAAGATCCTAACGCCCCGCCCCTCTACCAGCGCCTACCCAGCAAAGATTTTGTTTTAAATAAAGAAGAAAAGGCTTTAAGTAAACAACCAGGTTATCAAATCCTATTGCACGTTGCTTGGATTCAACCCTTAACCAATGGGCGCGATGCAAAAACCGTGCATCTCTATGGCGGACAATCCTATGAAACACTCTCCCAACAAGCCAGTTTAGATACTACTGCGGCCATGGATGATGAAAAACAAAATTTAATGGATACACCAGACCCTAGTATTGATGAGCCCACAGCCTGGCAACTAAATGGCACTCTGCGAGTAAGTCAAAGCAATTATGTGAATGTACGCACAGATTTATTATTAAATGAAAAAACATCTGATTTGCCCATAAGTCCTGGGCTTAACTTTCACGGCAGCAATATCAAAAGCTTCCGCCTCATCGGTTCACAACGCATGCGACAGAAAGAGCTACACTATATCGACCATCCATTATTTGGCATGTTGATAAAAGTGGTTCCCATCGATAACAACGATACTAGTAAGCCATCTGAAAAAGACAGCAAGACATAAAAAAACGCCCCTAATCAGGGGCGTTTTTCTCGGACTGTTACAAAAAGCTTTTAGTGCATTGAGCTGCTATTAAAAGTTGTAACCCACAGTTACCATTAGCTGGCTGAAACCAGGACGTGAACTTTCTGTTGACGTAGTAACTGATGTTACCTGCCCCATCGTGGCAGTGCTTTGGTTCTTGGCCAAATCTGTACGAGGGCTCATGACATAATCGTATTCACCACGCACATTAAAATGTTGAGTGAACATGTAGCTGGCACCTAAACCAGCTTCATATTCAGCTAGCATTTTAGAATGATGAGTTGTGGAAGAAGTACTGGTTGTGGCTAGATTATTCAATGTAACATTAGAACTGCTCTTGGTGGTGGAATCACGGTAATCCATACCGCCCATGCCTAAACGAGCAAATAATAATGTGCGAGGTGTAATAACAAAACCAGGTAGAACAGATACGGTGAAACCACCGTAAGGAGTTGTTCTTTCTAAACCAGCTACATCTTTTGTATCGCTGCCAGGAATAAAGCCCAAGCCATCTAATTCGCCACCAAGATAAAAATTATTCTCAAAAGTATGACCATAACCAAGGTAAAGCACACCACCGTTAAAACCCGTGGTTCTATTTGCACTGTGGTTAGCGGAAGTACTAGTACCACTCACAGTGGTTGTGGAGCTGCTCTTAGTATTCAAGTCACCTAAGCGTCCCACATAACCGCCACCTAAATAGGCACCATTATAAAAGCTTGTGGGCGTTGAAATAGGCGCGGAGGAATCAGCCATAGCCATACTGGGTGTAATAACTATACTGGTTAATATACAAGCAATTGCTGTCATCTTTTTCATATGTTAAACCTTACTGTTAGAAGTTTATTAAAGGTATGCCTATAGTAATGGACAGGAACAAAATGGCAAGATATATATCCTGTCAAGGATAATTCTCCGCATGGATTGTTTAACATTTACTCTTAAACCAGTGGTTCTGACTCAAAATTAATCATAAATAAAGTCAAGCATGGGTTATAAAATTGGGAGTTAAACTGGCACTTGCCAACTCTGCCCTGCCTGCAGGATGCGGAAATGCTCAGGCTTTATCTTGTCTTCTTTCAGTGCTTTGGCTAAGGCCTTATCGGGTGCATCATAAGCTTCGTCAGAGAGCTGGAAGGTATGTAAATGCATGCCCATGGCATTTTGTGCATGCAATAATCCGAAGGCCTTAACAGATTCAGCAGGATCCATATGGCTGAATTTCATAAACCAATGAGGCTCATAAGCGCCCAAAGGTAACATAGCAAAACGGAAGGGGCCATATTGCTTTTCAATATTCGTAAAAATTTTTCCCGTGTCATAACCGGTGTCGCCGGAAAAGAAAATATTACCGTCGGTAGTTTCAATAACGTAACCGCCCCACAGTGTTTTAAAGCGATCAAAAATTCCACGACCTGACCAATGTTGAACGTCCACAAAACAAAATTTTAATTTTTGTAATCTACGGCATTGCCCCCAATCCAAAGCATCGACGGGGATAGATGGATTGATGGAATGAATGTTCTTATCCACACCTAAACCTGAAAAAATCAAAGGATGATCGCGTTTCTCAATGGATTTGATACTAGGTAAGCTCAAATGATCATAATGATTATGACTAATAAGTATGATATCAATCTTCGGCAGATCCTGAAGATGAATACCAGGTGGTGTCACCCGTTTTGGACCGATCCAATTCACGGGGCTTGCTCGTTGTGTAAAAATGGGATCCGTAAGAATGTTTAAGCCTTCTGTTTGTATCAAAATTGAATCATGACCGATGAAGGTTACTAATAGTTCGCTGCCTGCCACACGCGCAGGTGGTTTAGCGTATTGTTTTACTGGTATAGAGTCAGGCCATTTGATTGGATGGCGAATCCACATCCATTTTAGTAAATGCGTGAATTTTTTACCTGAAGAAACATCGGGATTATAGAATTCATGGCCATTAAAGTGATCACTATGGACGCCATGATAATAGGGATTACTTGAAACCCGATAAGCCACTAACCCGGTCACAGGAATAAGAATGGCGATTATTAATAAGATCCATTTTTTCACAGAAGAAACCTTGAAAGAAGTTCATGAAAAGGAGAAACAATTAAAGTTCCACAATTAATTCCGTTAGCAATTTATGTAATTGATCTGTGCGCTCACGATAAACTTTACCCATATCATCGAAACTTATGGAGGCACTCTCACGACCACTAGCCCGCCCAGCAACAACACATAGACTAGCGTATTGCATGTCTAATTCACGGGCTAGACAAGCTTCAGGCATTAAAGTTAAACCAATAATATCACTACCATCTCGTTCCATCCGCGTCACTTCAGCCACTGTAGGCAAGCGTGGCCCTTGAAAAACGCCATATACAGCTTCATCAACAGCATCAATACCCTGGCGTCCACAGACATCTAAGATGAGCGTACGCAATTCAGCCGTGAAGGGTTCATTAAAATCAATGGGTTGTATAGTTTCTTCATCGCTATCACAATAAGTATCACCACGACCAAAGGTATAATCGATCAATTGATCCGGCACAACAAAACTGCCAGGATTCATATCAGAACGAATCCCCCCCACAATGGAAACGCCAATGACTGTAGACACATCGGCTTCTTTTAAAGCCCATAGGTTCGCTTGATAATTGATGCGATGAGCGGGAATAGAATAGGTATCACCATGGCGGGCAATAAAAATCACTTCTTTACCTTCCACTGCACCATAAGTTAAGGGTGCTGAAGATAGACCAAAGGGTGTGGTACGTTGTTCGCGCTTAGAAGCTCTTAAGTTTTTTAAACTACAGAGATCCGTTCCACCAATGATGGCAATTTTACTCATGTTCTGGCGCAACCTCGTAAATACCTGGGGCATTACGTAAATAATTCTTATAATCCATGCCGTAACCAAAAACATAACGATCTTCAACGGTTAGACCCGTAAAGTCAGCCTGGGGCAAGCCCCCTTCTAAACGAGCTGTGGATTTATCCACTAATACGGCACTCAACACTTCTGCAGCACCCAGACCTTTAATATCCTCAATGATATGAGCTAAGGTAATGCCACCATCAAGAATATCATCCAAGACTAATACCGTACGATTTGTTAAATCTGTACTGGCCCGAGCTTTCCAAGTTAATTCACCGCCGCGGGTTTTTCCTTGATAGCGTGTCGCATGCACATAATCCAATTGCAATGGGAAGTCGATATGGGTTAAGAGTTTACCCATGGGAATTAAGCCACCAACCATGACGCATAAAAGAACGGGATTTTTCAGGGCTAATTCGTCGTGAATTTCCGCAGCCATACGACCTATAGCCGCATCCACTTGGTCACTAGTGTACAGACAAGTGGCTGCATCCATGACTTTTTTAATTTCTGTTGGCATATCCAAAATTTCGTTATCCATTGTGGCTTCCGTTGTCATGATTGATATTTAACCCCTCTGGTAAGTGTAAGGTTCGTGTTGGAAAAGCGCATTGTGCCCCATGAGCATGAACAATGTCTATGATCTTCAAAAAAACATCCTGCTGGATTGCTTGAAACTTGACCCAGTTAGTGGTTTTGGTAAAGGTATACACCATAAAATCCAAAGAAGATGGGCCAAAATCAATCAAATTCACCATGAGTGTTAAATTAGTCTCAATTTCAGGATGCTCACGCAGCATGACTTCAATGGCCGTCAATACATCACGCATTTTAGTGGCATCATTATAACGCAAACCAATATTGGTTTTAATCCGTCGGTTGGTCATGCGCGAAGGGTTTTCCACGGCAATGGTGGTAAACGCCGCATTGGGTACATAAAGAGGTCGCATATCGAATGTTCGGATGCGCGTGGAACGCCAACCAATATACTCTACCGTGCCTTCAATACTTTTATCAGGCGAGCGAATCCAATCACCTACGGCAAAAGGTTTATCAGTATAAACCACTAAACCACCAAAGAAATTCGATAAAAGATCTTTAGATGCAAAAGCCACCGCCGCACCACCAATACCACCAGCGGCTAAAAAGCCTGAAATTCCGATACCTAATGTTTGCAGCGTCACAAGCACCGCTGTAACCATAACCGTTATATGCAAAACTTTTGTGATGGCCATCACTGTGGTTTTATCTAACTTTTCACGTTTAGGATGTGCTTCAACTAATTTCTTTTCACCAACACTGATCATACGCACTAAAAACCAGGCCGCTGCCGTGATGATCCCCACTTTACGTAAAGGGGCAATGGCCGAAAATAGTGAATTACTCGGATCTACTTTTACAATGATTTGTGCGGCTAAAGATAAACCCAGCACCCAAATCAATAAAAAAACCGGCCGCCTTAGGGAGCGCATGAGAATTTCATCCCAAATATTTTTTGTATTTTGAAAACGTGGTAATAAACGATTATATGTAATTCGCCACACATAATGAAAAATCGTCGTGACCAAAATGGTAATAAAAATTTGTATCACCCAATCATGAGCGATAACCCCCAGAATTTTATGCATTAGCTCGCCGATAGCCATAATAAAATACCTTAAATTAAATTCAAACTTTGCAAGGTTTCTTTTGCCTGTTTTAGTTGCGCATCTTGTGCTCTTAGAACACCATATAAATTCTGCAAATCCCTAGTCACGGGATGCTGTAAATTATCCAACAAAACAGCCGTATTAGCGCGATCATTACAGCAAAGCAAAATATCGCAACCCGCCTCTAAAGCACACAAGGATCGCGTTATATAATCACCGCCTACACTAGCACCTTCCATGGATAAGTCGTCGCTAAAAACCACACCCTCGAATCCCAACTGTTCGCGCAATACCCGCTGAATCCAAAAATCTGAAAAACCCGCAGGTCTCTCGTCCACATCAGGGTACATCACGTGGGCGGGCATGAGGCCAGCCAATTGTGGCCCAAGAGCTTTGAAGGGCACCAAATCTTCAGATTCAATAGCTTCAAAGGAACGCTCATCCATGGCTATACCCACATGGGTATCTGTCGTTACAGCCCCATGACCTGGGAAATGCTTCCCTACAGCCTGCATTCCAGCACGCTGCATGCCCTGAATGTAGGAGCTGGCCAATTTTACCACGACTTCTGGGTTTTTGTGAAATGACCTATCGCCCACCACGGCACACAATCCACGGTCCAAATCCAACACCGGGGCAAAACTGAAATCCACTCCGACTTCCAAGCATTCTACTGCCATCAAAAACCCTGCCATTTCAGCAGCTAAGACCCCCTCATCAGGGTTGTTATTGTAGCATTGGCCTATCTGGCCAGAGGCGGGCAATAGGGTGAATTCCTCTTTGAATCGTTGGACGCGGCCTCCTTCTTGATCCACAGTAATTAATAATCGAGGATCACGTAATTCACGAATACTCTGACAAAGTGCCTTTAGAGCAGCTTGATCCACAAAATTTCGCGCAAAGAGTATAACTCCAGCCACTTGGGGATGTTGCAAAATCTCTCGATCTTCAGGGGTTAATTCCGTCCCGGCCACATCTAACATAACTCTACCCAAAGACATCATGTTCTCCTTCTTGTTTGGGAATATAAAAACGCGTGCCCGGCTTCACTCGCTCAAATAAGTCCGCTACATCATCATTTCTCATGCGTACACAACCATGAGACCTAGGTATCCCCATAGGTTCACTGTCGGGCGTACCATGAATGTAAATATATCGACGCATACTGTCTACCTGATTATGGCGATTAAAACCGGGCTCTAGTCCCGATAACCATAAAATACGAGTCAACACCCAATCCCGATTTGGAAATTGAGCCGCCAGTTGCGGCGTGTAGATCTCTCCGGTAGGCCGGCGTCCCAAAAAAACCGTATTTAAAGGTTTACCCGCTCCTATCATCGCGCGTATCTGGTGCAACCCTCGCGGCGTTTTTTCACTACCAAAGGTTTCACCCAAGCCATTGACGGCTGTGGAAACTGAATATTCTTTAATGCAATGATCGGCTTCATACAAACCTAAAGTTTGTTTGTTCACATTTAAATTTAAAAGATGTTCCATGAACTACACTCGTTGAAAAATTCCAGCAGCGCCCATGCCTGTACCCACACACATGGTAATCATGGCGTAATCCAAGGCATGTTGATGCAACGCATGCAAAGCTGTAACCGTACGCATTGTACCCGTGGCCCCCAAAGGATGACCCAAAGCAATAGCGCCGCCATAGGGATTCACTTTTTCAGGATTTAAATTTAATTCTTTTATAACCGCCAAAGCTTGCGCCGCAAAAGCTTCATTCAGTTCAATCCAGTCTATGTTTTCTAAGCTTAATCCTGTTTTTTCTAGGACTTTAGGAATGGCCGCGATGGGGCCTATACCCATAACTTCAGGCGCTACACCCACAACAGAATAACCTACAAAACGAGCCAAAGGAGTTAATTGATATTTTTTCACAGCCGCTGCACTGGCCACTAATGTCATACCTGCGCCATCACTCATTTGAGAACTATTACCGGCGGTGACGGTTCCTTTCTCTTTAAAAACGGGGTTTAATTGAGATAAGCTTTCTAAATCACTGGCGCGAGGACCTTCATCCTGAGTCACCATTTCTTGATTGACGGGTATGGGTATAATTTCTTTCGCAAAACGTTGTTCTTTTTGCGCCTTTAAAGCTCTTGCATGGCTTAAACAAGCAAAAGCATCTTGCTCTTCGCGTGTCACTTGCCATTTCTCAGCCACTATTTCTGCCGTAGTGCCCATATTGTAACTGATTCCCTGATATTTAGGTTCAGTCAATGTACGTGGATTCACACAATAATTATGCCCACCGATAGGTACCATGGACATGCTTTCAGCCCCACCCGCGAGCATTAGATGAGCTTCACCTAAAGCAATTTTATCGGCGGCCGTAGCAATAGTTTGCAGACCAGAACTGCAAAAACGATTCATGATCATGGCGGGAATAGATGCCGGCAAATCTGCCAGCAATACAGCACTGCGCGCCATATTCATGCCCTGTTCTGCTTCAGGCATAGCACAACCCACTAACACATCGTCTATGGCAGAGGGGTCCAAGTGGGGGCAATGAGCCATAACACCCTTAATGGTGTGCACCAACAAATCATCGGGACGAACTTGTTTAAATTGCCCTTTAATGGCACGGCCCACGGGTGTACGCAGAGCCGCAACGATATAAGCTTCCTGGCGTTTCATGATGCTCCAGATGAAAAGATTAATTTGCCCTAGTGTAACCATTGCTAATGGCTCTGGCCATGGGCATTTTCCAACTTTTTTGCTATGCTGGACAAGTCGTCCCTCGCCCATGAACAAGGATCAATCAATGGATAGTCAAAAAATTCGTCAATTCGTTAATGACCAGTGGGATAAGACCATTGTCCCAGAGCTCATAGAATTTATTAAAATCCCCAATAAATCGCCTGCCTTTGACTCAGACTGGGAACAACACGGCTTCATGGAACAAGCCGTGGAGCAAATTGTAAATTGGTGTGAAGCTCAAGTCATTCCTGGATTAAATTTAGAAGTGGTACGTTTACCCGGCAGAACACCATTAATTTTTATGGACATTCCCGGTGAATTAGATGACACGGTTTTGCTCTATGGTCACTTGGATAAGCAACCTGAAATGGTAGGCTGGGATGTGGATAAAGGACCTTGGAAACCCCTATTACAAGATGGCAAACTTTATGGCCGTGGTGGCGCCGACGATGGTTACGCCGCCTATGCTTCCCTCACTGCCATTGCTGCATTAAAACAACAAAATATTCCCATGGCGCGCTGCGTTGTAATTATCGAAGCCTGTGAAGAAAGCGGCAGTTATGATTTGCCTTTTTACGTGGAAGCTTTAAGGGATCGCATTGGAGAACCCGATTTAGTAGTATGCCTCGATGCCGGTTGTTGTAACTACGATCAACTGTGGATCACCACATCTTTGAGAGGCATGATCAGCGGAACTTTAAGCATCGACATCATCAAAGAAGGCATCCATTCAGGTTTTGCTGGCGGTATCGTGCCTTCCACCTTTCTTATTTTACAACAATTATTATCACGCTTAGAAGAGCGCAGCAGCGGTAAAATCTTACCTAAGGAATTGCATGAAAGCATTCCCAAAGCGCGCCAAGAAGAAGCTCAACATACCGGTAAAATCTTAGGACAAGCCATCGAATCTGCCTATCCCTTCGTGGAAAAAGCCCATGCCATGGATTCCGACCCGGCTGAGTTAATTTTAAATCGCACCTGGCGTCCCAGCATGGAAGTCATCGGTGTTGAAGGCATCCCACCCATAAAAGATGCGGGCAATGTTTTGCGTCCCAACCTCAAAGTGCAATTGTCTTTGCGTATACCTCCCACTTGTGACAGTTCAAAAGCCCAAAAAGCCATAAAAACACTATTAGAAAGCGACGCTCCCTATGGCGCAAAAATCACTTTTGAGCCACAAGATAAAGCCAATGGTTGGAACGCACCCGAAGTTGCCCCTTGGCTTAACCGCAGTTTTGAAGAAGCGTCACAGGTTTTCTATGAGCAACCCGTAGCTTACACCGGCGAAGGTGGCACCATTCCTTTCATGGGCATGCTAGGGGATTTATTTCCTAAGGCACAATTTATGATTACGGGTTTATTGGGGCCAGGATCCAACGCCCATGGACCCAATGAATTTTTACATATTGAAATGGGCAAGGGATTAACTTGCGCTGTTGCCATGGTTTTAGCGCAACATTACGATCATCGTGCGAAGGGTTAACCCCTTTACTGAACTTTTTAAGAGGACACTATCATGGCATTAACAGAATCCACCATGCTCCCCCTGGGCACTCAAGCGCCCCAGTTTGAATTACCCGATGCGGTTTCTGGCATAGATATTTCATTAGAAGCCATGCGTTCTGATGTAGCGACAGTGATCGTGTTCATGTGTAACCACTGCCCCTATGTCATTCATATCTTGCCTGAATTATTAAATGTGGCTCGCGAATATCAATACAAAGGGATTAACTTTATCGCCATCAGCGCTAACGATATAAAAGAACACCCCGCAGACGCACCGGATAAAATGAAATCCTTAGCTGGCGAAAACAACTTTCCCTTCCCCTATCTTTTTGATGAAACTCAAGAAGTCGCCAAAATCTATAAAGCCGCCTGCACCCCTGATTTTTTTGTTTTTGATGGGGATTTAAAATGCGTCTATCGAGGACGCTTTGATGGCTCTTCGCCAGGCAATGCAGAACCCCTTACAGGTGAAGATATACGTCATGCTTTAGACGCCATACTGGCAGGGAAAGCCGTAGATTCAGAGCAATCCCCCAGTATTGGTTGTAACATTAAATGGAAAAATGATTCCTCATCAGCCTAAGGTCGGTGCGAAACCTCTGTCATCTCGCGGCCTGACCACGGGATAACGGGCCAAGCTTTCGAAAAATATCAGGTCCCCCATAACTCATTGTTTTTTTATTGAATACCCCCCAAACCCCATATTACGCTATGGCCCCCACCCCTTTGAGAGATCTCCTACAGACCACATTTTGCCCAGTTGATACAATTTACCCGTTGTTGAGCAAAAGTGAGAAAAAACATGCAGTTAATAATACAAGCCCTAACCATTCTATATGTTATCGTTTTAGTGCAAATGTGTCGTTACCACTTGCCCTACTTGTCGTATTTATTAAGCGATAGCAAAAATAACCGTTTCGCCGCTGTTATGCAGTTTGCTTGGACTTGTTTTGCATGGCCTTTATTCTTACCTGTTTTTAAAAGTAACTTTTGGAACATTTTAAGTTATGGTAAAAGCTGGCATATGCGTGATATTGAAAAACGTCGTAAAATCGCTGGCGGTCGTTATGGTCATATGAACATGCATACCTTTGTTACGCAGGTAAAAAGCAAACATTGGGGTTTGCATAATCACGGCGAATTTACCACGTTATACTTTACCGTTGCTTGGCACCCTGAAATCCGTGGTTATTTATTTTCTTTCCATTTTGATAAAGAACCCACCATGGAAGAAGTCCACAAAGATTTTGACGCTATCTTCTTTAGCAAACGCCCCATGAGTTTGGACCAAATGGTTACCTATTTTTCTTATAAGCATTTAGAATTGCCACGCAGCATGGTCGTCGCTTTAGAAGCTGACAGTTATGCTCACGTGGATAGTTTGACGGTGCAAACTCACTGATCGAATCTTGAGCTTAGCTTAACTCAATAGAGCCAATAATGAGACAGAGACTGAATGCTTGCAACGACAATTAGCAACTGCCCAGAAGACCATTGAAGTTCTACGCGCCGAAAACCAGCGCTTGCTTGCCACTCTCGCTGAGCCATCCACAGGCACTTCAAATGAAGCTGAGGCAATGCCACCGGAGCGAGATCTTGCTGCACACCAGGCACGCCGCGCCACCGCTGAACGCCAGTTACCACAACGGGAATCTGAGATTGCTGAAGGATACTAAGACTTCTCTAAATCACTCTGTGGAATACTGTAAGACAGTCCTGAGACAAAATACAACCTGTTGATTTAAAATAAATTATCCTGGATTAATGACCATCGGCCAAATTTGTTCGATGGAAGTATACTTAGTCTATGAGGAGATTTTGATATGCTGCCAGAATATGAGATACACAATACATTCCACTCATCCCTAGAAGACTTTGCTCTCCGGGACCCTCATCTATCAGCCCTGTCTGAACTTACCTATCAATACAGTCCAAAATGGTGGGAAAACTTATCTATGGATGTACCTGGGATTTATATTTTAACGGGTGGCAGACAAATTGGAAAATCCACTTCTTGCAAACTTTTGATTAAACATGTCCTTGAAAAAAAAACAAATTGAATCCAATGCCATAATGTATTTACCTTGCGATGAAATCTTTGATGCTAAAGAGTTAAGCCGCGTGATTCGTCTTTTTTTAGACAAGCAATCTAATAACTCATTCCTATTAGTCATCGATGAAATTACCTTCGTTAAAGACTGGGGACGCGTAATAAAAGCACTGGCTGATGAGGGGCATTTTCGCAAAGGTCTTTGCCTATTAACAGGCTCTGATACATTAATTTTAAAAGAAGCAGCCATGAGCTTTCCCGGGCGTCGTGGCAAGGCTGAGCAAACAGACTTTCATCTTTACCCACTATCTTTCTCTGAGTATACTAATTTACGCTATCCAAAGGAAACATTAACACCCGAAGTGCTCTACCCATTATTCCAAGATTATTTAATTTGTGGTGGGTATTTAAGGGCAATTAATGACTTGGCCGAAAGCGGTGAAGTTTCGGCAGCAACATTCTCTACCTATGAACAGTGGATACGAGGTGATTTTTTAAAACAAGGCAAGAGTGAAGAGTACTTACTTGCGGTTCTACTTGTACTATTAACCACTGGTGTTTCGCAGATATCCTACTCAACCCTGACACAAAAAATAGGTTTAATCTCAAAAGAGACCTGCATAAATTATCTAAATTTATTAGAGCGAATGGATGTGCTATTCCACTTGCAAGCTTACGATCAAAATAAGAAGCAAGGTTTCCCTAAAAAAGACCGGAAATTCCACTTTTTGGATCCATTCATTACACGAACAATATTTTATTGGCTTAAACGCGAGGGATATTTAGAAAGTCTACAGCTTGAGAGCATGTTGGTAGAAGCTTGTGTAGCAAGCCACTGTTATAGACTAGGTAAAACCTACTATTTCAAAGGGCAAGGCGAAATTGATGTTATATGGTTACGGGACAATAACTGCCATGCTTTCGAAGTAAAATGGTCACATCATGTCCGCCCTGCGGATTTAAAAATGTTGAATCATTTTGAAAATTCGCTGGTGCTAGGTCAATCATCTGAAGCAGGAATAATATCAGGGATTAGCAAAATACCGCTTTATCAATTTCTATATAATTTGAATGGATTCCCGCCTTCGAGGCCTACCCCCTGAGGGAGGAATGACGTTTGAATTTTGCGCAGCAACTAAACCAATGTCACCTCCCCCCCCCATGGAAAGCAAAATGTCGGGACCCATTAAGCCCGCGTTGCTACGAAGTCGCCTTTGCAATTTAAATTGCTCCAGGCACCTTTAATTTTATTCTGTGTCGTGCGTTCTTGTTCATGTATAAAGGTTTTTTCAATCCAATATTTACCTTGATAGGTACCGGACATTTCACCAATTATGTCAGCATATTCTTTACCGTTATGTTCTAGTTTTGAAATTTGATCGAACTTCAAATACACGCCATTTTTTGCTTGAACACCACCTGTGCTTTTTAATTCATTCAAGCTGGCCGTTATTTTATCGGGCACATGGGCTTTGCAATATTTGGGCTTAATCCCTGCACGACTGGGAGCGGTATTTTTAAAACTAACTTTCCAAGAAGAATCTTGGGGCGTTGCATTACTGGCATCGGCAAAAGCAAAGCTTGTGGCCAATAGCCCCATGGTAAATATAACTAATTTGCGCATAACGGGTCCCTCGTTATTGGTCTGTACCGGCCTCAACTGGGCCTATCATATTCCTTGAACCAATAATAATACCGGCTATAGGGGGAAAACGCCAGGGACAATCACGCAACCTGACTATGAGCTATAATTCAAAGAGACACCTATTCGGAGCCCACCATGCGCTTAATTATCACCCTACTTGGTATTGTTTTCATAGGCTTAGGCAGCATGGCTATGGCCAATGACTCAAACGCCACTAATTCTGCGGCTTATCTACAAAAAATCTATGATACAACTCAAATCTATCATTTGGCAGCCCTACCCCAATGTGTGGATCCGGGGCAAACTTGTGTTATTGGAGGAACCCCCTGCTGCGGTAGTAATACCTGTAAAGGCGAGTTCCCTAATACTACTTGCCAGTAGATGGCACCACCTGCCCCACCATAGATAAGCTGACGAAATCTTTATGCTTCGCATCACGCGCGCTAATGATAATTTGGTAGGGTTCATTTTTAGTTAAACCTGGCAAACGGTAATGTAACTCTTGTTGCTTAGGTTTAGCCACAAACCAAGAACTGTCCACACTTTTACCTTTGGATAGGGGTATCGCTACGACACGATAAAATACATTACTATGCTTACCTTTTACCGCGGGGAAACCCACATCCACATTGGACTTATGTTCTACGATAACAATCCTAGCATTACCATTGAAAGCTAATCCGCTGGCCTGTGTTGCGAGACCATACCCTGATTTAAAACGGGTATTATTCATGTCAGGTACTCCTGAGCCACTACTGTAGGTGGGATATTCTTTTAAGTTAGTTGTATCGCTGGGCCAATTTACAGGTAAAGTATTAGGACTATCGGTATTGCATTGCCCTCCACAAAACCCGTATTTACCAAAGATAGCATTAGCCACCGCTTGCCCGCCCGCGGTACCAGGCAGCCAAGCAGCGATGAAAGCCTGACTTTCATCCAATAAAGGATCCACCATCATGGGTCGGCCAGAAAATAGTACCGTTACCACGGGCACTTTTTTGTCTTTATCGTGAATGATATTAATGTCTTTTTGCGCTTTTTTATCCAATGTAAGCTGGAGATTTTCGGCTTGTTTTTCAGGCATGTAAGGATTCAAATGTTGATTGTACAAACATCCATGGCTTGAATCATTGGGCGAAGTGGCGTTGGCACAATAGGGGCTCCCCACATCCCCCATAAACTCCGCATAGGGAACCTCTGCCGCTAGGGCAATAACTACGGTGTTGCCAGCTGTCATATCTGCGGGTACTACAAAATTATCTGCAGTAATGATCCTCATGCGATTAGGTACAATACTCTTAATACCATCCAACAAGGTACTACCGTGGGCTGAGCGTTTTTCCCGCGTATTCCACATGAAGTTGCCTTCGTAACCTTGCCAACGAATGGTCCAGCCACCATTTTGCACGCCCAAGTTGTTATACAATGGGTACACTTCTGAACCACCATTTTTCTTAACTCGATGTTGGCCCAATAAAATAATGTATTTCAATTTATTACTATTAAGAGGTAAGGTGTTATTGTCATTTTTCAATAACACAAGAGATTGTTCTGCCGCTTGCATGGCAGCTGCCGCAGCCAGATTGTTGTTATCATCCATGTTAGACGAATGCTTGAAAGAAGCTTTGCTTAACCAAACATTACCATTAGAATCTTTAATCAATCCCATGGCGTATTTAACAGCCAGAATACGCGTGACAGATTTTTCCAAGGTCTCGCGGGAAATGGATTTGTCAGCCACGGCTTTAGCTAAGGTCGCTTGAAACTTAGCGACGGTACCATAGTAAGTATAGGGCGACAGCATTACCATATCCATGCCGGAATTTATAGAACGCGATAAAGCTTCTGGATAAGGCATTTTTATGTTCGTCGTTGGCAATTGCTGGCCGCTAACTTTATCAATGGCACCATAATCGGAAACTGTAAAACCTTGGAAAGGTGGAAAATAGGTTTTTCCATCATATTGTCCGCTAAACAGTAGCTGCAACAATTTATCGTTAATACTCATGGGAATTTGATTCACGGCACTATAGGAAATCATCACATTAGCTGACTGAGCTTCAAAAGCGCCCTTGTAACCCACACTATTAACACTTAAAAAACGAGCCATATCAGAAACAGGCTGCACATCGCCTTCATCCACGCCATCATAGGTGGCGCCATCGCCGAGGAAATGTTTGGTGGAAGTTAGCACCCCATGAATGTAGTCATCAGCTTCTTGAGCGCCTAGGATGTAGTTATTCACGTATTCTGGAATATCATTTAATTGATTACCCAGTGTTTCATAACTGCGTCCCCATTGCGGATTATTACTGATAGCGACGGTGGGTGCAAAGACCCAATTATAGCCGCTATCTAATACACTCTGGGCGGTCCAAAATCCCGCGTTATAAAAATTTTGTGGATTATGGGTGGCGGCTAAAGCAATATTTTGTGGAAATAAGACACTGCCGATGACATGTTGATCCCCGTGAACGGCATCAGTACCGGCTAAAGGATAAATAGAAACATCTTCATCATTCACTTTTACGGTGATATGTTGCTGATTCAAACCAGCCATTAAACTCTGCCAATTTTTCATATTGGCATTTTTATAACTTAAGGGTTTATCAGGATTGGAAACCACCAAGCAATTCCCTTGAGCATCACACTTGCCTGCTGGCGCCGTATTACCTGCCACAAAGACACCGCCCAATTGGTATTTCTCCACATCAGCCACTTGTACGTAGTCTTGATCATTGGCAAGCATATCCACCGGCGCTAAAGACATTTGTCCTATTAGTTGTTCCAAAGTCATATTTTTTACAATGGGTGCCACAAGAGTTTGATATCGTGCAAAATCAATTTGTGGGTTTGTAGCAGCCTGTGCTGATGATATAACTAAAACAGCTAAGGGTAAAAGGCGCTTTAATTTCATGGATAAAACCTTTTTCAATGCTAAGAAGAAAAAGCATCATAATGATTTTTTCAAGACAATGCACTAGGTAAATGACTGAAGCTTCCATTCAGCAACGCCTGGTCTTAAGCCTTTTCTTCACTCATGGGCATATGAGAGTGGCACCCGGTTTCTTTGATAAAAAATAGAGCCAAAATTGTGGCTATAGCAAAGGAAATGGGCAATACAATCAATGCTGTTTGATAATTATGCACGCTGTAGACGGGCACATGGTTCGCCACCTTCCCAACCCAATGCAAATCCAATAGACCACCAATTAGAGGTTGCACAATGGCGCCACTGATAACGATCATAAAGTTGTTGAAACCCATGGCCGTACCCACCACACAATGGGGTACATTTTCCGTCACCAATAAAAAACTCATGGCTTGCCCGACTGTTGCCACGCCATAGAAAAACAAGAGAATAAAAAGCCATACCGTGGGTATATGAGGGCCAAAAAGCACAAATAAGGTAATTGCAATCCCCATGGCTCCTGTAATAATCAGTGGCAAAACTCGACGCCCAATAATTTCTGATATATAGCTAGCAAAGGGTGTCCCCAAAGCCATACCCAACCAAATCATAGAGCAAACAGCGGCTGCTTGCGTGGTGGAAATATGAAATTTGGTTTGCAGAAAAGGTACGCCCCAAAGGGCCGCGAAACCAGACACAGGAGCAAAGATAAAAAAGGCAAATAGACCAATAAACCACAGTTGCCGGTTCTTGAGAACAAAGCCAATCCGCTGCTTCACATTCCAAGAGCTGTGGCTGGCAGCCTCAACTTGACGTTCGTTGTCACGAATAATGAACAACGCAAGCACGGCTAATAAGACACCGCCAATGGCCAGCCCCATAAAGGTAGTTTGCCAACCAAAATGATGTACCGTGGCGGAAATAGGCGCCTGGCCAGTGAAAGCACCCATGGCTCCCATAAACTCTGTCAAACCTACAATGATGTAAAAATGACGCACATTGAACCAAACACGGCCTAAAAAAAGCATGCCTACAAAAGCAAAAGCCGAACCAAATCCCGTCAATAGACGGCCTAACCCTGCATAAAAGATCGTGTGGGCGCTGGCTAACAATAATGTTCCTAGAGCACAAAATAAAATAGCTACGCAGATAGTGCGACGTGCCCCAAAGCGATCGTAGGAAATGCCTGCCATAAGCTGCATAGGAGCATAGGAAAAATAATACATGGACATGGCCGTGCCCAAGCCTAAGGCGTTCACTTGAAACCGTTGCATAAGGGTTGAAGTGATAACGCTAGGCGATACCTGGAGGATAAATTCATAAAGGAGGAATAAACCGGCTATAGCCACGACGGTATAGCTACGTAAACTGGGTCTTGTATTATAATCCATGCCAAACTCTCTTGTCATCAAGGGGTCGCTGGATGAGGGTTGCGGGTATACGCTGAGAAGTGGAGATATAAACCTCACGCTTTAGCAGCATTTATATAGCGCCCGCAAGCTGTTGCTCAAATCAGCGCTAGTAGCATTGTAACAACCTTCACCAAAAAATCCAAGCACCTAGGCTTGATCTACCCTTAAGGGCCTTTTTCATATAAAATCCTGTAAAATAACTGCGCAAACAGCCTCTTATATGATATGATGGCAAATTGAAATGGCGGTTGGCCCATAAAACGGCTGAACTGCTCTCAAAAGTAATAAAATTAACTTAAAGACCCTCACGGAAAACAACATGGCATCGGACAAATTTTACTATCCAGCAAATAACCACATCTATCCCATTATCGATTTAATGGTGGAAGAAAGCGCGCAAGAATTAGCAGCTGACGGTCGCACTATCAGTTGTAAGAAAGGCTGTAGTCATTGTTGTTATTTATTAGTGGAAATCACTTGGGAAGAAGCCCTAGAGCTAGCCTATTGGGTTAAACAACAACCTAAAGAAGAACAACAATCTATCTTTGAGCGCATTGAAGACAATGCACAAAATGCCAAGGAACTATTTAATACCATGCGTCGCGGAAAACGCTTCGCCGAACCGGTAGAAGGCCAATACAACATCCCAGAAAAATTATTCGATGAGTATTTTTATAAGTTAAAACAACCCTGCCCTTTCTTGAAAGAGGGCATTTGTGGCGCCTACAGCCACCGTCCCAGCCCCTGTCGCTTCCATTTTGTGACCTCCCCCTCCCAATCCTGCTCCGCTGACCCTCAGTACATTGAAGAAGAAGTAGACGTCCCTGAAGAATTTGAAGCAGTGAAAGACAGTTTTTCCCCTATCCTCAATGCATTGCACCGTGATCCTCGCTGGGGTCATTTAGCAATCATGGTAAAAGCTGCTCTGGAAGAATTAGATGTCCTACCATAGGCTGTCATTCCTCCCGATTTGAAGATATACTTAGGGCTGTGTACGCTTTTCTGAGTGACTCATGGCTAAAGTTAAAATTCTCAATTACCCCGATCCACGCCTTAAAAAAAATGGGCAACCCGTCAACCAATTGGATGATGCTACCCAGCAAGTCATTAGTGACATGTTTGAAACTCACTATGCCACCCATAACTGCGCTGCTCTAGCCGCCACACAACTTGATTTCCAAAAGCCCTTAGCCATTACGGTCATTGATTACTCTCAAGAAAAAAATGAACCTATGTGCCTCATCAATCCGGAAATTATTGATGCTTCCGGGGAACAATTTGAATTTGAAGGTTGTATGTCCGTTTATCCTGATGTTTTCCATGAAAAAGTGAAACGGGCTCAATGGATAAAAGTGCGTGCCATGGATGAAAAAGGCGACATTAAAGAATTTGAAGCTGAAGGTTACTTAGCAAAATGCATACAGCATGAAATCGACCACTTACATGGCCTACTGTTTTTGGATCGCCTATCCCCTGTCAAACGCAAAATGGTGGAGCAAAAGATTAAAAAACACATTAAGCGCCTGGGCAAAAAATCTTAAATTCTGGGCAAGAAGCCTAATAACAAACAAGGAAACGAACCGTGAAAAAGACCTTTATAACAACCCCCCTGATTTTTATGCTTTTGTGGCTAGCCCCCTCAACCATGGCAAAATCGGCTATGTCAAAAGTGGATGAACAGGTTGTTTGGAAGTCGGCTTTTTTCAGCGTCATTCCCAACAAATCCCACATCAAACACAGCTACTGTGTATCTCATTCACCGGATATCATCGAAACCAGCATGGCATCCTTAAAAGCCGGCGCCATTGCCGAAAATGGCACGATGATAAAAGTACTTTCTTATAAACAACAGCAAGCACATGGATTGTATTTTACCGAAGCCAAAGCCACCTTGTCGGGCATTTATGACAATAAACCTTGGAAAACTGACATGCATTTCTATGTGCAAAAACTCACACAAGGTGGCATATTGACGGGAATTTGGAGTACCTCAGAATGCAAAGGACGCTTCACTGCTCGCGCTTATAAACCCAACGAATTAATCAACCAACCTCAATAGAATTAAGGCATCATGTCGCGAAGTTTTTGCGACAAGAAACTTTCTTGCTCTACAATCCAATGCATATAGAGATCAGAGAAATCTTTTAGAATAGATTTCTTTACGCTTTCCCGCGCCAATAATGCCTGTGCCCAAGTGCGAATTTTAGGTGTTTGTGCCATGGGCTTCATATTTGTTTTATTCATAATAACAGCGTAACGCACAAACATAGGCGCAAAGGCCGCATCCACCATAGAAAATTGTTCCCCTCCTACATAGGGAGCGGGATTAATGGATTTTTCCAGGTGTTCCATATGTGCACGAGCTTGATTGCGGAAATTTTGGAAGGCTTCTTCACTTTCCGCGGTTAACATACCGGCATTAATTTTTAATATATCCCGGCATAATAAAACCAAAGCTCGCTGCTTTGCTTTCTGCAATGGATCCGGGGAATATAAACTGGGAGCAATGGTTGCATCCAAGTAATCCGCAATAATGGTGGACTCGACTAATACATCCTCCCTCATGCGCATGACAGGCATTTTTTTCAACGGTGAAAGGTAACAAAACCAATCGGGGGGATTGTCTTGAGAAATAAAGGTTACTCTAAATTCTTGGTCTTTTTCTAATAATAAAATAATAAGACGCTGCAACTCCGGGCAGAGCTTAAAACTGATTAATTCCACGGGAGTCGACATAATATTTTGCATTCCTTCTAAGATGCTTGTTCCTTGGTTACATTGTAACTTTCTCGTACATAATTGCCAATAAGAAACTTGATTTAGAGCGATTTATTGCCATAATTCCCATTGGGCCTGGATATGTTATGCCCTAACAAAAGGTCGCCTGCGGGCAAGGAACGTACCAACTTTAAGCAAATGGGAGAATCACCATGAGTAAACGAATCTTAACTGGAATAGGCTGCCTTGCCGCAGGCCTCCTCCTAGTGGGTTGTACAACCCCCCATCAGAACCCACCTAATGCAGCAAACCTGTCTCAGGGCCCTTATACGACGGGCGAAGGCAATTATGCTAACACACCACACCGCTATCCTTTTGTGGACTTTTCCTTCGATAGCGCTGAAATCCATACTAGCTGGTACCCGGAATTAAATACCGTAGCCACCGCTCTCAAGAGCCACACTCAATCGAAGGCTATCGTTATGGGTAATACGGATTCCGTGGGTAATCCAGCTTACAATAAGAAATTGGGACTACGCCGTGCTAATGCCGTAGCCGATTACTTGGTAAGCCAAGGTGTAAGACGGGATCAATTAGTGGTTCGTACCAGAGGTGAAAAACATCCTCTTGCTGAAAATAGCGGACCGGTGAATAAGCATTTGAATCGACGGGTAACGATTATTATCAAACCTAATATGATGCACTAACCACTGTCCACGTCATTCACGTGATATCTAACATCATTCACGTGATATCTAACGTCATTCACGTGATATCTAACGTCATTCCCGCGAAGGCGGGAATCCAGGCCAAATAAGCGTCCCAGCAAAGCTGGGACCACCTAATCTGACTGGATCCCGGACATTTTTCTTCCCCTATGGGGACAGGTCAAACAATTCCGGGATCTTCTAAAAGCGCTCCTTATCCAATAACTGCAATGTAATGAATGCCTGCTTTTCCCAATGTGCTTTTTCTGCTGCAGATAATTCCTCTTGGGTTAAGCGAGTTAACGCGCCCCCCAACCAATTTAACCAATTCGTCATAACAGCGTAAAAGGCTTGATGGCACTCAGAGGCATTGCATGTCATCCCATAGGCTTGCATGAACGCTACGGCAAACGGCATTTCTAGCTTTCTATCTATAATACCGCCATTGAATAAACAAGCCATACATTCCGTCAGTGGATTAATATAACCTGCCCACTCCCAATCTAACCATTGTGGCTTCGTACCCTGCCATAGAATATTTTCTAAGGTTAAATCCCTATGGCTCACCACCCAATCTTCTTGATGCGGTGATTGCATGATCTCTTTTTGCAGCCTTTCTAAAACGGGCAACCGTGCCCGTAAGATTTGTTTAACCGTCAGAGGTAATAAAGTGGCAGCAATGAACCCTTGCCAATCCACGGGCTGATAGATTTCGGCCCGTGGAATTTTGCCTTTAAAGGCACTACTAAAATCCAATCCATGCAGACGCATCAACTCATAGGCCCAATTTT
>JAJFKN010000029.1 GCA_021773195.1 Gammaproteobacteria bacterium | reverse complement strand
ACGAGAAACCAAGATTTAGGTATGATGGCAAATCGCATATTTATCAGCGCTATTGCTCCCGTAAAAATCATGCGACCTGTAGTCAAAAAAAGAGCCTCGCTTCTCGTCTTGTTGGGCGACCCAAAAATGCCAGATACGGTTAAACGGGGCGGTCAATTTAATGATGAGGATTTATTGACCATTGACAATCTCAAAATTGCACTCCACCAGCTTAACTACAAAGTAGAATATTTAGACAACCATAAAAAGTTTTTTGACCAGCTGCGCCAACAAAAGCCTGACCTCATTTTCAACTTATGTGATGAAGGATTTAATAATCAAGCGACTCAAGAAATGCATGTGCCTGCCTTACTAGAAATGTTTGATATCCCCTATTCAGGAGCCAACCCTGCATGTCTAGCTCTATGCTATAATAAGTTCGTTGTCAGAGCTGTTGCTCAGGCTATGGAAATTCCTGTTCCCCTTGAGACTTACTACGATCCCAGCGATCAAACAGCGAATTTACCTTCAATTTTCCCGGCGCTGCTTAAGCCCAATCTTGGAGACAGCTCTATTGGCATTACAAAAGATGCGGTTGTTTATGACTCCGAATCTTTGGTTTCCTATCTTGATACCTTAAAAACCACTCTGCTTGATACCCCCATCCTCATTCAGGAATACCTGTCTGGGATGGAATACAGTGTTGGCATTATTGGTAATCCCGGTAGTTTTACTATATTCCCAATTCTTTGCGTGGATTACAGTGAACTCCCTGCTGATTTACCCCAAATTTTAGGCTATGAATCTAAATGGTTACCCGATTCACCCTATTGGAAAAATATTCGATATGTACCCGCCAATCTAGAAATTAATCTGGAAAGACGACTATCGGACTTTTCAACCATGCTATTTGAACGCTTAGGTTGTCGTGACTATGCGCGATTTGATTTTCGCGCCGATGCCGATGGTGAAATTAAATTACTTGAGGTTAACCCAAACCCAGGCTGGTGCTGGGATGGCAAACTCAATCTGATGGCTAAATTTTCAGGTAGAAGCTATTGTGAAATGCTGGAGCTCATCATTCGAGCGGCTCAAGACCGAGTTGCTATGCAAACGGACTAATCTATTGCAGTACAACCACAGGCTGGCTGACCAAAAAAGCTTTTAACTTTGTTAACAATACTTTCATCATAGTCCCTCTTACTGATATGAAAACCCGATAAAAAACATATCTGGTCGGCAGAGGTATTTATCTGCAACGCCAAATACCTCTGCAACAGGGCCTGAAGTACACGATTGAGGGGACAGGTCAGGAGTGCTGTTACTCACCACAATGACTACATTTTTCCGCTATAAAGAACAACAAAGCTCTTTCTTGTTGGGAATGCATTGGGTCTTTTTAACCTTGATGGTCATAACCATTATTTTCTGGGTTATATCAACGGTTATAATGCGACGGGGTTAATGGTCAGGATGCGGCACCTCCGAGCCCGGTTTTTCAAAAGCGCTGTGCCCCTCCTATCCCCTTCGCGGCCGTGTCACTGCGGGCAAGAGTTTGCGAGAATAGGACCCTCGGTTCGCATTCTTGCTAAACAACTAGCAAAATTCAGCAATACTCTTGTAGAAATATTATTATTGAAATAAGAAAATTAAATATATTCTACGTTTTCAATTTCATAGGTAACCAAACCCGATGGGGTTTTAACTTCCACTTCATCACCTTGGTGTTTGCCAATCAATGCGCGTGCGATAGGCGATGATACTGAAATCATACCAGTCTTAATGTCAGCCTCATCATCGCCTACAATTCGATAAGAGATGGTTTCGTCTGTTTCAACATTAATGATCGTTACCGTCGCACCAAAAACCACGTTACCTTCGTTATCCAACTTGGTTACATCAATCACTTGGGAGTGAGATAACTTGCCTTCCAAATCTTTGATACGACCTTCAATAAAGCCTTGGCGTTCTTTTGCAGCATGGTATTCTGCATTTTCTTTTAAGTCACCATGAGCACGGGCTTCTTCAATGGCTTTAATAATCGTCGGGCGTTCTTTTCGTTTTAGATGCTCCAGTTCGGCTTTCATTAATTCCGCACCGTTGACAGTCATAGGAACTCGGTTCATTTTATCATTCCTCAAAATTCATTAATTAGTATGCAAGTCTTGCAGAGTGGTTACTGTAGCACAAGCCTCAAAATTCAAAGCCAAGGTTGCAGCCCAGGCCCCAGCCAACGTCGTTACATAGGCCACTTTATGCTGTAAGGCACTGCGTCGAATGGCATAGGAATCAGCGATGGCTTGTTTACCTTCCGTGGTATTAATAATGAAAGTGATTTCATCATTCTTAATCATATCGACAATATGGGGTCTACCTTCAAGTACTTTATTAACGCGGGTACAAGAGATACCGGCATTACTTAGGGTTTGGGCTGTGCCTCGGGTAGCAACAATTTCAAAACCATTGTCCATTAAATCACGAGCAATGGCCACAGCGCCTTCTTTATCGGGGTCTCGCACAGACACAAAAACGCGCCCCTTCTGCGCCACATGGAAACCACTGGCCAATTGCGCTTTTGCGAAAGCTTCACCGAAGCTATTACCAATCCCCATGACTTCACCGGTGGATTTCATTTCAGGGCCGAGAATAGGATCCGCGCCCGGTAATTTAGCAAAGGGGAATACGGAAACTTTCACAGAATAATAAGGTAAAATCGTTTCTTGCAAAGCATCCTGTTCTTTAAGTGTTTTGCCTGTCATACAACGGGCAGCGACTTTTGCTAGGGGCACACCGGTTGCCTTTGAAACAAATGGTACCGTACGTGAAGCCCGCGGATTCACTTCAATGATAAATACTTCCTCACCTTGAATGGCGAATTGTGCATTCATCAATCCTTTAACCCCTAACTCAAGGGCTAGCTTAGTCATTTGGGCACGCAATTCTTTTTGTACTGCTT
Source organism: Gammaproteobacteria bacterium (assembly GCA_021773195.1). Classification (GTDB taxonomy): domain Bacteria; phylum Pseudomonadota; class Gammaproteobacteria; order JAKBBU01; family JAKBBU01; genus JAJFKN01. The sequence goes on along the minus strand of JAJFKN010000029.1, from coordinate 68,090 downwards.
CACTCAAACTGTGGGGAGGTAAAGAACAAGAAGAGTCACCAGAATGCACTCCGGCTTGCTCAATGTGCTCCATGATGCCGCCAATTAAAACCTCTTTACCATCACAGATAGCATCCACATCTACTTCTGTAGCATTTTGCAAAAAGTGGTCCAGTAAAACGGGGGATTCATTGGAAACTTGTACAGCGAAATGCAAATAACGTCGTAGGTCTTCTTCACAATATACAATTTCCATCGCGCGCCCACCCAACACATAGGAAGGGCGCACCATTAAGGGGTAGCCCAGTTTATTGGCTAAGGTTATAGCTTCTTCTAGAGTACGTACGGTACCATTAGCTGGTTGCTTTAAACCGAGTTGCTGAATCATTTGTTGGAAGCGATCACGGTCTTCTGCCCTATCGATGGCATCAGGAGAGGTGCCTATAATAGGTACGCCTAATTCATCCAATGTACGAGCCAATTTCAAAGGCGTTTGACCGCCATAGTGCACGATCACCCCTTTAGGTTTCTCTACATTTACAATTTCTAAGACGTCTTCTAGCGTCAAAGGTTCGAAGTACAAACGATCTGAGGTATCATAATCCGTAGAAACAGTTTCGGGATTACAATTTACCATAATGGTTTCAAAACCATCCTCGCGCATAGCCAAAGCCGCGTGCACACAACAGTAATCGAATTCAATGCCTTGACCAATACGATTGGGACCACCGCCAAGAATCATGATTTTATCCCGATTGGAAGGCTCTGACTCACATTCTTCTTCATAGGTAGAATACATGTAGGCGGTACTGGTAGAGAATTCAGCAGCACAACTGTCTACACGTTTATAAACCGGGCGCAGGTTATAATCATGGCGTAATTTTCGGATGGTCGACTCGTCAACACCTAATAATGTAGCTAAACGGCTATCGGCAAAACCCTTGCGTTTTAACTGTCGCAGAGTCGATAGATCTAATCCTTCTATGCCTTTTTCGACCACATCGGACTCTGACTGAATTAAATCTTCAATTTGAATAAGGTACCAAGGATCAATTTTGGTTATACGGAAAACGTCCGCCACACTATCGCCCCGACGAAAAGCATCGGCCACATACCACAAACGTTCGGCACCTGGCGTACGTAGTTCACCCGTCAAACGACTATAGTCTTCTTCATCTTCTATGGTCAGATGGGGCGTAAAACCATCCATACCAATTTCCAAACCGCGAATGGCTTTTTGTAAGGATTCTTGGAAGCTGCGACCAATGGCCATGACTTCACCCACGGATTTCATTTGCGTAGTAAGACGCGCATCTACCTGCGGAAATTTTTCAAAGTTAAAACGTGGAATTTTTGTGACGACGTAATCAATGGCAGGTTCGAAAGAAGCGGGGGTTTTTCCACCAGTAATTTCATTGCTTAATTCATCTAAGGTATAACCCACGGCTAATTTTGCCGCTACTTTGGCTATGGGAAAACCCGTAGCTTTTGAAGCTAAAGCCGATGAACGCGAAACCCGCGGATTCATTTCAATAATCACGCGACGTCCGTCTTCAGGATTCACCCCAAATTGTACATTACTGCCGCCCGTATCTACGCCGATTTCTCGTAACACCATAATGGAAGCATCACGCATCCATTGATATTCTTTATCTGTTAAGGTTTGAGCTGGCGCCACAGTAATGGAATCACCCGTATGTACGCCCATAGGGTCAAGATTTTCGATGGAACAGATAATGATGCAATTATCTTTGTTATCCCGCACCACTTCCATTTCATATTCTTTCCAACCGATAATGGATTCTTCAATGAGTAACTCGCTGGTGGGCGATAACTCCAAACCTCGAACACAAATATCCATGAATTCTTCGCGGTTGTAGGCAATACCACCCCCGCTACCGCCCATAGTAAAAGAAGGTCTAATAATAGTGGGGTAACCCATTAAAACTTGCACTTGCAGCGCTTCTTCCATGCTATGAGCTAAGCCGGAGCGCGGCATTTCTAAACCAATCTTCAACATGGCTTGACGGAAACGTTCTCTGTCTTCGGCTTTATCAATGGCATCACGAGACGCCCCGATCATTTCCACATTAAATTTTTCTAAAACACCTTCACGGGCTAAATCTAAGGCGCAGTTTAAAGCCGTCTGACCACCCATGGTAGGCAACAAAGCTTGAGGGCGCTCTTTTTCAATGATTTTTGCAACAATTTCCCAGTGGATAGGTTCCACATAAGTGGCATCAGCCATGCCTGGGTCTGTCATAATGGTGGCAGGGTTAGAATTCACCAAAATGACCCGGTAACCCTCTTCACGCAATGCTTTACACGCTTGTGCGCCGGAATAATCAAATTCACAGGCTTGGCCAATGATGATTGGCCCAGCGCCGATGATTAAAATGCTATCTAGGTCTGTGCGTTTTGGCATGTTAATTCCACTTCTGCGCTTAATGCTTGAGATTCAGTTTCTTGAGTCATCATTTTAATGAAGTTATCAAAGACGGGGCCAATGTCATGGGGACCAGGACTCGCTTCGGGATGCCCCTGAAAACTCATGGCTGATTTTTCACTATGAGTGAAACCTTGCACCGTGCCATCAAAAAGAGAGCGATGGGTCACACACAAGTTTTTAGGTAGACTGGCTTCATCCACCACAAAGCCATGATTCTGGCTACTGATGAACACGGTTTTTGAGGCGACATCTTGTATGGGATGATTTGCACCGTGATGGCCAAATTTCATTTTTGTAGTCTTAGCACCGCAAGCTAGGGCTAATAATTGATGACCTAAACAAATACCAAAAAGAGGCATGTCTGCAGCTAACAATATGTTGATATTTTCGATGGCATAATCACAAGGTGCCGGATCACCAGGACCATTCGACAAAAACACACCATCAGGTTTTAATGCCAACACATCTTTAGCAGGCGTTTTAGCTGGCACTACGGTCACTTTACATCCTCTGTCCACCAACAAACGTAAAATATTTCGCTTCACACCAAAATCGTAAGCTACCACATGAAGTTTAAAATGGTCAGCGGAGTAATGCTTGTGGCCTTTATCAAAGCCCCAAGTGCCTTCTTGCCACGATGCGTTATTTTGTGTGGTAACCACCTTTGCCAAATCCATGCCTTCCAGACCAGGATAAGCGCGAGCCTTTTCCAACGCTAAGGCTTCATCAATCTTACCCGCCATGATGCAACCATTCTGAGCGCCCTTGTCACGTAAAAGCCGCGTTAAGCGTCGAGTATCAATATCATAAATGGATACGATACGGTGTAAATGCAAATAATCTTCTAGGGAATGGCGAGCACGCCAACTACTACTGATAAGAGAAGGATTTCGAATGATCAAACCCGAGGCCCAAGGGCGTTGGGATTCTTCATCTTCCAAATTCATCCCCGTATTACCAATATGAGGATAAGTCAGCGTCACCAATTGTTGAGCGTAAGAAGGGTCCGTTAGAATTTCTTGATAGCCTGTCATAGCGGTATTAAAAACCACTTCACCCACAGTATCACCATCACAGCCCAAAGACAGTCCGTAAAACACACTGCCATCGGCTAAGGCTAAGATTGCTGGCTTATGCAACGCTATCTCCAGTTCTCTCTGTAAACATATAAAATTTCGACGATTTTACGCTATCTGCGCAATTCTGTCTAGGGCTGGCCAGAACCCTTAACCTAGCTATGCAACGGCCAAAACCATTCCAATAAGGGAATCGCAGCGATTAAAACAATCATTTTTAAAGGTAAGCCCATTCGCCAATAGTCACCAAACCGGTAACCACCCGGGCCCATGACTAAGGTATTGTTTTGATGGCCGATAGGCGTCATAAAGGCACAAGAAGCACCGATGGCCACGGCCATAAGGAAGGGATCCACATTCATATGCAAGGCTTCCGCCACGCTCAAAGCAATGGGTGCCATTACCACGGCAGTAGCAGCATTATTGATGATGTCGGTAAGAATCATGGTAATCAATAAAATCAGACCCAATATCATCCAGGGCTGCACATGGGCTGCAAAACTTGCAATACTATGCCCAATAAACTGCGCCCCTCCCGTTGCCACCAAAGATTCCCCCACGGGGATCATGGCGCCCAACAAAACAATAATAGACCAATCTACACTCTGATAAGCCTTCTTCAAGGAAATCATATTGAACAAAATCATCAATAAAACCGCTAAAGAAAAACTGATTTGAATGGGTAGTATATTGAAGGCACTTAAAGCGATGGCCCCCGCAAATAATAACAGTGGCATGGATTTAGAGCGGCGCAAACCAATTTCAATCCCGCTACCCGCTAAGGGTAAAAAACCCAATTCCGTCACGGTTTCTTTTAGGGTATCCGTGTCACCTTGCAGCAACAAAATGTCCCCCGCGGTCAAAGCCACTTGGGAAATCCGTTGGCGAAAGGGTTTGCCCTGGCGGGAAATAGCCACTAAATTAATGTGATAACGGGAACGCAATTGCAGGCGTTTTACGGAGAAACCTTCAATAGTAGAACGTGGAGGCACGACTACTTCCATAATACCATTGTCTTCATGAGCTACGGTTTCTTCGCCAATTTTTTTACTGTGCATCAGTTCTGACTTAGTGGCATTCACTAATTGTTCTATTTGCTTAGAGGGCGCGGAAATAACAACTATGTCTTCTTCATTTAGGACCATCTCTTGAGACAGATTGGTGCGCTTTTTATCACTGCGAATGATACCCAGAATATAAGCGCCCTCTTCAGCCAATGCTTCCACTTCAGCTACAGTTCTACCAATTAATGTGGATTTTTCTGTTAAATGAATCTCCGTAATGTAGTCTTGAATTAAGAAAGAATCTTCTACGGCCTTGCGCTTCATGCGCTCTTTTGGAATTAAGCGCCAACCAATAAACACCACAAAAAGCAGACCAACTATCGTCACGCCGATGCCCACGGGGGAAAAATCAAACATATTGAAAGGTTGACCCACAGCCTGCAGTCGATAACTGGAAATAATAATGTTCGGTGGCGTACCGATTAAAGTCATGGTGCCACCCAAAATAGAACCAAAGGCCAAGGGCATTAACAACATGGCAGGAGAGCGTTGTTCGCGCAGGGCCGTTTGAATCGCTAGAGGCATTAACAAAGTCAAAGCACCCACATTGTTCATGAAAGCCGAAAGTACGGCTGCAATTATTGTTAAAGCTGCTACATGGGTTAAGGGATTCTTAGTGAAGGGCTTTAACCCTTTGGCCGCCAAAGCCGTGACTCCGGAATCGGAAATCACTTGGGAGATCACCATCACTGCCGCCACGGTAATTACCGCCGCATTGGCAAACCCATTAAAGGCTTGAGCGACAGGAATAGCACCCACTAACACCGTGGCCATAAGGGCCATGCCGGCCACCACGTCATAACGCCACTTGCCCCAAATAAATAGGATCAGGGTGGCTAATAAAATGATATAGACGGCTAACTGAGTATTAAGCATGAAATACGATCAATTCCTTTTACAATTTCTGCACCATATAATATTGCACAAGATACGGCCGACATAGTAGAAATACCAACGACCCTACACCCGAGTGAAGAGTATATCCCATACCCCATGGCCAAGCCTAATGCCCCGTCGCTCAAAACGGGTCATAGGCCGATAATCGGGGCGTTCGCTGTAGCCCTTCTCAAAGCAGTGATTAACAAACCCTGGGGTTTCATTGAGCAACGCCAACACATTCTGCGCATAGTTTTCCCAATCTGTTGCCATATGGAAAACGCCACCGGGTTTTAATTTCTTGGCTAACAATTCTAAAAAGGCTGGTTGCACAATGCGTCGTTTGTGGTGACGTTTTTTTGGCCAGGGATCAGGGAAAAATAATAACACTCGGTCCAAACTGGCATCAGGTATTGCATCGCGCAAAACTTCCAGGGCATCGTGGCAAAATATCCGCACATTGGTTAATTGTTTTTCTTCTAAACCATTAAGCAAAGCGCCAACACCGGGTCGATGCACTTCGATACCGATAAAATCCCACTGAGGTTGGTTTTCTGCCATATGCAATAAACCTTCCCCCATACCACAACCAATCTCCAATACTTTAGGATGGTCGCTTTGGAACAGCGAGGATAAATCTAAAGGGGTTTGCGGCAGATTCAAACCGTATTGCGGCCATAAATCATCCAAACCACGGGCTTGAGCCGGCGTAATACGGCCTTCGCGACGAACGAAGCTTCGGATTGGTCGATGTTTGGGTTGTTCACTCATAGTGGCCCTATGATAACCAGGACTTGGTTTCAATTCTACCTTAATTGGGATAGTTGAGAATAACAATTGTAATTCTTGCGTAACATAAAAAACAAATATCAGTTACGCAGAAAGTACAATTGTATTTCCTGCGTAACTAACTCTGGCTTGTATACCCGGGTAACAAATACTATGATAGCCCCAACTTCCGCGGGTGTAGTTCAATGGTAGAACGTCAGCTTCCCAAGCTGAGAACGTGGGTTCGATTCCCATCACCCGCTCCACGCAAACCGGGCACTGTTACCCCGCAACATCCGGTAAAAGATTTATCCCGGTTTGTTGTAAATAGTATTTTCAAACAGGCAGGGTGGGAATGATGTTAGAGGATGCTTTCATATATATAAATTATGTGGCGCTAATTGATAAATCCGGCAAAAGCAATTTTGGGATAATGTTCCCTGATTTTCCCGGTTGTGGCTTCGCTGGGAAAAACCTTGATGAAGCACTGGAAAATGCAAGAAGCGGATTAATCTTTCATCTAGAAGGCATGTGACAAGATAATGAAGTGCTGCCTGAACCAAGCCCATTGGAAACCATTATTGAAAACCCCGAGTATCACGGTGCCATCCCCACTGTTATCCGCATTGTGGTCCCAGCTGGCTTCGCGAAACGCCTTAATGTCTCCATAGATGTAGGCCTATTAACCAAAGTAGACCATTACGCCAAAATGACAGGCAAAAGCCGCTCGCAATTTCTCGCCGATGCGGCCCGGGCCATGTTGGCTTAGCCCTCCAGCCTTGACCTATGGCTAATATCAGTGCAGAATGGCCAACTAATAACGTACAACTCACCACTAAGAACAATCATCAAAGGTAACATCATGTTAAGACAAGAATTACAATCATTTATGACCATTGAAACCCGCTGGCCACACTGGACAAAGATCCAGTCAAACATCACTGAGGCGTATGCAAAGCACCATCGCAAACCCGAAGTAGGCCCATCTGCAGCAAGACGATTAGATATCGCCCCCTTTGCAATCATTCCTGAATCCCTGGGTGAAGCTGACCCTGCTAGCACGCCACTGGTATTGTTTGAATTAATCCAAAGCCATGAAGCAAGCAGACACCCATTATACCTGACGAAGACAATACACCTGCTAGCTATCTTTCTCTATTATCACCGTGAAGCATTGTTTTTAAAGCCAGATGGACAGGCAAATGCTAACTGGATAAAACAGTTATACGCCATGGTACTAGAATTTTATACCGCCATGGGTCAGAGCGAAACTCTTACAGCGGCAGAAATAATAGAAGCAGTTAAACTAGTCTTCCAATGGAACCAGTTATTTATTGCACGAGTAAGAACCCATAATTTAATCACTCAATGTGTCACCAGCGCTACCCCCTCCTTCCCGGATTTTGATTCACTATCAGAAAAAGATATTCAAGGTCTAGATGATCTAAAAACACAAGCTAAAGAAAATTTATTGCTGGGACTTACAGCCTGTTTACGCATTGCTATTGCAGGTTATGCCCATGGCTATAACACCATGTCAGAAAAATTAGCGGCATTTCAACTCTGGCTACGCCATACTTCAAAAGACCTATCTGCAGAAGACAAAACTTACTTAGCCCAATGCTGTCATTACTACTATGAGCAACATGCTGCAGACTTTGCATCATTCGAAGTAAAATGGAAGGAAAATTCAGAGGAAAACAATCCTTTCAGAAAAGATATTATTCATAGAAACCTAACATCCCTGGCCCAAGAACTCGTGAACGACGATACAAATTTAAATGCAGTCTCTATTGATGGCTTCCGCCCCCGTGACATGGATTTTGAATATGAGGCTGAAAGCCTCTGCTGCATGTCTTATGCCGGGGGTGCCTCACAGGTAACCAAAATGCTTGCTCCATGGGAAGAGCTGTCGCTCTTATTAAGTTATGCAAGAAAAGTAACGACCAAGTTTCATTTCCAAGAAAACCAACCCTGCCCAGAGAAAATCTTGCTTACCTACGTAAAAGATAAACAAGGTGGGAACATCCGCTTCACAAGTGATAGTGCGACATCCCAAGCCGCCTTAGCCAGTTGTACCGGCACCTTCGGCAGTCATGGCCGCCCCAGTGGTTTGGCATTTGAAACTCTAGAAATATATGCGCCCCCACAACCGAAAAAAGGCTGCGCCCTACAATAGCAGCCTCAATAGGCCTGAAGCTTTAAACCTTGACCGTTGCCTAATAGTCATTCAAAATACCTTTATAGTATTATCACAAGAATCAAGCAGAACCTAACATGTATAACCATAAGCTACTACGCGAAGATGCAGAAAAAGACCAAATAACTCAAGTTACGACTCGCCTAAAAGAACATCAACAAGCTATCAGGGATAGATATGGCAGTGCCCACCCAATGCCTTCTGATTCGCGTGATAAAAAAACGACTCTAACTATCCCACCTATTCCCTACCCTATTCGAACCAGTGGCCTAGGTGAGGCTGAACCTGAACGTAATGTTTTTGAATTCTTTACCTTTCTGCAATCCCACGAAACATCCAAAACGCCTCTTATCGTGCTGGATCCCACTCGTCTTTTCGCCATGTATCTTTACTATGACATGAATGAATTGCATCTTTCTAAAGTCAACCATAATACACGTCCGGTGGAAGATGAAGGAATCTTTCCATTTCATACCGACAGTGTGGCGAGCCAACTTTATAAATGCATTCTACCTGCCTTTTATAAAGCGACGGGCATGGGTGCTTTAAACATGGAACACATTCAAAATGCCATCACCTTAAGCTTACAATGGAATGCCATATACATTGTAGATAAAGCTTTAACACCACTCTGTTATAATCTGATCTCTGCCGCCAAAGATACACCATTACCCAAAGATCATTTATTAAAAAATCTAGGCCTAAATGCTTCTTCATACCAGGATAAAATTCTTGAACAAACCCTGCTGTCAGTGGCCCAATGCATTCGTTTTGGCATAGCCGGTTATGCCTATAATTTAGAAAAGTTAAAAGCCAAACTAAACTATGATGGACTACGAACCATTATCCGAAAATTGCCTGCTGGTCGGGTCGAAGATCATCACATAGAGGTATTCGCTCACTGTTATCATTTTTATTTAGATTTATATAGCGATGAAATCCAACAGCAAGAGTCCGCTGCCGATCTCATAGATTTTAACATGAGACTGTTTTTCCAAGAGTTAAACCTTGCACAAACATCTTGGAATAATGACACCAGACCAGCAGACTTTACCCCACCCCCTGTGGCTAAGAAACAAACCATGTATCTCTCATACAGTGACAATACCCGCTGCATCTTTTTCGGAGAAGATGCAGCAAAAAAACCACAAAGAGAGACATTGGAACCGGGCCAAACCATCAGAGATATCTTCCACTACCGCCTGGAAGAAACACCTCAAGAAGGTGAAATGACAGCGCCGCGCGCTTCTTCCTTGCTGGGTAACAGTATGTTTACTCGCAAGCGCTCAAGCACTTCCAGTGATAGGGACGGACCCGCCACCAGTACCGCTACCAGCGCTCCTAGCACCGGACTCAGCGCCACTCAACGGAATGCCGATCAATAATTAAAACTTGCTTTCTGTCCAAATTTAATGCAAAATGATCATTAAATAATACTAATGCCCCTATTAGAACAATTGATCGCAGGTAACCCCATGTTTAGACAAGCTTTAACCAGGAAACAGCTAGACGCTATATCAGCACTCACATCTCAACTTGAGGTGATACACATGGAGATCTCAAACGCCGATAAAAACCAACATTACAGCAAAACGCCAAGTGATGAACCCCAGACTCATAGTCATGCTAAGTTATTAGCCTTATACCTCTCCAGCGATGAATTATTCTTTGGTAAACTCCTAGGGAGAAAGAGCTCGCCCGAGGAAATCGTTAATAAGCTCATGATAAAAGTGAATGATTTTTCTAAACAAAATAACCTCGAAACACCCATTCCAGTTAAGGCAATTGAAGCTGCTTTAGACCAGTGCATTGCCTGGCATGAAGTACATAATCAGATTACTATAATAAGAGATTGCATCAGAAAAGATGCCATCGCTGAGATTGATATCAATCGAATGACTGAAGTTAATGATGATCTCCAACCTATTCCTTCCTTCTTAGTGGCTTGCTTGCAAGACCGCATAGCGTCTATTATTTATCAATACAGCACAAACCACTCACCTAAACCGAAAGAGGCATTAGCCCTTGTCCGATTAATCGGTGATGCCATGTCACATGATTTACTTGGAAAAGACCATAAAATCGCTTTAGTCACATTTTTCTTTGAGCACGCCATAGCTTATAAAGCACAGCTTAGTAAATATGATAACAAACTGAAAATGAATCGTGCCGGCAAATTGATTGAGCTGCTAAAACCATCACTGGTACAGCTTGTTTTGTCGGTCCGCAAGGGTAAAAAACCAATTAAAGAAGTCGCTCGATCATTTGAAAAACATCTGATGTGCCTAGATTTCGCTTTAAGTGAAGACTGTAAGCAGGATAAGGAAAACTTGGTAACAAAGATTCTGCAACCTTTAGTAGACATCATTGAAAATGCATACCTAAATAAAGACTCTGACCAATTCAGAGAAGGTCAAGGAACCAGCAAGAAATGTTCCACAAGCGGAGACCATGCTCCTAGCCGTCCTGAAGATGAAGACTATGATCAACTCAACAGTGAAGGTGAAGAAACCAGCGAGGAAGATTTTACCAGCGGGGGCAGTGCTCCTAGCAGTCCTGTTACTGATCGTCCTGCTGATAAGGATATAGAAGCTGCCAGCGGAGAACCGGCAGAGACTCACCACACCTCTGCTAAACCGAATTTATCTGCAGGACTTTTCAAGCCAGACCACAAGTTGCTTGATGAATCCATGCAAGATTTTGCTGATTTCTTCATTGACCAACATCCACAAAGTGATATAGCACAATACAACGGCTCTAAAATAAAGGTAAAACAATGCTAAGAGATAACGCCACACATAATCTAACCCAAAAAAAAATTGATAAAGCTTGGGAAGCCACTGAGCATGTATGGACTCACATGGATCATTACACAAAAGCAATCAACTCAACGCCGAATCCTTCTACCGATACCAATTCAGATGGCCCCTCTCACTTAACCGCTTATGACAGTTATCGTGCTCTACCAGACCAAAGCTTCTTTGGCACTTTTTATGGTGAAAATCACGCTCAACAACAAGAATCCCCCGTAAAACAACTGGCTGTCTTTTTTTATTACCACATGGAGTCATTATTTACTGGTTCTGTGACCGGTGACTTGAGACCTTTGGAAACCAGTCGTTTTCTCACGCGTTCTTTTAAAGTTGAGTTCTTCACACAACTTAAATATTTCCACCAAAAAATCAACAACAAATACGACTTTAGTGGAAATGAAATCCAGACTGCTTTTAAACTCTGTTTACAATGGAATGCCTTAAACCTATTGCGGCAGGAAGCGTTTTTTCATGAGGCTTATAAAACCGCCTCTGATCAAGGGCCTCTATTTGGGCATGGAGATATACTTAACACACTTAATATTAATACTGCAAATGCTCTCACTTTGGTGCGTAACCTTGACCCTAAAGGCACATTTCAGCGTGAACTCAATCGCTTAAAAAATGACTTGCTGAATCTCGAAAATACAACTTTCAAATTCCCAGACATCACCACCTATAAACAACTAAGGCTAAATCCGCAAGCCATGCAAGATGCCATTTACACAGCAGTGATGACTAAATTGGCACAACGCCTACGCATTGGCATCGCCGCCTACGCGCAGGATTTATCTCAAACAGTAGCAAGGCATGATATCGATGGTTTGAAAGGCATGATTGAACATGTAAGGTTAACTGCTATAGTAAAATCACTTAAACAATTGGGATGCCCCATAAACAAAGAGGGCCAGCGCCAGCTGTTAAATACGATATCCTACTACATCCTCCTAAATCAGGGACAACAAGATCATGTTTTGGGTAAGCAAAAAAATAAAAGGCAATTATTACTCCAACTAAATCGCTTTTTACGGCATCTTGACCAGGAGAAACTAGTGGATGAATTACCTCTAGATGAGGGCTTTATCCCACCCAATGCACCCGTTACCCTCACCATAAGAACAACTAACGGTCACGGGCAACTTAGCTGCCACTTCGGTGATTCTGAAGACCACGTAAGCATTCAACCATCATCACCCAAAAGAAAAGATAAAGGTGAAAATGTCAGCCTTTTTAAAGCAAGACAACAAGCTCAACCACGAGACAGAGAAATGACTGAAATGAGCTCTGCTCTCAATCACTCCGGCACATTTGGCTCCCCTGAACAGAGCAGAGACGACATGAAGTCCAGCACCAGCTCAGCACACACCACCAGCGAGGAAGGCTCTGATGATTCAACAAAACCTAGCCGCCCCCCGTCCCCTAGAAGCACTGATTCCGAATAACCCAGGACCCACATCATTGTAGCTCTGGGTCCTGGATTTTTCTTCCTGTGGAGACAGGCCGAGGACAGGCCGAAATCTTGCGCTTACCTACGTCACCCTGGAATTTTGCGCAAGCAAAATATCCAAGGCCCAGTCCAAACAACCGCCCCAGCAACCCCACGTCATCCCGGAAATCGCGAAGCGATTATCCGGGATCCAGTCCAAACAACCGCCCCAACAACCCCGCGTCATCCCGGAAAGCGCAAAGCGATTATCCGGGATCCAGTCCAAACAACCGTCCCAGCGAAGCTGGGACCACTTAATCTGACCAGCTCTCCCCTTTCCAGGAATGACGAAACAACATCTCCATAGTAAAATCCCACCACACCAACCAACCGACAAGCCAGATAGAGCAAAACTTGGACCCAAAAAAAAACCAGCTCGTCCATAAAAAAACCAATTCCGCACAAAAAAAATACCTTTTCCATTTATTTTAACAACCCTTGACCACTCCCTATTGATCCTACCGGGCATTTATTGGCACAATAAGCAACATATACGTAGGCAACTACGAAAAGATTCACAATCAAACTTAAGAATAATCATTAGGGGAAAAATTATGCCAGGCGAAGCTCATTTACCATCTTTGCAAGAAATCAATACGCACTTAATTAAGCGAAGAGAAACCATTGAAAGTTCCATTGGCACAGCACTAGATGCTCGAGATGCTGTCGCAGAAGCACCACAACCCACTCCTGTACCACACCAACATATACTACCTCAAGCAAGCGTGTTTTCTTCTGCAGAACCTAGCCCCCTTTTCATCACCCAGCCTGCCGCAACCCTGGATGTATTGTCATCTCTTGTGGCAGAGCAAGTCACTACTAGTAAATTAGGTGAAAGCCAACAATTAGCAGACAATCCCGTTGCCCCTTACCTGACGGGCAGCCAACCCTTATACCTTTGTACTTTTGGCGATGCAGCTAATGTTTTAAACATAAAGCACGGCACACAAGTCATCCAAGCTACCATTGCGGAATGTGGTGATCACAAAGATCAGATCCAACAAGCTAACCAAAGAGTTATTGGCCAATTTCGAGAAGGCGTTAACAATACTGAGAATCCAGGAAGCCAGGTACGTAAATTTACCCTAGGCTCAGGCAAGAAGGTCGTCAACCTGCATATCCCTTGTGATATTAAAGATTGCACACCTGAAGCATTAGCCGCCTTTTTTCATCAGGTGCATTTAGCCCAAGCAAAACAAATTCCTCTAGTCATCATGGGTTCTAACAATGCTCACTTCTTAGCAGCATTATACTTGCAACTGCGCGATGTTGCATTTAAGCGAATCCGTACAAGCTCAGAGCGCAGTACTGAAGAAGGCGCCAGTGATAATATCGGCGATTATTTTGTTAATACCATACTAGCGGATGCTGAAAAATACGGTCAGTATAAAATTGAGAAAGTCGTGATTTTAGAACTTTTGCAAAAAGCCATTCAGGGCCATCTCACCGTATTATACAAAGATGCTCTAAACAGATTTATCCATCATGTAGTGGATTATGACCAGAAACAACTGGCAGACAATGCACCGGCTTCAACGCAAGAGTGTGATTTCATCCTTGCATTATTTGACACCGCAGAATTTCAAGCCTATCACCCTAAGAGTCACCGAGAAGATGCCCTTTTAAACGCGCTTGGTTGGCGCATTGAACGGGGCATAAAAACCGCATTAAATGACAACCGTGTTACCGATGATCTGAATCCTGAAATCATCGGATATCTCATGGTTCAGCTTTGTGAATTTTCAGACAATGCCAAAAGGGATTTTGAAACCTTTGCGGTGATTAAGATGGTGGATGTTATTACTGCAGCTATTAAAGCTAATATAAAATTCTCCCATAATGATCTCAAAGGGCGTATTGCGCGCGTTGGCATGGCCACTGAACAGGCGCAAACCTTACTCACCGGCATGGGTTATGACACCAATATTTGGCCTGCCGTGTTTAAAGCACTCATCGCACAATTGGCCGATCAATTAGTGGCCCAATGTGCTACTCATGTTGCTACTCTTAGAACACAAGCTAACACATTCGCTAGTAACGCAACTAGTGATGACCGCAACAAAGACCATTGGGAAAAGAAAGCGACTCGCTTTAACCAAGCAGCAGATTGCATCGATTCGATAGTAGCTAAGCTCAGAGAGTATGCGGCTGCAGAAGCCATCAACATATCACCCGCGAAGGTTAATGCCATAATAGAAGAAATCCAGGCTCTGTTTTTAAATCAAGACACTGGCATCATGCCCATTTTCAGGGACATTACTGCTAAACAGTATGTCGATGCTGGCATGTTCTCAACAACGTGGAAAGATACAGATTATCAAGCGCTTTATGGCATCCTGCATAATGAAAAGAAATACAAAGATGATCCCTCGGACCAAAGCCTGCGCGGCATCCTGCGAATTTTTATGCAAGACAGATTTAATCTTATTGCAAGCATGCTCCCAAGAACGGCATCACAAGACGATGTAATGGATGGCGTAGCCACATTACGTACTCGTGTTGCAACGCGGGAAAAACGCATTGCTGTTATACCCGATGGCTTGCTTACAGAATTCAAAGCTGTGTTACTTCCAGCCTCCACAGAAGATGAAGGTATGACGCTTACGCCACCTAATGATGAGCAGCTTGAACAAGCATTAAGAGCTTTTTTAGCAACCGATGGCACAGCGAAACAACCTAAATTTCCAGCAGAAGTCCTCAAATATGTAGCCGCTCAACATACTGCTAAAGCAGCTGAAATTCAGAATGCGTTTTATGGGACAAAAGAAGCTGCCTGCCTTGTGATGCTAATAAAGCAAGCACAGACAGCAATGCAAAGAAGGAAGCAGATTGTGCCTGAAGGTGTGTCACGCACTATGAGCACTGTGGTGGCGAGAAGCCAGCTTGATAGAGGTAGTATGGTTGATGGCTCCACGCCTGACCTTGCGACCGCCAGAACAGCTATGGAAACAGGGGTTGGTGTTCTCGGTAAGTCAAAGCTCACCGGGCAAATAGTTATGGATGACAGCGCTGAAGAAAAGGAAAGAAAAAGAAAGGCAAAAGAAGCTGAAGAGGAAGCTCGAAGACTACTAGGTCGCAACATTGGTGGCATGCGGATTGTTGCTGACGGCGATGCATCCATGACAAGTGGTGGCGGTACTGATAACCCTCGTCGTTCTCCTAGCCCTGACGCTACGAGCCCAAGAAGCTCTGCAGGCAGCAACCCAACCGGTGGCAGTGCATCTGTTTCAGCGACGGATCCAACGGTTGATATGGATCTTAGCCAGCTTTGTGAACACTATGGCGTTGCTGAGCCCACAGTAGAGGAAATGATAGGGAATTCCAGTAATAAAGACACTGTGCTGGGGATACTTGAAGCAAGCACTAAGATCGCTGACCGTGAAGCCGCTGAAGCCGCCTATGAAAAACTGCAAGCTGCCCATGCTGCCAGCGAAGCATCACGTTCACCACGGGAGCCCCTTTCTCGCGCACGCGCTCTAAGTGGTGCTACCAAGTTAGAAGATAACGGCAAAGGCGCAGCTGCAGCAGCCATGGCCAGTGTTATGGCATCCGCTGTTGTTGGCGACGGCGACTCTGCAACAAGTGGTGGTGGTAGCACCTACGCTACGGCAACCGCCAGCATGACATCATCATCTCCTACTTCACCAAGAAGCGAGTCTTCAAGTTCTCCTAGCGGTTCCCCTCCACCTTCTTCAGCTGCTACTGCAGGGTCTGCACCACCACCACCGCCGATGACTGCTAGCCCATCTGCAACTTCTGCGGGGGGTGCTGCTGCAAGACCACCAATGACAGGATCGTTGTTAAGTGGTATTGCAGACTTTAATAAAAGTGGGCTTAAGAAAACTGAGACTGTTGATAAGTCAGCGCCTAAGACTAGTCACGATAGTGGTACATCAGATACTGCTAACGCAGGGAGCAATCCTCTGGCTAGGGATGATGGGACAGTTGATAGAGCAGCCTTCCAAGCACTCTTAGGCTCAGCCTTCAGTGGTAGCACAGGAAGACGCCGGGCTATGGATGGTGATGGTGCAACCGCAACTCACCACTCACCCAGTCCTTCTCCAAGAAGCAGCTACGACAGCGAGTAACTTATACCTCATCTGGACCTCCCCTTCCCCTCAGGGGACAGGCATGGGACAGGCCGGATATTTTGCTACGCAAAATTCCGGGGTGACGTAGGATCACACCGGGGTGACGTTGGTAGTGACGGGGTGACGTTGGAGCTCCGTCATTCCCGCGTTCTCTGACGTCATTCCCGCGAAGGCGGGAATCCAATTCATACAAAATGGCCCCCGGACATTTTGCTACGCAAAATTCCGGGGTGACGTTGGTCGTCGGGGTAGCGTATAAGCCTCGTCCATGAATTATGCCCTCACCGCGCTAATCCACTCCTCTCTTCTGGCTATTTAATATCCAATAATCCGTGGATATTAATAATAGAACCCCTGTTATTTGTATATTAGAAATCCGAGTATTTGCATAATAGAAAGGCCATTATTATGGAAGAACCATCTAACCCATTGATTTATAAGGTTCCGCTATTGGCGTAACACCACTGGCGGAAAAATACTGTAGGGTGGGTTACCCGCTAGCCGCGCTAATCCACCCCATCAGCCCGTGACAAATTGTCACGACTTGCCCTCACATACGGTCTTATAAAACCACACCCCCATGAGCAGGGTGATGATCACGCCTAAGCCCTCGGCGCCATGGGTCCAGGTTTTAGGCATGATATTGAGGATGTCGGGGTTGTGGGTGATGGACATGGGGATGGCTAAGAGCACATCCATAAGAGCAGCACCGGCCACTAAACCACAAGCCAACAACACGCCCTTTTGGATGCGCCCGGGCACATCCATGGCGCCTTCTGGGCTTTTCGCTGCGCGCCGGTTTAAAGTGCCCTTGGCAATTAATGAAAACAAAGCACCGATGAATAAAGGCGTGGTGGTAGATAAGGGGAAGTAAATTCCCATGGCCACACCCAACACGGAAAAGGTCCAACCCTTAGGCTGCAATAGGCGATGCACGATAATACTCAGTACACTGATCCCCACACCAATGAAGATCATATTCCAGGGCAATTGATAGCTCAACACCCCTTGGGCGATGGCCGCTAAGAGTGCTGCTGGCGGTGCACTTAACATTTGTGAGTGATCCATGCCGGGCCTTGGGAATACGCCGGCAATACCATAAACGTTAAATAGCGCTTCCATAATAGGCGGAATGACTAAGGCCGCAACGATGGCACCCACCATTAACATCACCTGCTGCTTCCAAGGTGTAGCACCAAGTATGTAACCCACTTTTAAATCTTGAATGTTATCGTTGGCGATACAAGCACTGCCGGTGATCACAGCCACCACCATAATGATCACCGCCTCCGCCGCTTGCAATTCACGGTGAGTTAAAACACCATGGGCACTTAATACAAAACGCAAAAACAAGGCCGCCAACAACACGCCGGCAATAACAATGGCTGAGCCCGGGCTAGCCGTCACCCCCACCATCCCGGAAAAATACCCACAGATGGCGGAAAAGATAAATCCGAAAATCAATACATACAATACGCAGGAAAGAATTAACGGCCACTGCCACAGGTTACTTAAGCCCAAAGCCGCACTGTTGATTTGCCAATTAAAAATTAACGTCAGAATCACCGCGAAAAAAATCACCCCAGCAAACACCAAGGGCATGGGTAAATCCTGTTCCGTACGGGGTAATAACACATTGCCACGGCGTCGTTCTTTGAAAGCGGCCACGCTGACTTTCATGCTATTAACAAAGGGTTTGACTAAGGTGGATAGGGTCCAAATACCCGAGGTTAACATGGCGCCAATACCCACATAGCGGATTTTGGCATCCCAAATATTCATGGCTAATTGGCTGGCTTGCGTCCCGCTGTGTACGGCATGGGAAATGCTGGTGAGCACGGGCACCAAAATAAACCAACCCACAATGGCACCGACAAATAAGCTCAAACCAATATTAAAACCAATCAAATAACCGGCACCAATTAACGTGGCCGATAATCCCGTACCAAAACCAAATAATTCCCGCCCCGAGATGAACCAAAATTGCAAATTATTGGCAACGATTTTAAACCCTGTTTGACAGGCTTCCAACAAACCGCCGGCAATACCGCCTAAAATCAATTGTTTTAATCCTAAGGTGCGATCAGCGCCGACCTTTAATACTTCAGCAATGGCTGTGCCTTCGGGAAAACCCAAGCGTTTATCGGTGACTAAAATATGCCGCAGAGGAATGGAAAACATCACCCCCAACATGCCACCCAACAGGGCAATGGCCAAAGTTTGTAAATAATCGAAGTGATCCCAATAACGGATGATGATCAACGCCGGAATGGTATACACCACACCGCCGGCAATGGCTTCCCCCGCCGATGCTGCCGTTTGAATTAAATTATTTTCTAAAATATTAGACCGCTTAAAAAAGCGTAAGATACCCATGGATAAAATAGCCGCGGGAATGGACGCTGAAGTCAAAATACCAATCTTCAAAGCTAAGTAAGCATTGGAAGCCGCCAACAAAAGCGCCAATAGAATAGAAATCACAATGACTTTGAAAGTTAGTTCAGGCAAACGGGTTTCAGCGGCAACAAAAGGCTCATGGTTCATTTATAATCAGTCCTTGAAATAAGTTATGCAGGCATCATACAAGAAAGTGTAAAAGGCGTCATCTCCCCTTCCCCTCAGGGGAAGGGGAGGTCCAGTCAGATTAGGCTGTTTTCCCTGTGGGGACACACGTTACATCACACTGTTTAGAGAACGTTCTAATTGGTTGACAGTTTCTATAACAATGTCTTCAGAAAAACGTGAAATCAAACCATATGCTTTTGATAATGAGGTTCCACCTTTGAATAGTAATCTAGCTTTTGCACCTTGTTGATCTCTAAAAAGCAGCTTAATAATCCAACATACCCAGAAATCTTTTTCTATATTTTCAATGGTAGTACCAATACGATTAGCTGCCGTTAGAAATAAATCTCGTCGTTCAATCAATGATGCGGCGATAATTGAGTTATAATCCAATCCCATGCATTACTCCTCCCTTAGTTTCAATTAATACTTAGGAATTTCTTCACCTCATTTTGCATCCAATATGGCATCGTATGCAAGCCATCTTCCAAATCTTTTCTTATCTTTTCACCATTATTTTCACCATCAACTGAGCCACCGATAATACGCGCCATTTTTTTTTTAATCTTTTTATCTTCAAGGCAATTATTATCGCGGCTATATAACCAATATAAAGCCTGTACTATATACATAGCGGGTCGGTCTGCCCAATAAAGTTTACTGGGTGCCGTTAGCTTAAATTGAATTGTTAAACTACCAAGTGAAATTGGTTGAACTCTCACATCTGTATGCACGATAACTTGCCCCGCCACGGCAGTTGTCAAACCTAATAGATTTGCAGCCGTCATGCCATCAACTAGCATACGTCCTTGATGCTTACGCATCACAGCTTTGACGATTTGATGATAATCAGGGACTCTTGGCCTATTGGTTAGAGAGCTTAACTGCACTTGAATATACAATCCTCGGCGAATTCTTTGTAACGTTTTATCCCGGACTAATCGTTGCAGCGCTTTGTCCACACCGTCACGATCTCCAAGACCCAAAAAATCTGACGAGGTCCACACCTGATCTGACTGAGCTGCGATTATTCGTTCAAGGAGCTGTGCTTTTAGAGATAACATCATTAATCCGTCCTATATCTGTATACAATTATCGGACAATTATGATTGGAAAGCAATAACATCATCGTTTCAGAAAAAATAATCTTAAAAATCAGTTGGTTATCTTATGGTGGAGATAGGCTGATGCGAGCAATTCTGTCTCATTATTTTCCCTCTGTGATAATACAGCTCCACTTATCGTAGTAACAATAAAAGCAGGATCATGCCTGTGGCACTCGCCGCGTCTATCTCCTATAATCGCACCATTGCATCTATTCTTTGAGGGTTAAACAACATGAGTAAAGCGGTGAAGATCAGCCTCTATAGCGTTTTAGGGGTCATTGGGTTATTTATTATCGGTATTCTGATCATGGTAGCCACCATTAACCCCAATAATTTCAAACCCACTATCACCCAACAGGTACAAACCCTCACCGGTCGGCAATTGACCATCAATGGCGATATTTCTTGGTCCCTCTTCCCTTGGTTGGGTATGAAAGTACAAGATGCACAATTGGATAACCCTCAAGGTTTCGGTGAAAATCCCTTCGCTACGGTGAAGATGGCTGACGTGAGCGTTAAGCTCTTCCCTCTCTTGTTGGGTAAAATTGAATTGGGTAACGTGGTTTTAGAACAACCCAATATTCATCTCATTAATAAAGCCAATGGCCAGAACAATTGGCAAGACTTAGTGACACCTAAAGCCCAACAAACCCATTTAGCCGCTAATACAGGTCACTTGGCTAACACTGGCACATCGGTTATAACGGAAACCTCCGCACAACCTTCCTCTGTACCAAACGCCAAAGAATCATTGAAGGTTAACATTTCCGGCATTAATATTCACGAAGGTATAGTGAAATACGATGACAACCAAAACAATAAACATTATGCCATCAATAACTTTAATCTGACGGGTAAAAACATCGAACTTAACGATGCTTTCCCTGTTAGTACATCCTTTGATTTGAAAAGCAACCAACCCAACTTAGAAGGTCAAGTTGAACTGGAAAGCAAAATATTCATTAACCCTGATGAGCAACGCTATCAATTAAGCAACATAAAACTAGGCATTAATGCCCATATTAAACAAACCCATACTACAGCAAAATTAGATTCAGTGTTAAATGCAGAAACTGTTGATGTGGATTTGAAACAACAAACCCTGCAAACCAAGGGTTTAGATGGCGTAATTAATGGTTTTGGTTTTGAAGGCGATATACAAGGCACGGGGATTATTCGTAACCCTATCTATAAAGGCCAATTAACCGCAACCCGTTCCAACATTATCAACTTGATTCAAAGCTTTGGGGTAAGCATGCCGACAGTGGGCCAACCCCATGCCTGGGACTTCACCATTCCAAAAGCAGAATTCATGATCACTAAAAATTATGTACAAGTGAAGCCTTTAAACATTGTTTTAGGCATCAAAAAAGGCGAAATGACCAATATCCAAGGAGATGCTAAATATCAGTTTGGCACCCTGCCTTTATTAAATTTCAACATCAAAGCGGACAAAATAGATGCTGATTACTTATTAAAGAGCCAACCACAGGCTAAGCTAAAAAATGCTGGTGTCATCAATAATGCTTATGCCCTAACACCTATGAACACTAGTTCATCGGAACCTTCCCTCTTAGATGTATTGAAAATCCGCGGCGAAATTAACTTGGATCAATTCAAAGGCTTTAACTTAAAAGCCAGCAATATCCGAGCCGTCATTAATGGCGAAAATAATATTATTAACTTCAACCCCATTACAGCTAAATTTTATCAAGGGCAATACAACGGCAGCATTGTGGTCAACTTGCAAAGCAACACACCTCAATACATGTTTAATGAAACCTTAAGTGGTGTTCAGTTACAGCCTCTATTAAATGATGTGGCACAAATCAATAACGCTAGCGGCGTACTAAATCTCAACTCCAGTCTCATGACTCAGGGGAAAAATAGCAAAATCATGTTAAGTAATTTGAAAGGTAATGCTAATCTTTCTATGAATAGTGGGGTCATCAATGGCATAGACATTCTCAGCCAACTGGAAAAGGTAGATGCCATTGTCAGCCATTCTCAAGCACCACAAGCTCAGGCTCAACGCAATAAGATTGCCGTGGGCGACCTCAGCGCCACTTTCAATATCAATGATGGTATCGCACAGAATGACGATTTAGTTTTAGAATCTCCAGAGATGCATATTGATGGCAAAGGCTACATTAATTTAGTGGCGCAAAAATGGAAGTATGTATTGAAGGTTTCATTACAAGGTACGGGCAACCAACGTTTGCAACGCTTTGAAAAACTCTTAGGCGGCTCTATACCCATTACGGTAAAAGGCACCTTTGATAAAGCCTATGTCATTCCCGATATGCATGAAATCAGCAAAGCCCTCATCGGTAACCATGAAAAAGAGTTGGGAATCACAGCCGATGACAGCCTGAAAAAAAATCTGGGGAATAAATTGCAGAAGCGGCTGCAGAATATTTTGAATTAGATTTATGGACCCCGGAATGGCTGCGCCATCCGGGGTGACGTTGCCTTCACACAGCACCATCTTCCTGGGCGAAGGCATGTCTTCCTGGGCGAAGGCATGTCTTCCTGCGGCTTGACCGCAGGATCCAGAACTGAGTAGAATACCCCAGGAGTCACCCGCCTCCTCAGGAACCAACAATATGCAAAGAACCACCTTCCAAAAAGCCATTTTGACTTGGTATCACAAACACGGCCGCAAAACATTGCCTTGGCAACAACCTAAAACCCCCTATGCTGTTTGGATTTCTGAAATCATGTTGCAACAAACTCAAGTGGCAACGGTCATCGATTATTTTCAACGTTTTATGCAACGCTTTCCCAATATTGAATCCTTAGCCCAAGCACCGGAAGATGATGTGCTGCATTTATGGAGCGGCTTGGGTTATTATTCCCGCGCCCGCAACTTACATAAAACCGCACAAATCCTGCAACAAGACTTTAAAAGTAAAATGCCCTGTACGCTAGAAGAGCTAATCACCCTGCCTGGCATTGGCCAATCCACAGCCGGCGCTATTTTATCTTTAAGTATGGATGTCCCGGCAACTATTTTGGATGGTAATGTGAAGCGCGTATTGACTCGCGTTTTTGCCGTGGAAGGTTGGCCGGGAAAAAGTACTATCCACAATGCCCTGTGGGATCTCGCCAAAACATACACGCCCCAAAAACAGGTGGCCCAATATAATCAAGCCATGATGGATTTGGGTGCTACTTTGTGTACCCGCAGCAAGCCACAATGCACTATTTGCCCTCTGCAACGCCATTGCCAAGCCCATAAAACTGGCCGCGAAAGTGATTTTCCCCAACGTAAACCAGCGAAGGTTAAACCCATCAAAACCAGTAAATTTCTTCTTATTGTGGATGAACAACAGCATATCCTACTGGAAAAACGCCCGCCTCGCGGCATCTGGGGTGGTCTATGGAGCTTGCCTGAATGCCCCACGACTGAGGACACCCAAACCTTTTGCCTAGAACAACTGGGCCTGGAAGTTCAATCCCTATCCGCCTGGGAGGGCTTTCGCCACACCTTCAGTCATTATCACTTAGACATCGAGCCTGTCCTATTAAAAGTAAAGCCAAGAACTGATTGTGTCATGCAATGCCCCCAACAGGCTTGGTATAACTTGCAAGAACCTTTACAATTAGGCTTGCCACAACCTATCACGCGGCTATTGTCTAAACTGGAAAAGGAATATGATTCATGAGTGTACCACTATGTGTCGATCTAGACGGCACGCTGATTCGCACCGATAGTCTGTTTGAAGGTTTGATACGACTCATGCGACATCATCCCCTTTTATTTTTAAAAGCTGTTGGATTGTTTTTGCGGAAAGGGCGCCCTCTGTTCAAACAATTCATCGCTCAGCATTGCCAATACAAAGACATGCAAATCCCCGTTAATCCTGAATTATTGGAATTTATACAAGAACAAAAACAATCTGGACGCACCATCATTTTAGTTACTGCTGCCGACAAATCTTTAGGCGAGCAATTCGTGGCACTATATCCTTATTTTGATGAGGTCATGGGAAGCGATGGCGTCATTAATTTAAAATCCCATCGCAAGGCCGAAGCGTTGGTGCAGCGCTTCGGTGACAAAGGATTTGATTATTGTGGCAACTCTCACGCGGATTTACCCGTATGGGAAAAATCTCGAGAAATCATTGTGGTGAATCCTTCCCCCGGCATTAGCAAAAAAGCAAAAACAATCCAAGCAGACCATCGTGCTTTTGACCCCCATATTTCCCTATGGAAAACGCTACCCAAGATATTGGGACCTCGTGATTGCGCCATCAACTTCCTCGTTTTTGCGCCTTTTCTACTTGTGCGAATTATTAATTTTAATCCGTCTTTTTCACATATTGTTATCACCTTTATTATTCTCTGTTTGATCACCATGAGCAGTAATATCATAAGCGTCCTGTTGGACATCGATAAATTGCGTTTACAACAAAAGGACCACCCCCTAATTCGCGGCGACATCAATGTCAGCCTAGGATTAAACATCGCTGGCATCGGATTATTGTTTGCGCTATTGGGTGCGCTATGTCTTTCGGGTTTATTATTGTTCTTATTACTAGTCTTTTACGCCTTGTTTCTCTATGAGAAATTATCACCGCCGCAAACAGCTAAAGGCCAAACAGGCTTAAAATACCTACTCTATACCATGCGTCTTTTAGTGGGCATGGCCGTGTAGCTTGCATCCTGATGGGGCCTATTGCATTATAAGGCCCTCGCATTTTGGAGAATAACATGACCCGTTTAATACAATGTCAAAAATTGGGCAAAGAAGCCGAAGGTTTGGACTTCCCTCCCTATCCCGGTGACCTGGGCAAAAAAATATATACAAGCATTTCCAAAGAAGGTTGGGCTCTATGGCAAAGCCAACAAACCATGCTAATAAATGAGTATCGTTTGAACATGTTGGACGCTGAATCGCGCAAATTTTTACAAGAAGAAATGGAAAAATTCCTCTTTGGCGGCGGCAGTGACCGACCTCCCGGTTACGTTGAGCCAGAGGATAATTAAGCCTTGACTCACACACAACCTCACGGTTTAATAACCCCCTTGGCCAGATAGCTCAGTCGGTAGAGCAGAGGACTGAAAATCCTCGTGTCCCTGGTTCGATTCCAGGTCTGGCCACCATCTTCATATTGGGTTAATGGACTATGAACAGCCAAGATCATCTGACGAGCATAACCACACAACTGCAAAAAGCGCTGGAATATCTAGAATACAGTTTTGCTAAAATAGCAAAATTGCCTGACGTGCCAGCTGAGCTTGATCAAGAATCCTTAGAAACTTGGGAAAGTTTTACCGCTCGCTTCGCCCGAGTCGCTGACATATTCATGGCAAAATACCTCAGAGCCAAAATAATTCAAGAAGACCCCGCGTTTCGCGGTACCCTACGTGATTTTGTCAACCAAGGGGCAAAAATCGGGCTCATCGAAGATGTGGAAATATGGATGGTTATTCGTAGCTTACGCAATATCAGTGCACATGAATATTCTGAAGATGAGCTACACGAATTTTTCCTACAATTAAAAAAATACACGCCCACTTTATTATCCCTTAAAAAACTGGTCTAACTTAATGAGACTATCAAAACAACAAATTGGTGCATTCATTTCTGCAATCCCTCCCTACTTAATCAACCATGAAAAAGTAGAACTCAGATTATATGGTAGCCGTGTAGACGACTCACTCAAAGGCGGTGATATCGATTTGTTGATAGTCACTCAATCAGAAAAACAACGCCATCAATTATCCTTACACAAAGCAGAAATTCTAGCTAGCATCTATAGACAAATCGAAGAAGAAAAAATCGATTTAACCATCTGCAACATAACGTCTCCAAGTCTGGATCCATTCATTGAGCGTGCCCTTAAAAACTCAATATTGCTACAGGGCTGGTAAAAGCTCATTCAACTTGGCAAACTTATTTCACTGTTTCCCCCACATTCTAACCTCGCCTCATATTACTGCTATAGCGGTATTTTTTATTTAATTAGCCTGGAATGAAAAGAATATCTCCAGAAAACACAGGATAATTACTGCTGTAACGGTGATTACCTGCTATTTTTGTTAGAATACACTATTAATTTCTTTATTTTTGCATTATTTACTGCTATAACAGTAATATATTCTAATATTTTGGTGTTTTATGTCTAAAAATGAAATAGGAAACATGGTTCATTACTATCGAAAAGCCAGCGGCCTTTCCCAAGAAGCCTTGGCCAAGTTGGCAGGTGTGGGCAAAACGGTGGTATTTGACATCGAAAAAGGCAAACAAACCATAAAGCTCAACACTCTACAAAAAATATTGGCTATTTTAAATATTCAAATGGTATTTAAAACCCCCTTCCCCCAACCCATGGAGAATGAATCACCATGAAAGCACGTATTTTGGTAAGCGGCATTAGCGCGGGGATCCTTGAAAAATTGGAGAACAAGCAATACCTTTTTACCTATGATACAGATTATCGCGGCCCTCCCGTTTCGCTGACTATGCCCATCACAAAAACCGCTTATGAATTCTATGAATTCCCGCCTTTTTTTGAGGGACTGCTACCCGAAGGCATCATGCTGGAAGCTTTATTGCGAAAATACAAATTGGATAAAACGGATTATTTTGCTCAATTACTCATTGTTGGTCAGGACGTGGTTGGTTCAGTGACAATCGAGGTGTTACCATGAAACGTTGCCCCATTACCTATGAAATCATCTCTGAGCTAAAAGATTATTCGCCATCAGGGCTGCGTAAACTATCCCCTCAACTAAAATCACTTCGTCCTCTGGAATTAAACGCAGCTGAACAGCGCATGCAAGCTATTGCCCTAGCAGGGAAAATGTCCATTCAAGGCGTCCAGACAAAACTAAGCGCACAGTTAAAAGTTCAGCAAGGCCACTTCGAAATAGTCGATAAAAAAGGGCATTACATCTTAAAACCGCAAAGTGAGCATTATCCTGAACTTCCTGAAAATGAAGCAATCACAATGTCTTTAGCTTCCAGGATTAATCTTGAAGTGCCGGTGCATGGATTACTTTATTCTAAAGATAAAAGCATGACCTACTTTATCAAACGATTTGATAGATTCAGCCATAACAAAAAATTCGCTACGGAAGATTTCGCTCAACTCTCAGGCTCAGGACGTGATACAAAATATTTAAGTTCTATGGAAAAAGTTATTCATATTATTTTAGATTATTGTACATTCCCAAAAGTCGAGTTTGTTAAGCTATTTAAGCTTACTTTATTTAATTTTCTTGTGGGCAATGAAGATATGCACTTGAAGAATTTTTCACTTATAACACGGGATAATATGACGACTCTTGCTCCTTGCTATGATCTCTTAAATTCAACCATCGCCCAGGGAAACCCCAAGGAAGAACTAGCTTTACCTCTAAATGGTAAGAAAAACAATTTAACCCGGAATGACTTTATCAAATACTTTGCCATGGAACGACTGGAGCTGAATGAAGGCATTATCACGCAAGCAATACAAGAAATACAAAAAGCCTTGCCTACCTGGCATCAGCTGATTAACCACAGCTTTCTATCCCCCTCCATGCAAGCGGCTTATCTTAGCTTGCTTGAAAATCGCTGTAACCGCTTGAAAATCGGCTAATCTCTTTAAATTCCACCAACCCTCCAGGGAAGATCGGTTAAAAACCGCCCGATTTACGTAGTATTTAAGGATTCCTTAACTTATCCATGATAGGATACTTATGAAAAAAACCAACCTGGATAGATGCAATAAGGCATGTCTTACTTCCATAAGCGTGGTGACCAAGGAAGTACCCCCACTACAATTCAACTTGATGGACCATTAGGCCCACAGCAGCTTGAAATATTAGCTGGAATTTTTGCTGCCCAAGAGAAACAGCCAGGACAGGAAAATAATGGTTTTATCATGGCTACGCACGCCCCCTTTTCTAAGCGAACATTTAGCCCACCAGCAAGGGATGACGTACTTATTGGTATAGCCGGCGAAGAACACCCTTCCGATAGTGACCAGAGTGACGAGGAAGATGCTAGAGTTGCACCCTATACGTATGCGGGAAAACAATACTATTTGTCCCATGCTATTTATGCCACCAAATTATTAGTGCCCAGCCCAAAGGAAGGCCAGCCCCCAGTTACCGAAAATTATCACTTTTTTGTGTTGGGCGAGCGATTAGGTACTGGATTAAAGTCTCAAGTGCACAAGGCACAGAGTGTTTTTAAAAAAGATGCGGATAGCAGTCTAACATGTGAAGTTTTCCCTGAAGATGGGGGTGCTGTCATAAAACAACAGAATTTATCGGCCCCATCACCAACTTTACCTCACCAAAAGGCAGAAGCAGAAGCGCCCATTGATGTTCAGTTACGGATGCAAAGCATGGCTTGCGACTACAACTACCGGGTACTGCAGTTTGAAAATAGGCGTTTTGGCTACGGTACCCCCTTAAATTACTCCAGCAAATTGAACGTATTAGATCACGAGCAAGGCATTTGTTTTTCCGTGGAACCCTTTGTAAAAGAAAAGCAATTAAAAAAATTGATGAAACAAGAACGATTTAATCAACTGACTGACCATGAATTACTGAAATTTTTCGAAACATTTTTATTGGCTCTGGCCCAACTACACACTGTCTGCATCCATGGCGATCTGCACTCGGAAAACGTTTATGTCTCTGAGAACTTGACCGTAGTAAGATTTCGAGATTTTGATCGTTCCATGAATAAAGAAACCAGTTTTGATATAGAAGTCAAACCCCATGAAGATGTTTTTAATCATAAAGAGCGTTTGAAAAGTGTCTATGGGCATTTTCTCAAAATATACCTAGCATGGAAACGTTCTGAATATGGAGAAACATCACCTGCAGATTCCCCGCTGGCAAAGTTTATGCAAAACTTTACTGAATATTGTCATGCCATCGGAAACTATAAAGAAAAAGCAGACGGTTGCTGTTCAGAGGCTGAATATGAACAGTACCAAGATGCCATTTACCCTGAAGAACTGATTGCGTTTATCAACAAACTAAGAGTCGCGGCAATGCCTGAAGAACAGTGCCTCTATATTGGAGGAGACTGTAGTGTAGAACTCATGCTTGGTAAAGGCACCAACGCGGGAAGTAAACCATCTCAAGGCGATGAAGGCTCTGTTGTTGTAGTTGCAGCGGCATTTGAACCTGATTTTGAAGTTGAGTATAATTCTGACGCAAGCTCTAGCGCTGGTTCCGAAGTTGAAGAAAGTCATCGCAATGAGCGACCCCCTACTAATCAAGCATTAATGGAAGCTTCAAAACAGCACGTACGCATGCAAAAATTTGTTATGCCCATTTCCACCGGCGGTGGGATGTTAGCCGGAGTGGGTTTGGGTGCATTGGTCGGCTCGGCTTTGGGTCCCATTGGAACCGTCGTGGGTGGCGCTATTGGCGCTATTTTGGGCGGCATAGGTGCTTTTACACTGGCAAGCATCACCACGAATATTTTTTCCCCTAAGGCTGGCATTTATGGCCGCGACAATGCATCGCGACTACCTCAAGTTGAAGGCTTGGATGATAATACAGGCAACCGTAATAGTTCCTCCTACGGGCGTGTTGCTCAGGCATTACCGCAAAGAGGCCCATCACCTTATTTATCAGCAGATTCTCAAACATCCTCAAGCTCTGTTGCTAACGACAGTAGGCACCCAAGATCTGCGCCACGTGGCAGAAGTCCAACACTTCTTGCTGCGCCACGAAGTAGAAAGACTAATCAAGAGACTAACCCTTACACAGCTGCAGGAGTTCCCCCCCCGTGATCCAGCCGCTTTTAATCCCCAATAAAACCTCAACGGGGGGATCTTTGGCGCCACCAAAGGTACCCCACCACGCCAAGTAATATCATTTGCATCATAGCCAACAATAAATAGTAATGAGCAAAGCTCATGATGCTGACCAATTGCGATAAATAACCACTGAGATAACCCGCCAAAGCAATAAACAAATACCATAAACCTATCATGGTTGAGCGTAAACTATTGGGGGATTGCTCATTGGCGTAAGTCAAAATAGCGGGGGATAAAGCAATTTCACCTGCTCCTAATCCCAACATAGCCAAGGCTAGCAATAGGATGGGCCAATAGGGTTTGTCATGTACCAGAGAACATAGGGCGAAAAATACGAGCCCAATAACACATAAGGAAAAACAAGTGATGATGGCCTTGAGAATCGGTGGCTTTTTACCAATGCATTTAATCACTATGGGTGCGGCTAAAACGACAAATAAAGGATCCAATGCCGTTAGCCATTGGGTGGGAATCATAAAACCCCAGACATGACGATTGACTAAATATTCAATGAAATAAGTCATGGAGCTGCCCACTTGCAAACTCACCATGAAAAATAAAACCGAACAAAAGAAGACTAGAATGATTTTGCTTAATTGTTTTTTTTCACGATTATTCTGTCGGGTGAATAAAGTGACAATCCAACATAGAACTAATATGCCCGAAAATAACATCACCCAATTAAAGTATTGGTCATGAATTAAAAGCCAAAGTACAAAACCGATTAACAGCCCTGCACACAACAATAAAGAACCCAGGGCTTTAAATGAAGGCATTCTCCATTTTGAAACACCTAATAAACAGACTGCACTAAAGGTAACACCCGCAATAACGACCCCAAAACCCCATTGTAAATGCCCCATTTTACTGGCGATACCAAATATAACGGGCCCTAAAACGGCCCCCACATTGAGCATAATATAAAAGAACGTGTAAGCTTGGTTTTTATCGGTGCCTTGAATATCACTGTATTCCCCTACCAATGTGGCAATACTGGGACGGCAAAGCGCACTCCCCACAAGGTAGCAGGCTAACCCCGCATAAAAGGCTTCTTGGCCCGCGCCCATCATGCCAAGGGCCCCCAAAATTACTAATAAATAACCCATGAGGATGGCATTGATGCGATCCAGCCACCGATCAGCCATGATCCCACCCAGGAGGGGCAAAGAAAATGCTAAGGTGGCATAGGTTCCATAAATGGCATAACTGACATGGGCCCCGGTTTTCCAGTAGCTCACCAACATGATAATAAGGTTTGTGAGCAAGCCAAAAAAGCAAAAACGCTCCCAAAGAGCGCCCATACTCAGAGCCCAGAGAGCTTTATTATCAGCTAAGTGGTTGATTTTCATTAAATTAAACCTTATGGAAACACTCTACTAGGGTACACTAAGCCGTAGATTTCGTATAGACTTTGTCCCGCTTCGGTGAGAAACAACACTGCCCGACCAATTAGTCACCAACTACTTACCGCCTGGCTTGTTCTTAAACGATTATTTCGATATAATACCACCTGAACTCATGTTACTAACCCAGCAAAATAGGATACAATAATGAAAACTCCAGCAACTCCAGCATAAATTGGCGGGCGCTGTTCTGCTCTCAGAGTAGCGCAAACCAATCTAAAACACGGACGATACATTGAATCACTTCAATCATGAAATAACCAAAGTTTCCTGGGCAGAAGTCAGGGATTCCGTCTTAGCGTTAAATCCTTCTCTAGCCACCATCATCGATGAACTATCCCCCTCCAAAGAACTCTATTTTTATCGTGCTCGTTACCCTTTTGGTTCTGAAATCGTTAAAAAGGGCATCGTGCGTTTCCCCGTGGGTGATAAATACTTAAGCCTTGCGGATAAGGACATACCAAAAGAAATTCAACAAGACTTGAGTTACAACTCTGGCTCTAACCCTGCCACCTTCGTCCTAAATAAACGTTCTGAACTGTTTATCGAATTACCCGATAGAATCATCCCTATCGGCATTCCGGGGCCCGGTTCGTTTTTTGGTTTATCCCATATACTGGATGGTGAAAATTCCTGTTATCCAGAAATCGGCCTTTGGGGCTTAACCGCTGGTGGCCGCTCCATTTCACTCTTACCTAAAGTATCAGAAGCCATTGCGCATAATCGTTTATGCACAAAATTCGGCATTCACACAGACAAACCCAAAGACTTAACGGATCAATGGCATGTCTTTCGTGAATTGTACAATCACGCGGATTTTGGCGAAGAATGGTCTTTCGATGTATTATACTGGCCCAAACAATGGTTTGAATTTAACGATGATCCCGCCTGGCTGCCCTTTAATTATTTCTTAAAAAATTTGTTTTTAGCAAACACCAGTTATTCGCGCAATGAATATATATGGAACCTATTGTACTCCCGCATTCATCAAGCCCGAAACATCAAACCAGCAGCTTACATTGCTGATATAGTGAAGCATCTATTTGCTATTTGTACGGGCGCATTCCCCGGTTTTACCGTGGCAGAGGATGACGACTTAGCACCTATCTCTAAATTGAAAGCCGTCTATGAAGAATTTTATGGTTTAAAAAATTATAAAGCCATATTCATGCAGCCTGAATATTTCAATTATCGCAGAGCCGACAAACCCATTTATTTTTCCTTGCAACACAATACAGCGGTGAACTTAGGCATGAAGTCCACCAACAAAGCCACGGTCTTAACTAATCTCTATGAAACCCAATCCCTACTAGAAAAATACATGGAAGAATTACTTAAGGGGGGATTGCAATTGTCCATCTCCACCCTCAATGAAATTATTAGAGGCATTCAATTTAATTTCTTCCACAGCCAACCAGGGCATTACCGTCATATCCATGCCACAACGGAATTAGAAAAATTTGATGATCGCCTGAAAAGCCCTGAGGGCCAATTGATTTATCCAGCCACGGCAACCTTCTTAAATGGCTGCATCCAGATTTCTAAAAAAGCTTAAATTACTTCTTCAAGAAATGCAGCACTCGAGGCCGATCTTTAGATGTTTTGTAGGCTTGATGATGGCAATGAGTCAAACCTATTTCTTTTGCATAACCCGCTATCTCCTCCGGCGAAGGTAAATAACCGTGCAAACAGGCATTCTCACGTTCAACGGTAAAGGATTGCTCCATAGTAGCTTCGTCGGCGTTTAGAGGCTGAGCATCGTGAGCGAAGGTATCAAGAATGATTTGCCCCCTTGGCGTTAACAAGCTAGCAAGATGAGCAATCGTGGTATGTTGTTCTTCTGTGGTAAAGTCAGAAATCCCTGCCCACATCCAAAGAATCAAATCAAAACTGGCTTCCGGTGCAAAATCGTTAATATCACAATGATAGAGGTTATATCTGGCACCATGGGACTCTTGCAGAGCTGCGAAGAATTGGCCACTCCGTTCCACAGCGGTCACTTGGCCTGTATAGCCCATATTCTGCAAGTAATTTAAAACCCGGCCATCGCCAGCCCCCACTTCAAGAAGGCTCTCAGCGGCCTGTATTTGGGGCGTGATGAGCTTTAGATCAGAATGGTCATCCAAGCCTGCTAGCTTGATGAAGTCCTTATGATGCACAGGAGAGATATTTTCGTAATACTGTGCATTGTCACGATTGCCTCTTTTCTTTTTCATAACCTACCTCTGAAAGATAAAACTTTGCCCCCAGATTTCGGGACTAAACTTCATTACCTTTATGGGGAATTACATGTCATCCCCAATAATGTTTTCATATGTCCAGGATAAGCAATATAGCACGGAGTTCAATATGAACCGCACCAAAAGTATGGAAAATGAACTGAATTTGTCTGATTCTGTCCAGAAACGCCTGGATAGTCACCTGAGTCGCATAACAGAACTTCAATCAATGATTGAAGAAGAAGAAAAGGGTGTTTTTGATTGCCTGCAGCAACAAAAAGCGAAAATGCATTAATCTATATATCTCTCTTCCTAGGAAATGGATTTCAATAGGTTAAAGATTAATGCTTAAGCTTCTTCAAAAACATTTGTTCTCTCTCTCCCATTGGGCCCTTTTACCGGCCATGAGTCCCTAACCCCCTCCTGGGGTTTAGGGACTCATTATTTCTTAGGGTTTATTCTTCTGCCATAGCGCCGACACCGTCAGCAATAACTTCCATGGATTCACGGAACAGGTCAAAGATTTCTTCACGCTCCATGGATTCTTCCGTAGATTTGCCAGTTTCTGCTTGAATGACAACTTTGGTCAACTCAATAGCAGACTTCACAATTTCAAGACTACCATGCATGAAATCCGCAGCATCCATATCCAAGTCAGAATCTTCGTCCTCATAGAGGCCTTCTAATTCTTCTTCTAAAGCGTCTTCCATCTCTTCTTCCAGCAATTCGTGGGTTGGCATAATTATGCTCCTATTTGATGTAATATGTTACGGTGGCCCTCTGGGCTACCCACCAGTGTCCTGTATTATTCACTATGGTGCTATGAGAAGCAAATCCCTCGTTAACTGCATGATATTTAATTGGCCCTGGACCTATCATGGATAAATTATAGTCATCGATTGCCTAAGCCGCTGATGGCTGGAACGCAAAGGAGATTTATCAAACCTGTGGCTTGGCATAGGTTTCTTTTATCAAAAATCGAGCGATCAACAGTGCCGCTAAAAAAAGCACCGGCATCACACTAAAACCCAAAATAAAATCCTGAGGTTTTAGATGGCTCACATCACCGTGAGAAGCCAACTGGATACCATAACCTACCATGAGCGGCATAGTGGAATTGAAAAGAGAAATGGACCCGTTACTCAAACTCAAGGCTGTAGCTTTAATATTAAAATCCACATGTTCTGAAACAGTTGCAAAAGCAACATTCTGACCTGATGCAGCAACACCTACGGCAATGAATAACAATCCATACAGCCAATGACTGAACACCGGAAAATAAGTCAGCCAAACAACTGCTATCAGCCCTAATGCAGCGCTCATGATTAAGGTAGGTTTGCGGCGCTTTGCCACATCGGAAATACCGCCTAATAAAGGACAACCCACAGCATAGCCTAACCAAGCAAATGAAATAATATCCGCAGCCGTGGTTTGTGATAAACCCTGAGCTTCTAAATATTCCATTCCCCAGATAGCCCCTAATAAAGAAATAGAAATATAAACCGTACCTGTATAAGCTGCGCAATACCAAGCCTGCGGCATCTTAGCTAAGGCTTTTAAACGTTCCCATAGAGGGGCTTTGGGGTGGTCCGAAATTTTTGAATCGGCATAGGGGTTATCGCGCACCATGAAATAAATCAGAATAGCTAAAACAAGCCCAAATACCCCGGCATACATAATAGAAACACGCCAAGTACTGTGAGAGGCTACCATCATTGCGATCAGAGGCCCTGCCGCAAACAATGGACCCAATGTGCCAATGAATTGAGAAAACCCGGCTAAAAAACCAAAGTTTTTACGTGGGAACCAACTCACCACTATAACGAGCAAACAAATAAACGCAAAGGCCGAACCAAAGCCCATGAGCAGACGACTAAAAAATGCTTCATAAAAATTCGTGGCATGTGAAAATAAAAAAGCCGCCAATGCACAGATGAAAGTAGCAAAGGCCATGATATTTCTAACGCCAAACTTATCGGCTAAAATCCCCACGGGTATCTGCATCAAGCCATAAGATACATAATAAGCCGTACCCAATAAAGCATATTGCTCAATACTAAGTTTTAAATCGGGAATGATTTCATGGGCAACAGAACCCACAAAAGTTCGCAAAAAGAATTCATAAAGGAAAAAAATAGCCGCCAACAACCAGATAATAATACCTAAGGATGATACAGGGGAATTTTTAGTCATATTATAGAGACCCAAAGCGACGATGGGTCAGTCTAACAGAATGAGTTTTAAAAACCAAAAACCACCGCGCTGGCTAGAAATACGTCATAGCATTCGCGCGGTGGCTTAGCAACTAGCTTGCTAATGATTTATGCCTTAAATATAAGGGTTCACAAAGACCTGTGTACCTTTAAAGTCATTACTTCGTCGAGGCAAGTCGATAAATTTTTCATTTAACCAACGTGCATCATTTTTAAAGATACGTACACAACCGTGGCTGGCATGGTAACCAGGGACTTCCTTGGATGCATGCAAAGCATAACCACCGTGGAAAAACATACAGTAAGGCATGGGCGCACCACCAGACCCAACGGGAAATGTACGCGAACGGCAGCCGGCATCGTCTTTACGGAACATAATGTAATTGCCCGAAATAGTACGACAAGGTTTACCAATGTCTCGACAATAGTTTTTGCCTCCGGACATGGGCCCCCAATGCAATAAGCGACCATCTTCATCGTAAGCGCCCCAAGCTAATACTTTAGGATCCACCACAATGACTTTATTATCCGAAGCCGGTATGCGAGCGGGGAAAGGAGCAATATCAAAAAGCGTTAAATTACGCAGGTCCTTGGGCACGGCAATGGTTGTACCCAGACGCATGCGCATGTTTGTGCGATTTAAACGCTTAACTACTTCGCGCTGATAAGGGTCGGGAAACATCCGCGTCCAATTATCGCCACGTTTTACTTTGACACAGGTGAATCGGGGATCCGCACAGAAATTTTCACCGTAACGCTTCACTGCATACCCTGTGCCAAGCATTAGGGTAAAACAAAATGTAACGGCTAATAATATGATTTTCCTCATTTTTATTTCCTCGGCCAGATGGTCTATTCATCCTTGAGGGACATTTTTTCGTCCTTATGTTCTAGGAGTATAGATACTGGCTTGGAAATGTACAGAAGAAGGGGGGAGCTCAGTGTATATAGTAGGGTGGATAGCCCCTGCGCCTAGGCACAGGGGTATCAGAGGGGTTATTAAGACTCTTCAGATTGGGACTGGAATTGAGTCTTTTCTTCGGCTGTCACTTCTTTCATGCTCAAGCGGATACGACCCATTTTGTCGATTTCCAACACTTTAACTGTGACTTCTTGGCCTTCAGATAAGTAATCGCGAACATTTTCAACGCGCTCTTCAGCGATTTGAGAAATGTGTACTAAACCGGATTTACCTGGCAAGACTGTAACGAAAGCACCAAAGTCTGCAATCTTAGAAACACTGCCTTCGTAAATCTGTCCCACTTCTACATCTGCTGTATAGAAGTCGATACGGTCCATGGCTGCGTGAGCAGATTCGCTGTCTACCGCAGCTACTTTCACTAAACCACTATCATCGATATCGATGCTAGCACCGGTTTCTTCGATGATAGAGCGAATGGTGGCGCCGCCTTTACCGATAACATCACGAATCTTATCTGGTTTGATTTGCATGGTATAAATACGTGGTGCATTTTCAGATAATTCATTGCGCGATTCGCTGATGACTTGGTTCATTTCTTGCAGGATATGCAAACGACCATCACGGGCTTGGTTTAGAGCCATATTCATGATTTCTTGAGTGATACCATCAATTTTGATATCCATTTGCAAGGCAGTAATGCCATCTTTAGTACCAGCTACTTTAAAGTCCATATCACCTAAGTGATCTTCATCACCCAAGATGTCTGTAAGTACGGTGAAGTTTTCACCTTCTTTCACGAGACCCATGGCAATACCAGCAACCGGTGCTTTAATAGGTATACCCGCATCCATGAGTGATAAGCTAGTACCACAAACAGAAGCCATGGAGCTGGAACCGTTAGATTCGGTAATTTCAGAAACGATGCGAATAACGTAATTAAATTCTTCTTGAGAAGGTAATACTGCTTCAATAGCACGACGAGCTAAACGACCATGACCAATTTCACGACGTTTGGGGCCACTCATGAAACCCGCTTCACCCACAGAGTATGGAGGGAAGTTATAATGCAACATGAAGTTAGATTTGCTTTCACCTTCTAAGGCATCAATGATTTGAGCATCACGTCCAGTACCTACAGTTGCAACAACAATGGCTTGAGTTTCACCACGAGTAAAAATTGCTGAACCGTGTGTTTTGGGTAAAACGCCCACTTGAATGTTAATGGGGCGAACGGTTTTTTGGTCGCGACCATCAATACGAGGCTCACCAGCTAAAACGCGGCTACGTACACTGGTCTTTTCTATGGAAGCTAAAACCTTGCGCACATCATCTTGAGAATATTGAGCTTCATCAGAATCACCCACTAGCTTTTCTAAAACATTAGCACGGATGATTTCTAAGTTGGTTTGTCGCTCCATTTTATCAACAACACGATAAGCATTCGCAATATCTTGTCCCACGAGAGCTTCAACCTGCTGAACCAACTGTTCATTGGCTTCAGGTGCTTGCCAATCCCATTGAGGCTTACCCGCTTCGGCTTTTAATTCATTAATCGCGGTAATCGCAGTTTGCATAGCATTATGGGCATGCATAACGGCGCCTAACATAATGTCTTCAGGCAAACCTGTGGCTTCCGATTCCACCATTAATACCGCCGATTCTGTACCTGCAACCACCATATTTAATTCAGAGGTTTCTAGGGTTTCAAAGCTGGGATTTAAAATGTATTTACCTTCTTTGTAACCAACACGAGCAGCGCCAATGGGGCCACCAAAAGGTATACCGGAAACAGCCAAAGCTGCTGAGGCACCAATTAAGGCTGCAATATCAGGATCATTTTTACCATCAACTGACATCACTGTGGTAATGACTTGCACTTCGTTTAAAAAACCTTTAGGAAATAAAGGACGCAGAGGTCTGTCAATAAGACGTGATGTTAGGGTTTCTTTTTCTGTTGGACGCCCTTCACGCTTAAAGTAACCACCAGGTATTTTACCAGCCGCATAAGTCTTTTCTTGATAATTAACCGTGAGAGGGAAAAAATCCCGCCCAGGGACTTCTTCCTTTACCCCAACGACTGTGGCTAATACTGCTGTACCACCTATGTATACCATAACGGCACCACTGGCTTGGCGAGCGATAGCTCCGGTTTCTAGACGTACTTCTTGATCCCCAAATGGGAAACTTTTTACTATAGGTGTCAAATTCAAATGTCTGTCCTCGATTAAAGCGATTAGCGGCGTAGGCCTAAGCTTTCGATAAGTTGTTGGTAAGCGGCTGCATTCTTGCGTTTTAGGTAATCTAATAGCTTGCGACGTAAATTAATCATCTTCAATAGACCACGACGAGAATGGAGATCCTTTTTATGAGCTTTAAAGTGCTCGGTTAGCTCGGTGATGCGTTGGGTCAATAGGGCTACTTGAACCTCTGGTGAACCTGTATCGCTTGCTGAACGACCATATTTTTCGATAATCGTGGCCTTGTCGTTAACTGAAAGTGGCATTATCACTCCTCACTGTTGCTCGTTATTTAGTTCATTAGATGGGCTATTGTACTCGCGTAAGCCCCTACTAACAAGGGTTTTAGTATCAAGCAGCCGGCGTGGAGCTACTCGACCATCGTCTTGAATTTCCCCCACGCCAAGGAAACATTCATCTTGGTTGTATAAGCGCACCCAGCCCTCTGTGGGAGCTTTAGGTACCAATACGGCCTGTCCTTGGCGTAAATAATACCCTGTTTGGCTACTTAGCTGTAAATAGGGCCAGACGGCCACAGCAGTTTCCATGGGTAATAGACAGGCATCCAATCCAGGCACGCCGTCTTGCTCAAGAATGGCTTCCAACTCTTCATGACTGTACATTTTCTGCCCCTTATAGGGCCCGGCATTACTTCGATGGAGCTTAGCCACATGGGCACCACAGCCCAGAGCTTTACCCAAATCTTCCACTAAGGTACGAATATAGGTCCCCTTAGAACAATGCACATCCAAAGATACCGTCTCACCGGTGTACTCTTTAAGGATCAATTCGTAGATAGTGACCTCTCGCGAGGGGCGTTCTACTTCTATGCCTCGACGAGCCAATTTATACAGCGGTTCACCATTGTGTTTAATGGCAGAAAACATCGATGGTATTTGCGTGATGAGCCCACGAAAATCCTGCAGAGTCTCTTCTAAGGTTTTTATCTCTAATTTGGGAGGTTCTAGGGTTGCCAAGATTTCACCTTCAGCATCACCCGTGGTCGTGGCGATACCTAAACGCGCAGTGACCTCATAGGTTTTATCGGATTCCAACAGAAATTGTGAAAACTTCGTCGCTTCACCAAAACAAATCGGTAACATACCTGAAGCTAAAGGATCTAAACTGCCCGTATGTCCAGCTTTTTTTGCATTATATAAACGTTTAACCCGTTGCAACGCGCCATTGGAGGTTTCTTCCAGAGGCTTGTTCAATAACAAAATACCGCTAACCTCACGACCCCGCTGCCGACGGGAAGGTTTTCTACTCATGCTTATCCTCTTCTTCTGGTGGAGGGGCCACACCATCGATTAAGTTCGATAAATGGCGTCCATGCTCAATGGATTCATCATAAACAAAATTTAATTGTGGGGCGATGCGCAATTTAACGCGCTGTGATAAGACCGTACGTAAGTAAGCACTGGCTTCACGCAAGACTTTTAAAGCCTCTTCAGGCTTATTGAGATCGCTTTGAATAAATGTCACATAGACTTTTGCGTGAGATAAATCCTTAGAGACTTTTACAGCTGTAACCGTAACGATTCCAAGACGAGGATCTTTCACTTCCAGTTGTATCAACTGAGCCAATTCTCGTTTTATACTTTCTGCTACGCGTTCTGTACGGTTATTTGACATTCGTTACCTAATTATAATTGGATCACAATTGGCGTTTCACCTCGACCGTATCAAACACTTCGATTTGGTCGCCAACTTTAACATCGTTATAATCCTTCACGCCGATACCACATTCCATACCATTACGCACTTCAGGAACATCTTCTTTAAAGCGTCGCAAGGATTCTAACTCCCCTTCGTAAATCACGACACTGTCACGCAATACACGGATGGGCTTATTGCGTTTCACTTGGCCATCAATGACCATACAACCCGCAATAGAACCAATTTTCGAGGATCGATACACTTCGCGCACTTCAGCCAAGCCAATGATTTGTTCTTTCATTTCTGGTGCTAACATACCCGTAAGCGCTTGCTTCACATCTTCAATAGCATCGTAAATAACGCTGTAATAACGAATCTGTACATTTTCGCGTGCAGCTAAGACGCGTCCAGTATTATCAGCACGCACATTGAAACCAATCACGGCAGCCCCTGATGCTAAGGCTAAGTTAATATCTGATTCAGTGATAGCACCCGCACCAGAAACAATAATATTAACCTTCACTTCATTGGTGGACAGCTTAATCAGAGATTCATTCAAAGCTTCAGCTGAACCTTGCACGTCGGTTTTAATAATTAAATTAAGGATACTGGCTTCGCCTTCGCTCATGCGATCCATCAGGGATTCTAGCTTAGTAGCTTGTTGACGTGCTAATTTCACATCACGGAATTTGCCTTGACGGAATAAAGCCACTTCTCGCGCTTTACGCTCACTGGCTACAACAGCGGCATCATCACCCGCTTTAGGCGTGCCGGATAAACCCAATACTTCCACAGGAATGGATGGGCCAGCCATCTCAATGGTTTTACCATTTTCATCCAATAGGGCTCTAACGCGCCCATATTGCAATCCAGCTAATAAAATATCACCTTTACGTAATTGGCCCTGTTGCACCAAGATACTAGCTACGGGGCCACGACCTTTATCCAAACTGGATTCGATCACGATGCCGCGAGCAGGACAATTCACATAAGCTTGCAATTCCAGCACTTCCGATTGTACTAATACGGAATCTAAAAGGGCTTCCACACCTTCGCCTGTTTTAGCCGATACGCTAACAAACATATTTTCGCCACCCCAATCTTCTGAAATGACTTCATAGTTAGATAATTCACTGCGCACTCGCTCTAAATCTGCTTCAGGTTTATCAATCTTGTTCACTGCGACAATGATAGGCACTTCAGCGGCACGCGCATGTTGTATAGCCTCAATAGTTTGAGGCATAACACCATCATCAGCAGCTACTACCAAAATTACGATGTCCGTAGCTTTTGCACCACGAGCACGCATGGCGGTAAACGCTTCGTGACCTGGCGTATCTAAGAAGGTGATAATACCGTGGTCTGTTTCCACGTGATAAGCACCAATATGCTGCGTAATCCCTCCAGCTTCGCCGGAAGTAATATGGGTTTTACGAATGTAATCTAACAGAGAAGTTTTACCATGATCTACGTGACCCATGATGGTAACAACGGGTGGGCGGGTAACTTGGCTACCAGCACCGCCTACATCAAAGGCAATATCATCTTCCACGGCATCGGCTTTTAATAGTTTTACTTTATGGCCCATCTCTTCAGCCACAATCACAGCCGTGTCTTGATCAATAACTTGATTAATGGTGACCATGGCTCCCATGTTCATCATTACCTTAATGACTTCCGCCACCTTCACGGACATTTTTGCAGCTAAATCCGCAACGGTTATGGTTTCAGGAATGCTTACATCACGCTGCCTGGGTGCAGATGGCATTTCAAAAGCCTGTTGCAAAGAAGCGCCGGCATTATCCATACGCTTGCGTTTGCGTTTACGTCTACCACCCTGCTCATCACCGCCGTGAGCTAATTCAAGAATACGCTGTTTGGAGGCTTTGCCTGAGCGTTTATTCCGTTCATTCGAACGCGCGTCCGGTTTAGCTTTCTTTTCAACTTTCTTTTCGACTTTGGTAGTTTTGACGGGTTTGTCAGTTTTCTTCTCTGCTCCAGCTTGTTGGTCAGCAATTTTTTTCTGTTCTTCGCTAAGTTTACTATCAGCTTTTTCAGAGGGCTCTTCTTTGGTTGCTTCAACAGGAGTCACATCGTCAACAACAGGGGCCGTTTCTTCGACGGCTGTTACCACTTCTTCAGCTACTTCTGGGGCTTGTTTAGCTTCTTCCGCAGCAAGTGCTTCAGCCTGCTGTTTGAGCTCATCTTCTGCTTTATCCTGTTCGTCGGCCTCCACCACACTGCGTTTGACATAGGTACGTTTTTTACGTACTTCCACGTTTACAGTTTTTCGGCCACCGGCACCTGATACTTTGAGCGTGCTAACTTTTT
This sequence comes from Gammaproteobacteria bacterium, assembly GCA_021773195.1. Taxonomy (GTDB): domain Bacteria; phylum Pseudomonadota; class Gammaproteobacteria; order JAKBBU01; family JAKBBU01; genus JAJFKN01. Next base: position 24,854 of record JAJFKN010000029.1, on the reverse strand, counting down.
TGCGACGCAAGGTGATTTGACGAGGACTCTTGTCACCCTCTTCTTGCGTGCTTTCTTCCTCAGGATTATGCGAGCGCTTCAAGTGATCAAGCAATTTTTTCTTATCCCCACCGGAAATGCTCTCATCATCAGCAGATATTTCAATGCCTGCTTCTTTGAGTTGCAGCATCAACTTATCCACTGTGATATCCAGCAACTTTGCTAACTGTGTAACGGTTACGTCTGCCATATGCATTTCCCCACCTTGGTTTAGTCCTCGGTTTCCTCGAACCATGGCTTACGAGCTATCATAATCAAGTCAGCCATTTGTTTTTCATCCAGCTCGGTATTTTCGATTTCCGCAAAATCATCCACGGCCATTTCAGCCAGATCTTCACGTGTAACCACTCCACTCTTTGCTAATGTTTTAGCGAGTTCTGGAGTCATACCTTCCATTTCTAATAAATCCGCGGCTGGCTCTTGAGAATCATTTTTCTCTTCATCGGCTAATGCTTTTGTAAGCAATGCATCTTTGGCTCTTGCACGTAATTCTTCTACAATGTCTTCATCAAACTCTTCAATTTGCATAATTTCCTGTAGTGGTACATAAGCCACTTCTTCCAAGCTGGAAAAACCTTCTTGGACTAAAATACCAGCAACATCTTCATCCACTTCTAACTTGTCCATAAACATTTTCAACAAGTCGCGAGTTTCAGCTTCGCTCTTTTCTGTGGCTTCATTTTCTGTCATCACGTTGAGCGTCCATTCCGTCAATTGACTCGCCATATTAATGTTCTGTCCACCACGACCAATAGCCAAAGATAATTGCTCTTCTTTTACGGCGATATCCATGGTTTTTGCATCTTCGTCCACAACGATGGAAGCGACTTCCGCTGGTGCCATTGCGTTAATGACAAACTGTACTGGATTTTCATCCCATAATACGATGTCGATACGCTCGCCGCCCAATTCACCAGAAACTGCTTGCACACGCGCACCGCGCATGCCTACGCAAGCACCAATGGGGTCAATACGTCCGTCATTGGTCTTCACTGCAATTTTCGCTCGCGAACCTGGGTCACGCGCAGCACTGACAATATCAATCACTTCTTCGCCCACTTCAGGTACTTCTATTTTGAATAATTCCATGAGCATTTCAGGGCAAATACGACTGGCAAACAATTGAGGGCCACGAGGTTCTGAACGGACTTCTTTCAAGTAAGCGCGAATGCGGTCGCCCATACGTGCAGCCTCGCGGGGTAACATGTCTTCACGCGACAACATAACTTCTACATTATTGCCTAAGTCTAAAATCACATGTTCACGGGTGACTTTTTTCACCACGCCAATAATGAGTTCACCCACACGATCTTGGAAAGCTTCAACAACTTTGGCCCGTTCTGCTTCCCGCACTTTTTGTACGATGACTTGTTTTGCCGTTTGCGCAGCAATACGACCAAAAGCTACAGATTCCATGGGTTCTTCGATGAAACCACCTAATTCTAAATTAGGATCTTTTGCTTTGGCATCCGTTAGGGACATTTCCCGCTCGGGCTCTTCTAGCATGTCATCTTCTACCACTTCCCATTGACGAAAAGTTTCGTAAGCACCACTTTCTCTATCAATAGCAACTCGCACAGCGATATCTTCACCGTGACGTTTTTTAGTGGCCATGGCTAACGCGGATTCTACCGCCTGAAAAATAATGTCTTTGTCTACATCCTTTTCATTGGATACGACATCCACTACTAGTAATATGTCTTTATTGACATCGGCACTCATGAAAAAAACCCCTTTCCGCGTAACGCGATTTATTCTGCAACTAAACGTGCTTTCTCAATATCAGCAAATGGTAAGTTAACGGTTTGCCCCTCACAGGAGAGTTGCACCGTTTGTTCCACCACACCAACGATCGTCCCTTTAAAACTTCTGCGCCCATCCAAAGGCACCCCAAGGCGAACCTTGGCAACACTACCCAAAAACCGTGCATAATGGTCCAAGGTAAACAGAGGACGGTCCAAACCTGGTGATGATACCTCTAAATGATATTCACCCGGGATAGGATCTTCCACATCCAGAACAGCACTCAATTGACGACTGACTTTAGCGCAATCATCCACATTCACACCGTCTGTTTTATCTAAATATATACGCAACACACGCTCACTGCTCTGAAGGAATTCATAGCCTACAAACTCGTAGCCCATGGACTCTACCGTCGTGCTTAATAGCGATGTCAAAGCTGTCTCACGCATTCTAAAATAACTTCATTTTTTACTTTGAGGCCCAAAACCACAAAATATCCAAATAAAAAATGGGCCCGAGGCCCACTTCCGTATTCCCAGATTTTGCCCGGGATATTTAATAAAAAACCCCAGTAAGGGGCTCCATATCTCAAGAATCTGGTAGCGGGGGCAGGATTTGAACCTACGACCTTCGGGTTATGAGCCCGACGAGCTGCCAGACTGCTCCACCCCGCACTAAGCACACATGATACTGCAAGGCTGTAAGCAATTCAAGCTTTAGTGTGAGAGCATTGTTCTAGACTGTTTAAGCTGGGGGGCGAAGCGCCCACCGGCCCAGAGATTAACCCTAACCTATTGAATAGATTAATATTTTCCTGGCAACGGGTATTCTAGGATAGCGCTACTATCGAATTCTGAGTCATGGTTTCTAGGCTCTATATGGTAACGGGGCAATTGCATATCGTCTTGGGCAACGAGATTATTGGCAATACGAGGGGGCATGGGTAACATAGGCTGTCCCGCCAAGTCTCCAAAGAAACCTTGGCGGAGACAAACCCGCTCTATGGCCCTTTGAGATCGGATATGGGGCGCCCTAGGCGCCGGATTCAATCCCAGAATATAGTCAGGATCCACTTGGATTTGAAACATTTTTTTACAGTCCGTCACTATCTCAGTATAACCTGTAACAATGGCGGCTAATCTATCGAGTGGGGACAATGAGCGTGAACTCTCAGGCAATTGCAGTGAAGAGTTTGCCATGGATTGCAACACCATAAACATATCTTGGGTGTTAGCGCCACGCATCTCAATGTAATAAGCTGTCATAGCACAAAACCAGTAACCCACGGCCAAGCCCATGGCTTTTACTGTCCACAAGGTATATAGAACACTCTCGACAACTCCGCGAACAGCTAGAACAAAATAATAGTTAGCTAAATGAATACAAGACTGAATGAAGGATTTAACATCTAAATCATCGCGCATCACCACAAGCGTGCGGTAAGTTTGCCTTTGTATTTCTTCGTCAGGGGCCAAAAGCAATTGCGCGACCAGACTGTAATAACGCTCTAGGGCATCACTACTGCTAACGCTCAATTGCAAACTCATGAGCATGTCATAAAAACAAAAAACATCCTCTCTTGATGATCTGTAGAACGAATCAACCCGCGCAGCGTATTGCCTTTGATTCATGGCAGGCTGTGTCATCCGCCCTAAGTGCATCATTTTATCTTGCAGTTCGACGACTTTGGTCTTGAGAAACCCCTTGAATCTCTCATTGTCACATAATGCTAATTTCCATTCATACCCTTTTAATTGGCAATGGGAGCTGACATTTCTTATGGCTACTTGAATAGCGCCCTTGAGTGCTTCATCAAGGGTCTTGGGTAAATAAATCGGTTCAATGTGAAATTGCCTGGCGCATTCCTGCAAAGTCACAAGGTCTTCTTCTATGTGGCCAAGTAATTCTTGCAGCAATTGCGGGCCATGGGGCTCCAGCAACAATGCCAATGTTTCTTGTTCCGCTTCAGCAACCGTATATACATTATCTTGGTCACAGGCCAAGATTTCCATCAAGACCTGTAATTTATTGCGCTTTACCACCAAAGCAACTAGGGGCTCAACAAAATAATCCAACACACAACGCTCGATGGTTTGGCGGTTGGGTAGCTTACCAAATAATGGATGGCTCGTGAGAACCTCTAAAATATGAATGGTAATAAGTTTCTTTTCCAATTGCCAATATGTCGCATCCACCTGACGAAACAGACTTAAAGCAGCATGGAAATTAGAAAAATAAAAACATTGATTGGCCAACTTCCAAAGATAAGTCGAACGTTGATTCAAACATTCCTGTGACATATTGTCTTCAGGCAGGTCCGTAATAAGCTTTGCTAAATTTTCACAATGTGCATGCACCTTGGCATGAAATTCATTGCTCTCAAAAGTCACGCAAAAGGCTAGGCGATAAGCGTCCAGATAATCATTTCTAAAATGAATGGCCTTATCTGGTTGGCTAAATACAGCATGCTCATAACTCATGCATCGTATAAACCAATCTATGGCAGCATCCATATGGCGATGATAGTCTTCTCGTATATGTCCTTGTAATGCTGCTGCTCCAGAAAAATTTAAGAATCGGGGAATAATAACCTCAGAGATGACTGCCATCCCAACATCTATGCCCTCTAACTCTGATAGAGGCATCATGCTATGCTGATAAAATTCTAATATGGCAAGCCACTTGCGTTGATTTAAGGTTTCCCCATCACCGAAAATCAAGCACGGTGTTTGATCTTCTATTGGTATCTTGGCTTGGCTGTGCCAAGCTAAATCTTCAGGTAAGGTAGCAAACAGACCTTCAGCCTGCTCTTTACCCGAAGCAAGCAATGCTTTAACTCGAGCAACAAGTTCTGCTGGTTTTTTCTTTTTTTGAGCTACATGGCATCGATATAGGTGTATGGTAAATAATATTTCATAGGTGGTTAATACCATCCGTACCAAAGGTTTATCGTAATATTCTGCATTAAGTTTATATCTACGACCCAAAGCCTCAATCTGCGCAATCGCTTTTTCTACGGTTTTTATAGCATTCAGTTTTTGCGATTTACCCTGTTTATCGATTAGTTCAATCTGTTTATTCTCTGGGGGTAACTGTAATATTTGCAGATATTCTATAAATGCCCTATAGGCTTTATGAAAATCCTGATCAAAAGGCTTCTCTCCCATTGATATAGCAAAGGGACCTATCCCGTTGGATGTCGCTGAATCAGCGGTTTGCCCAGCGCTCTGACTCGTACCGCGCCGGTTTGAACTGCGTTTCTTTTTACCCATATTATTAATCGCTTATGCTTTATTGTAGATTCTGCGATGAATTTTATCAGATTTGGGATAATGAATCTACTTCATTACTAATCCTCCAGCTGTTATATCTTTAATAGTTTTGATACCCCCGGCATAACCAAAAGCACTAAATAGCCGATCGTTTGATAAGTGCTCTCTTGGTAGGTCACGCTGGTAATTGATATAATTAGAATAAAAAGATACCGGACATAAAACTAAAAACAAATGAGCTGAACTATCGTTTTGACCTGTCCCCGCCTTTTCAGGCCGAATTAATTTGGAGAGCAGGTCAAAACATACATTACTAATCCACATAATAAACAGCACATTGTTTCACCAGCTTTTGTTGGGCTGCCAAGTGAATGCCCTGGGCTTTGATATGGATATCCCCTTGGGCAGTTATTTGAATCTTCGCTTTAGGATGTTGAAGCGTAATATCTTGTCCTTGTATTGTTAGCTTCTTTGCGCTCTGTAACAATAATCCCTGCCCTACCGTAAAATGCATGGGGCCTTGCTTTGCAATGAATTTACCATGCCCCATTGTTTGCCATTGCATATCTTTGCTGGCATGAAAACTGATAGTATTGGCCTGCAGTGTCATTTGTTCATGGGCCCATAAGCTATAATGCCCCGCCACTTGTTGCTGGCATTCGCCAGCAATATTTAGTTGAATATGGCCTTGGACATCACACAGATAACGACCTTGCACTTCTATTTGATCATTCTTTTTAATGTTTTGATGCATCTTGCCACAACTACGCCAAGCACTGTGTCCGGCTTGGTTATTTAAAGTCACTGAATTATTGGCACCTTGGGTTTTACAATACCATTGCATTGGCCCCGTAGATAGCATCACGCTATGCATTGTATTTTGTTGTTGAAATAATAATTGTTGTCCGCTCAAAGATGACAGTCGCCATTGCTGTGGGTCCATCAGCCCATGATAACCAAGGGCACCTAATAATAAAGGGGATGAGGCAGGGTGTTTATGCACATAGACCATTTCCCCCCCTGTTTGCTGGGGGAAATAAAACCCCATGCTTTGCTCTTGCCCCTGTCCCTGTAGAGGCTGTAATTGATGCATATAGACTGTTGTTTTACTACTTGCTAAGGGTTTTGCCGCTAAAGGTTTTATGCCATAGGCCCCTACTTGATTAATGTGGGTATGGGCCGTGCCCTTGATGACTTCACCATGATGCAATCTAAATCCATAGCTTTGTTGCAGGGGCAATGACTTGGACCGTTGGATGAAGGTTAACTGATTATGATATTGATTATGCGACAATAAAGTATGTTCTATTTTTATCAATCGATATTCGTCACTGCATCCAGGAAAGCCTTCATTTAAATGCAATATGGCTAATTGCATTAATTGAAGCTCCGGCTTGCGAGTCATTACCACAACCCTACCATCTTCATGGTATTGTAGATTATGCAGTAAATCCTTTGGGGTATTATGCCCATAATGTAACTCTTGCAAAGGCCCCGGCACTGAAGATAAATCATCGGTTATATGTAAAAGAGCCTTTGATGCTCCGCTCTTCAACCAATAATGAAAGTTTCCTATATTGATTAATGTGTTAAACAACGCTAAATCACTTTGCGTTTGTTGATAAAAAACCACTGGGTTAACAGGATGCTTCAGCTGCCAATGGGGTTTCGAGTAGTCATGCAAGATATCATTGATCGCCACCACCGGATCGGTTTTCACTAAATAACGAAATGACCTATTGCGTCCGAGGGTAGCTAATGATGATTCTAAACAAAGGTGAATGACATTATGCTTTTCATTAATACGGCTTACTTGAAAATATTTTTCAGGCGCCTGTTTTAAATTCAGGCTCACTTCACAACCTAAAGCAAGGGACACGGGATGGGCTGGTTTGATGCCCAATTCAATATAAGGCAATTGGCTAAGGGCTTCCACGCCTGTTAAATACAAAATGGGATAATGGTACTGGTTTATTTGGATAGTAAACATGGGACACTCCTGGCTTTAATGAGAGTGTACCTGAAAGTTCTGGGCAAGTTGTAAGCCTTGGGCATATTGCCATAAGGCTAACCCCTGCATCCCGCGGCGTTGCCGCGGGATGGTTCGAGGGTATTGCAGGAGATGGTTGAGAGTTAAGCTTCTTCGGGTATGCGAGCTTCTGGCACTGTAACGCTAGGTGCTTCTTGCGCTGCACTGCCTTTGGATACATCAATAACCGCATCCACTAACGTTTCCGGCGCTGAGATATCGATAATGCCATGTTTAATTGCAAAATGCGTCAATTCCACATCATTTTTAACATCCAGCTTGCTAAAAATAGCGTAGCGATGGCTGCTGATGGTTTTCGGACTTAAACATAGTTTGTCAGATATGTAATCAACTTTATAGCCATTGATGATCATCATCATGATTTGAAATTCACGATTAGATAATTGATTAAAGGGGGATGCCACATCAGGATCAATTTTGCTGATAGCCATGCCCTGTGCAATTCGATTCGTAATATGTCGACCGCCACGGGCTACTTTTTTAATGGCTTCAATGAGCTCATCAGAGGTGGAATCTTTAGTGAGATAACCTGATGCACCCAAATCCAACAAGCGTTTAGGGAAAGCCTGATTATCTACTGCTGTCAAAATAACGATCTTTATTTCAGGATAAATGCGTCGCAATCGATTGATGACTTCCACGCTGCTGATGCCAGGCATCATAATGTCCATAATAATAACGGAAGGTTTTTCTTCACGAACCAAGCGCATGGCTTCTTCACCATTGCCCGCTTCACCAATAACACGAATTCCTGGGACATGGGCTAGTAATGATTTAATACAAGTCCGGACTAAAACATGATCATCTACTAATAAGACATTAATCATGGTTGACATTGCAGCTCCTTCTAGATTTGTTCTGAAAAACAAAAGTGAGATGACAGTTTACCGTATATTTTGTAAGAAGACTATGGGCGATTCTCTGAGGGTCCACTTGCGATGAGAGATGCGTCAATAGCACTCTCTAGCTCCAGGACTATCCCGGAATGGCTACGCCATGGGGTGTGGTCTTGTGCTATCCGTTAGTGAGGTAACCTTTGTGATGCTGTACAAAATTCTAGCCTGTACTGGCTAGGGATTTTAATAAATGTTTCGCTAATCGAGGTGATACACTGCGTAGATAGTAGGCTGCCTGTAAGTCCGCACGAACTTCTGACGTTAAATCATTTGTCTGTCCTAATTGTTGACGATAGCGCTGCAATAAAACATACATGCTTATGGCCGCCGTCACAGAAAGATTCAAACTTTCACTCATGCCCAGCATGGGAATACCATACAAATAATCACACTGTTTGCGAGCCTCTGATGACAAGCCATGAGATTCGTTGCCTAATAATAAACATAGCGGTTTGTCTAAAGGTAACGTTTCTAGGCGTGACTGCCCTTCCATACTAGCACCGGCCAAGGTATAGCCTTGAGTCTGCTCCCGAAAAACTTGAAAGTCTTCATGGGCGTGCAGATTTACCCAATGATACGCACCCTGAGTAATGCGCTTGCTGGATACCTCTCCTTGGGGTTCGATGACATGGAATTGATGAATGCCTAAGGATTCTGCGCTACGCACAATTGCGCTGGCATTATGTATTAAAGCTGGCCGCTCTACAGCGATTTGAACATTGTGAATACGATGATTTAACACATCATTGATGCGCCCTTGGCGTCGTTCGCTCACATAGGGTTCCAAGCATTGAATAATTTGTTGAGGCTTAAGCCTTGCGGCTAAGGCTATGGTTTCAAGGGTCAACACTGCGATCCTAAACCTTTTCGATAGCAACAACCCGTTCAGGCTTGAACTGGTGTTTGCACGCGTGGTGTAAAACCCGTTCCAAATTATCATAAGAAATGGGTTTACTGATGAAATCATCCATACCTGATTCTAAACATAAACGTTTATCTGCATCGGATACATGGGCGGTCATGGCAATGATAGGCACTCGATTGATGCCATTTTTGTAGGCGCGAATTTTTCTAGTCACTTCCATGCCATCTTGGTCGGGCAAACCAATATCCATAAAAACCATATCATAACCGCGTTTCACTAAACGTAATGCTTCATCACCGGAAGAAGCAATATCTACCTGGCAGCCTAAGTCTTCTAACATGGATTTACTGATTTTCTGAGCTAAGGGATTATCTTCCACTAACAAGATGCAAGAAGACGCATCCAATTTCACTTTTGCAGTAGGTGTACCGCCAACCTGTTGGCTGCTCAACCATTGCTGCCAATCTTGTTTTACTAAATGACCCAATAGAGAAGGTTGCAGAGGCTTGGATAATACCCTAGAAAAACCAGCCGCTTTAGCCCGCCCTTCTTCCGGCATATTAGAAGGATAAGCACATAAAACCATCATTAATTTGGATAAGGCTTTGTTGCTACGAACTCTTTCTGCTAAATTAAAAGGCGACACACTGCTTTCATCATCCACTACCAATAAGTGATAAGGCTTGCCATCTTCAGCTGCTTTCGACAAAGTACTATACGCTTCTGAGCCGGCCACCATGCTACTTTCATTGGAAGTCACATGTTTGAGTATGGTTTTACCCCGCGCTTTACAATCATCAACCACTAATACTCGTATGTTGGAATATTGTATTTCAGGCCTCATGTCCTCGAGGCTCTGTTCTTGTAAATCAAAAGGCAACGTACACCAAAAAGTAGAGCCATTGCTCAGCATGCTATTAACGCTGATTTGACCATCTAAAGCATTCACCATATGTTTTACAATACAAAGTCCTAAACCGCTACCCTGAAAACGACTCTTATAAGAAGGCTCCACCCGGCTAAAACGATCAAAAATATCATTAATCTTATCTTTAGGAACGCCAATACCCGTATCTTCCACAATGATTTGTAGCTTTGCATCCTTCTCTTGGCGAGATAAGCATTCCACAGAAACGATGATATAGCCTTTGTCCGTAAACTTAATGGCGTTACCCAATAGATTTAAAATGATCCGGCCAATGATATGCTGATCACTCACCACACACCGAGGCACATTATCGGGATAAGAAATGATTAACTTAACGCCTTTCTTTTGTGCTTCATAGGTCATCATTTTTGTTAATTTTTCCACGACCTCTCGCAAATCAAAAGGTTCATTTTTGATGACTAGACCACCTGCTTCTACTTTAGAAAAATTTAAGATGTCTTCCACATAACGCAAAAGATTTTGGCCAGCTTGCAATATGCCATCGACGAATTCTTCTTGTTCGGGGTAATGGTTACGAACTTTGAGAATTTCAGCCATACCCAAGATACCATTAAGGGGGGTACGGAGGTCATGACTAACGCTAGCTAAAAAATCCGATTTAGCTTGGTTCGCATCCAACTGTTCAGCTACATTCTGCACAATGGGCGTACCCCGTTGGATGGGTGCTTCATTGATGGAGGATTGCTTGTGGGCATTGATTGCTATAGGTAAACGGGATGTTGAATGGTCAATACTGCCTTCTGGCACGCTATCAACCTTTTCGCGACCAATAAGAAAGAGGCTATTTACTATGCCTTCTTGAACGTATGGGCAAATTTGCCAACTAAAATTACGTGGGTGTTCAGACTCACTATGGTACAGAATATCGTGGCAAGTAATGACCTCACCTTGCATAATACGGTAAAAATTAGGTAAAGGCGGTGTAGGCAAACCTTGCTTCATGCAAAGTTCAAAAAAACTTTCTCCCACCACGGGACGATCTTGCCAACTCAATAATTCCATGGCACTGTCGTTAATAGCAAGTATATTGAAGCTCAATGATAATCGAACTAAAGGGGATGGGATATGGCCAATAACGGCTGCAAAGCCATCGTCCAGGCAGCCCCTAACGAGCGGCTCGCGATGGCCTGCCAAATCCTGTGTGCTGCTCGTACTATCCATAGAAAGTCAGCCATGTTGTAGGTCGTGCTAGGCGTTGTCACCTTCAATGGGACGATCCACCAGTTCAATAATGGCCATAGGCGCATTATCACCTGCACGAAAATTATATTTTAACACTCGCGTGTAACCACCAGGGCGGCTGTTATAGCGAGGGCCCAAATCTTCAAACAGTTTTTTCACTGCCGCTTTATCACGTAAACGAGCAAAAGCCAAACGACGACTAGCCACACTATCGGTTTTAGCCAATGTGATCAAAGGCTCAAGAACGCCCCGTAAGTCTTTTGCCTTGGGCAAGGTGGTCTTAATCATTTCATGTTGAATCAATGACGCAGCCATATTGCGAAACATAGCACGACGATGGCTACTGGTCCGGCTAAGCTTTCGGCCGCTCTTACGATGTCGCATATCTGCTTTCCTCTATTCTCTTATTCGTTGTATTAGCTACCTTCACGGTCACGCAATCTTGAAGGAGGCCAATATTCCAGGCGCATTCCAAGACTTAAACCGCGAGAGGCTAAAACACTCTTAATTTCATTCAGTGATTTCTTACCCAAGTTAGGTGTTTTCAATAGTTCCACTTCTGTGCGTTGAACTAAATCACCTACATAGTAAATACTTTCTGCTTTTAAGCAGTTGGCTGAACGTACCGTTAATTCTAAGTCATCCACTGGACGTAACAGCACAGGATCCACTTCAGCTTCTTCTTTTCTTGGCTCATTGGCTTGATCACTAGAGAGATCAACAAAAGCCCGTAATTGCTGCTGTAATATGGTAGCACTACGACGTATGGCTTCTTCAGGGTCTAACGTCCCATCAGTTTCCAAGTCTAAGACTAGTTTGTCTAAGTCAGTACGCTTCTCAACCCGCGCCCGCTCAACCACATAGCTCACACGGCGTACTGGGGTAAAGGTCGCATCCAATTGCAAACGGCCAATAGGGCGTTCTTCATCTTCCGGCTGCTGACGTTGTGGAGATGATTCATAACCACGACCTTGAGCAACGCGAATGGTCATTTTCAATTGACCATCGCCGGTAATGGTTGCGATCAAATGTTCAGGATTCGCAATTTCCACATCATGTTCCAATATAATATCGGAAGCTTTAACGGGACCTGCGCCTTTTTTATCTATCTGCAAAGTTACTTCTTCACGGGTATGCAAATTAAATGCGATACCTTTCAAGTTTTGCAGAATATCAATAACGTCTTCATGTACGCCTTCGATGGTGCTGTACTCATGTAATACACCTTCGATTTCTACTTCCACTACGGCAGCACCGGACATGGACGATAATAAAATACGACGCAGAGCATTACCTAAGGTATGCCCATATCCTCTTTCGAGAGGCTCTAGGGTGATCCTAGCATGAAAAGGACTAATGGCTTGTACGCCAATGGTCTTAGGCGTCAATAATTCGGATGCGCTTGACATAAAACCATCTCTCCAGAGAAAAATTATTTAGAATACAATTCAACAACTAACTGCAGCTTATCAAAGATATCTGCGGGTAAGTCATTACGTTCAGGTGCAGAGGTAAAAGTACCTGTCATGGACTTTTCATCTACGTTTACCCATTCAGTGGGCACTCGCTGCTTAGATAATTCCATCGCAGCTTTAATCCTATCTTGCTTACGACTCTTTTCACGAATTGAAATTTCGTCGCCAGCTGTAATTTGATAGGATGGAATATTCACGGATTTACCGTTAACCAAAATGGCACGGTGAGCTACCATTTGACGTGATTCCGCACGTGTAGCTCCAAAACCCATACGATAAACCACATTATCCAAACGGCCTTCCAACAGTTTCACCAAGTTTTCACCCGTTGAACCTTTTTGCTGTGCCGCTTTTTTAAAGTAATTTCTAAATTGACGTTCTAGCACGCCGTAGGTACGACGAATCATCTGCTTAGCACGCAATTGAATACCATAGTCCGTTAGACGACTGCGACGTTGACCGTGCATTCCTGGAGGCGTATCTGCCTTACATTTGGAATCCAAGGAACGTATACCACTCTTTAAATCAAGCGGTGTGCCTTCGCGCCTTTCCAACTTACATGTGGGACCTGTATACCTGGCCATAGATATTATTCTCCTCTATTAGACCCGACGTTTTTTGGGTGGTCGGCAACCATTATGCGGTATGCCAGTCCCATCTTTGAGTGAAAGAATCTTCAATCCACCGGAATGCAATGCACGTACAGCTGACTCACGCCCAGGGCCTGGGCCTCTGATGATAACATCAACTTGTTTCATGCCATAAAGTTCAACGGCAATCTTAGCCGCGTCATCCGCAGCCATTTGGGCTGCAAAAGGCGTGCTCTTACGTGAATTTTTAAAACCACATTTTGCGGCACTGGACCAAGCTAAGGTATTACCCTGGCGGTCAGTGATCGTAATAATGGTGTTATTAAAAGAAGCATGAATATGAGCTACACCATCGGTGATTACTCGCCTTTGCTTCTTCCGCACCTTTGTTGTTGCTTTAGAACTTGCTTGAGCCATGTTCAATTCCTAGTACTTAAACCTATTTACCTTTCTTGCCCTTACGGGTCCGCGCATTTGTATGGGTACGCTGTCCATGAACGGGCAAACCACGACGGTGACGCACCCCTTGATAACAACCAATATCCATTTTGCGCTTGATATTCATAGAAATTTCTCGGCGCAAATCACCTTCAATGGTGTACTGTCCCACGGCACCACGTACCTGGGTTAATTCATCTTCGCTCAGATCTGCCACTTTCTTAGTTGGAAGGATTTCCACCGCTTTGCAAATCTTGCGCGCGAGAGAACGACCAATACCAAAAACGGCCGTCAACCCAATCTCGAGATGGGCATTGGGTCTTACATTTATACCTGCAATCCGGGCCATTCACTTAACTCCTAACTTCTTCTCAAACGGCTGTGCGATGTTAACGCACTAGGATACCGTTACATTCAACAATAATCAAGGACATCTCCCACAAAGTGGTTAGCCTTGGCGCTGCTTATGGCGAGGGTCTTTACAAATGACCCTTACTTTGCCATGGCGTTTAATAATTTTACAGTTACGACAGATTTTCTTAACTGATGCTCTGACTTTCATAGGACTCTCCCCTTAACGCCCAAACATGCCACCACCAGGATTCATTCCCCTTAGATTGGACTTTTTCATTAGGGATTCATACTGATGCGACATCAACAGTGCCTGAACCTGTGCCATAAAATCCATGAGCACCACCACAATAATCAAAAGTGAGGTCCCACCGAAGTAGAAAGGCACGCTCCAAGCGTAATACATAAATTCTGGTAATAGTGAAACCAGCGCTAGGTACAAAGCCCCGGCCATGGTTAAACGAGTCATTACCCCATCAACATAATTAGCCGTCTGCTCGCCGGGACGAATACCAGGGATAAATGCCCCTGATTTCTTCAAATTATCCGCTGTTTCGCGAGGGTTAAAGACCAATGCCGTATAAAAGAAAGCAAAGAAAATAATAGCAGCTGCCAAACAGAGGACATATAGTGGTTGACCTGGCGACAGAGCAAATCCAATGCTACTCAGCCATTGCATATTAGGACCTTGACCGAACCATTGGGCTAAGGTAGCTGGCAGTAAAATAATACTGGATGCGAAAATGGGGGGGATGACCCCTGACATATTCACTTTTAATGGTAAATGGCTAGTTTGAGCCGCATACATTTTGCGGCCTTGTTGGCGTTTGGCATATTGGACGGTGATGCGACGTTGCCCCCGTTCCATGAATACAACAAAAGCGGTCACAGCCAAAACCAAAACAACGATCAAAATCAGAGCGATAACGGATAATTGGCCTTCTCGCACTTGACCTAAAGTCCGTGCCACAGCAGCAGGCAATCCCGCCACGATACCGGAGAAGATAATTAATGAAATACCGTTACCAATCCCGCGCTCTGTAATTTGCTCACCCAACCACATAAGGAACATGGTACCCGTAGCTAAGGTAATGGTGGAAATCACGTAAAAACTCAGGCTGGGTTCAAAAGCGATGCCTGAACTCACCAAAAACTTACTGATACCTAAGCCCTGAAAAATAGACAAAAGGAATGTACCGTAACGGGTGTATTGATTGATCTTACGACGACCCGACTCCCCTTCCTTTTTCAGCTGCTCTAACTTCGGCATGATGGAAGTGAACAATTGCATGATGATAGATGCCGAAATGTAAGGCATCACCCCTAAAGCAAATACCGACATCCGCTTTAAAGCACCACCAGAGAACATATTGAAAAGACCCAAAATACTGCTGCTATGTTGATTGAACAACATACTGAGTTTATCGGGGTTCAAACCTGGAATGGGAACGTAATTACCCACACGGAAAATAAAGATACCCAACAGCACCACAAACAAACGACGTCGTAGTTCAACAAAGCCACTTTGCGCAAAGACTGATGATTTGGGATTGCTAGCCATTTACGCCTCGATGCTCCCGCCTGCTTTTTCGATAGCTTCACGGGCACCTTTGGTAGCACGCAAACCAACGATCTTGACGGCTTTTTTAATTTCACCGGAAGCAATCACTTTGGCACGCTTAATATTACGACCAATAATGCCTGCTTTACGTAAGCTAACAATATTCACTTCATCTTCTTTGACTTTTTCCAATTCGTTCAAACGAATTTCCGCAGTAATTCGCGCCAAATGGGAATTAAAACCAAATTTGGGCAAGCGACGTTGGATAGGCATCTGCCCACCTTCAAAACCCAATTTATGGAAGCCGCCTGAACGAGCCTTTTGACCCTTATGACCCCGGCCACAGGTTTTACCTGAGCCTGAACCTGTACCGCGACCAACGCGTTTAGCTACCTTTTTTGACCCTGGAGCAGGGGATAATGTATTGAGGCGCATAATTAGATTTCCTCAACTTTTAATAAGTAAGAAACTTTGTTTACCATTCCCATGACAGAAGGGGTTTTCTCCAACACAACGGAATGATTCATACGACGTAGTCCTAAGCCTTGCACACACAGTTTATGTTTGGGCAAACAACTAATCGGGCTACGCACCAAGGTTAAGCGAATTTGTTCTTTACTAGCCATGCTGCTCACCTATCACTTCTCGAACAGACTTGCCACGTTTGTCGGCGATTTGCTCGGGCGACATCATAGACAATAATCCTTTAATCGTGGCTCTTACAACGTTGATGGGATTCGTAGAACCCATACATTTTGCCAAGACATTATTAATACCAACGACTTCAAACACTGCACGCATACCACCACCGGCGATAATACCAGTACCATCAGAAGCGGGCTTCATGAAAATTTCAGAAGCACCGTGGTTGGCTTTAATTTCATACCATAAGGTATCGCCATTCAACCACACTTGTTTCATATCACGACGTGCTGCTTCCATGGCTTTTTGGATTGCAACAGGTACTTCACGGGATTTACCACGACCAAAACCAATGCGGCCCTTCCCATCACCTACAACCACTACAGCCGCAAAACCAAAGACGCGGCCACCCTTGACCACTTTGGCAGTACGTGTCACAGCAACCAATTTCTCGATTAAGCCGTCACCTTTTGTTGATTCATCAAAACTAGCCATTTATATGCCCTTTAGAATTGTAAGCCCGATTCACGAGCTGCATCGGCCAGTGCTTTAACACGACCATGATATTTAAACCCAGATCGGTCAAAAGCAACTTGTTTAATACCTGCTGCTACGGCACGCTCACCTAACAATTTACCCACGAGTATTGCTGCAGCTACATTGCCACCATTGGTAGCTTTGCCACGCACATCTTTTTCCAAAGTGGAAGCAGATGCTAGTACGCGGTCACCCTGAGCCGTAAGCACTTGGGCGTAGATATGACATGGTGTGCGATGCACACTCAAACGATGTGCGCCTTTGCGCTTTATCATTGAGCGGCAACGTAATCCACGACGCTGACGAGATGCCTTTTTATCCATTACTCTCTACCTACTATTTTTTCTTGGATTCTTTACGAATAATAACTTCATTCGCATACAAAATACCTTTACCTTTATAAGGTTCAGGAGGTCTAACCGCGCGAATATTCGCCGCAATCTGCCCTATTTTCTGTTTATCGATCCCGCTGAGAACGATTTCCGTTTGAGTTGGCGTTTCTACCGTAATACCTTCTGGCATGTCCATTTCAACCGGATGAGAAAAACCTACCGTCAAAACTAATGTTTTGCCCTTAGCGACTGCACGATAACCGACACCCACTAAATTCAATTTACGTTGATAACCTTCACTGACGCCAACAACCATGTTGTAGATGACGGCGCGAGTCGTTCCAGAGATAGCATTGGCTTGTTTACTGTTACCTTTGGCTTCAAAGGTCAGAACATTATCGGATTCATTGATAGCTACTAAAGGGTGCAGATTAAAATCCAAACTACCTTTCGTACCTTTCACATTAACCTGTTGGCCTTTAATATCAATCTGAACACCACTGGGTACGGCTATCGGATTTTTTGCTACACGTGACATTTTATTAAACCCCTAAGATACGTAGCACAGTACTTCGCCACCCAATTTGGCTTGGCGCGCTGTCTTGTCAGTCATAACACCATTAGGTGTTGAAATAATTACGACACCTAATCCACCCAACACTTTGGGTAAATCACGGTAGCCGCGGTAAATGCGTAAGCCTGGACGAGAAACCCGTTTTAGCATCTCAATCACAGGTTTGCCTAAGTAATACTTAAGCGTCAAAACCAAACATTTTTTAGCGCCATCACCATCAGTGTTCACACCAGAAATGTAGCCTTCTTCTAAAAGGACTTTTGCCACTGCTTCCTTCGCAGAGGAATAAGGCATACTTACATGTTCTTTCTTTGCCGCTTGACCATTACGAACCCGGGTCAACATGTCGGCGATGGGGTCTTGCATACTCATATTTTATTCGTCCTCTACCAACTGGCCTTAGTCAAACCAGGAATTTTTGCAGTCATGGCCAGCTGTCGCAAATGCGAGCGGCATAGACCAAATTTACGATACACGGCATGGGGCCTTCCACATACGCGGCAGCGACGCTGACCACGGACAGAGCTAGAATCTTTGGGTAAAGCCTGCAACTTTTGCTGAGCCGCCATACGATCTTCGAATTCTAGGGTTGCATCGACCACCGTAGCTTTCAATCTTTTACGCTTCGCCTTAAAACGACTTGCCAATTTAGTGCGCCGTCTTTCACGGTTGATCATGGATTTCTTCGCCACAATATAACCCCTATTTCTCTTTTAGTGGAAAATTAAATGCTTTTAACAGGGCACGAGCTTCGTCGTTGCTCTTTGCCGATGTGGTAATCGTAATATCCATACCACGGATAGCATCAATTTTATCATATTCAATTTCAGGAAAAACGATTTGCTCACGAATCCCCATACTATAATTCCCGCGTCCATCAAAGGATTTAGGGCTCAATCCACGAAAGTCGCGAATACGAGGAATGGCGATAGAAATCAATCGATCCAAAAACTCGTACATCTTTTCTCGACGTAACGTTACTTTACAACCAATAGGCCAATCTTCACGAATTTTGAAACCCGCAATGGATTTACGTGCTTTGGTGACGACAGGTTTTTGACCTGCAATGGCAGTCATATTACTGACAGCATGGTCCATAACTTTCTTGTCATTAACCGCTTCACCTACACCCATATTCAAAGTGATCTTTTCAATATGCGGCACTTGCATTACATTTTTGTAACCAAACTCATCTTGCAATTGTTTGACAACGGTGTCGCGATAAAAATCTTCTAATCTTGCCATGGTTTTACCTGTCTATTATGCGTCTATAACTTCGCCGGTGGACTTAAAGAAACGAACTTTACGTCCATCTTCAAGGAACTTAAAGCCAACACGGTCAGCTTTATCCGCAGCAGCATTATAGATAGCTACATTCGAAATCTGTAATGGCGCTTCGCGCTCAATAATGCCACCTTCCTGGTTAGCTTGTGGATTTGGTTTCACATGTTTTTTAATCATGTTTACACCTTCCACTAATACTTTTTGTACACGCTTCCCTTGGATAACGCGCAGAACCTTACCGTTCCGGCCCTTGTCTTTTCCAGCTAGAATAACGACTTTATCGTTTTTTCGTATTTTACGCATGTTCTCTACTGCCTTCCGTTTATCAAAGCACTTCAGGTGCTAAGGATATAATCTTCATGAAACGCTCTGTGCGTAATTCCCTAGTTACGGGGCCAAAAATCCGGGTACCGATTGGCTGCATTTGAGCATTCAAAATAACGACTGCGTTATTATCAAATTTAATAAGTGAGCCATCACTGCGGCGCACACCACTAGCGGTACGAACCACTACAGCATTCATCACATCACCCTTTTTCACTTTACTGCGTGGAATAGCTTCTTTTATAGAAACCTTGATGATATCGCCGATACGCGCATAACGTCGGCCAGAACCACCCAGTACCTTGATACACATAACCTGGCGCGCACCACTATTATCCGCTACGCCTAGTCTGGTTTGCATCTGTATCATCTAATAACTCCAATCACTCTAACCCCGGGTCGAAAGGGCGGAAAAGTATACCACTTCTCGGCCCATTAGGAAATCTCTTACATCGACTTACGAAGCAATATGTTCAAATATTAATCAAACTGCCGCTTTATCTACGACGCTTTCTAGTACCCATCGCTTTGTCTTAGACAAAGGACGAGATTCTTTTATGCGTACCACGTCACCTAAACCACTACCATTGGCTTCATCATGAGCATATAGCTTAGATGAACGACGCATGACCTTTTCGTAGAGCGGATGCTTTACTTGGTTATCCACACGTACCACGATGGTTTTATCCATTTTTACACTAACTACGGTGCCCACTAATGTGCGTCCGCCGCTTTTTTTCTCAGCTTGCTGCATTGGTTTGCCCCTGTTTTTCATGCAATATAGTTTTTATCCGGGCAATACTGCGCCGTACCTTACTGAATTGATCATTACGATTCATTTCACCAGAACCTTTTTGCATACGTAGATTAAACTGTTCACGCAACAATTCCATCTTTTCTTTCTGCAATTCATCAATGGTTTTTCCGCGTAACTCTTTAGCTTTCATTACATCACCGTCCGCTGTTCAAACACTGTACTTATGGGTAACTTTGCTGCAGCTCGAGCGAAGGCTTCTCTGGCTAATTCTTCAGAAACCCCTTCCATTTCGAACAACACACGACCTGGTTGCACCAGAGCAACCCAGTATTCCACGCTACCCTTACCTTTACCTTGACGCACTTCTAAAGGTTTTTTGGTAATAGGTTTATCGGGGAATATACGAATCCAAATTTTACCGCCCCGCTTGATATGACGAGTCATAGCTCGACGAGCAGCTTCAATTTGACGTGCAGTTACACGCCCCCGGCCTGTGGCTTTTAAGCCAAATTCGCCAAAGCTAACTTTACTGCCGCGCTGAGCTACACCTCGGTTGCGGCCTTTCATTTGCTTACGAAATTTAGTGCGTTTTGGTTGCAACATTTACTTCGTCCTTCCAATCACTTACTTTGCCTCGCCTTGAGCGGCTTCGTGGCTTACTTCTTCTTCGGCGAAAACTTCGCCCTTAAATATCCAGACCTTTACGCCTATGATACCGTACGTGGTAGCAGCTTCAGCCGTACCATAATCAATATCAGCACGTAATGTATGCAAAGGCACTCGACCTTCACGATACCATTCGCTACGTGCGATTTCAGCACCGCCTAAACGACCTGCAACACAAACCTTAATACCTTTAGCCCCAGCACGTAAGGCGTTAGTCACAGCACGCTTCATAGCGCGACGGAACATAATCCGTTTTTCTAATTGTTGTGCGATACTCTCCGCCACCAACTTAGAATCAACTTCAGGCTTGCGCACCTCTTCAATACTGATGTGTGCAGGAACGCCCATAATCTTACTGACTTTATTCTTCAAACGTCCAACGTCTTCACCTTTCTTGCCGATGATCACACCGGGTCGAGCACTGTGAATGGTCACATGTGCAGAAGTGGCTGTGGGACGTTCAATGCGTACGCGACTAATAGACGCCTTCGCTAATTCTTTCTCTAAATAGGTACGAGCCAAGAAATCCGCATGTAATACATCAGCAAAGTTTTTGCTTTCTGCATACCATTTGGAATCCCAGTCTTTTACGATTCCTAGGCGAATCCCCGTTGGGTGTACTTTCTGACCCATTTATGACTCCTGCTTATCAGAAACCTTCACGGTAATGTGACAGGTTCGTTTGAGTATTTGGGTACCACGGCCTTTAGCACGTGCACGAAAACGTTTTAAAGTTGGGCCTTCATCAACAAAAACGGTAGAAACCATTAATTCATCGATGTCTGCGCCTTCGTTGTTTTCCGCATTAGCAATGGCAGACTCTAATACTTTTTTAATCATGGTTGCAGCTTTCTTAGGGCTGAAACCTAAAACATCTAGGGCTTTAGCAATTGCTAAGCCGCGAATCTGATCAGCGACTAATCTGGCTTTTTGAGCCGAGATGCGCGCGTGAGATAATTTAGCAGCAACTTCCATCTCTTCCTCTCTTACTTACCTTTAGCTTTCTTATCAGCCACATGACCACGATAGGTACGAGTTGCCGCGAACTCACCCAACTTGTGACCTACCATGTTTTCCGTAACGAATACGGGTACATGTTGACGACCATTATGTACAGCGATGGTTAAACCCACCATTTCAGGCACAATAGTAGAACTACGAGCCCAAGTCTTAATTGGACGTTTATCATTGCTAGCAATTGCCTTCTCGACTTTATTCATCAAGGGCACCGCAATGTAAGGGCCTTTTTTAATGGAACGTGCCACAACTATCCTCGCTTATTTACGCTTTTTACCACGACGACGTACGATAAACTTATCAGTACGCTTGTTCTTACGTGTTTTATAACCTTTCGCTGGTTGTCCCCAAGGTGATACGGGATGACGACCACCTGAAGTACGACCTTCACCACCACCCATGGGATGATCCACAGGATTCATGGCGACACCACGAACCGTAGGACGAATACCACGATGGCGAGAAGCACCGGCTTTACCTAAACGGCGTAAGCTGTGCTCAGAATTACTCACTTCACCTAACGTTGCACGGCATGCCGCAGGTATTTTACGCATTTCACCAGAACGTAAACGAATGGTGGCATAAACACCTTCACGCGCAACTAATTGCACGGAAGTCCCTGCAGAACGCGCTAACTGTGCGCCTTTACCAGGTTTCATTTCAAGACAATGAACCACTGAACCCATTGGGATTTTTGACAGAGGTAAACAATTACCTTTTGAGATGGGCGCATCATCACCAGACTGAACGCGGTCACCCGCCTTCACGCCTTTAGGTGCGATGATGTAACGACGCTCACCATCTGCATATAACAATAACGCAATGTGGGCGCTGCGGTTTGGATCATATTCCAAACGTTCTACTTTCGCAGGAATCCCATCCTTCGTGCGTTTAAAATCAATAACACGGTATTGCTGTTTATGACCACCACCACGATGACGGGTGGTAATACGACCTAAATTATTTCTACCGCCGCTTTTTTTCTTGGGCTCTAACAGAGGGCCATAGGGCTTCTCTTTCGACAATCCTTCACGGGTAACGACGACCGCATGGCGGCGTCCCGGTGAAGTTGGTTTTAATCGTTTTACTGCCATGGTAAATACCTTCTACTTATCGGCGTTAGCAAAGCTAATATCGTGACCTTCTTTCAAAGAAACGTAGGCTTTCTTCCAGCCTTGACGACGACCTTGAACTTGTCCGAAACGCTTAGCTTTGGATTTCACATTGGAAACCCGTACCGCATCTACTTCAACGTTAAATAATAATTCAACGGCTTTTTTAATTTCTGGCTTTGAGGCGTCTTTAATAACTTTAAAAACCACCTGGCCCATATCGCCTACTCGCGAACTCTTTTCCGTAACGGAAGGAGATAACAATACGTTCATCAAGCGTTCTTTATTCATTGCAGTCTCTCCTCTAGTTTCTTCAAGGCATCAACTGTAACAAGCACTTTTTCATGACGAATCAGGCTAACAGGATCCACAAGCCCTGCCGTGCTCACAGCAATATTCAAAATATTGCGGGCTGACAGATAGACCTTTTCATCAAACTCATGAGTCAATAACAAGGCATCATTCACATTCATCCCCGTTAGTAACTTTTTCATTTCAGCTGTTCTGGACTCTTTGATATCAAAGCTCTCCACTACAACTAAACGTTCTTGACGAATTAACTCAGAAACAATAGAACGCATGGCGCCGGAATACATTTTCTTATTCACTTTTTGTGAAAAATCACGTGGCTTAGCAGCAAAAGTAACACCACCTTTACGCCAGATTGGACTACGAATAGTACCTGCACGCGCACGTCCAGTTCCTTTTTGACGCCAAGGCTTAGCACCACCGCCGCGACGCTCAGAACGTGTTTTTTGCGCTTTTGTTCCAGCACGTGCGCCTGCCAAATAGGCATTGACCACTTGATGGATCAAGGATTCATTAAAATCCCGCTCAAAAACTTCGCCAGCCAACTTAATGCTGCCTTTGGTTTTATTTGTAGCCGGAACTGTTATGTTGAGTTCCATGTTCAACTCCTACTGTTGTTTTTCTGTGGATTTTTTAACAGCGGGACGAATCATTACGTCACCACCAGGCGCACCAGGCACCCCACCTTTCACTAGAATTAAATTGCGTTCTAGGTCCACTTTTACCACTTCTTGGTTTTGTACGGTTTTGCGTACATTACCCATTTGCCCAGCCATCTTCTTACCTTTAAATACACGTCCTGGTGTTTGGTTTTGTCCGATAGAGCCGGGTGCACGATGCGCCAATGAATTACCATGTGTCGCATCTTGTGTTTGGAAGTTGTGACGTTTTACAGCACCTGCAAAACCACAACCTTTCGAGGTGGCCGTCACATCTACGATCTGCCCTTCTTGGAAAAGATCGACTTTTAATTCTTGACCAAGCTCAAAGACCTCTTCTGATTTCTCATCTAAGGTATACTCCCAAAGTCCACGACCCGCTTCTGTAGAAGCTTTAGCAAAATGTCCTGCTGCAGGTTTTGTAACCCGTGTTGCACGACGACTGCCCGTGGTTATTTGAATAGCTTTATAGCCATCGCTATCTAAGGTCTTCACTTGCGTAATGCGATTGGGTAATACTTCCAATACAGTTACTGGAATCGAAACACCATCTTCAGTGAAGATACGTGTCATTCCTACTTTCCGACCTGTTAATCCTAGTGCCATTAGTTCACCTATTATTCCTAGCCATCAAGGCTAATTTGTACATCCACACCAGCGGAGAGGTCCAATTTCATTAAGGCATCTACGGTTTTTTCCGTGGGACCTACAATATCCACTAAACGCTTATAAGTACGGATTTCATATTGATCCCGTGCGTCTTTATCCACGTGAGGTGAGGTTAAGACTGTGAACCGTTCTTTACGCGTTGGTAAAGGAATGGGTCCACAAACTTGCGCACCAGTACGCTTCGCGGTTTCAACGATCTCTTTTGTAGAGAGATCGATGAGTTTGTGGTCAAAAGATTTTAACCGTATTCTTATGCGTTGACTGTTAGCTTCTGCCATCTTATTTACTCAATTTTACTCGAAAATTTTCGCTACAACCCCAGCACCTACGGTACGGCCACCTTCACGTATCGCGAAGCGTAAACCATCATCCATAGCAATGGGTACTATCAACTTAACATTCATCTTGATATTGTCGCCCGGCATGACCATCTCTACGCCTTCGGGGAGTACAACTTCACCCGTTACGTCTGTGGTTCTGAAATAAAACTGGGGACGATATCCTTTGAAAAATGGCGTATGACGGCCACCTTCATCTTTCGATAAAATATACACTTCC
>JAJFKN010000028.1 GCA_021773195.1 Gammaproteobacteria bacterium | reverse complement strand
ATAGCGAGTGGGTCCCACCTGAATCCATACCGAACTCAGCAGTGAAACCACTTAGCGCCGATGATAGTGTGGGGTCTCCCCATGTGAAAGTAGGTCATCGCTAGGCATTTATTTCAAGGAAGCCCTTACAACAAAGTTGTACGGGCTTTTTTATTTGTAAGTTTAAGGCCATGGAACTCCCATCGCCCTTTTACAAACACGCGGTGAACCCATCTCTGGGCGCTCTTAATCAGCACCCCTGCTGTTTAAGTTTTCTCAAATAAAGATCGGCGATGGGTACTAGTTTGGATAAATAAAAAAGACGATCCTCGCTCTCTATGGCCTAACTCATTCTCTAAGGTGGATTATTTCCGGTTCACTTGGACGATGGCTTTTTGGGTGGTATCTACATTGTCGGTTGTGGATTTTGTCTCTCTTTTTAAAGTTTTATGTTCTTGACCACTTATATTCTGGCAAATGTAATACTCACTGGGGTATTTGGGGAGACTTATAGTGACTTTAGCATTTTCTAAACCATATTTATAAGCATTAGGATCGTAAGCTACCTCTACATTGCAAAGTAATGCAGGAGGGGCATTTTTTCCAGTTATAATGAAAACGCTATAAGTAACCTTGTTATCTGCATTGTCAGTTGTTAATTTGTTACTCCAATCCTTCTTGGGAGCAACATGAATGTTAGGCCAAACTTTTCCACTTAGTTTTAAGTTGCTAACGACAATTTCAGGCGTTTTATTATCACTATTGGCAGTCATATCATTATTAACGGTTAAATCATAGGTGAGATTATCATCGGAATCTGCTTGAGCGTAACTGGGTAAAAACGCTACGCAGGCAAACAATATTATGGAAAAAATGGAATTTTTTATGCTTCGCAGCTTCATGGTGGCTTTCCCCGACAAATAATTCTATAGCATTGATTATAGTCAATAATGAGAGAGCGGATTGAAAGATTAGAAAAGGCTATTTTTTCAAAGAGATATAAAGGGTGTTTCCGACGGAAGTCTCGCTTTGGAACCACAAGCGGATAATAGGTGGAAATTGGTGCTAGTGCATTAGGCTCTCTAAAGGTTCCGTTTATTAGATATGCTCACAACCCCAGCAACGCCATATCCTCGCATTTCAATAAAACGGCTCAGCAAGTACAGCAGTCGAAAACACTTACAATAAGTTTAGTATTTTTATGGGGTTTTGCAATAAAACAAAAACTTACATTAATTTTTTTCTCCTGGTTATTATGTTCTTCCGATAAAACAATAAGAAACAAGGTCTTAGTAACTGTGGTGGAGTTGTCCTATGATTTATTAGAAACAACTCGAAGGTTCTTCTATGAAATACAAATCAATACTAACATCGCTATTAGCTATTTTTGTCTTTTCTATGGCTTCTTTTGATATTTATGTCAATGACGTCGATTGATAAACGTGATTGACGCTTTGCGCAGACGATGGTGTTTTGCCGGGATATCGTGGGGCGTTGGATTATCCCTTACGCCTTAGTCACTTCATTGGCCACATAAGTGAGCCAATGGGCATACTCTGGAGCGCGACCATTCACTATATCGAAATATTTGCTTTGCAGTTTTTCCGTAACTGGACCGCGTTTACCACTACCAATTTTACGCCCATCTAATTTGCGAATGGGTGTGACTTCGGCAGCAGTGCCTGTGAAGAAGGCTTCATCGGCTACGTAGACTTCATCGCGGCTGATGGGTTTTTCCGATACCTCGTAACCCATATCCTCAGCAATGGTCATGATAGTTTCGCGGGTAATGCCTTCTAAGGCAGAAGATGTGTGGGGCGTAAAAATCTTATCTTTACGCACGATAAAGATATTTTCACCGCTGCCTTCGGCCACGTAACCTTCGTGGTCTAACAACAATGCTTCGTCACAACCGGCTCGTTGGGCTTCTTGTAAGGCCAAAATGGAGTTGGTGTAATTACCATTGGCTTTCGCTTTGCAATAAACGCTGTTGGGATGGTTGCGGGTGTAAGAAGCAGTTTGCACTTTGATGCCTTTTTCCATAATCTCTTTACCGCCGAGATAAGTACCCCATTCCCAACTGGCGATCATGATGTTAGTTTTTAAATTCGATGTATGTAAACCCGTTCCTACATCGTAGTAAGCCATGGGTCGTAGGTAGGCACTGCCTAATTTATTTTTATTAATGATTTCTAGCTGTGCTTTATTTAAGGTGGTTTTGTCAAAAGGCATAGGAATATTCATAATATGGGCTGAGCGGAAAAAACGATCCGTATGATCTTGTAGCCTAAAAATGGCTGGACCTTGATCCGTTGCATAGGCGCGCACACCTTCAAAAATGCCAAAGCCATAATGCAGAGTATAAGCCATGACATGAACCGTGGCCTCTTTCCAGGGAATGAGTTCACCATTGATCCAGATGAGTAAATTTTCTTTAGAATCAGACATGTTTTATATCCCATAGCATTAATCAGAGGAGCGAATAGTAGCATAAGTTGCCCGCGCAGTCTTTAAGGGCTGTTCAAATTAATAGCATCTTTGGCATTAAGCTCAATATCTTTTGCCATGGATTGGCGGTAACTATTGCCCTGTACGTGAATGTCGCCTTCGCCAGTTATATGGATGGCTGCTTTTGGGTTCTTGATAGAAATAGCACCATTATCATGAATATCGATACCGGCTTCACCTTTATTAATGGTTTCCCAGGGAAAATGTTGGTGTTCCTGAAAAAAAGGTTCGTTATTGCGTAATAAACGAGCTAATACCACAACTCCCTGTGGAAAACGCGTATAAACTACTTGATCACCCGGTCTAATATCAGTCAAACTGGTGGTTTGCTGGTAGACGGAAAAGCATTCCGTGTCGTTGGTTAAACTGTGGACTTTGCCATTCAGCACCGCGCCTACTTTGGCAATAGCACAATGTCCATAGGCCTTTTGGGGATGATGGTTTAGCATACTCAATCCTTGTGTTCTATAGTTTACGAATCCTGAAGACTCAGGTTGAGTGCAGACCACCTGTGACTATGATGCCCATTACCGACTCCGGAACATCATGATCCAAATGGCCTGCCAGGTACCCTTGAGAAGGTACATAGGGACAGCTTAAAGGAAACGCGTACCGCACTCTGTAGGATAGTGAAAATTTTTATGGATTTTTTAATGATAAAGCGAAGTTTTTTTTGTTTAGTGCTGCTTTGTGTTGCACTGTGGGGTTACGCTACACCCACAACGGACTATAAAATGACATTGCAACCTGTAAGCTTTACGGATTTACCCGGTTGGGAAAAAGATAAAGAAAGCGAAGCTTTCAAAGCTTTTCAAGTATCCTGCCATCGCTTTTTAACCTTACGTCCCGATGATTCTGTAGGTACATCAGCCATGATGATCAAAGCGAAGCAATGGTGGCCTATTTGTCGCACTGCCATGCAATTAAAAAATCCCACAGACAGTCAAGCACGGGTGTTTTTCCAGCAACATTTTAACGTATATACTGTATTTAATCTGCAACAGCCCCAGGGTTTGGTCACTGCTTACTATTTGCCTGAAGTACAAGTAAGCCATACTCGTCATGGTAGCTTTACTGTGCCTATTTATAGTCGTCCTAAAGATTTGATTACAGTGAAAATGGGATTGTTTTCGTCTGTATATAAGGGGCGTAAGTTATCAGGGAAAGTTGTGGGCACGGAATTGTATCCCTACGATAGTCGAGAAGAAATTAATAAAGGATCTCTTAAAGGTCGTGTTTCCATCATCGCTTGGGGCAACAGTTATGTGGATCGATTCTTTCTGCAAATTCAGGGGTCCGGCGAAGCGGTTTTTCCTGATGGTAAGAAAGAGTTGTTAGGTTACGATGGTGAGAATGGACGCTCTTATATTTCCATCGGTAAACTATTGGTAGATAGTAATACTATCGCTATGAAAGACATGTCAGCGCAGACTCTGAAAAAATGGCTTAACAGCCATCCCAAAAAAGGCGCGGCAGTCATGGAGGCCAATCCCTCATTTATTTTCTTCCGGGTATTGAAGCAAAAGAATCCCAATGGCACGGCACGGGTACCTCTGACGCCCTGGCGTTCTGTGGCGGTAGATCAGCATTATATTCCCTTAGGCTCACCCATGTGGTTTGCCACAGACATACCTTTGGCTAAATTTCCTCTTTTGAAACAACCTTTCAAACATTTAATGGTGGCGCAAGACACAGGCGGTGCCATTCGTGGTCCCATTCGGGCTGATTTGTATTTGGGCGCCGGTTCCAAAGCAGAAATCATTTCCGGTCATATGGTGAATAAAGGTCGCTATTGGCTGATGTTGCCGAAGAGCTTTGCCATTCCGAAGAGGCTACTGGCAGTGGAGTCCGTTGATTCTAACAAACAGCAGACTTAAGGTGATTCTCTGTGGCTTTAAATTAGAGCCTTGATCCAAGCAATGCGGTATCTCCGATCTGGATTTTGAAAACCCGCCGTGAATATGTCCCTATAGGCTTCGTGCTCGCATCCCTGCGGGCAAGAGTTTTCAAAACCCAGATCCTCGATTCGCATTGTTGCCCAATGTACGCCGCTATAACAATATAGAGACAAACCTCGCTTTCCATGGTCTTATTCGACTCACAAACAGTTAACGCGTTTATAGAGTTATTGCACTTCGCTCCACATTGTTGTCCGACCTACGTCATTATGACAATATAAACCATAGTCTTACAATATTACTTTTTAGCAATACTCTGTCGATGACCATGGGGTTTCCAGGCGGGGGCAATGACGTCAGGCATAGATGTGCGTTTCAGCAAGCGAGCAGGGGTCACGGCAAAATCACCAAAGGATTCATTAATATGATCTCGGGCCAAGTTGAGGCGCTGTACTTTTTTGTTTTCCTGTGCGAAGAGATCCAATTGGCCTTCGCTGGAATTGGGATCCAGGGCGGTGACTTGTACTTGCCACACCCCTTGGTGCTGCCAGCGCTCATTGAGCATCTGCTGGCACAAATTAAAAATGGTTGCGCCATCATCGGTTGGGAGAGTATGCCTATAACGATCCCCTATCCAGCCATGTTGACGGCTGCGCAAACCAATGAAAAAAACACCAGCTTGCATATGATGACGGCGCAACCGTGCTGCTAACTTTTCTGACATATGTAATAAGTATATGAGAATTGTATTCGTATCCTTTGTGTTGGGCGGTAATACTTTGCCATGGCCCATGGATTTTGCTTGAGGGATGGCCGTGGTGACGGGCGAGGGATCGGCCCCCTGGCACATATACCAAATACGTCGACCTAAATTACCAAAGCGTTTGCTTAAGATACTAATGGGAATTTTTTCCATGTCACCACAGTGATGAACGCCATAACGTGCTAGGAAGCTAGCAATGCCTTGGCCAATACCACAGAGTTCAGTGATGGGTACCGAGTGCAGCCAAGCTTTTGCTGTTTGAGGCGCAATGACACAGAGGCCATTGGGCTTCTTCAACTTAGCTGCATACTTTGCGGTGGTCTTATCGCCACTTACACCAACGGAGCAGAGTAATCCAGAGGCTTCCCATACCTTGCGTTTCACCTGACGAGCAATGCTCTCAGGTGACCCTAGCAAATGTTGGCAAGCGGTAACATCTAAAAAGGCTTCATCCACAGAAAATACTTCAATGTCCGGGGTAATGTCTCGCAAAGCATGCATAATGGTACTGGAGATTTTAGCGTAGCGTTGGGGACGTGAGGGGCGATGAATGAGATTGGGGCAGTGATGTAATGCTTCTTGCAAACGCATGCCTGTTTTTATACCGTATCGACGTGCTTCATAAGAGCAAGTAATAATAGCTGTACCTTGTTCACCATTAGTAATGGCAACAGGTTTGCCGCGTAATTTTGGATTATCTAATTGTTCTATGGAAGCAAAAAAAGCATTCATATCTACGAGGATAATAGCTCGTTGCCAATGTGTGTCGCTGTATGGTTCTGTTTCCATAAAAGTTCCTTAGTGATGATCCACGCGGATCAATCCTACGAAAATGCCCTGAATAATGACCCGTCGAGATTCATAAACCATGGGTGAAAATCTGGCATTGGCCGGTGTTAATGTGACGGTTTGATCATGATTGTGATGAAAACGTTTTAAGGTGGCTTGTTCTTGATCTACTAGAGCAACCACAATATCGCCGTTATTGGCCGTATGGCTGTGGCGGCAAATGACATAGTCGCCATCAAAAATCCCATCATCGATCATGGAATCCCCTTGCACGCGCAGGGCATAACGGTCTGCTCCCAAAAAAACTGCTGAAACATCCAATTCTTCTTGGTTAGGAATGGCTTCAATAGGTTGGCCCGCCGCAATTTTGCCTAATAGGGGAATCATGGAAGAGGTCCCTTCAGGTGGCTCCACAAGGCGAATATTGCGATGTCGGTTGGGTATGAGCTCGATATACTCTTGGTCATTCAAGGCTTGCAGATAACGGTGTACTACCCCTTTGGACTTCACGCCAATACCATCAGCTAGCTCCATCACGGTGGGGGCATAATTATGTTTTTTAAGGAATTTTTTTATGAATTCCAATACTTCCTGTTGTTTTAGCGTTAGCATTTACGTTCTCCTTTCGTTCCCGTTAGCTTTTATCATAGAGAACGAAATGAGAACTTTCAAGGGTTATTTGCACTAAATTTTAAATGCATTTGGAATGCCTCATGTTATAAGGCAATGGAGGGATGTCAGTTTATTTTTTGATCAAATTGTCCTACAGACTGCGGTCGCCTTTTCTCTTACAGTAGTGTCATGGTTGGATAAGGAAAATTGGTTAATGGAATCAACGCTCACTCTATTACACGATGAGTTTTTTAAAAAGCTTATGTTTCGCTCACGTTTGGCTAAGGAATTTTTTCAATGTTATTTGCCCGATGAGATTAAACAAACATTAAATTTGGATAGTTTGTCTTTAGCTAATCGGAATTTTGTGGATGGGCGTTTAATCAATCGTCATTCCGATATGGTTTATCAAGTAAAATATCGAGAAGGCCCAGGTTTGTTTTATTTATTAGTGGAACATCAAAGTTCGCCTGTGTCCGGTTTGCCTTGGCGAGTATTTTGTTACATCAACCGCTTAATGTCGGATCATTATAAGCGTCATGAGACATTACCTCAAATACATCCCATGATTTTTTATAATGGTACTGTAAAATACAATCAATCTACGGCTTTATTCCCTGCTTTTGATCGGACGGGAGCTATCGCGAAAAGTATTTATAAGCGTCCCATCCAATTAGTGGATATCTCCAAAATTTCTGATGAAAATATAAAGCAGAGACCTTTATTGGGTTTGATGGAAATGACTATGAAGTATGTACCGCAAAAAAAGTTCATTCATTTGATAGAACAGTTAAGTCAGTTAATGAAAAAGTCTGAAGGTTCTGCCATAGAGGCTAGGCGTATTGTATACTATGCCATGAAGTGTATGAACACCGATGAAATTTGGGATTTAATTCGTGTATTGGAAAACAGGAATACGCTGGAGGATGAAACGATGAAATCATTAGCTCAAGGTTTGTATGAGAAGGGATATCGTGAAGGTGAGACCCAAGGTGAAGCCCGGGGTGAAGCCAGTGCGTTGGGTAGGGTCGCTGAGAGTATGGCCCGCGAAGGTGTGGATAAAGCGAAAGTGGCAGCCATTATGAGTCATATGGGTGAAAAGGCCACCGAAGAGAGCTCTTAAGAAAATCAATATAAAACAATAGGTTG
Organism: Gammaproteobacteria bacterium; assembly: GCA_021773195.1. Lineage (GTDB taxonomy): Bacteria > Pseudomonadota > Gammaproteobacteria > JAKBBU01 > JAKBBU01 > JAJFKN01. The sequence continues at coordinate 78,159 of JAJFKN010000028.1, read as the reverse complement.
CCTTTGGCTCAATAACCCTCAGCAAATGGCTTAGGCCTCCCTCAGCCTATACCCCCGTATAAAGGGCGCGAATGCTTTACTTTTTGGGGTAATCCTGTACAATAATCCCTTGAAGGACCGATGAAAATGAGTATCTAGCAAGGATAGCTATCCATAAGAATTTATTAGATTTGAGGGTTAGGCTATGTACGACCATAGTAGATCAGGCGGCACGGGCAGCGATACATTCGCTTCTTTGCCTGCCCGCGAACTCCAAATTTCCGGTTTTTTAAATAACTGCGGTGTACATTGTTTTGTACCTGAAATTCTTCGGGCAGTTGTTTATTTCGCTAGCCAAAAAAGTGGGCACGTTACAGAGGTAATGGAAGAATTAGAGGCTCGCCAAGGGGCCTATGAAGAATTAAAAACTACCTTCGCTAGACACTATGGCATTGACGGCGACTTCACTTGGACGAATTTTCATTTACTCCTCACCACAAAATTACATCACAATAGCTATGCACAGCAAGTTATTATGGGCCCTGTGTTGCGAGCGTTTATGCATACGCAAGGGATTGAACTTGGCTGTTCTATAGTGGATACAGACCAAGATAGTTATTTAACCCTTAACGTAGATCAGTTAGAAGAATATTTAGCTAGGCCCTTGGGGTTTGGTGTTGTTGATACGACGAGTGGTCGCCGCGTAAATGTGGAAGTGTTGGGTGCAGATTCTGCCCCAGGAAATTATGCAACCGTGACGATCTACAACAGCGGTATCCATTGGGAACGTAACGATGATGCTATGATCAGTATAAGTGTTGCTAGAGATGCGTGTGAAAGCGATGTACCTGCTCTCAGAAATATTACGGGATATGCTGGTGATACCGCTTTACAAAAACTGACAAAGGTTGCGGGAGTCGTTCGTGGATTGCATACAGGCTCTCCAGTTGATGTGGTTCGGCATTCAGCTGAGGCAGTACTTCCTAGTTGGGAAAATGCAGAAGCCACTAGAATCATGTCTAACTATGAGAGTAAGAGTAGTGCCGGACTTTTTGCGCAGTGTAAGAGTAAATATGAAGAAAGAAAGATCGAGTTAACCGATGATGCATTGAATCAAGCGACTGCAGAAAGCGGTGAAAATGACGAAGATTTTTCGGCACGCCTTCAATACGCCGAATACCTAAAAGCCACGACACCCCGCTCACGTTTATAATTCCTAATCCTTTTTCCAAACTATTGCGCCTTTATCCTGCGGCTTGACCGTGGGATCCAGGAAAATATTGCAAGTCGCTAAAGCATTAGATGGTGAAAGGGATAATGCTTACACTATGCCCCTAGATTTCATGCATACTGGTTCTCAGTGATGGATTTCTGAGAATCAGCCTGTGAAGAGAATTTTCAAAGATGCTATACAACTACACGACAAAGCCTTTCATTACGCTTTGAAATTCCCATATTTTTACCATTCGTTACTGGGAATGATTTTACTTGATCACTTTAAAGATGAATTAGATTTGAAAGATATTCGTCAGTTAAAGGAAAGTTGTGTGAATGAGGACTTACAAAAAACCATCTCTGATTCCGTCTTTTCTGTCAATTATAAAAACCGTGAAGATTTTATGGTAGTCATAATTGAGCATCAAAGTTCTTTGGATCATAAGATGGTTTTGCGTATAGAACGCTACAAACATGCTATTTATAATATGGCCTTCTCGCAACGTAGAGAATGCGATGTGGCGCCGATTCCATTTATCCATGGGGTTATTCTCTATCATGGACAAAAGAACTATATTGCAGCCACAAGTTTGAAAGAATTAATCCATGATCCTATGGGGTGGAATCAATCTGATGGTTATTTATCACCCAGTGTCTTTAATCTTCATGAGATGGTTGATCATGAGTTTCTTCAATATGGGTGGGCCGGTGTTTTATGTTTTGCATTTAAGCATATCCGAGATAAAGAAGCGGTTCGTTCATTGCCGTTATTATTAACGATGGTGGACAATCTTACGGGGATGGATAGTGAAGAATATGGAAATTTTGTGCTACAATATTTTTGTACGGGTGTGGATATTCCAACAAAAATCTTTGATGGTATTTATTATGAGCATAAACGCTCGAAGCGTTTGGAGGATGGCATTATGACATTGGTAGAACAATGGCGCGAAGAAGGCATAGAGATAGGGCGTGAAGAAGGCATCCAGAAAGGCATCCAGAAAGGCATCCAGAAAGGTATCCAGAAAGGCATGCAGGAAGGCATACAAAAGGGTATGAATAAAGTGACGGATTTTCTTCGTGAAAAGGGTGTTGATCCTGACGTCATTGAATTAGTTTCTCAGCTTTCAGAAAAATCTATGTAATCATAGACTTTCTGCCTCTGTACCTATATATACTGGCGACAAGCCCTTAGCTCATGGTGATATTCCCATAATTCGGCTGTTCTTCTTGCATCACCATTGGTTGTTGTGATGTAGGTGAAGCAGTCGCTTGAGGCTCAGGCCTGCTCGGCTTAAGAGGTTTACTCTTAGGTTTATCGCCTGGATGAGTCAACTGTGTCATAGCACTGTCAGCAATGCTGGCGATTTTTGGGTTCAAGGGAATGGCTTCTACATCCTCTGACAGGGCATCACTTAATAATTGATTCAATTGGGCGACGGTCTTTTCATTCTTGTAATGATGCTGCCAGTAGCCACCTAACCATCGAGTAACGATTTGTTTATTGAGACTCATGGGTTGTACTAACATCATATAAGTGGCTAAAGCACCATACATTTGATCTTGTGAAGTGAATTTTCCGCTGTTGATGACGGTCTCTAACTGCTTGCCCACGGTAGGTAAGAAAAGCGTTTGCAGGGATTTCTCATAACTGCCTTGCGCATAATCTCCAATGACATGGCCATTATGCATGTATTTAATCACTCGCGGTGTGTGCAGGGCCGCAATTTCTGTATTGGTCTTTTGTAACATATTAAAAGCAGGGAGTAACTTTGCTACATCATTATCAGGCAAGTTCTCCAACAAACCTCGATATTGGGCCAAAGTGGTTTCAATGGTGCCCGTTTTTTGTAGCGCTTGTAAAAAGTTTTGTGACCAATAGCCGGTAAAAGCCAAAATAATTCCCAGGCTGCAACCATAGGCCAGACGCTTTGGCCAGTGGCTTACTTTGCTGCGTATTTTCTTAGGGTAAACTAAGTTAGCTTCATGGAAAATAATAGTATTCAATAATTGTGGAATAAAAAAACTTTTGTGGGGGTTGGTATGAGGTTGTAAATCATGTTGTTGCAATGCCGTACTTTGTGCAAGAGAAGAGGTTAATTCATAGGATCCACGGCCTTGTTGCATGGCGCTGGTGAGATAGACTCCGCGTAATTGATAAAGGCTATTATTTGTTTCAGGCATTAAGCGGGGAAGTACTTCCATTAAGGCTTGTTTAAGATTAGCCAGTTGAGAGGGGAAGTCTAGAATGAGCGCACGTTTTAGTGGGTTATGTTCTTGGTGTAAACGAACAATCACGCGATCATTTAAACGTTTTAATAGACCCTCAAATTCTTCATCCAATTGTTGAGTAAGGGTGAAGGTATCCTGTGGCTCTAAAGATGAAAAAGTCATACCCCAAACTTGCTTCCGCTCGAGACGAGATAATCCCGCAAAGAATTCTAAAAATCCTGGAATTTTATCGCATTTTGTTAGGGTGAGGTAAATGGGTAAATTCAAAGAGAACTGTTGTTGCAATTCTTTGATACGGCTTTTTAGACTTTGTGTCATTTGGAGTTTTCGGCGTTTGGATAATTGCGAATAAGCGGTGATATCTAAGGTTAGAATAACACCATTAATGCCGCGTTTTCCACGAAAACGTTGGGTTAAGCGTAAGAGGCTTTTCCATAAATTTTTTGCAGAACCACCATTCACACAGTAGGTGCCCGACATATCCACCATAACAGCTTGGCGACTGGCCCACCATTCACAATGTTTGGTGGCGGCAATAGGATTGGGAGTACCCCAGTCAATTTTTTTAGATAATAAGAAGGGATGTTCAGAATTAGCAATAAGAGCCGTTTTCCCTGCGCCCGTTGGACCAAGCATATAATACCAAGGTTTTTCAAAAAGATTCTTTTGGCGAAGAAATTCCACCGCTCCGGAAAAAAGTTGTTCCAGGCGATACGCAGCATTGTTGGCTTTGCTGGGTTTTTTTTGGTCTTTTTCACGCCAGAGATCCATGGCAGCCCAGGAAGTAAATAATATTAGGATTAATAGCAAGCGGTTTGTGCCGCTCAACAAAGGGTAATAGTGTTGAATCTGCAGAAGGGGGCCTGCAAACCAGATGCCTAAGGCAAGAGTGAGGATTAATAATAAGAGTATTAAACGTAAAGGTCGCATAAGTCTTCCAAATTCTTTAAGGGATATATTGAGTTAAATGCAATATATCATGATAAACAGGGGTATAAACCGCATTGGTTAATAGCGTAAAGCCAGAGTAAATAGCAATTAAAATCAAACCCATTGTGAGGGTTAATCGGCCCAGACGTAAAGGTGGTTTGAGTTGAGGATTGTGGGGTTTATAGCGACTTTTGGTGGAGGGAGAAATGGCTAAATCATAATCCCCCCGTTGACGACAAATAATTTGGTAAAGATCATCTGTGATGGCGCGCAATTGTTGGCTGCCTCGGTCTTCGTAGCGGTAAGGGCCTTCGAAGCCTAAGCTCAAGCAGATGTACATTAATTCCAAAAGGTCTAAATAAAATTTTGGTTCTAAAATGATTTTCTCTAAAATTTGAAAAAAACGCTGATTGCCATCGACACTGCCGTGGAGCGTTTTTGTTAGCTGGTATTCATCCCAGGCATTATCTTCAATCCAAGTACTATGGATAATGCATTCATCCATAACGGCAAACAGAATAAAGCGTCCTAAGAGGATACTTTCTGTGGCGTAGCCTACATGGCGCGCATTGAGCTCAAAAACATTAAGCGTTTCGAGCAATTGGCTCTGCAATTGAGGTAATTCTATGCCGGGATGCGTGGTACTAAGAGATGTGATTTGGCGCAGTATGGGGGCGGCTTTTCCTAACAAGGGATTGATCCCTTGATCTAATCCCTCATCCTTAGTTTCAAAATGTGGCCAAGAGACACCACGAGGGGCTTTTGGGACTAAATCCCGTGGCCTTTTAGGTTCAGATTTGTTATGGTCTGGGGAATTATGCATGACAGTCCTCAATTAGGTAAATGCCTATCTGGGCAGGCGCCACGGTTCAATCAAAAAACAGATTATAATGGAATTGGCCTTTTGAAGACAGTCATGAGAAGGGCAGTAAATGCTGAAATAATTGGTTAAATATTTGCCGATTTCAACCAATAGCACAAAGAGGTCAAAAATGGGCCACCATCATGGGCACGATCATCAGGATAATCATCACCATCATCATGGCCACGGCCATCATCATCATGCGCCGGATAATTTCAATCGCGCTTTTGCCATTGCCGTCCTCGCAAATTTAGCCTTTACGGGAATTGAAGCATTTTATGCCATCATGGCCCATTCCATGTCTCTTTTGGCCGATGCAGGTCATAACCTAGGGGATGTCCTGGGATTGTTGATGGCTTGGATTGCCAGTTGGCTATTAACTATAAAACCCAGCAGAAAGTTCAGTTATGGGTATAAACGAACGACCATTTTGGCAGCCTTAGGTAATGCCATTTTATTAATTCTTGCATCAGCCATTATCCTGCGTGAATCCATCGAAAAATTAATGCATCCCGCGGCTGTTCACGAACCCACGGTAATGATTGTGGCAGCCATTGGTATTTTTGTGAATGGTGCTACAGCCATGTTATTTGCTCGTGGTAGCAAAGATGATATTAATATCAAAGGCGCATTCATGCATTTAGCCGCCGACGCTTTAATTTCAGTAGGCGTAGTGATAACGGGTGCCGTGATTCTTTGGACGGGTTGGTATGCTCTGGATCCCATCGTGGGGATAGCTATCGTTGTGGCGATTGTTATCGGAACCTGGGGATTGTTACGGGATTCTGTGAATTTGATTATGGATGCCGTGCCCCATTGGGTTGATGCTAAAGGTGTTAAAGCTTACTTAGAAAATTTTAATGGTGGTTGCGACGTACATGATCTGCATATTTGGGGATTAAGTACAAAAGGGGCTGCTTTAACGGCGCATGTAGTGCATCCGAAAGGCACGTTCAGTGACGCACAATACGCTGAAATCAACGAACATTTAGAACATCATTTTAAAATTGATCATGCAACGATCCAAGTGGAAATGGGTGCCTGTGAACATGTGGACTGCGGTGATCATTGAGGTTTTTTCATAAACCAAGCCCAGTAGCCAAACATGCTAATTAGGGTGATGACCATAGAAAATAAGAAGGGCGCGCGGAAAGAAAAAATAATTAAAATACCACCTATCAAAGAAATGCAACCGTCGCCAAAAGTGCGAATGCCCCATAAGACACCCATGACTTCCCCTTGAATATCGGGGCCTGATACATTGGAAATTTCAATGGGAATGTTCGTGACGACAAAGGAAATAGCAAAGCCAATGGCGAAGAAGAGCCCTAAAGTAAGGCTTAAGCTATGACTCAAAAATAATAGGCAAAGAATTACTGCATAGAAGCCCATAGCAACTAATACCGTATAGCGAATACTAAAGTAGCGGGAGAATAGATACGCTAACCAGCCACAACTGATAGCCATAGCAACGGCCATGGCGGCATTAAATAGAGCGATGGCCGAGGGCTGTAAATCCCAATAGCCGGCTAAATAAACGGGGGAATATTGGTAATACATATCGACCGAAAGCGTGAAAATGCTGCAAATAAAGATTAATTTAAGCAAGTTAGGCGTGGCTTTAAATTCACCTATGCGACCTAAAGGATTTAACAGTTTTAACATGTTGTCATGGGTGCGCGTTGGTGTGTAACTTTCTCTTACGGTGAAGATAACGGCTACTACCGCTATCAATAATAAAAATGCAGAAAAGTAAAAAGGTATTGCATAGCTAAACCAACCTACTAATTTTTCATCGGAAAAGATGCCACCTAAAATAGGCCCGAAAATGTAACCTATGGCAGAAACCGCGGAAATACTGCCAAAACTAATATGTTTATGAATGGTCGTATAATCGGCAGCAATGGAGCGAGCTAAGGGGATATTGCCTTCGAATGCTCCCGTGAAGAAACGAAAGAAAATAAGTAAAGAAACCGATGACCAATCAATAGCAAAAGCTGTCAGTATATAGGTGAGTAAGGTAAGGCATAAACTGTAGAGCAATATTTTTCGACGTCCAAAGATGTCAGCTAAACGGCCAATAATGGGAGAGCCGATGAACTGCCCGAAAGAAAAAGCTGACAGAGTGACGGCTAATAAAATACCACGATGAGCCAAGGACCAGGATTGGGGGATGATGCTTTCTGATGTCGGATGTAAAAACATGGGAGCAAAAATAGGATAGGGTAAGGCTGTGCCCATTAAACCAATGAAGACAATGAATAAAATCACAGAGAATTGATATGTCTCTCGGGACGCCATGGCTTAATCCAATATTGGCAAAGTTGTCGTTTAAATATTATAATTGACTATTGTAGAATGCATGCAAGTAATTAGCTAGATCTACTCTTCAAAATGGGATTGATTAAAATGAGAACACTACATCACTGGACTCCCACACTTGAATCAAAACCCCTGAGCCAGCGAGTGGGTACGCGTGTTTTGTTGAAAATGGAATGTTATCAACCCACAGGATCTTTCAAGATTAGAGGGGTTGGACAGTTGTGCCAGTATCACGCACAACAGGGGACAAAATATTTTGTTGCTTTTTCAGGAGGAAACGCCGGTGTGGCTGTGGCCTATGCAGCAGAAAAGCTAGGCGCAAAAGCTTCGGTATTTTTACCTTACACCAGTCACCAACGATTTATTGATGCAGTACAATCCTATGGTGCTGAAACCATCATAAAGAAATCTAAATTTTCAGGGGTATTGGAAGCGGCTACAACTTTTGCGAGAGAACAGCAGGCAGCCTTTATTCCACCCTACGACCACCCCATGATTTGGAATGGCCATGCCACCATGATTGAAGAAATCTATGCCGATGGGTACGCCCCTGATGCTGTTATACTGTCTGTGGGTGGTGGCGGTCTGGCTTGTGGTGTTATTGAAGGCTTGCGGCGTTTTGAAGGTATGGATATTCCTGTGTATTGCGTGGAAACGCAAGGTGCCCCCGGTTTCAATCAAGCGAAAAAGGTGGGTAAGGTAATAGATTTAGATGATGTAAATACTATTGCTACGTCTCTGGCGGCACAGAATGTGACAAAACAGCTGCTGGAATATGATAAGCAACACCCCTTGCATACTAGGTTAGTCGAGGACCATCAAACCATTCGGGCGTGTCACTTATTCTTAGATGAGCATCGTATACTCGTGGAACCCTCTTGTGGCGCGGCGCTTGCTTGTTTATACGATGGTTTAGTGGATTTTTCTCAATATAAAAATGTTTTAGTTATTGTCTGTGGTGGCATTGGCTTGTCTTATGGCATGTTAGGGGATTATATGCGGGAGTATAAAATCACAGAGAGAAACCGCTAGTTGAGTCGTTTTGTTCTTTTCATCTAAAGGTGGGGACAATTCAGCAATATCCATGGCGCAAACTTTCTTGCTGTCTAAAATGATCTTGAGATGAGGTAATATATCGTCGAGGCTGATGCCCAAAGCTTGAGGTGAAGATACGCCCGGTGCTATATCTTTTGAAAAAGCATCCAAGCAAATAGTCAAATAAATCTGGTTGCAGGATAGCATAAAGGTTTTTAATTCATCCTGAATATTGTTATGTTGTATTTGCTTTGCAGTAAAACTCAATACATTTAACTTTCTAACGTTTTCCATGATCTCTTTATTAGCTGATTCAGGTTGAATGCCTAAGACGCAATAATGGAAATCTTTATTATTGTTTTTGCAGTGTTGCGCTATTTGTAAAAATGGTGTGCCAGAAGAACCTTTATTTCCCGATAAGAGCGGCCTTAAATCATAATGGGCATCAATATTTATAATGCCAATATTCGAGTGGAATACCGAAAGACCGAGGAAATGTCCATAAGCCATTTCGTGGCCGCCACCGATCAGTATGGGGGTGAGGTTTAATTGGCAAATGGATTTTACAGCTTCAGCCAGGGCATGTTGCGCCGATTCTAAATCGTGATTTTTGCAAATAATATCACCACAATCGTAGATGGGGCTGCGTAACATTGCTTGACGTAATGCCGTTGGCCCGTAATAAGCACCCGGCCGACCATGGTTGCGTATTATGCCGCTATCACAGGCAAAACCCAACAGACCGAAACCCTTATTCACAGGGGGCGCGGGTTTACTTAAATCTATAAGTGTTACTTGGCTTTTAGGATGCCAACGCTCCTGAGAAGGGGCTTCGTAACATATTGATAGTTCGGTTTTCACTTGAAATAAATACCTCGAAGAATCAAACAATTACCATTATAGTTGCTGTACGCATGCAATGACAGAAGGATTGATTATACTTTTCTATAGAGCATAAGCATCAATAAGGAATTTCATTGAATAATGACTATGACAGCCTTTGGGTAAATGCCCGTATTCTTAGCTTAGCCCCTCAAGCTGCGTTTGAAATAATAGACGATGCAGGTTTGGTTGTGCGAGAAGGTCGTATTGTCTGGTTGGGTCTGATGAAAGACATACCGCAAGCTATGCGACAACAAGTCAAACAAGAAATCTCAGTTGAAGGTCGCTTAATGACGCCAGGTTTTGTGGACTGTCATACTCATTTAGTTTATGCCGGTTCTCGGGAAGAAGAATTCCAACGACGAATTCAGGGTGAAAGTTACCAAGCGATTTTGCAAGCAGGTGGGGGAATTCATGCCACAGTGCGAGATACTAGGGCTGCCAGCTTTCATGAACTGTTGCAACTTTGTGAAAAACGCGCACGCTGTATGCATTTAGAAGGGGTAACCACATTAGAAATAAAATCAGGTTATGGGTTGGATTTAGAGACGGAAAAGAAACAATTGATCTTAGCAAGAAAGTTAGGTGATATTTTACCATTGACCATTAAAACCAGTTATTTGGGTGCCCATGTCTTGCCAAAGGAATTCCGTGACGTTCAGACGTACCTGGATTTTATGTGCCAAGAAGTATTGCCCATACTAGTCCATGAAGATCTGGTTGATGCGGTGGATGGATTTTGTGATGAGTTGGCATTTTCTTGTGAGGCCATTGAGGTTTTATTTTCCTGCGCGAAACAGCATGGATTGCCGGTGAAATTACATACTCATCAACTATCCGCTAGCCAAGGCATTCAATTGGCCTTAAAGTACAATGCGTTATCGGTAGATCACTTAGAATTCGCTGAAGAAAAGGATTTGATTGCTTTAGCCAAAAGTAAAACTATGCCGGTTCTATTACCTGGGGCTAGCTATTTTTTGCAACAACGAGAAAAACCGCCTTTAGATCTGTTGCGTCAATACAATGTATCAATGGCTATCGCCTCAGACTGTAATCCTGGAACATCTCCCTTAATATCACCGTTGTCATTATTATCTTTGGCTTGTGTGCAATACGCTTTAACTGTAGAGGAAGCCTTACGTGGTTTTACTTATAATGGTGCATGTGCTTTAGGCATAGAAAAAGATTACGGTAGTATAGAAGTTGGGAAAATGGCGGATTTTGTTTTATGGGATTGTCATAGTCCCGGAGAATTATGTTCTACCCTGGGGGGAAATCCCTGTTATCAAGTGGTCAAGCATGGGAAGGTAAGCCATGTCAAATAAACTCATTAAAGCAGCAAGAGGCTCTCAACTGATAGCTAAAAGTTGGTTAACAGAAGCACCCATGCGCATGTTAATGAATAATCTAGATCCTGATGTAGCTGAAAATCCCGATGAATTGATTGTTTATGGTGGTGTAGGCAAAGCGGCGCGTAACTGGGATTGTTACCACGCCATCGTGGATTGCCTCAAAACACTGGAATGTGATGAAACATTATTAATTCAATCGGGTAAGCCCGTAGGTGTCATGAGAACTCACGTTGATGCCCCTCGGGTATTGTTAGCTAATTCTAACTTAGTGCCCCATTGGGCTACCTGGGAGCATTTTAATGAATTAGATGCCAAAGGCCTAATGATGTATGGACAAATGACCGCAGGGTCTTGGATCTATATCGGTAGCCAAGGCATTATTCAAGGCACTTATGAAACTTTCTGTGAAGCAGCACGCCAACATTATAACGGGACCTTACAAGGTAAATGGATTTTGAGTGCAGGGTTAGGTGGCATGGGAGGGGCTCAACCATTGGCTGCCACCATGGCCGGCGCCAGTATGTTGGTGGTGGAATGTGATTCGGAACATATACAACGGCGTAAATCCATGGGCTATGTGGATTACATTGAAAAAGAGTTAACTGTGGCATTGGCCCGAATTCAAGAAGCTTGCCTCAAGGGTAAAGCCATTTCAGTGGCGTTATTGGGTAATGCCGCAGAAATTTTTCCCGCCATTGCCATGGGTGAAGTACAACCTCATTTAGTAACGGATCAGACCAGTGCTCACGATCCTCTAAATGGTTACCTACCATCAGGTTGGTCCTTGATGCAAGCAAAGGCGCTACGTATAGATAAACCCCAGTATGTTATTCAAGAAGCTAAAAAGTCCATGGCGATACAGGTAGAAGCCATGTTGCAATTTCATCGACGAGGCATACCTGTCTTCGATTATGGGAATAATATACGACAGATGGCCTTGGATATGGGGGTGAAGGATGCTTTTGATATTCCAGGTTTTGTGCCCGCTTATATTCGTCCTCAGTTTTGTCAGGGTATAGGTCCTTTTCGCTGGGTGGCTTTGTCGGGAGAGAAAAGTGATATTTATAAAACCGATGAGGTGGTGAAACAATTAATACCCGAAGATACTCATTTACATCGCTGGCTAGATTTGGCGAGAGAGCGTATTCCCTTCCAAGGCTTGCCAGCACGTATATGCTGGTTAGGCTTACAGCATCGTGCCTTAATAGGCGTTGTTTTTAATCAAATGGTAGCCCGGGGAGAATTAAAGGCACCCATTGTCATCGGGCGTGATCACTTGGACGGGGGCTCTGTAGCAAGCCCTAATCGTGAGACAGAAGGTATGTTAGATGGTTCCGATGCTGTATCGGATTGGCCTTTATTAAATGCTTTATTGAATTGTGCTAGCGGTGCTACATGGGTGAGTATCCATCATGGGGGTGGTGTAGGCATGGGGTATTCACAACATGCGGGATTCGTGGTGGTAGCCGATGGCAGTGAAGCTGCTGAAGGCCGTCTACAACGGGTGTTAAGCAATGACCCTGCTACAGCTGTTATGCGTCATTGTGATGCAGGCTATACTGATGCTATAGACTGCGCTAAAGCTAATGGTCTTAAACTACCAATGATTAAGAAGCGGTGATGCAATGAAATCATGGAAACTAAAACCCGGAAAATTGACTCATGAAGATTTGCAATATCTGCAAAAAGGTGGCGTGTATATTGCCTTGCCCCGTGGTTTAGATAAGCATTTAAACGCCGACCATGAATTTTTATTATCAGCTTTAGATTCACAAGCCGTTTATGGCGTTAATCATGGTTTTGGCGACTTTGATAATTTCCCTATCGGTAGAGATGACTGGGAAACCTTGCAACGTAATTTGATTTTTTCACACAGCTGTGGCGTGGGTAAGCCATTTTCAAAATCCTTGGTGCGTTTAATTTTGATTCTTAAAATAAATACGTTGGCACAAGGTTATTCGGGTGTTCGGCCGGAGTTAGTTCATGGGTTAACAACATTATATAATGAAGACCTATTGCCTCTGATTCCTAGCCAAGGGTCCGTGGGCGCTTCTGGCGACTTAGCCCCCTTGGCACATATGGCCAGTGTATTATTGGGTCATGGTCATGTCATGGGTAGCCATGAGGTAGTGCCAGCCAGTGCAGCGGATTTTACAAAAATAATATTAGCGCCTAAGGAAGGTTTAGCATTAATTAATGGTCTTCAAGTCTCTACGGCTCTGGCTTGGCAGGGGGCCTTTGAATTAGAGCAGTTAATAAAAATGGCTATCTTAGTGGGGAGTTTCTCAACCTTAGCCGTGAATGCTAATCAAGAAGCTTTTGATAAGTTATTAAATGCATTGCATGACCAAAAAGGCCAGCAACAAGTAAATAGTTATTTTAATAACCTCTTAAAAGGCTGTGCAGTTAAACATACTGAGGGAAATCACATTCAGGCCCCATACTCTATCCGTTGCCAACCTCAAGTGATGGGTGCCTGTTGGGACCAATGGCAGAATGCTTTGGATCTTGTGCTGCGGGAAGTGAATGGTATTTCTGATAATCCCATTGTACACAGAAAGAAGCATCGCATTCTCTCAGGTGGCAACTTTCACGGTGAAGCTATAGCCTTCGCGGCCGATAATATGGCGCTGGCATTGGCAGAGTTAGGATCCTTGAGTGAGCGCCGTATTGCTCTACTGATGGATGCAAAACACAGTGGTCTACCCGCCTTTTTAACTCAAGATCCAGGTTTGAACTGTGGATTCATGATGGCTCAGGTGACAGCGGCTAGTTTGGTCAGTGAGAATAAAGCCTTAGCTCATCCATTATCCGTGGATAGTATTCCCACCTCAGGGGATCAGGAAGACCATGTGAGTATGGCTTGTTACGCAGCACGTCGCTTGCATAGCATGGCACAAAATTGCAAATACATTGTAGCTATTGAACTATTAGTGGCATGCCAAGGCATGGATATGCAAGAAGGGTTAAGCTTGAACCCCAGTTTAAAGGCCATTCATGATTTAATTCGAAGTTGGGTTCCACCCTACAACGGAGAGCATTTACTCTCGGATGATATCAACACTATGGAATCAAAATTGTTTTCTGAATCATTCCAAAGGGAGATCAAGGATATTATGGATTAGGAACTATTGATGTTTCGAACCAGCGAAATGTCAACAGACCTAGTATTTTCCGCGTTTAATGGGGTGATCCCTATAATAAGTGACAATGCCTTTAGCTAAAGCATGAGCAATTTTTTCTTGGTAGGCAGGGTTGTTGAGTCGATTGGCTTCTTTAGGATTAGATAAGAATCCCGTTTCCACTAATAAGGATGGAATATCCGGTGATTTCAATACCACAAAAGCCGCCTGTTCTATGCCATGATGATGCATATCAGTGACTTTAGATACTTGATTAATGATGGCGTCACCCACTTGAATGCTTGTGGCTGTGGTGGCTGTCTGTGAAAGATTAATCAGCACCGAGCGTAACACTTTGCTCTTATTATTTAAATTAATGCCCGCTAGGTTATCGTATTTTAATTCGGATTTATTTTCTTCGTGAGCTACCCAACGGGCGGCTTCGGAGGTGGCACCATGTTCTGAGAGGGCAAAGACCGAAACCCCATGAGCTTTATGGTCCTTGTAGGCGTCAGCATGAATAGCAACAAACATATCAGCTTTATCTTCCCGAGCTATTTTCAAGCGGCCGCGCAGCGGGATGAAATAATCACCTTTTCGGGTTAATTTGGCATGGAAACCTTTTTCTTTATTAATATCTTGCTGTAAATCTTTGGATATTTTCAGTACGACATTTTTTTCTTTGATGTTGTGGGAGCCAGTGGTTCCCGGGTCTTTGCCACCATGGCCAGGATCAATAACCACGATAATGGGTCCATCGTGAGCGTGATTTTTGCTTACAGTTATAGTGGGTTGGGGAGGAACTGCGAAAGCATAGGATGTCAATAGGAGACTTCCTATGATTCCAGCTAATAACCCGTATTTTTTTACCATGAGACACCCAGTCTGTAAACTAGCTCGTGAAGAAGAAGCATCCTATCTTACTGGGGATATTTTTCAAGAGGGAAATGACTTATAAGCAGCAAGAATAATATCTTTTTCAAGAAAGTCGCTCAATAGTTCCAGACCGAAGGTTTGTAGTGTTTGTGGTTCAGGATGTTGTAATTCTGTGGCAATAATTGCTAGAGCTTCTTCTCCTGTTATGGACTGTTCTTTCAATAGAGCTAATAATCTAGCTGAAAGGGCATTCAATTCCAAGAAGCCAATGTTTAAGGCTCGATCACGATAAACCACAAGCCAAGTGGGTTCTTGAGGTTTTGTCTGGGGTTGATAATTCTTGCCGATACGGTGCACGGGATAGTCATATTGCAGTAACCAAGCTAAAGAAGAAACTCTGAGTGTGTCATTAAATAAATCTACGCTGCCAAAAGGCCCTTCATTTTCATGTAAGTCCAAAGCTAACTCCACCCACTCATAGTGAGCTAGCTCCACCAAGAAAGACGGATCTTGTTTGGAATCTCGTTCATTATTTAAATAGTCTAAAAATTCCTCAGCGATTTCATAAAAGAGAGGGGTTTTACAGGGGTGGGTTTGTAAAAAATGGCTAATGAGTTGCTGCCAGTCTTCTTCATTAAATAGGGAATAGAGCACAGGGAAATTTGTTCTTAATATTTCATCCATACCTTCATGGATTAAATTCCGATAGATTTTAACGTGATTTTGGTCAACCTCTAAGGGGCATGCTGCGGAACCTAAGACGGCATTACTAAACGCCTGCTGGATTTTCATGAATTTAGGGACCTTAGCCATCACACTGTTCCCTTATCAATGGATGTCTGAATATCTCTGATGATGTCTACTTCTTTTAAAAGCCTATTTAATGTGGGAATATTATTATCCCGCTCTAGGACCGTGGGTAAAAGACCATATTGCTGATAAGCACAATTCAGTAAATCCCATACAGGGTCGATGATATCACTACCGTGGCTGTCTAAAATAAAATCTTCTGAGCGTTTATTATGGCCTGCTACATGGATGTAGGGAATGTGTTTTGGCTTTAAGCTTTTTAAAAATGTTTTAGCATCATAGTTTTGATTGATGCTATTAACATAAATATTATTCACATCTAAAAGCAAGCCACATTGGCTCTCCGTCAGAATGCCGTTGATAAATTCCAACTCGGTCAACTCTTGCATGGGCGTGGCATAGTAGGAAATATTTTCTAGGGCAATAGGTCGCTCTAATATATCTTCGACCCGCCGGATGCGTGAAGCAATGTAGTGTATGGCTTCTTCACAAAAAGGCATGGGTAATAAATCATAAATATGGCTTTTCGCACCGCAATAGCTCAAGTGCTCGGTATAGATAGAAATATTATAATGATCAAAGAACTTTTTTAATTCTTGAAGGAAAGGTTCATTAAGCGGGCGAGGGCCGCCAATAGAAAGGGACAACCCATGAGCTACCAATGGGTAATGCTCATGCAAGTTAGTTAACTCGCACTGCCGCTTACCCCCTATCTTGATCCAATTCTCTGGAGCTAATTCCAGAAAATCGATAGTTGACGGTAATAGCCTTTGAAGATCTTCAGCAAACTCACGCCGATAGCCAAGACCTATCCGCATGAACCATGGCCGCATTTACCATCGCTGCCGCATTTGCCAGGTTTGCTTTTATCATCAGTGCCCTCGGTACTATCTGCTGTATTGCTGCTTAGGTTATAGGGATTTAGCAAAGATTGGCTAGCAAAAGGATTACTGGCTGCATTTGCAACATTACCGAGGCTAGACAGGGCGATGGCTAGGCCTGCGGCACCAATGATGTGGGCTTTCTTGTTCATGGGGGACTCCATTAAATAATAGTATGGTTCCGTTAATTATAGATGATAAGGAAACTAGTATTTAAAATCAAGGAGTTAACTGTTCGGATTTTAAAATCTTCAGACAGGCATTATTTTTCGAGTGATTTTGCATCGGATCCGTAAGAGTAGCTTCTATGGATTCAAAGAGACGTTGCCCTGAGGCTAAGCCTAAAATCTTTTTGCCTGTACCAATACTGGTGCCAGCTAATGTGGTATCTACATGGGGCGCTTCAATGGGGCCCGTAATCCGAATGGGTATGGCATGGGGTTTTATTGACAGACCACGTACCTGTGGTCGCATAATTAAGTCTATGGATTGGTTTTTAAGATTGATAATCCCTTTGCCCAGTATGGTTTCACCTCGGGTGTTAATGATCATGTTTTCGGTTTTCACTATGCCGTCATTAATTAATACTTGTACTAAGAGGCAGTTGATATAAACTTCATCATTGTGTTTGCCCGATAACATTCGAATGAAATCTCCCGTGTAGCTAGCAAATCCCTGGCTAACATAATGGGTTTTGGTGAAGTTAACCATGGCATGGCCATTTAAACTTTCTAAGAAATCATCCCAGTTATTTCCTTTGCTGGTAAGGTCTGTGTTAAAGGCTAATTTACCGCTATGATAGTTTCCGCTGATATGTAAACGCTTAAATACCTCGGGTAAATCAAGGCCATGTCCTGACATTTTTATTTTGTGTTGGGTATCTTCTTTTGAATTATTTAAAGTGATGTTGCCGCGTAATTTACCTTTCATTAAGTTGGCTTGAATATCTTTAAATGTCCATAGGTCGGGTCCCTGCTGCATAATCATGCCCACCTGAAAGGGGCCCAAATCCGGAATGTCTGCGCGAAATATGGGGCTCAAATCTTCAGTGCTTAAGCCTGAGGCTAAAACCCAGTAGTTTTGTGTATGGCTATTGTGGTCATAAGTGCCTGTCACGTTCGCATCTAAATTATCAGAGCTTAGGGTTAGGTCCAGTTGATAAGGACTATTGAAATGGTTGCTTTGGCTTTTAACCGTTCCCGACAATTGAAAGGGAAAACGATCATAACTTGCAATCAGATTCACTACCATGGTTTGCTTGGTTGAATAGAGCTGAATGGCTAAGCGTTCGATGTTAAGTCGACTTACATCATTATTTTTATCATTAATACGGATCACTTGAGTATTGCCTAGATAGAGTTCTTTAGGCGTTAGAGGTTGTTTCTGACTAATCCCGGTCTCTAACAAATGCTGCCAATTACTTCGGCCATTTTTATCATATTCAATAATGATGGTGCCGCCTTCTATGGCGAATTCGTTGATTTGTAGTTTATTCTTTAATAATGGAATCAAAGCGATTTGAATCCTCAATTGATCCACACTGGCAGCCAAAGGGCGCTTAGCCCAGGATGGATTATAGATTTGTACGCCTTCTACGGTAATGGAGGGCATGATGCTATAAGCAACTTCTATATCCCCTGTTATTTTGACGGGGTAGCCAATATTGGTTTGTAGGTGTTTTTCAATGAT
Source organism: Gammaproteobacteria bacterium (assembly GCA_021773195.1). Lineage (GTDB taxonomy): Bacteria > Pseudomonadota > Gammaproteobacteria > JAKBBU01 > JAKBBU01 > JAJFKN01. The sequence goes on along the minus strand of JAJFKN010000028.1, from coordinate 59,972 downwards.
GGGGCGCAGACGCTCCACATTAATCTGAGATACGGCATAGTAACCAGCGCCCAAAAGCAGGAGCACCAAGGCGACACAGATGATGGCAATGCGGCCTTTTTTCATGGTTAAGGTACCTTATAAATATGTATTTTCTCCTGACTATAGCGACCGTAGGTTGGATTCCTTGAGGCTTATGTTTTGGGACGTATTTTAAATAATTAGTTAATTCATGGAGTTATGGGTGAGAATGCGAAATCTATAGGCATAAATTAGTCATTGATAATGATTGTATGTCTAAAGCCCTTGCATTGAGGGGTAAATCTAGGTATAATTTGTCCAAATCTGGAATTCTTCCAAAAACCGGTCCTCAAAATACATTAAACAACCTTTCAGCCACAAGAGCTTAGAGCACGAGTATTCTGTTGCCGTAAAAAAACCTTTTTTAAGAAACCAAGTAACTGCCCAATACGAGGAAAGTAGAAATGAATCACGTCCTAAAAAAATTATGTTTTGTCGGCCTATTAACTTTACCTGCAGCTATGTATGCCACAGGTTATTGTAATAATGCTAAGTTGATGATAGATACGGATGTAACAAATAGCACGAACCAAGCCATCACAGTTCAAAAATTGAATGACGACAAAGATATCTCAAAATCACCAAGCGATAATATTAACCCATTATCTTATAAGCATGGTGATCTCATGACGCAGGAAGCAGAAGATTCTAGTGACAATGATAACGAGTGGAAAATTACTGATGACTCGGCATTTAACTATACAGATCCATTAGGTATTGCTCGTACCTATTCAGTGAACTTGAAAGATGCAAGTACCACATATTACACCCATGAAAAAGATGGGTACGCTCAAGGGCATATTGATTTTGTTGCATACAACAAATGTACTGGTGGTCAGACTTATGTAGAAACCTTTAAAGTTTACTATAAGTACCATAACATTGATGCCGGTTTTATGGATGAGTCTTGTCACCCCTCTGATACCGATGTTGAAGATACCAATATCATGTTGGTCAATCAAGACGGCAGCTTAGGTACGCCACAAGATGGTTATAAACCTTTTTCATTCGACAACTATAGTAATGTCCATGGAAAGCATGATGAAGCTTCATCAGGTTTGAAAATAACGGCTAATGCTTGCCCTGTAAATTAATAATCTAACTCATTCGAGAGGATTCAAGCCATGGTACCCTTCGGGGTCCATGGCTTTTTTTTTACCTTAGACACGGATTTGGTGTATAATTGCCCTTGAACCCCTAAGAGGACAAAACATGCCAAAGACTGCTATCTACCCGGGTACCTTTGACCCTATTACCCGAGGGCATGAGGACATTATCATCCGCGCGACGAAGCTCTTTGATAGGGTAATCGTGGCTGTGGCGGCTAACCCTAAGAAACAACCCCTATTTGCCCTGCAGGAGCGTTTGGATTTGGCTAAGGCTGTCTTGGAGAGCTGCCCTAATGTGGAAGTCCTAGGGTTTGATGACTTACTGACGAATTTTGCTAAGGCCCAAGATGCTCAGGTTATTTTACGCGGGTTACGCGCCGTATCGGATTTTGAAAGTGAATTACAGATGGCCTGTATGAATCGTCATTTAGCGCCACAGCTGGAAACTTTCTTTTTAGCGCCTTCAGAGCAATACCATTTTCTTTCTTCTAGCTTAGTGCGCGAAGTGGCTTCTTATGATGGTGACATGAGTGAATTTGTGGATCCCCTGGTGGCAAAAGCATTAAAATTAAAAAAGGTATAAACCATGGCATTAACCATTACCGATGAATGCATCAATTGCGACGTTTGTGAACCCGAATGTCCTAATGATGCTATTTACATGGGTGAAATTATTTATGAAATTGATACATCTAAATGCACCGAATGTGTTGGGCATTTTGATATTCCTCAATGTCGAGACATTTGCCCCGTGGATTGTATTCCCGTACATCCTGATTTTGTTGAATCCAATGAACAATTACAATTAAAATACGAAGGATTAATGCGCGCTAAGGCAGAGACTGATACAGAGGATTAGTTGCCATGAAAATCACAAGGATGTTCGCTGTAATCATTGCAGTATTGCTTTGCGTACTCATTCTTTATATTTTCTTGCATAGAACATCTTCTATAAGACTTCATGCGGCAGCCATTGCCAGTGCCGATCCTGAAGCCACTCAAGCCGGCGTTACCGTTTTGAAACAAGGCGGCAATGCCTTTGATGCTACAGTGGCCGTGGCTGCCGCTTTAGCCGTGGTGGAACCCTATCAATCGGGTTTAGGCGGTGGGGGTTTTTGGTTAATTCATCAAGCCAGCAATAAGCGTAATACTTTTATCGATAGCCGTGAAACAGCGCCCAGTTCAGCTAGACCCAATATGTACATGGATGAAAGTGATCACTACATTCCAGGTTCTTCCATTAATGGGCCCAACGCTGCAGCCATTCCCGGTGAAGTGGCTGGCATGGTGTATATGGTAAAACATTATGGCCAATTAACCCTAGCCAAAGATTTTGCCCCGGCTATTCAACTGGCACAACAGGGTTTTAAAGTCGATAAAAAATACCAACGCTTTGCTAAATGGCGTTTAGCGGTATTACAACGCTACCCCAGCAGTGCAACTATTTACTTGCGTAACAACAAAGTGCCGCCTTTAGGTACTCTAATCAAACAACCCCAGTTAGCGCAGACCCTGGAAACCATTGCGCAAGAAGGCAAAGCGGGGTTTTATCAGGGACCTATAGCGGAAACTATGGTGCAAGAGGTCAAAAAGCATGGTGGCGTTTGGCAACTAAAGGATTTGCAAAACTATCATGTGATTGTGCGCAAACCCCTAGAGGGGCAATATCATGGCATGGCGGTGATTACAGCGCCGCCGCCTTCTGCCGGTGGCGTGGGCATTATTACCATGTTAAATATCTTAAGCCAATTTCCCATGGCGACTTTAAAACCCATCACTCAATTGCATTTGATTTTAGAAGCCATGCGTATGGCTTATTGGCAACGGACTTTATATTTGGGCGACCCAGATTTTGTTAAGGCTCCCCTAAGAAAATTATTAAGCTTAGACAATGCTAAACAGCTCGCCACAAAAATTCATTTACATAGAGCGATGGCTAGTCGTGAACTACCTATGGGCGACAGCATTCGCGAAAGTGAAGGCAATACAACACAGATTTCTGTATTAGACAGAAAAGGCAATTATGTGTCGGCGACCCTAAGTAATAACTACATTTTTGGGTCGGGTTTTGTGGTCTCAGGTACCGGGGTTTTATTGAATGATGAAATGGATGACTTTGCTGTGAATCCAGGCGTGCCCAATGTGTATGGTTTAATCGGGTCACGAGCTAATATCATCGAACCCGGTAAGCGGCCTTTGTCTAGCATGACCCCAAGTTTTGTGCAAACCCCTGATGGTGTTGCTATATTAGGCACGCCTGGTGGTAGCCGCATTGTCAGCATGGTGTTATTAGCGATTTTGGATATGCCTAAGCATCCCAATCCTGAACATTGGGTACAGGTAAAACGTTACCATTTGCAATACTTGCCTGATACCGTGCAATACGAGCCTGATGCCTTTACTTTGGAACAACAGAAGGCTTTGCGTAAAATGGGCTACCATTTGAAAGCACTAAAACAACCCTATGGTGACATGCAAGCGGTATATTGGGATACAAAAAATAATAAGGTCTTAGGAGCATCGGATCCCCGTGGGATTGGCCAGTGGCAAGTTGTTCCTTAATATTATCTTAGAATTAACCCCCGGGAATAAGTGGATTCGTACCACAATATCAATCCAAACCGAGGGTCCTATTTTTGCAAACCGTATGCGGCAGGGATGCCGCATACGAGCGTACAGGGATGTATTTACCGCGTGTTTGGAAAAATGGGATCGGAGGTCGCGGATTGATGAGTTTGTCAGGTTTCCAGAGGGTAATTCTAAGATGGAAATAATACAGGTATAAAAAAAGCCCCCCTCGATGAGAGGGAGACTTATAAACTTTAAAATTCGAAAAGGGATTCTAACAAAGGACTAAATAGATAGCTAGCCTATGACTTAATTTTCTCTTCTTTAAATTCCACATGCTTACGCACTTTAGGATCGAATTTTTTTAAGACCAATTTACCTTGGCCTTTCATTTGACGGTTCTTCTTATTCACTGTGGTAGTGTAATAATAACCCGTATCAGCTGTAGAGACCATTTTTACTTTGGTATAAGCTGGCGCTGCCATAATTTAAACCCCTTTATACTTTTTCGCCATTTTGGCGTAATTTAGCCAGAACCGTATCAATACCTAATTTATCGATGATACGCATGCCCTTCGTGCTGATTTTCAAACGCACATAGCGCTGTTCACTTTCTACCCATATCCGCTTAGCTTGCAAATTGGGGAGGAAGCGTCGTCTGGTCTTATTGTTGGCATGAGAAACGTTATTTCCCGACATAGGGCGCTTTCCCGTAACCTGACAAACCTGTGACATAATCTTATCTCCTGATTATTCTCTTGTAGTGAGCGGGCCTTTATAACAAATATGCCCTATCTATTCAAGCCCCATTATAGTAACCCACCATCGTAGAAGGAAAATACTTCGTTATCCCCTACGATAAGATGGTCCAAAATGGGGATATCTAGGAGTTCTAAGGCTCTCTTGATGCGCTGAGTCACCTCTATGTCGGCCTTACTGGGCTTGGGGTCGCCAGAAGGGTGATTATGGGCCAGAATTAGAGCCGCTGCATTGTAATTTAAAGATTGTTTGAGAATCTCTCTGGGGTGAACGTAAGTGGTATGTAAGGTGCCATAAAAGAGCTTTTTAAAGGCAATGAGGCGATGTTGGCTGTCCAAAAAGAGGCAAGCAAAGACTTCTTGCCCATGGGCTCTTAATTGCTCTGTCAGGTATCGCTGTAGGGTATGGGGATGTTGTGTAATGCATTGGCGCTGTAGGGTTTCTTGAAAGTAACGTCGAGATAATTCGGGGCAAGCTTTTAACTGGGCATACTTTACGGCTCCCAAGCCTTTAACAGCTTGAATTTCTTTCCAGCTATTATCCAAAAGGGGGCGAATCCCCCCAAAGCGTTGTAGAATATCTCTGGAAAGGTCTATGGCTGTCTTGCCTTTAATGCCCGTGCGCAGGAAAATAGCCAGTAATTCTGCATCACTTAGGCTCTGGGCCCCATGATTTAAGAGCTTATAGCGGGGTTGTTCTTGTAGAGGCCAATGTTTGATGGCTTGCATTCTCTTCTCGCATGCATGGGGGTGAAATGATAGGATGCCATAGATTATTAGGGCAGGTTGTAAGATATGAGTTCTCTACGTCACAAAAATTTTGTCTTAGGTATTACTGGCGGCATCGCTGCCTATAAGAGTGCTGAACTAGTACGCTGTTTGCGCAAAGCGGGGGCAGAGGTGCGTGTGGTTATGACCGAAGGCGCCAAGTCCTTTATTACCCCTCTTACCATGCAAGCGTTGTCGGGCCATCGTGTTTTAGATGATCTTTTGGATGTAGAAGCTGAAGCAGCCATGGGGCATATTGAAATGGCTCGTTGGGCCCACGGAGTGATCATCGCTCCTGCAACCGCTAATTGTTTAGCTCGCTTAGCCCAAGGCAGAGCCGATGATTTATTGACAACCTTATGTTTAGCAAGCAAAGCCCCCATTTTTGTGGCGCCAGCCATGAATCATGAAATGTGGAAGGACAAAGCCACACAAGATAATGTATTGCTGTTAAAAAAGCACGGTAAGGTGATTATCGATCCTACGATCGGCGAACAGGCTTGCGGCGAAGTGGGGGTGGGTCGTATGCAAGAACCGGAAATCATCACCGAGAAATTAGAAGGTTTTTATAAAACGAATTTATTGGATGGGCTGAAAGTGGTTATTACGGCCGGTCCCACGCAAGAGCCCATTGACCCGGTGCGTTTCCTCAGTAATCACAGTTCTGGGAAAATGGGTTACGCTTTGGCACAAGCGGCCTATGAAGCGGGCGCCGATGTATTTTTGATTTCTGGACCTGTGGGCATGACACCGCCTCCAGAAGTTACCTGCATAAAGGTTCAGCGTGCGCAAGAAATGTTGGATGCAGTATTACCTTTAGCTGCTTCTTGTGATGTATTTATTAGCGCAGCAGCGGTGGCTGATTATGCTCCGGTTAACAGTGCCATAAAAAAAATTCCGTGCTCAAAAGACAATGTCACCTTAGAATTGGTAAAGAATCCCGATATATTGGCCATCATGGCAGCACAACCCCATGAGGTTTTCTGTGTGGGGTTTGCTGCACAAACAGAAGAAGTGGAAGCTAAGGCCCGTGAGAAATTAAAAAATAAATGCATTGATATGATCATTGCCAATGAAGTGGATAAACCCGATAGAGGGTTCCACAGCGATGATAATGCAGCAACCGCCTTATGGCCCCATGGCCAGAAAACATTTTCATTACAACCCAAGAGGCAATTAGCTCAAGCATTAATTGCTTGTATTGCCGAAAGAATGCAAGAGAGGAAGGCATGAACATTGAATTAAAGATTTTAGACTCACGTATTGGTAGCACTTATCCTTTACCCAGTTATGCGACTACAGGTTCCGCGGGGTTAGATTTGCGAGCTTGTATTGATGAGCCTTTGATCTTAAAACCTTCTGAAACTCAACTCATTCCTACGGGAATCAGTGTACATATGCGTGATCCTAACATTGCCGCTACCATTTTACCGCGTTCTGGTTTAGGTCATAAACATGGGATTGTATTAGGTAACTTAGTGGGATTAATTGATTCTGATTATCAAGGTCCCCTAATGGTATCTTGTTGGAATCGCAGTTTAAATCCCTTCACCATCGAACCCGGTGAACGCTTAGCTCAGCTGGTTTTCGTGCCTATTATTCGCGCTAACTTTGATGTTGTGGAAGAGTTTGAAACCACAGAGCGGGGCGAAGGTGGGTTTGGATCTTCAGGGCGTCTGTAATTAGTGTCGCGATACCCGTTATCTCCGCGATACTCCAAGGTCATCTCCTGCGAAGGCAGGAGATCCAAAGGTGAGTAAAACGTTCCCCTGGGTCTAAAGGTAAACCCTTATCGGGGTGACGGGTTTCTGTCGGTTATTATTCGCTAAGGGTTGCTTCATCATTCGCCGCGGCGGCTTCTAGCGCATCTGCTTTCTTACGTAATTGCAAATCTCTAAATTGCATTACCATGAAGCACGCGGGGAGGGGCACTAAAATAGCAGGGCCAAATAGAATACCCACCATGGCGATGTTGTTAGTCATTTGCGCCGCACGTAATTGATCCACACCTAAATGAATTAATACCCATTGCAGAACAAAGGTTAGGCCAGCTAATAGCGAAGCGATAAGCACGCTGCAAATAATGTAAATAAACATCGCACTAAAGAAAACAGCTGCGGTGCGGAACCAATGGCCCCAAACCAATAGCAGGCTGCCCTTTAAGGAACCCCAAATGCCGCCATTTTCTAACATGACAATATTATAAAAATACAATGCCGATACCATGATGAAGACACCGGGTATCACTAAAAGAAAGCCACCTATAATAATTGCTAAGGTATAAATAACAAAACAAATGACTAAGATATGAATTTTACGGCAAACGAGTCCTAAGGCTCGCTTATAACAAATGGGTTTGTCATGCAGGAATTCATCCAAACTAAAAACCAGTGCTGCCAAAATTAAAGGCGAAATGAGGGTCATCAAAATAGGTAATGCGGTATGCACCGCGGGGGGGACAAAAGGTAGTGTCTCGCCCATATGGGCTAAAAACAATAAAAGAAAATAGATGACGCAAAGGGGGAGAATTTTAATGAGCCCTTGCTTATAGAGCCTCAAGCTTCCAAGAATAATTTTAGAAAAGGGTTGTATGGCGGTTGCTGCTGTCATGATTGCTATTACCTATTTGGCTGGTTGTGCTGACGGTTGTTCATCATCCTGGATATAGGTCTTGGTCCTTACTTGATTATCAGTGAACAGGATTGTAACGGTTTTGCCCGACTTTTTCCACAGAGTTTGAGTCCCTGATAGCCCATTGAGGCTATAGGCGGCCTTCTGGGTAGGACGGCCAAGCAGGTTATAAACCTCAGGCTGACTCATACCTTCTTGAATTTTATCATAATTTTCCTTGGTAAGTTTATTTCCCCAAGATAATAGCGCTAAACCAGGTATCACAAGGTGACTGATGGGGCGCCCGGTCAGTGTGGGCATGAAGAGGACTCCTATATCCTTGGAAAAGTCTATTTTGCCTTAAAAATGCGTGGCTTGCATCAGCGAATCGCTGAAATCATGATTGTTCTCTATATGGACATAAAAGCCGGAATTTGATAATATGCACAGATAATAATGATTAGAGATAATGAGCCGAAAAGAATAGATAATATAGGAGAGGTATAGAATGTCATATCAACAGGGCGGAAGGGCAGCTCAGTCCAGCCACGTTACAGCAAGTGAAGTAGCCAGTTCCAGTTCCATTTTGAAGTCCATTTTTGATGAAGTGGCATTAAAATGCGCCGGTTGTGGAGCAGGTTGGGAAGCGGCCGATAAAGCTTATGCTGTCTTCGCAGATTACATGCAAACCCAAAACATGCCAGCCATGGAAGAACGTGCCTTCCGTGGGATCTGGCGCAATCTCTTCACGGGCACGGGTGGTGCCATAGGTGCAGTGGTTATTTTTCTTTTTCTGGAATCTGCTAAAGGTAATTTGCAAACTGATATGGGTGCTACCTTCAAAAGTGCAGGCCAGTTGGCTTATTGTGTGTTTATTGTTGCATTTTTGTGGAACTTTATTGCTGATGGTGCTAGTTACTTAGGTGACTTGGCAGGCAGTGGGTACTTGAGTATATTATTCGCCTTTTCATTATTTAATGCCATAACGGGTCCACTTTTTCAATTGGCAGGTCGTGTGACTCAAACGCAGTGGCGCACTTGGCCCATCAGTTACCAAGTAGCTAATGCCGATTGGCTATTTTTCTTAGTGGGTCCCCTCATGCAGCTCATGGGCTATGACCCCGATGCATTAGATTCGGAATCCATTGCTGTAGCTGTCGGCCTATCAGCTGGGTTATGCTTTGCCGGGGCGCAATTGTTCAATGGGGCTTATCGAGGGACTGTTTACAGCATTGGGACTTATTTTGGCGCTGTGTTTAGAGGGGATGCAGTAACAGGGTCCATTCAAACTGACATACTTGGGCCTGACAATGAAGAAGATTATGATTCTGACGATTCTAAGGAAATCCTCTGTTATAGCAAGCAAAACGAAAGCGTATAATTCTGAGAACTTAGAGAAAGCAGACTTTGCTCATCAGCAACATTGATAAAACCCCTCAAGTGAGGCAAACTGGCTTTTTTTCAAAAGAATGAAGTACCATGACATACAGTATTCCAAAGCCTCCTTGCCAATCCATTTTCCGAGCCTATGATATTCGTGGTATCGCTCGGGAAGATCAATTATCTTTGAATATGGCCTATGCTATTGGTCGGGCCTTTGCCAGCGAAGCATCACTGGCAGGAGAATTGGCAATTATTATTGGTCGCGATGGCCGCCTGTCCAGTCCTCAATTAAGCGAAGCATTAAGCGCTGGTTTGTGTGATAGTGGTTGCGATGTCATTGATTTGGGGTTAGTGCCCACACCTCTCGTGTACTTTGCTACTTATACTTTAACTTCTAAAACGGGCATTATGTTAACGGGCAGTCATAACCCCGGCGATTACAATGGGATGAAGATGGTCATGGCCGGTAAAACCTTGTCAGGGGATACCATTCAATCTTTGTATCAACGTATTAATGATGAAGATTTTTTACAAGGGCAGGGCAGCTACAGCCAGCGAGATATTAAAGCCGATTATATAAAACGCGTTTGCCAAGATGTGAAATTAAAAAAACCTTTAAAAATCGTCATAGACTGCGGCAATGGGGTGCCCGGTGTAATTGCACCAGAATTATTTAAGGCGTTGGGTTGTGATGTGATCGAGATGTATTGCGATGTGGATGGCACATTCCCTAATCATCATCCTGACCCTTCACAGTTAGAAAACATTCAAGAATTAATGGACCGTGTCATCGCTGAAAAAGCTCACGTGGGATTAGCCTTTGATGGTGATGGTGATCGCTTGGGGGTGATTACCAATGAAGGTGAGAATATATGGCCTGATCGGCAAATGATGTTATATGCCAAGGATATCTTGTCCCGGGTGCCAGGCGAACAAATTATTTTTGATGTGAAATGCACAAGTAAGTTGGCAGATGTGATTGAAGCTGAAGGCGGCCGACCTTTGATGTGGAAAACAGGTCATTCACTGGTAAAAGCAAAAATCCAAGAAACCGGTGCGCCCCTAGCGGGGGAAATGAGTGGGCATATTTTTTTTAAAGAACGTTGGTATGGATTCGACGATGCCCTTTATACCGGTGCCCGTTTATTAGAAATCGTTGCCAAGGACGCGCGAGATATTGCCAGTATATTTAATGATTTCCCCGACAGTGTGAATACGCCTGAATTGAAATTACCTTTGGATGAAGCCATTAAATTTACTTTTATGGACCTCATTAAACAAAAAGCGGACTTTGGCGATGCGCATATCATTGATATCGATGGTGTACGTGTGGAATTCCCTGAAGGATGGGGGTTAATACGGCCCTCTAACACCACGCCTTGTTTGGTCATGCGTTTTGAAGCGGATAATGAAAAGGCTCTGTTGCAAATTCAAGACATATTCCGTCGGGAATTATTGAAATTAGACAGTGAGCTCGTGCTGCCTTTTTAGATAGTTTAACAATCATCGGCATACCAAGATTCCAGAGCATATAAAGGTAATTCCCGTGTATGTTCTTGTGTGGCTTTAGGATTTTGAGAAATTTTCAAGCCATATGGCGTATTGGGATGGGTTTGCATGAACCGATTTAAGCTTTTCATGCCACCCTTAAGCCCAGATTTTACTTCCACTGGAATGATATGGTTATTCTATAAAAATACAAAATCTATTTCAGCATTTGAGCTGCCCTCTTCTCGATGCCAGTAATAAATATCTGTCGGAACCTCTGGATTGGAATAAGCAAGATATTCTTGTGCTACTAATTGTTCTGCAATGGCTCCTAAGTAAGTGACCTCAAGGGGGGTGTTTAACCACTCTTTTAAACTTAATTGCATGATGCGCTGGGCTAGACCTATATCAAAAAAATAAACTTTAAATCGTTTATCATTACGTCCAGTTGCCAGTGGTAGTCCCTGTGCTGACGTATGATAGCATTTTTTAATGGGGATAAATTAAGGCATGTGGCACTTTTTAGGAGGAAGTGCATAAGGATTTTGCTTTTCTTATGGCTTCCATAAGTGTCCCATGGTCTTTTTCTTCCAGGGCTTTGGTTAATTCTTCTAAGTTTGTTTGGAAAGCTTTTAGACTTGTTAATAAATTGTCTCGGTTGGCGATACAGATGTCAGCCCACATGGTGGGGTCGCTGGCGGCAATGCGGGTAAAATCACGAAAACCGTTGGCCGATAAATTTTTAAAGCGTTGTGGGTCTTCTGCAATGAGTGGCATGTATCCATAGGTAATCATATGGGGGAGGTGGCTGGTTACCGCTAGAATTTCATCATGTTTTTTGGCATCTTCTGTGATGACTTGCGCGTTGAGTGTTTGCCAAAAGTCAGTCACCGTGGCTGTGGCGTTTGCATCGGTTTGTGCATGGGGTGTTAAGACAATTTTCCGGTTGGCAAAAAGCCCAGGGATTGCCGCATCAAAACCGCTCTTTTCTGAACCGGCTAGAGGATGTCCTGGAACAAAACGGGCAGCATGTTGTTTAAGGTATTTCTTTGCTTCTTCCATGACACGCTGCTTGCTGCTACCCACGTCGGTGATGATGGTGTCATCGGACAAAAAAGGGTAAAGACGTTGCATGGTTTGTGCCATGGCGCCCATAGGTACAGCCAGTATAATCAGTGCTGCATGTTGTATTTGTTCATCCATGGTGGTGGCATAACTTTGTATGTGGCCCGCTTGTTTGGCTTTTTCTAAGCTCGACGCATCAAGATCAACAGCATGAATATGCAAATCTCTGGATGCGCTTGCGCAGGCCAAAGAGCCTCCCATCAAGCCAAGACCAATAATACAAATGCGTTTCGACATGATTAAATCACCGCTTTAGGATAAGAACCCAACTGTTTAATTTGAATGCCAATTTCATCTAATTCTTTTAGCGTTTGATGAAGCTTGCCATCATCGGCATGGCCTTCCACATCAATAAAAAACAAATAATGCCAAGATTGGCTAGGGGATGGGCGAGATTCTAAGGATAACACATTGATTTCTCGCTTGGCCAAAGTATTCAATAAGGTGGCCAGAGAACCTACTTGATGGTCTAGCTTGAATAGTAAGGTAGTTTTATCTTTGCCGCTGACGGGTGTTTCTTGGTGGCCAATGATAAAAAAGCGTGTGCGGTTGTCAGGATTATCTTCGATATTTTCAGCGAGTTTTGTTAAACCATGGGCATCGGCAGCCATCTCACCCGCGATTGCTGCAGCTCCAGCTTCGGCTTTGGCTAGCTTGGCAGCCTTGCCATTGCTGGACACGGCGATTTGTTCCACTTGGGGCCAATTCTCAGTGAGCCATTGACGGCACTGAGTTAAGGATTGCTGATGGGAATAAATACGCGTAATAGGCGTATTGTCACCGGGATAATTTAATAAATGTTGATGAATGGGGATTTCCACTTCACCGCAAACTTTAATATTAGAATCGATGAATAAATCCAAGGTTTGACTAACGATGCCACCCGTAGAATTTTCAATGGGGACCACACCATAATCGGCATTCTTGGATTCCACCACGCGAAACACTTGATTAATCGCATCCATGGGGTTAGTGGCAATGCAAGGTCCGAAATGTTTGAGTGCAGCACTGTGAGCAAAGGTGCCCTCTGGCCCTAAAAAAGCAATGCGCATGTTTTGTTGTAGGGCTAATCCCATGGACATAATATTACGAAAAATCCGCGCCATATCTTCATCAGGTAAGGGACCTTTGTTGCGTTCCATGATTTTATGTAAGACTTGGGCTTCTCTCTCTGGGCGATAATACACAGGGTTGTCATGGTAGGTTCGTTTGATTTCTCCTACTTTTAAGGCACAGCTAGCTCGGTTGTTTATTAAGTCTTGAATTTGTTGGTCAATGGCATCAATTTGCTTGCGCATTTCATCCAATTCTTGTTGTTCATTATTCATAATATATATCCCCTTAAATGGTGCGGCCCATGGCTTGAGCCACAGCACTCAATTCTTGCATGAGTTGGCTAAGCTCTGCCGGAGAGAGTGCTTGTTCGGCATCACTCCACGCTTCATTAGGTATAGGATGGCTTTCCACCAATAAACCATCGGCACCTGCTGCAATAGCAGCTCTGGAAAGAGCGGGTACCATCCAAGCATAACCACCAGCATGGCTGGGATCCACGATGACAGGTAAGTGGGTTTCTTGTTTCAAATATGGAATAGCCGTAATGTCCAACATATTTCGGTAAGCTGTTTCGAAGCTGCGTACACCCCGTTCGCAGAAGATAATGTTATGATTACCACTGGCAGCGATGTATTCAGCTGCTAGGATCCATTCTTTCACTGTGGCGGCGATGCCTCGTTTAAGAATGACAGGGACTTTGGTTTTGCCTACTTCTTTGAGTAAGTCAAAATTCTGCATATTACGGGTACCGATTTGAATAACATCCACATTGTGCTTCATGAAGTTATCAAGTTCACGCACATCCATTAATTCCGTTACAATGGGTAAACCATATTGATTGGCGGCATCACGAAACATTTTCAACCCATCCACACCATGGCCTTGGAAACTGTAAGGGCTGGTGCGTGGTTTATAAGCACCGCCACGCATGAGGCGGCAACCCGCTTCTTTTACAGCATCTGCACTGGCAGTCATTTGTTCCGGTGTTTCAACGGAGCAGGGGCCTGAGATGACTTGGATTTGTTCCCCACCCAGTGGAATCCCTTTAATATCGATTATTGTGGTTTGTGGGTGTGATGTGCGTGCGACAATCTTGTAAGGCTTAGCGATGGGAATGACGTTTTCAACGGATGCCATGGAACGCAAAGTGTGTTGATGGTCGTGATTGCCTTCGCCAATCACACCAATAATGGTGCGTTGGGTACCTGCGGAAATGTGAGCTTTCAAGCCCAAAGTATTAATTTTATCAACCACATTATTGATGTCGTGTTCGCTAGCATTGGTTTTCATTGTAATGATCATATGAGACCTCTTAAAAGTAGCCCGTTATTGCGGGTGAGAAATAGTATATCTAGATAAAGTAAAGGATGTATCAATAACTAAATCGATAGGAGCGGCAATACCGATAATAGGCGGTACTTTTGAGGGCGGCATAATATTGTAGTAGTAGTGCCATGGTCGTAAATCTCTTGAGGTCGAATCCTTCATTCTATAGGAGATGGGCTTATGGCGCAATGGGTTCTTTGGGTAAATCCTGCTGACGTACTTGATTTCGTAGGTTGGGTATCTCTTGAGGAGGCAGAGTTTGGGTGTCTAATTGTTGCTGTGCACGTTGGATATTTTGCCCTGAGCGTTGTGTACGTATTTGATTTTTAGGGGTTCCTCTATTTTGAACGGCTTGTTGGCGGTTTTGGGATTTGAGGGTCTGTAGGTTTTGCTTAGCCGCATTATTGGAGGCTGCCCACAGGGACAGTGGCAGGCTTAAAGCGGCAATCAGCAGGATTACTTTACCCATATCTTCCTCTATTATTGGGTTGCAACACTATAAGTCTAGCCCAAAGGAAGAATCTTTGGAATGGCTTGTTTAAGCCTTTCCGAAAGGACCTTGAGTAAAGCATCTCGCGGGGAGCCTTTTCGCCATAACAAGCCTATTTGTCGTTGCGGTATCTCATGAGTAAAAGGCCGTGTGGCTATGGCAGCCTCATTAATAACGGGGGCTTTTACCGCTAATTTTGGCAGTAAAGTTATGCCTACGCCAGCAGCGACCATTTGCCGCAGGGTTTCCAGACTTGTAGCACTGAAGTCTAATTTTTCAGAAAGATGAGCTGACTGACATAGCATAAGCGCCTGATCACGCAGACAATGTCCTTCTGTAAGCAACAAAAGGGAGTAGGGTTGTAAATCTTTGGGAGACAGACGCGTTTTCTTTATCAAGGGATGACCTTTGGGTGTAGCTAAGCAAAAATCTTCAGCAAATAAAGTGACACCAGTTAATGAATCATCGTTAATGGGTAGAGCTAATAGCATCGCATCTAAATCACCTTGACGTAAATCAGCGTGAATTTGCGAGGTTTGGGCTTCTTTTAAGTAGGGGCTAACGCCGGGAAAAAACTCACTAAGCCAAGGAATGAGATAGGGTAAGAGATAGGGGGCTAGGGTGGGAATGATACCAATTTTTAAGGTGCCCTGCAGAGGATCTTCTTGTTTGGCTAGGTTTTTAATGGCTTCCACTTCCTGCAAAATATGTTCTGCCTTAGCTGCAATACTGATACCGATGGGTGTCATCAATACCTGTTTATTGTTTCGCTCAATGAGTTTTACTCCTAATTCTTCTTCTAATTTTTTTAATTGCATACTCAAAGTGGGCTGGCTCACAAAGCAAGCTTTGGCCGCATGGCCAAAATGGCCCTGCTTCTGTACTGCCACTAGATACTTAAGATCCCTAATGTTCATGGGCCATCCTATACATAGTTAACATCTATCATTATAACGTATATAATTGATTTTAACTATAGTAAGAGGTTGATGGTCCTCAATATTAGCTCCTATCATTTATTGCATGAGCAGATCCATAGAGCTGAGAAGCTTGACACTTTAGCCCTCAGTTCCTATAGTGTACGAAAGTGGAATAAAGTGGGTTAGAGTGGGGAAGTTCCCCTGCTGGAGAGTAAAGTGTTTCGTGGGATCAATGCCATTAATATCGACGTAAAAGGCCGCATGGCCATGCCCACGCGGTATCGAGACCGATTGGCTTCGGAAGCTAATGACCAGTTGGTTGTCACGATTGATACAGAAGCACGATGTTTATTGCTCTATCCATTAGGCGAGTGGGAATTGATAGAAGAAAAATTGGCAAGCTTGCCAAGTTTCAATCCGGCCTCTCGTCGCATCCAAAGGTTACTCATTGGTCATGCTACGGAAGTAGAATTAGATGCCAATGGACGAATTTTATTAGCGCCTTTATTACGCGATTACGCTGGGTTGACCAAGAAAGTAGTATTGATTGGTCAGGGGAAAAAATTTGAAATTTGGGATGAAACCAAATGGAATAGTAATCGCGAGGCATGGTTAGAAAAAGATTCAGGGGGTAATCGATTACCCCCTGATCTGGAAACATTATCGTTGTAATGCAAGAATATGAGGAATTTTCACACAAGCCGGTTTTACTCCGTGAAATAATCCACCAGTTGAACATTCAGTCTTCTGGGGTTTATATCGATGCCACCTACGGGCGTGGTGGCCACGCTGGGGAAATCTTGAGTCGCTTGGGGCCTGATGGAGTTTTGCTGGGGATAGATCAAGACCCGGAGGCTCAAAGGGCGGCTCGAGATAAGTGTGAAGTTGATAAGCGTTTCCAGTTTGAACATGGAAATTTTGGCATGTTGGCTGAAATAGCGAAAAAAAAGGGTTTTTACGGCAACGTAGATGGGATCATTCTCGATCTTGGCGTCTCCTCTCCACAACTGGATGATCCCAGCCGTGGTTTTAGTTTTCAGCGTTCAGGTCCTCTCGATATGCGAATGGATAGCAGCCAAGGTGTTACCGCGGCTGATTGGTTAAATGACGCAGCGGAAGTTGAAATTAAAAAAGTTTTATGGGAGTTTGGTGAAGAACGATTTTCTGGCAGAATAGCCCGAGCCATCGTGCAAGCCAGAGAAAAAAGCCCTTTAACCGATACCTTGCAATTAGCCGAAGTTGTGGCAAAGGCAAATCCTTCTCGAGAAAAGAAACACCCAGCGACTCGGACTTTCCAAGCCATTCGAATTTTCATCAATGGTGAATTAAGACAATTAGAAAAATGCCTACAAGACAGCTTACATGTGTTAAGGGTAGGTGGGCGCATTTTAGTAATTAGTTTTCATTCCCTCGAGGATCGTATAGTTAAACAGTTTATGCGTAAACAATCCACGGCCCAATGGCCCAAAGATCTGCCAATTCGTGAAGAGCAGCAGGTATTTCCGCTGCGTATATTAGGCAAGGCCATCCGTGCAGGCGAAGAAGAGTTGGCGCTAAACCCGCGTTCTCGTAGTGCTATTTTAAGAATAGGAGAAAGAGCTTCATGAATACAGCGGCTAAGGCCTATGATCGAAATTACGCGGTGAACAGCTCTTTTTTGGCGTTTTTGTTTTCAAAACAAGTATTAATTTTTTTGGTTTTGGGCTTTGGCGTTATGATTTCAGCTTTAGGCGTGGTCTATGTTAAACAAAATAATCGCCAGCTCTTTATGCAAATGGTATCCTTACAGCGTACACAAGACAGTGCACATACCCAATGGGGGCAATTGTTGTTGGAACAAAATACCTTGGCTACACAGGCTCGGGTACAAGTTTTGGCGCAAACGCGGTTAGATATGAAATTGCCACAGGCAAAGAATATGAAAATAGTCAAGTTGTCAGCACAATCTGCGCTGACGGCGTCAATGGATGATAATGAGTGAAGGCCCCCAAAAAGACAGTTAATAATACCTGGCGTTTTTGGTTTATCGCCGGACTGCTCCTCTTAGTAGCGGGTGGCCTATTTTACCGTATGTTGGATTTGATGGTGTTTGACCGGGTTTTTTTGCAAAATCAGGGTGATGTTAGGACGTTGCGTGTGGTGCCCATTCCTGCTTACCGCGGTATGATTGAAGATCGTTACGGTGCGCCTTTAGCCATCAGTACACCCGTTGAAGCCATCTGGGTGAATCCAAAGAAATTGAAAATCACCCCTAAACAATTAAAACAAGTGGCTAGCCTATTAGATCTCAATGCTTCAGATATACAAAAACATATCCATGCTAATAGCAAAAAAGAATTTCTTTTTATAAAACGTTTGGTAGATCCCAGTATTGCGGCACGTGTATTGGCATTGAATATCAAAGGCGTTAATGAACAAAAAGAATTTCGGCGTTATTACCCTGAAGGGGAGGTGGCGGCACAGTTAGTGGGGATTACAAATATTGACGACAATGGTCAAGAAGGTATGGAGCTGGCATATAACGGCTGGATGGAAGGCGTTTCAGGTAAAAAACGCGTATTGAAAGATCGGTTAGGTCACATCGTTGCTAATGTAGATATTATTCGTGAACCCACACCAGGGCATGACCTAAAATTAAGTATCGATCGACGTATTCAATATGTGGCTTATCGTACATTGAAAGAAGCCGTAGCAAAGAATAAAGCGAAATCAGGTTCCGTTGTTGTCATGAACGCTAAAACAGGCGAGGTGCTTGCCATGGCAACAGTACCTTCTTTCAATCCTAATAACCGTCCTGATATTGCCATGGGTAGATATAGAAATAGAGCCGTTACCGATGTATTTGAGCCAGGTTCTACCAATAAAGCTTTTACCGTAGCTAATGCACTATCCAGTGGGGAATACACACCGAGTACCGTGGTCAATACATCGCCCGGTTGGATGATTGTGGGTGGCCACCGCGTACGTGACCATCGTGATAATGGGAAAATTGATTTAACTCGGATCATTCAAATCTCTAGCAATATGGGCGCGGCAAAAATCACTTTATCCTTACCTCCAGAAAGTCTGCCACACCTTTTACAAACCGTAGGTTTTGGGCAGCGTACAACCAGTGACTTCCCCGGTGAGAGCGCAGGTTATTTACCCTATCATGCCAATTGGCCAGCATTTTCTTTAGCAACGTTATCTTTTGGTTATGGATTGTCGGTAACGACATTGCAGTTGGCGGCAGCTTACCAAGTGTTAGCTAATGACGGTGTTAAAATGCCAGTTTCTTTGCTAAAGGAAAACAGCTTACCCTCAGGGCAGCAAGTATTGAGCCCTGAAACGGCAAAGCAAGTAGTGAATATGTTGCAAGCTGTTGTAGAAAAAGGTGGGACGGGTTATTTGGCGCAAGTGCCTGGTTATCATGTGGCAGGAAAAACCGGCACATCGCGTATTGTAGGTCCCCGTGGTTATGAAAAAGATCACCATAATGCAGTTTTTGTGGGAATGGCTCCAGCCAGTAGGCCCCAGTTAGTTGTAGCGGTTTTCATTCACGACCCAGAAGGCAAATTTTATTACGGTGGTTTGGTTTCAGCGCCTGTGTTTTCAAAAGTCATGGCCAATGCTTTGAGGATTATGGATGTCCCGCCGGACCGCTATGACAATTTACCCAAGAATAAGGCGTAATATATGCAGTTAAGTACATTGCTTAATAATATTACTTCGGTAACACAAGATTGTGATATACAAGGCTTGACGCAAGACAGTCGAGAAGTAGAAAAGGGCTTTGTTTTTGTTGTGCGCTCCGGCCAGACTACTCATGGTAGTGAATACATCAGCCAAGCTATCAAAAAAGGCGCGAATGTTGTCTTGCATGAAAAACAACAACCCGTAGAGTGGAATAGTGAATCTGTTATTACTTTGGGGGTTGAAAATTTAGAACAACGGTTGGGAGAAATAGCCGCTAATTTTTACGGTAATCCCAGTGCAGACATGACTGTGATCGGCATCACGGGTACCAACGGGAAAACCTCTTGTAGTCATTTCATCGCTCAAGCATTAGATTCTTTGGGTAAAGTCTGTGGTGTTATTGGGACCTTAGGTTACGGATTGTTTGGGGACTTAACCCCAGGCTTGCATACTACACCCGAACCCATCAATATTCAAAAATGGTTAGCTAAACTAAAATCACAAGGTGCTAAGTACGTTGCTATGGAAGCCTCTTCTCACGGTTTAGAACAGGGGCGTGCTAATGGCATTGAGTTTGATATAGCCGTATTTACAAATCTTACTCGTGATCACCTGGATTATCATGGTAATATGCAGCAATATGGTCGAGCTAAACGCCGATTATTTGAATTCCCATACCTGAAAAAAGCGGTTATCAATCTTGATGATGAGTTTGGTCGGCAATTAGCTCAAGAATTTAAACAAAAGTATCCCATTATGACCTTCGGTCTTGATAAGCCTGCCATAGAAGGTTCAAGTCATGTAACAGCTAAAGATATGCAGTTAACAACCCAGGGGATAAAGGCCCAGATAACTTGTGAGGGTGAGCAAGCCTCACTAACAAGCCCTTTATTAGGGCGCATCAATATGAGTAACTTATTGACTGCCACAACAGTACTCATGGCCTTGGATATACCTTTGCCTCAAGTGGTGGACAGTTTGAGTCATGCCACGACAGTTTCGGGACGCATGCAACCCTTTCGTCAAATAACCGGTCCTTTAGTAGTTATTGATTATGCTCACACACCTGATGCCCTAGAAAAAGCCTTGAGTACCTTAAGAGAATGTTGTGACGGTTTATTATGGTGCGTTTTTGGTTGCGGCGGTGGTCGTGATACGGGTAAGCGTCGAGCAATGGCTGAAGCTGTAGAAACCTATGCTGACCAGATCGTTGTTACCGATGACAACCCGAGGGAAGAAGACCCAGAAAATATTACCGATGAAATTTTACAAGGCATTATGAATGTTTCTGCAGTTATAGTTGAACATGATAGAGCGCAAGCTATAAAGTTTGCCATGGACCAAGCAGGTGAAAGTGACATAGTTTTGGTTGCAGGTAAGGGACATGAAGCTTTCCAAGTTATTGGGGAAGAACGTCGGCCTTTTAGCGATATTAAAGTTGTCG
The DNA here is from genome assembly GCA_021773195.1 of Gammaproteobacteria bacterium. Lineage (GTDB taxonomy): Bacteria > Pseudomonadota > Gammaproteobacteria > JAKBBU01 > JAKBBU01 > JAJFKN01. The sequence goes on along the minus strand of JAJFKN010000028.1, from coordinate 39,192 downwards.
AGGCTTTATTGAATAAGGGAACATTGGCATGATGACATTATCTAAAATCGCTAAACCCTTGCAGGGAGAGTTGATCGGTAAAGATACGACTTTCACAGGTGTTTCTATTGATACTCGGACCCTGACATTCGGTGATATATACATCGCCATACAAGGGGAAAATTTTGATGGCCATGATTATATAAAACAAGCCATGGATAATGGTGCTTGTGGTGCCATCAGCGCAAAACCCTGTGCAGAAGCACCAGTATTAATGGTTAAAGATACTCGCATAGCATTAGGTCAATTGGCTCACTATTGGCGTCAGTCCTTCAGCTGTCCTATCGTTGGCATCACGGGCAGTTGTGGTAAAACTACCACTAAAGCGATGTTAGCTCAGATACTTTGTTTAAAAGCACCGACATTATTCCCCGAACGCTCTTTGAATAATGACATTGGTGTTCCGTTGACTTTACTGAAATTAACCCATGAGCATGCATATGCAGTAATTGAAATGGGTGCAAACCACAAGGGTGAAATTGCTTATGTGGCGCAAATCGCTCAACCCGATGTGGCTATTTTATTGAATGTTGCGCCAGTGCATTTAGAAGGGTTCAAAAGTTTGGAGGGCGTGGCAACAACAAAAGCAGAAATTTTTGATGCCTTGCCTAAACATGGCATAGGGATTATCCCCTTTGCAGATTCCTTTACACCGTATTTTAAAGAAAAATTACAAGAACATCAGTGCATAACCTTTGGTGAAAATCCAAAGGCCGACGTATTTGCTACGGATGTTCGTTTAGATGAGCAAGGGTATGTGGCCTTTACTTTAAATGATCAAAATAATTGTTTGCCAATAACCCTACAATTAATGGGTGATCATAATGTGTTAAATGCCTTGGCTGCGGCCTGTGCAGCTAAAGCCTTAAATATCCCTATGAATATTATTCAGCAAGGATTGAATGAATTTACAGCTGTGGATAAACGCTTGACCATATACTCAGGGTTGGGAGGCGCTCGTGTCATCGATGATAGTTATAATGCCAACCCACAATCAGTGGCTATGGCTATGCAAGTATTAGCGCGAGAAAAAGGACAGCGAATTTTTATTTTTGCGGATATGGCTGAGTTAGGTGAAGAAGAAGTTGCTTATCATGAAGCTGTAGGAAAAGAAGCCAAAGAACAAGGTATCGATGCATTGTATTGCTATGGCAAGTTAAGTCAGCATGCTGCGCAGGCGTTTGGTGAAGAAGGACATTATTTTGAGGATAAATCTTCATTGGTGGCTGCGTTAAAGCCACAATTAACAAAACAAACTACGATTTTGATTAAGGGTTCTAATAGTCAACGTATGTGGGAAGTGACAGAAGCCATCAAGGCTTAAGGGGAATATTATGTTGTATTGGCTGAGTAATGTATTAGAACATTATTTTCATGGGTTCCATGTTTTTCAATACATTACTTTGCGGGCTATTTTAAGTGCTTTGACGGCATTGCTTATCGCATTTGTCTTGGGTCCCATTATGATCCGACGCTTAACAAAGCATCAAATAGGACAGATGGTTCGAGATGATGGCCCCCAATCCCACCTTTCAAAATCGGGCACGCCTACCATGGGTGGTGCAATGATTATTATTGCCATCGGCATTAGTACTCTGTTGTGGTCGGATTTAGCCAATCGTTTTGTTTGGGTGGTTCTTGTAGTGACTATAGGATTTGGATTAATTGGATTCGTCGATGACTATCGGAAATTAGTTTTGAAAAATTCTAAAGGTTTGCCCGCGAGATGGAAATATTCATTGCAATCAATTTTAGCGCTAGGGGTGGCAATCTTTTTGTATCATACGGCCAGTTTACCCTCAGAAACCCAGTTAGTTATTCCTTTCTTTAAAGAAGTGATTATTGGTTTGGGCCCTTGGTTTGTCTTATTAACTTACTTTGTCATTGTAGGCAGCAGTAATGCCGTGAATTTAACCGATGGACTAGATGGCTTAGCCATATTACCTTCAGTCCTGGTGGCTGGTGCGTTAGGTGTTTTTGCTTATTTAACCGGTAATGTGAATTTTGCTGATTATTTATTAATTCCCTATGTGCCTGGCGCTGGGGAGATGGCCATATTCTGTAGTGCCCTGGTGGGTGCCGGTTTGGGCTTCCTATGGTTTAACACATACCCAGCACAAATTTTTATGGGGGACGTTGGGTCCTTAGCTTTGGGGGCTGCTTTAGGTGCTGTGGCGGTTATTGTGCGTCAAGAATTAGTATTATTTATCATGGGGGGCGTGTTCGTCATGGAAACGGTCTCTGTGATTTTACAAGTGGGCTCGTTTAAACTGCGGGGTAAACGGGTTTTTAAAATGGCACCTATTCACCACCATTTCGAATTGAAGGGTTGGCCTGAACCGAAAGTTATTGTGCGTTTTTGGATAATCACATTTGTTTTGGTTTTAATCGGATTGGGAACTTTAAAACTACGATGAGCAAGCAAGAGAAATACATCGTCGTCGGTTTAGGTCAAACAGGTTTATCCAGTGTTGCCTATTTGCATCAACAGGGCTTTTTAGTAAGCGTTATGGATACTCGAAATAATCCACCGCTATTGAATGCTATGAAAGAAGCATTTCCACAGATACCCGTGCATTTAGGTCCCTTAGATGAAAGCATACTATGCTCGGCTACTCATTTAGTTGTTAGCCCCGGTTTATCGTTACAAGAACCTGCTATTCAGTCAGCCATAGACAAAGGTATTAAACCCATGGGCGATGTCGAGTTATTCGCTCGTGCTGTGCAGGCAAAGGTGGTAGGGATTACGGGTACCAATGGCAAAAGTACGGTGACAAGCTTGGTGGGGGATATGGCTCAGGCAGCAGGTGTTAATGCAAGTGTTGCTGGTAATATTGGCATTCCTGTTTTAGATGTATTACAGGAAGGACCTAAAGAGTTATATGTATTGGAGTTATCCAGCTGGCAATTAGAGAGCACCTACAGCTTAAAGTTACAAGCAGCGACGGTATTAAATGTCAGCGATAACCATTTGGACCGACACAAGACGCTGGATAATTACTTACAAGCCAAGCTACGAATTTTTGATCATTGTGAAGTGGCCATCGTGAATGATGATGTGGATATTCCTATTCCAGATGGGATAAAACACAGTTGTCACTTTTCATTAAATACACCTAAAGAAGATACTTTTGGCATTATTGAAGAAGAGGAACATTGCTATCTGGCCTACGGCTCAAAAAAGTTATTAGACACTCAGGCATTGCCCATTAAAGGGCGACATAATTGGTCTAATGCATTAGCTGCTTTGGCATTCGGAAAAATCTTACAATTTCCTATGGAAGACTGTATTCACGCATTAAAAAACTTCAAAGGTTTGAGTCATCGTTGTCAGTTCATTGGGAAATACCAAGATGTGGCATGGTATAACGATTCCAAAAGTACAAATGTAGGTGCTGCACAGTGGGCTTTGAAGGGCATTGGTAATGATTTGATAGGGAAAGTCATTTGGATTGCTGGTGGTCAGGGCAAACAAGCGGATTTTTCACCCTTGCAAGCGCCGGCAAAGCGTTTTGCAAAGCAAGTTATTTTGTTTGGTGAAGATGCTCCCGCTATGGCACAAGCGTTAGATGGCGCTTGCCCAACGCAAACTGTTACAGATTTGTCTCAAGCCGTGGCACTGGCTAAGCAGTTGAGTGAGGCGGGTGATGCCGTCTTATTCTCGCCGGCCTGCGCTAGCTTTGACATGTTTAAAAACTTCGAACATCGCGGTGACGTGTTTTGTCAATTAGTGAAGGAAATAAATTGATGCGGAATTCACACCCTGTGTTATATGACCGCTGGATGATTCTGTCACTAGTTGGCTTGTTATCCCTTGGTTTGATTATGGTGGCTTCGGCTTCAATTGTTATTTCTGAAAAACAATTTGGTCATTCTTTCCATTTTCTCATTCGCCAAGCTACTTATTTAGGCTTAGCTATCGTTCTATGTATCCCCGTATTAAAAATGTCTTCGAGCTATTGGAAACATTACGGCGGCACTTTATTGATTGTTGCAGTGGTGCTGTTGGCTTTAGTGTTGGTGCCGGGTGTGGGTCGAGAGGTGAATGGTAGCATGCGTTGGATTGGCTTTGGGCCTTTTGGTATGCAAATTTCTGAGTTAGCGAAATTCTGCGTTATTTTATTTCTAGCCAGTTATTTAACACGCCACAGTGACGAAGTACAAAACAATATTATGGGGTTTGTGAAGCCCATGTTATTGTTAGGTGTTATAGCCATTTTATTATTAAAAGAACCTGATTTTGGGGCAACCGTAGTTATTTTAGCGACGGCATTGGGTATGATGTTTATTGCGAAAGTGAAGTTGCGCCATTTTGCCCTATTGGTTACCTTGGTTTTAATTGTCTTGGTGGTCTTAGCTATTTCCTCACCCTATCGTTTGGAACGTTTAACCACTTTCATGAATCCTTGGGCTCATCAGTTTAATAGTGGATATCAATTAACACAATCCTTGATCGCCTTTGGTCGTGGTGGTTGGTTTGGGGTGGGTTTAGGCGATAGCGTACAGAAATTATTTTATTTGCCCGAAGCTCATACGGATTTCTTATTTGCTGTATTAGCTGAAGAATTAGGTTTGTTGGGCATAACAATAGTCATGGCTTTATATTTGTTGTTAGTGGCACGGATTCTTAAAGTACATCGCCGTGCTATGCAATTGAATCGGCCCTTTGAAGCTTACACCTGCTTAGGTTTTGGTTTGTGGATGGCATTTCAAGCTATGATCAATATGGGGGTTAATGCTGGTGTCTTGCCCACAAAGGGTTTGACTTTGCCTTTGATGAGTTATGGCGGAAGCAGTCTATTAATTAATTGTATTGCTTTGGCGATTGTATTACGTATTGATTATGAAACACGTTGTGAATTGTATGGGGTGTCCCATGAGTAAGATAGTAATAATGGCGGGCGGTACGGGAGGGCATATCTATCCGGGGCTGGCCGTTGCGGAAAAGTGTCGTGAAAAAGGCATGGATGTGCATTGGCTAGGTGCGAAAAATCAAATGGAAACCCGTATCGTGCCAGAATACGACATTCCTTTGAATGTGATCAGTGTGTCAAAAATTCGTGGGCAGGGTATAAAAAAATGCTTGGTGCCTTTTCAATTAACTCAAGCCATTTTTGCAGCCATGGGACAATTACGCCGCTTGAAGCCAGGTGTGGTTTTAGGTATGGGTGGTTTTGTCAGTGGTCCTGGTGGTATTGCAGCAAAGCTGTTGGGTATTCCTTTGGTGGTGCATGAACAAAATGCTGTAGCTGGCATGACTAATCGTTATTTAGCTAAGATGGCCAGCCGGGTGTTGCAAGCATTTCCTAATACATTTCCGGCTAAAGATACTGTCTATTATACGGGTAATCCCGTGCGCCAGGATATTCTGCAATTGCCTACACCTGCAGAACGTTTTCAAGAACGTAATGGTAACATTCGACTATTAATCTTAGGTGGCAGCCTGGGTGCTCAAGCGCTTAATAAATTATTGCCTGAGGCTCTGTGCCTGACGCAAGACAAAATCGAGCTTTGGCATCAAACGGGAAAAGGACGCTTGGAAGAAACAAAGGCCTATTATCAACAACAGGGTGTTCAAGGGCGTTTGGAAGAATACATTAAAGATATGGCTGGGGCCTATGCTTGGGCAGACCTGGTCATTTGTCGTGCGGGAGCCTTAACCATTAGTGAAGTGATGGCTGCGGGCCTAGGGGCGGTTTTTGTACCCTTTCCCCATGCTGTGGATGATCATCAAACAAAAAATGCACAAAATATGGTGGAAGCTCAAGCAGCCATGTGCTTCCAACAAAATCAGCTAACCCCTGTGGTACTGTGGCAAGCCATTGATGGTATGATACGCGACGGCCGTGGTAATCTATTGACCATGGCGCAACGGGCTCGGTCCCTCTGTCGGACCCACGCCTGCGAGGAAATAGTCGCTCATTGTGGGGAGGTATGCCGTGATTGAATCGGCATTTGGATCAATAAAGAAGATCCATTTCATTGGTATTGGTGGTGTTGGCATGGGCGGCATTGCCGAAGTGTTATTGAACTTGGGTTATGAGATTTCCGGTTCTGACGCGGCGCAGAATGCCATGACAAAACATTTACAAAAAATGGGTGCACAAGTTGTATTAGGTCACCATGCCAATCATGTAGAAAACACAAATTTGGTCGTGGTTTCCAGTGCTATCCAAGAGGCAAACCCCGAAATCGTTGCAGCAAGAGCTGCGCGTATTCCCATTGTGGCGCGAGCTGAAATGCTGGCGGAACTGATGCGTTTTCGATATGGTATTGCAGTGTCAGGTACCCATGGTAAAACAACCACAACCAGTTTAGTGACTAGCTTATTAAAAGAGGGTGGATTAGATCCCACATTCGTGATAGGTGGCCGATTAAATAGTGCCGGGACCAATGCCAAATTAGGTGAAGGTAAATATTTAGTGGCTGAAGCCGATGAAAGTGATGCTTCATTTTTATATTTAAAACCCATGCTCACTGTGGTAACCAATATTGATGCCGATCATCTAGCGACCTATAAAGGTGATTTTGATTTATTAAAAAATACCTTTTTAGAATTTCTTCACCATTTACCTTTTTATGGTCGAGCCGTTTTATGCGTGGATGATCCGGTCATTCGAGAGCTCATCCCAAAAATAGCTAGGCCCATGGTGACCTATGGATTGCACGAAGATGCTGACGTACGTGCCATTGATTTCCGACAAGAAGGTACTACCTCACTATTTACTATCGTGTTTGACGAGGGGCGCAAACAAATTCCTATTCGTTTGGCTTTACCAGGCACCCATAATGTGCAAAATGCGTTGGCTGCATTTGCTGTGGCGTTGGAAGTTGGTGTGTCCCATGCCGCTATCCAAGAAGCCTTCAGTAAATTCCAAGGCATTGGCCGACGTTTTCAAATTTACGGTGATATTCAATATACCCGGGGTAAAGGTTTGTTAGTGGATGACTATGGTCACCATCCTAAAGAATTAGCCATGACTATCGAAGCTGTGCGTCGAGCGTGGCCAAAACGTACCTTAGCCATGTTATTTCAGCCCCATCGTTATTCGCGCACACAAGATTTGTTTGAAGAGTTTGTCGAAGTGTTAGGCCGTGTTGATCAACTCTTTTTAATGAATGTTTATTCAGCCAATGAACAACACATTGAAGGCGCGGATTCTGTCGCTTTAGCTAAAGCCATTGAAGTTCGACATGCCGTGCAGCCTATTTTAATACCTGAACCTAAAGAGTTACAAAATATTCTGAATGACGTCATGCAAGATGATGCAGTCTTGTTAACACAAGGTGCCGGCAACGTGGGGGCTGTGGCGGCTCAACTTGCCGAGGAGATGTCTTTGGGTCATGAATAACTATGCTGGCAAATTAATATTAAATCAGAGCCTTGCACAATACACGTCTTGGCGTGTGGGTGGGAAAGCCAAGTGTTGTTATATGCCTAAGGGCTTAAAAGATTTAGCACTTTTTATGAGCGGGTTACCTGAAGATGAACCTTTATTATGGATGGGCTTAGGCAGTAATACGTTAATCCGTGATGGTGGTTATCAAGGAACGGTAATCTTGACCTTGGGTGGGTTGAATGAAATTACGGCATTAGAGGACAATATCATTCGAGTCGAAGCCGGTGTAGCTTGTGCGAAAATGGCACGTCATTGCGCCAGGCAAAATTTACAGGGTATAGAGTTTTTAGCGGGTATTCCTGGCACTGTGGGTGGCGCCTTAGCCATGAATGCTGGTTGTGATGGTGGTGAAACTTGGGAATGGGTTACGGCCGTAGAAACTATCGATCGGCAAGGCCAAATTCATTTACGTAGTCCAGAAGAATTTTCTATTGCTTATCGACATGTTGGACATGCACGAGAAGAATGGTTTGTAGCAGGACATTTTGCTTTAGAGCAGGGTGAAAAATCCATTTCACTGCAACGCATTAAGAAGTTATTGGATAGACGTGCTGCAACTCAACCGACAGATTTGCCCAGCTGCGGCTCGGTATTTAGAAATCCTAAAGATGATTATGCTGCTCGTTTGATTGAAGCCTGTGGTTTAAAAGGTCATCATATAGGTGATGCTGGAGTATCAACTAAGCACGCCAACTTCATCATTAACTCAGGCAATGCCACAGCAAAAGATATTGAAGCGTTGATTACTCATGTGCAAAAAGAAGTGAGGGAACAACAGGATGTATTATTAATTCATGAAGTACATATCATTGGAGACCCCATAAGGGAGGCTTGTGAAGATGTCTAATTTTACCGTGGATCCTAAAGCATTTGGAAAAGTAGCCGTACTCATGGGCGGTATGAGTGCCGAGCGAGAAATTTCCTTCATGAGTGGTAATGCAACACTGGAAGCATTAAAAGGTGCGGGGGTGGATGCTCATGGCATAGATGTACAATGGGATATTGTTTCGGTTCTGTCTCAAAACAAATTTGATCGTGCATTTATTGCTTTGCATGGTAAGTACGCTGAAGATGGTTTAATTCAAGGTGTATTAGAATTACTAAAAATACCTTACACAGGTAGTGGTGTTTTAGCCTCTGCGTTAGCTATGGATAAAGTACGTTGTAAAGAATTTTGGATGGGTCAGGGGTTGCCGACTTTACCCTATGAGTTGTTGGATGAAAACTCTGATGCAGAACATATAGTTGAAAAATTGGGTTTACCTTTGATCGTTAAACCCGTTAGCGAAGGTTCCAGCATTGGTGTGACTAAAGTGAATAATGCAGAAGAATTAATGCCTGCCGTAGTGACGGCTCGCGAATATGATGACGTGGTCATGGTGGAACCCTTCATACAGGGGGGCGATTATGATGTATCCATTCTCGAGGATAAAGCTTATCCCGTCATTAAAATTGAAACACCCGGTGAATTTTACGACTATCAAGCAAAATATTTTCGCGATGACACCCGGTTTTTGCTGCCCGCGGGGTTAACAGAAGAAGAAGAGAAACAGTTGCAGGATTTAGCATTACGCGCATTCCAAACCATCGGTTGCCGTCATTGGGGTAGGGTGGATACTTTAAGAGATAGCAAGGGTCAGTTTTGGTTAATGGAATTAAATACCATTCCTGGGCTGACAAGCCATAGTCTAGTGCCCATGTCTGTGGCATCAAAAGGCATCGATTTTAATGAATTAATTTTGCGTATTTTAGCTCAAACTCTTGAGTCGCCCAGCAGGACGTGATTTGTGTTTAGTATAACCTTAAAAAAATACTTTAAGTGGGGAAGTTACCTTCTTCTTTTAGCGATTTTAGTGTGGGGGTGGGATGCTTTGCATTCCGCTGGTCGTTTTCCCATTAAGCAGGTCATAGTTTCAGGGCAGCTACAGCATATTAACCAGAAGGTTTTTCAAAAAGCCATGGAACCTCTCGTGACGGGAGGCTTTTTCTCTTTGGACATTGCTGGCATTGCCCAAAGAGCTGAGCAGTTTCCTTGGGTTGATCAAATTGAGGTTAGACGAGTTTGGCCTGCAAAAGTCAATATTGTCATTACTGAAAAGGAACCATTCGCTCGTTGGAATAATGACTCTTTGGTGACAGCCCAGGGGCAAATCTTTATGCCTAAAAGCTTGCAAGGAATTAAGCCATTGCCTCTGCTGTGCGGCCCCGATAAAAGCCAGAATTTAATGATCACCACCTATAAAAAAATGCAAAGCCAATTAACACCCTTGCATTTGTCTATCGCGCAGCTGGATTTGTCCCCTCGATATGCCTGGCGCATGACTTTAGGGGACGGTACGATAATCAAATTAGGTAGAGAAAATATTTACACACGTCTGGCACGTTTTGTTTTAGCCTACCCAAAATCTTTTCAAAATAAGCCTTTAAAAAGTGTGGATTTGCGCTACTCAAATGGATTCGCTGTGAGTTTTGCAGACAAAAGCTCGAAAACCACATAAGTAATGGATGAAAAAGTTGTAAATAACAAAGAAATTTTCCTTTTATCATTTAATGTTGGCGCTATTTCTTGTATCCTCATGCCCCTAAAGGACATATCCCTGTCGTTATTGGGAAGGAGCCACTTTTCACATGCCAAAAAAACCAGAGAAGAATTTAATTGTCGGTCTTGATATCGGTACATCTAAAATCGCAGCTATTGTTGGTGAGGTGGCCGAAACCGGTGGAAAAACACCCAATGCCAGTCATATTGAAATTATTGGATATGGGACCCACGTCTCCCATGGCTTAAAACGGGGTGTTGTGGTTAACATCGAATCTACTGTGGAGTCCATTCAAGGGGCTATTCACGAAGCGGAATTGACTGCAGGTTGCCAAATCAACAGCGCCTATACGGGCATTGCTGGTAGTCACATTCGCAGCCTCAATTCCCACGGAATCGTGGCCATACGGGACCGTGAAGTCACTCAAGCGGATGTGGATAGGGTTATCGATGCGGCGCAAGCCGTGGCTATTCCAGCTGATCAAAAGATTTTACATATTTTGCCCCAAGAGTTTATTATTGATAACCAAGAAGGCATACGTGAACCCGTGGGTATGTCTGGCGTACGTTTGGAAGCCAAAGTTCATATGGTGACGGGCGCCGTCAGTGCTGCACAAAACATTATCAAATGTGTGCGCCGCTGTGGTTTAGAGGTTTCCGATATTATTCTGGAGCAATTAGCTTCCGGTCATGCAGTATTGACCGATGATGAAAAAGAATTAGGGGTTTGTTTGGTAGATATTGGTGGTGGCACTACTGATATTGCTATTTTCACTGAGGGTGCTATTCGTCATACGGCCGTGATTCCCATTGCTGGTGACCAGGTGAGTAATGATATTGCCGTGGCACTACGTACCCCCACTCAAAATGCCGAAGCCGTGAAAATAGAACATGCTTGTGTTTTGACCAGCATGGCCAGTGACAGTGATATAATTGATGTGCCTACGGTGGCTAATCGTCCAGCTAAACAAATCTCTCGTCGGGAATTAGCTGAAGTGGTGGAGCCCCGTTACGAAGAGTTATTCCGACTCATTCAAGCAGAATTGCGTCGCAGTGGTTTTGAAGAATTAATTCCCGCTGGTATGGTCATCACCGGGGGCGCTGCTAAGGCCGAAGGGGCCATGGATTTAGCGGAAAGCGTATTTGAAATGCCCGTTCGATTGGGTATTCCAAGACAGTTTAAAGGGATAGCCGATGTGATTGAAAATCCCATTTGTGCTACAGGACTAGGTTTATTGGTATACGGTTGCCAACAACAGTACCAACCCATGCCCGAACTACGCCAACAAATTGGCATGAAAGGCGCTTATAGACGAATGCGTGGTTGGTTCCAGGGTAACTTTTAAAGGTGTGAGGAGAGATTGATGTTTGAATTTGCAGAAAATGGTGAACAACAAGCGGTAATTAAAGTCGTTGGTGTTGGTGGCGGAGGTGGTAATGCCGTCGAACATATGATGGCTGAACAAATCGAAGGTGTGGAGTTCATCTGCGCTAATACCGATGCTCAAGCCTTAAAAAATTCCAGTGCTCCCACTATATTACAATTAGGCACAGAAATAACCAAAGGACTCGGTGCCGGTGCAAATCCTGAAGTAGGTCGTGAATCAGCTCAAGAAGATAGAGAACGCATTCGTGACGCCTTGGAAGGGGCTGACATAGTATTTATTACCGCAGGCATGGGTGGTGGTACCGGTACCGGTGCAGCGCCTGTGGTAGCTGAAATTGCGAAAGAAATGGATATCCTCACCGTAGCCGTTGTAACCAAGCCATTTTCTTTCGAAGGCAAAAAACGTATGACGGTAGCTTTGCAAGGCATCGAACGTTTGACCCAATATGTGGATTCTCTAATTACCATCCCCAACAATAAATTATTAACGGTTTTAGGTAAGAACATTACGCTTTTAAATGCTTTTAAAAATGCCAATAACGTGCTTCACGGTGCGGTACAAGGTATTGCAGACCTGATTACTCGTCCAGGTTTAATCAACGTGGATTTCGCTGACGTGCGTACGGTTATGTCAGAAATGGGTATGGCTATGATGGGTACAGGTGTGGCTAGCGGTGAGAATCGTTCACGTGAAGCTGCCGAAGCTGCCATTTCAAGTCCTCTTCTGGAAGATGTGGATCTGTCCGGCGCTCGTGGCGTACTGGTCAATATTACGGCTGGTCTAGATATGTCCATTGGTGAGTTTGAAGAAGTGGGCGATGTGATCAAAGGTTTTGTGTCGGAAGGCGCAACAGTGGTTATCGGTACGGTAATTGATTCGGAAATGAGCGATGAATTACGAGTTACGGTCGTTGTAACGGGCCTCGGGCATGCGCCAAGCGAAGTCAGTTCTCGTAGCCACCATACTTCTCGCCTGATGGATAGCACTAAATCCGATGGCACCATGGATTACCACGAATTAGAACGTCCTACCGTATTACGTAATCGGGGGGCAAACGCGTCTAAGTCTACGAATGAAGTGACTCAAGACATTGATTATCTAGAGATTCCTGCTTTCTTACGACGTAAGGAAGAAGTCTAGCTGTAGGCTTCTGTGCTGTACAGAAGTTACTAATCCTTAAGGAAATATGCTAGAATGTGCGGATCGGTAGAGAAGGCTTAACTTACATGATAAAACAGCGAACTTTAAAAAATGTTATCCGCGCCAAAGGTGTGGGGTTACACACGGGTAACCGGGTCTATTTGACCTTGCGCCCAGCGCCAGTGGGTACGGGCATTATTTTCCGACGGGTGGATTTAGATCCCGCTGTAGAAATTCCAGCCAGTGCGAGCAATGTGATCGATACGACATTAGCCACCACCATTGGTCACGGCGATGTTCGCATTTCCACCGTGGAACATATCAATTCTGCTTTAGCAGGTCAGGGCATTGATAATGTTTATATCGATGTAACGGCACCAGAAATTCCTATTATGGATGGCAGTGCAGCTCCTTTTGTCTTTTTGATTCAATCCGCGGGTATTCAAGAACAGAATGCACCCAAGCGTTTCATTCGCATTAAGCGAGAAATTCGCGTGGAAGACGGTGACAAGTGGGCTTGTTTCGAACCCTTTGATGGCTTCTTAGTAAGTATGGGTATCGATTTCGATCACCCTGTCATGAAAGCTCATCCCCAACAAGTCGTTTTAGATTTTTCTAATGCTTCTTACGCAAAGGAAGTGAGTCGTGCACGTACCTTTGGTTTCCTATCCCACTTTGAAATGTTACGCGAAAATAATTTAGCCTTAGGTGGCAGTTTAGATAATGCGGTTGTAGTAGATGAATATCGTATCATTAACGAAGATGGCTTGCGTTACGACGATGAATTTGTGAAGCATAAAATATTGGATGCTATTGGTGATATTTATCTCTTGGGTTGCAGTTTGATTGGTGCATATCATGGCCATAAATCAGGGCATACCTTAAATAATCGCCTTTTACATGCTTTACTGCAGGAACAAGACGCTTGGGAATACATCACCTATGAAGATGATGAAGAAGCTCCCGTTAGTTTCTTGAATCCTGTTTGGGTGAGTGCCGACGCAACCTAACATCCTATCAAGAAGATTTTCCTTCGCTGAGCTTTAGTAATGCTGCGCGAAGAGATGGATGATTGAGGCCCTCAGCCATAGTAGCAATGACTTGACGGCTATTAGAGGAAATGGGTTTTGCTTTAGGCAATGGTTCTGCCTTTTGTTCCGTTGAATGAGGAACTACCTTGCACTGCACTTGCTGTAAACTTCTCAAGCCCTTTTCTTTAAAGAATTCTTTTATGCTAGGGCATAGGAAACGAATGTGGGTGGCCCAAGCGCCACTACTGACTTGAAGTACCATATGCTGGTCTTCATAATTAGCCACTTGACAATGTTCAAGGGCGGCCGGATCCAAAAATTCTTCTAACCATTGTTGGAGTCGTCCTAGGGACAACGCTTTATCCATAATGGCTGCGAATTGCGCATCCTCCTTGAGGATGGCTCGCACGGGTTTGTTTTTCGGAATTTGGCTGTTACTACTCATGGGTTTAGATTAACATAGGGTGTTACACCAGGAAATAGACGGTTTGATATGTTGGGTTTAGGTAAAGTAGCAAAGAAATTTTTTGGCAGTCGCAATGAGCGAGTATTGCATCAGTGTGGCAAGGTAGTGGTTAACATTAACTTGTTGGAATCAGATGTACAAGCTTTGAGCGATGAACAGTTGCAGGCGAAGACGCAGGAATTCAAAGAACGTCATAAAAATGGCGAATCCCTAGATCGGCTATTGCCCGAAGCTTTTGCTGTAGTACGAGAAGCCTCTGTGCGTACCTTAGGTTTGCGTCATTTTGATGTACAGCTTATTGGTGGCATGATATTGCATGATGGCAAAATTGCTGAAATGGGCACCGGGGAAGGTAAAACCTTAGTGGGTACGTTGCCCGCCTATCTGAATGCGATTTCAGGCCTTGGTGTGCATATCGTAACAGTCAATGATTACTTAGCAAAGCGTGATGCTGAATGGATGCAACCTGTTTATAATTTCTTGGGTTTGAGTCTGGGGGTGGTTGTTCCTGACATGTCTCCTGAAGAAAAGCGTGCCGCATACAATGCCGATATTGTTTATGGAACCAATAATGAATTTGGTTTCGATTATCTTCGCGATAATATGGCTTTTGATATTGAACACCGCGTGCAGCGGGAATTGAATTTCGCCATTGTAGATGAGGTGGATTCTATTTTAATTGATGAAGCGCGTACGCCTCTCATTATTTCTGGCTCAGCCGAAGAAAGTTCCGAGGCCTATGTCACCATTAATAAACTAATTCCAGAATTAACCAAGCAAGAGGAAGAAGACGGACCGGGTGATTACACGGTAGATGAAAAATTACGTCAAACTTATTTGACCGATGAAGGTCACCAACACATCGAAGAATTATTAGAAAAAGTCGGTTTGTTGCAGCCGGGCCAAAGCCTTTACGATGCGGCGAATATTACTTTGATGCACTATGTAAACTCTTCATTGAGGGCTCATGCACTATACAGTCGTGACGTTGATTACATCGTCAGAGACGATCAAGTGGTGATTGTGGACGAACATACGGGCCGAACGATGCCCGGACGACGTTGGTCCGAAGGTTTGCATCAAGCCATCGAAGCCAAAGAAGGGGTTTCTATTCAAGGGGAAAATCAAACCCTAGCAACCATTACCTTCCAAAACTTTTTCCGTCTCTATAATACCCTATCGGGCATGACGGGTACGGCTGATACAGAAGCCTACGAATTCCATCAAATCTATGGTTTAGAAGTGACGGTGATACCTACTAATAAGCCTTCGCAGAGGGCTGATGAGTCAGATTTGATTTATCTTACAGCAAAAGAAAAATACGAAGCTATTGTAGAAGATATCCAGGATTGCCGCGAAAAAAATCAACCCGTTCTTGTGGGGACGGCTTCCATTGAGAATTCAGAAATTCTTTCTAATTTGATGAACAAGAAAAAAATCCCTCATCAAGTATTAAATGCAAAATTTCATGCGAAAGAAGCGGAAATTATTACGGAAGCGGGCCGCCCGGGTATGATTACCATTGCCACTAATATGGCGGGCCGGGGTACGGATATTGTCTTAGGCGGGTCATTAGAGGCAGTGCTACATGCTTTAGGTGATGAAGCTAGTGATGCACAAAAGGAAAAGGCCAAACAAGATTGGCAACAGCGCCACGAAACAGTTTTAGCTGCTGGTGGTTTGCGAGTGATTGGTTCTGAACGTCACGAATCTCGACGTATCGATAACCAATTGCGTGGTCGTTGCGGCCGTCAAGGTGATCCTGGTTCTACCCAATTCTATTTATCCCTTGAAGATGATTTAATGCGGATTTTCGCTTCAGAACGCATGGCGGGCATTATGCAACGTTTGGGCGTGGAAGAGGGTGAGGCCATTCAGCATTCTTTAGTGACCAAAGCCATTGAGAATGCGCAAAAGAAAGTGGAAGGTCGTAACTTTGATATTCGTAAAGAATTATTGGAATATGATGATGTCGCCAATGATCAGCGTAAAGTAGTATATGAACAACGTCGTGAGTTGATGGCAGCCAGTGATATTAGCCAAATCATTAGTAATATTCGTTATGATGTAGTTAATCAAACCATTAATGAATATATCCCAGCAGAAAGTTTAGAAGAGCAATGGGAAGTTCCTGGCCTTGAAAAGCATTTGGATAATGACTTTGGTCTGCGTCTGAATTTACAGAAAATGCTGAATGAAGATGAAAACTTGCATGAAGAAACACTGCGTGAATTTATTTTGGATGAAATGAATGAGGCTTATCATAAGCGAGCCAATAGTGTGGCAGAAGATGCGATTCGTCAAATTGAAAAATCTGTTACTTTGCAAACTCTAGATAGCCATTGGCGCGAACATTTGGCCACCATGGATCATTTGCGTCAGAGTATCCATTTGCGTGGCTATGCCCAGCGTAATCCCAAACAAGAATATAAGCGAGAAGCTTTCAATCTCTTTTCCAGTTTACTGGATTCAATGAAGCATGATGTTATTGCTACTTTGAGCCGTCTGGAAGTGCAAGCAGAAGAAGATGCTGAGGCGGTGGAAGAGCAACGTCGTCAGGCGGCTATGGCCCATAATATGCAATTCCAACATGCTAGTATGCAGGCTATGACACCGCCAGAAATGGCTGCGCCTGAAGAGGCCCAGCAAGAAGCAGCCCACGTGCCAGAAACCCCCTTCGTGCGTGAAGAAGCTAAGGTGGGCCGTAATGCCCCTTGTCCATGTGGTTCAGGTAAAAAATATAAGCAATGCCATGGTAAGCTTCAATAAGCCATGAGTGTAGATCCCCTAAAAGTTGCCATGGGGGTGATCATGAATGATCAATCCCAGGTATTAATTGCCAGACGTGGTGCTCACCAGCACTTAGCGGGCTATTGGGAATTTCCCGGCGGCAAGATTGAAATGGGTGAAACCCCAGAAGATGCACTACAGCGAGAGTTATTGGAGGAAGTGGGCATCCACATCGTAGCACCTCAGGCCATGATGACTTTCCAACATACCTCCGATAAAGGTCCTATTGAATTCCACGTTTTTCGTGTCACAGCATTTACAGGTCAAGCCCAGGGCTGTGAAGGTCAAGCAATCCAATGGATCCCTTTGGCCAATCTGCCTGAGTATCGCTTCCCGCCAGCGAATATCCACGTATTAAAATCTATAACTATTTGAATAATAATGATCTATCCCAATATTGCTTAATGCGCTAATCCTTTGCCTGTGTAGATGCACTACAATTATGGCATTGATTCGTCATAATAATTAAGGGCAGAATTGCATGAAAATTAAGTTAACAAGTTATCTGGCCTATGGGCTGTTATTGATTTTTGCGCTGATGACAAATGCCATATCAAGTGCGGTTGTCAAAGTAGAAGTGCTCAACGACGATGTTGCTGGTATACAAAGCCAAACTGTAAATGCGGAGAAAGACCCCACCATGGTTTTTCAATCCCATCCTTATCTGCCCACACAGACCTATCCCACTATTAAGTAATGGGTCATAATATTCAAGTCCGGGTAATGTGTTTAAAGTTATAGCCGTGAACAAAAAATGCTGACAGAAACAAAAATATGATTCTATGTTTACGGTGATGCTGAGGCAGCTACAACATTCAACAATCCATCCATTGACTGTATGGATACAGCACCTGTCGGCGCTAAGAAAGCTAAATAACGCAGCGATTCAATTGGAAGTACACGTCATTACACACGCTTTCGCCGCGTGATTCTCCAGTGAATTGCACAAAACGAATATTAATGCGGTGTTTACCGGCACTGATTTCAGGAAATGTTTTGCTGTTACTATCTAAAATCACTTGCACTAATTGAGTGGGTGCGTTGCTATCTAACGGCTCATGGTAGCAACCCTTTTCCGCTTTCAAGGATTCGGGGATGGCACTTTCTCGAATCATCTGCAGTAATAATTCCACGATGGTGCGCATGGTGTCGAACTTTTGTAACCATTGGGTCATTTGTTGTGTGCGTTGTTCTAAGGGTTGATGCAGCCAAGCATGGTAAACAGGCACATCAAAGTTGCAAGCGCCTGCTGGATTGTGGATGTATTGACGGATACTATTTAAAAAATCATTACTCTGTAATTCTTGCCCCAGTCGACCTTCGGAAGAATTAAGTCGTTGTTGCAGGGATTCCAAGCGGCCCATTAAGGTTTCTAGTTTACTGATATCAATGCCAGGTGTCTGTGCAAGATGCATAAGATTATTACGGTGACGGAGGAGTTCTTTATGCAATTTAGATTTTAAATCTGAGCGGTCTAACAGAGCCGCAATATTAATAATCGCCGAAACCACATGACGATTGTCCCACTCGCTTTGACCATGCAAATGATGCAACGCTTGATCGAATAAATATTCCAAGCGTAAGCAAGCGCGCATCAATTCATTGATGGGTTGTTCATAGGTAACAAGATGGGTGGTGGTTCTAAGCATAATCCTCTGCCATTTTGAGGTACTTTTTATGTAACTCTAATACTCTGATACTCAGATCCTCGGGACGACCATCATTCACAATGACGTCATTGGCTATGGCTAAACGGTCTTCGCGACTGGCTTGGGCTTCAAGCATTTGTTTAGCTAACTTGGCGCTGATGTCATCACGCTTTTGTACTCGTCGAATTTGTTCTTTTTCGGGCACGTCCACCACCAAGACATGATCAAGAATATCATTGGGTTGTGTTTCCAGTAATAAGGGAATTTGTGCTATGACGTAGGGCGAGCCTGCTTGTTCAGCTTCTTTTTTCATATTTCTACGAATATAAGGATGCATTAGGTTTTCTAGCCATGTTCTTTCTTCGGGATGGCTGAAAATATGTTCCCGAACTTTGGGGCGATTCAAACTGCCATCGGGTTTTTTAAATTCATCACCGAAGTGTTCGGCAACATCGTCCATCATGGCAGTACCAGGTTGGACTAATGCCTTGGCTAATTCATCAGTATCGATGATGACAATACCAAGCTTTGCAAAATGCTCAGCAACGGTTGATTTACCGGCGGCCACACCGCCTGTTAAAGCTACGACAAACATATTTTTACCTTGATTAATGGATGGGCAAAAAAACCAAAGAAATTCACCATCAATGGAAAGCTATTCCTAGATAAAAGTCTACAATGCCTTGACCGAAAAGCAAACCAATCCAGCCTGCTAAAGCTAAGTAGGGGCCAAAAGGAATAGCTTGCCCGCGACTTTGCCGCTTAGTGATGATCAATAAAGCGCCAACTATAGCGCCAATCAAAGAAGAACACAAGATGACAAAGGGTAAAACTTGCCAACCAGCCCAGGCGCCTATCATGGCCAGCAGCTTAAAATCCCCATGTCCCATGCCTTCTTTGCCCGTGACAAGGCGAAAACCCTGGGCAAAGAGCCAGAGGGCAGAGTAACCCGCCATGGCGCCAATAACGGCGCTGGAAAGCGATGTGAAGGTACCCGTGAGGTTAGCCAGTAGACCCACCCACAGAAGGCTGAGGGTGATGGCATCGGGTAAGAGTTGGTGTTTTATATCGATGACACATAGAGCGATTAAGCCCCAGGTAAAAAAGCAAGCATAAATGAAATTCCAATGAAAGCCTAAGAAGCAATACAGCACTAGGGTGAGGAGCAAGGTTGCAAGCTCCACCAAGGGGTACTGCCATGAGATACCCTGTTGGCAATGGTTACAGCGACCTTTCAATAATAAAAAACTGATGACGGGAATATTTTGCCAGAATTTGATGGCGGTGTGGCATTTCGGGCATTGAGAGCCGGGCCACCATAGATTGAAAGTAGTGTCTTGTTGATTATCCCATTCTTGTTGCATCATGATGGGAATGCGATGAATCACCACGTTGAGGAAACTGCCTATGATCAAGGCCACCAGAGTAATACCGAGGATTATCACATTGTCCACCCGTAGGAAGATTTAAACCACAGAACCCAATTTGAAGATGGGCAAGTACATGGCCGCCACTAAGCCGCCAATGAGAATACCTAATACTGCCATAATTAATGGTTCTAATAAACTGCTAAGACTGTCTACAGCATTATTGACTTCTTCTTCATAGAAATCCGCAACCTTACCTAGCATATCATCCAGAGAACCAGATTCTTCACCGATGGCTATCATTTGTTCCACCATATTGGGGAACATTTTTGTGAGATGCATAGCAAAGGATATGGTATGACCCATAGCCACTTCATCACGGATTCGAATAACCGCATTGGTATAAAGCAAATTACCTACGGTGCCCGATACACATTTTAAGGCATCCACTAAAGGTAAACCCGCAGCAAAAGTGATAGATAGAGTCCGAGAATAACGAGCGATGGCAGCTTTCTGCATAATATTACCCACAACGGGGAGTTTCAACACCAGTTTATCCAATAGAAAATTAAATTTGTCGGAATTTTTCTTTAAGTAACCAAAAGAAAAAGCAGCGGCGGCTACGAAGAAGAAGGCTACCCACCAAAAATCTTGCATCCAGCGCGACATATCGATAACCATTCGGGTGAACATGGGTAAGTCTGCACCGAAGCCTTTAAACAGTGATTCAAATTGCGGTACAACGAATAATAAAAGGACCACTGTAACTATAAGCGCAACAGCCATGACTGCGGCTGGGTAGTAGAGGGCCTTTTTGACTTTTTTCTTAATGGTTTCGATGCGTTCTTTATAGGTGGCAATACGTTGCAACATACTATCCAAAGTACCTGACTGTTCGCCGGCACTGACCAAGTTACAATAAAGTTCATCAAAATATTTAGGGTGTTTGGCTAAGCATTCATTTAAGGCATGTCCCGCTTCTAAATCCGCTTTTATGGTCATCAATAATTCTTGTGCATTGGGGTTTGCGTTCCCTTTTCCAATGATTTCCACACCTTGAACAAGAGGTACACCGGAAGTTATCATGGTGGCTAATTGGCGGCTAATGACAGCAATGTCCGATGATTTAAGTTTTTTCTGCCCCATAGAAAATAAAGGTTTGGATTTTTTCTTTAAAGTTTTAGGTACCACGCCTTGTTGGCGCAATTCAATCTTTGCTTCAGAAATACTGGAAGCGCTGATGTCACCTTGAATGGATTCACCTGAACGATTAATGCCTTCCCAGTGAAAGGCAATCATTTTTGCCTGTTTTGTGTCTGCTACAGCCATAATTAATCTTTCGTTACCCGTTCGATTTCAGACAAACTAGTGACGCCTTTCATGACTTTTTCCAAACCCATCTTGCGTAAGCTTTTAAATCCTTGAGCTTCCGCTTGTTTCAAGATATCTAAAGAATTACCGCCATTCATAATAATGGCGCCTACTTCTTTGGTCATAAGTAACAACTCATAAATACCCACACGTCCTTTGTAGCCGCTGGTGCAATGTTCACAACCTTTGGGATTGGGTTTATAGATTTTGATGTTATTGAGCTGGCTTTCCTCGAACCCCATGCTCAATAGTGCTTCGTTTGTTAGGTTCTCATCCTCACGACAACTGGGGCATAGTTTTCTTGCTAAACGTTGAGCGATGATCAATTCAACGGAGGTCGCAATATTAAAGGACGCGATACCCATGTTCATAAGACGTGTTAAGGTCTCAGGGGCAGAGTTGGTGTGCAAGGTGGATAAAACCATGTGTCCCGTTTGCGCAGCTTTAACACCAATTTCAGCGGTTTCCAAATCCCGGATTTCACCTACCATGATAATGTCAGGATCTTGTCGTAAGAATGCTCTCAAAGCAAGAGAAAAGGTTAATCCAGATTTTTGATTCACATGAACTTGATTGATACCCTTCATATTGATTTCCACGGGATCTTCTACGGTAGAAATATTTTTATCTTTGGTATTTAGGATATTCAATGCCGAATACAGGGTGACGGTTTTACCACTACCTGTAGGGCCCGTTACTAATAACATGCCCTGAGGCTTATGGATGACAGAGTCGAATATAGCTTGTTGGAAATCCTCGAAACCTAAGTCAGTTACATTTAAATTGGCCTTTGCAGGATCCAATAAACGCATAACAATTTTTTCACCGAAGGTGGTGGGGCAGGTGCTAACACGGAAATCAATGGAATGATTCCTCGATAAATTCATTTTAAATCGACCATCTTGAGGAATTCGCCGCTCAGAGATATCCAATTTAGACATCACTTTGAGACGTGCAGCCAAGCGATTAGCCAAATTTGTTGGTGGAGTAGCTATTTCGTAGAGAATACCATCGATACGAAAACGCACTCGATAGTTTCTTTCATAGGGTTCAAAGTGAATATCCGAAGCACCTTTGTGAATAGCATCCAACAAAATTTTATGTACAAAGCGTACGATTGGTGCATCTTCAATTTCAGAGTTATCTAGCTCTTGCTCCACATAGGTTTCTTCGGAGCTGATATCGATTTCATCCAAATCCGTATCATTGAGATCTTTAAAAACGGATTCTTCTTGGGAGTTAAGGATACTGTTTAACGCTCTTTCCAGTTTATTATGTTCAATGAGAACGATATGGATTTTTAAACCGGTTTGGAATTTAATGGTGTCAATTGCTTTATGGTCCGTGGGGTCGGATATACCGATATAGAGCCGACTGCCCCGTTGCATGAGAGGAATGATATGGAGTTTACGTACCAACTGCATATTGACCATATCAGTAGGAATATTTTCCGTGTCAAAAGCATCTAAATCAATGAGAGGTATACCCAAGCTACGGGCTGTCGTATGTGCAATATCTTGAGCGCTGAGGACGTCATTGTCCGTGAGGAAATTAACCAGAGGGATATTATCGCTTAAAGCTTGCTGTTGAGCCTGTTGTGCCGTTTGCTCGTTGAGTAATCCATCGTGAACGAGACGTTTGGCGAGACCGCTGAGATTAAAATCTTGCTGTGTTTCCATGACTTTTTCCTAACTATTTACCTATAGTCTGTCAATGCCACCAATTATTCTAATGAGTTGATGGAAGAACGGTGCCCTCATCCTGAGGGCACTTTAAAAGCTAGGACTATCTACACAAACTCGTAGCTAAACAACCAGAACCTGTAGTGGCCCATGTGAGGGTACCATTAGTATCACTGGGCGTTAGGATGTATGTATCCGTAGCTGCAATGCCATTGGAAGCAACAGGCGTCACAGTAATTACACCAGCAGCAACCCCAACGGTATTGACCTGACCAGCGGCACCGCCGAAGGGAGGTACACCATTGGTGCCAGTATTACAGGTGGTTAATGCGCCTGTGGTATGGAAGCAATCAGCTACACCTACCTTGAAAGGAGTTGAGGCACCAATAACTTCCGCAAAACGGGCTCTCGTTGCATAGTTTTGGTAAGACGGTATGGCGATAGCAGCCAAAATACCAATGATCGCCACAACGATCATTAATTCGATTAGGGTAAAACCCCTTTGACGGTTGCGTACTCTATTCATTTTCCTCTCCAAGAGTCAGTCCTCATTTCATAATAGAAGCTTTTACATTCAATACAATTGACAGTTCCATAGGTTTAGCTGCAGATTTTAGGCCAATTCACAGCAAACGATTCAAATCATCAGTTGAGCATGGTGCAACCGGTTGTTTTGAAGATTGAATTATAGGTCAAAGTATCAAGGCAGACTGTAGGACATTTGCTAAACCGCAAGGTAAGTTAACCACTATCCAAAGTGGTTTTGTATAATTTGTGACCCATATGTCAGACAATTGACGGCTGTAGAGGGGATCTTTATACTTCCTGGTTCTTGCCGGATTAGCTCAGTTGGTAGAGCAGCACATTCGTAATGTGAAGGTCGTAGGTTCGACTCCTATATCCGGCACCATCTTTTCTATCCGAACCACCGGCAGATTTCGCTTGTTTTCTGCGCCAATCCCATAATTACTACGTATAGTCATGGACAATTTCACTGCATGAGAATGATTCCTATTGAATGCCCTATTTGGTCGTGCTAGGGTGGAACAATAAGAATGAAGGAGGAATGAGGTATGCGGAGAAATAGTGATGTCCTTTCTACAGTCGCGAGCTCTTGTCCTAGCGAGGGTCCATTGAGCCGGCGTGTTAATGATGAACTTCAGGAAAATCTTTTAAAGTTTCAGCAAATGATCTACGTTTGTTCCCGCCGTGTTCGAGTAAGAACTCGAGCCAATGATGACGCTCAAGAAATTTATATCAACGGTAAATGGTATAAGCATGAAGAAGCATACGGTGTTCATTATATTTTTCATGGAGGTGTAAAGCATACACTAGAGCACATAGCTGTTGGAGAATATGGAGGTAAAGAACTTTCCTGGTGTGTTACTGAGGACAAAAACCGAGTAAGATTGCGTGAAAAAGACTGCCCCCCAAGAGCGAGAATAGACACAGGCGTTGAGCAAGGCGTTTTTAATAATTTTGGTATTATTAGAGAAAAATACGCGAGTAAGACATTTGTAGAAACGAACATAACAATCTCAGGCCAATCACAAGCAATAATTTCATCTGGTGATATACAATTTATTCAATTGCATGGTTACTGCTTTCAGTATACGAATGATGGTCGTGATAAGTATTTTATTTGTATTAGTGGAAATTGGCAGGAACTTTTCTACCAAGGTGATCACTGGGAAGCCATCTTGGCCCACGGTGCAGGAAAAGCATGGAATATCAACGGATATTTTGCATTACTACCTGTTCGCACCGCCAGTAGAGTCAAGTCTATTGGTGCAGCCAGTCCTGTACATGTTGAGGAGGGGGGCGCAGATAGTGTCGTTAATACCGGTATTTTTTCTGTTAAGCATAAGAGACCTAAACGGAGAAAATCAACAGAGGCTGACCCCTTAGTTACGACTAATCAGGATGGAACTAAAGAAGACGGAGAATCCCCCTGCTGCCGCGACATGTGCATCCTGTTATAGCTAATTAGTTTCAAGGCGAATCAGGCTCAATGCACTAGAGCCTTACCCGCGCGTTCGTGGTGAGGCGCTAGTTCTGCAATATCAGCACCGCCCATATGCAAAGCTAAGCGTTTCGCCTCACGCTGTGGGATACCTTCGGCCACGATGCAGGGTAGATCGGGTACATCCAAATGTTTGCAGATTTCATCCATCACATGCTTGGCTTCTTTGACTAATTCATGAACAAGACCGTTGGTAGACGTTGCTTGGTAATGGCATAAAGATGTACTGGGCACCACATATAGAAGTACAAGGCAATGATAAGTGCTTAAGCGTTTTTCCAGAGACGCCAGATTTTCCAGCTGGCTCGTGGGTGTGATCAGTAGAATGAGATTCTTCTTATCCATCTTTTTCCTGCAAATTTGCGCAATCCTTTATTTTCTAACTTATTGTAATAATGATAGAAAGCAATACTGGGCAGAAGTGTACCATAAGTACTTTGTTCAATACAATGCCATTAGAAATTAAACATACCGAACGGATGAATGTTGCTGGGTGAGAGGTGATCATTAATGGTCTGCTCTGCTCAGTATTATTACGGTTGCCGGCGGCGGTTTGTTATTGCCCTATTTGCATGAAATTGATACAATAGTGCTGTATAGGCGCTCGGTTACTAAAAATCAAAAGAGGATTGGCATTTGGATATCAACTCTATCATTAAGCATCATCCAGGGCTGACCCACTCTGAGGATATTCAAGGCATTTGCCGTCCTTTAAAAAGACTAGGTCTATCATTCTTTGCCCATACAAAGCTTGGCAAGGATGGAGCCTTAGCTGCTATTGCCTCCAATCCACATTTTTTAGAAGACTATTATAGAGGTGGTTATTACCAAAACGATGTGCATTGCCAGGGTAGCGGGCAAAGTAAATATATTTTTCGTGACCCCACCGAAGGCTTTGGTAAAACAAAAGAACTTTACGAGCGGGGCATGGTTTATGGTGTTTGGCATATGTTAACTATCATTGAACGCAATCAAGGTGAAAGAAAGTACTACCATTTTGCCGCACCCTACAGCGCTGCCCATGTAAAATCATTCTTTATGCAAAAAGTGGATGCCTTAGAAAAATTTATTACTTATTTTAATAAATCATTATTAATAAATGACCGACTAAATCGAATGTTTTCACTAACTTGTTCGGTTGACTCTGAAACAAGCGGCTATTTCACGCATAGTACAGCAGAGAGCTCCACAATTGATCTTACAAGTTTTTTAAAAGATATTGATCACGAAAATCAATGCACGGCTATGAACATGCCCAAAATAGCATTATGCCGACGAGAAAAACAGTGCGCTTTCTTATTATTACAGGGAAAGACCTCGCCTGAAATCGCCGAGATGTTGAAATTGTCAAAAAGAACAGTGGAAGTGTATTTTGAACGTTTAAGAATGCGTTTTGGTAGTCGAAATAAAATCCAATTAGTACGGCATTTAATGGAATTCAATTTTCTTGAAGATCTCTAGATAACCCTGAAATTCCATAGGGTTAGCCCCTAAATTCTTAGTAGAAACAAAATAGTAAACCTATAATAGAGATAGTCAATGTTTCCAACTATACTTATCCAAACAGTACAAATAGGGGCGAGACAATGAAATTACGTATCCTAATAACCCTGTTCTTAGGTGTATTCATAAGTTCACAGGCGTGGTCAGCTAATCCCTTTATTACTTGCGATCAAACCTACGCTTTATGCACGTCAGCAAAGTGTTTGCCGTCTCCTGATGACCCAACCAAAAAGGCCATCTGTCGTTGTGATGTACAAAGTGGTGTTAGCGCCGGGTTAATGGCTTGTGACAAACGTGTTCCGAAAAAGGAGGAAGGTGTGCAGCTACTAATATCCACTTTTTCTTTAGAACAATTCAAAAACAAGAAAGTGATGACCTGTGCAGGCGTTCCCTGGACCGATTGTATGGATATGCCTTGCGCGGTGAATCCCAGTAATGCCAGTGAAGCTATCTGTACATGCAAGATAAAGCAGTCTAATAATTTCGTTACCCTTGGTGGTGGCTGTAATACTGGAACTTGTGCTGATGGCTATTTTTCAGGTGCGACTCAAGAAGCCATTGGTCAAGCGGTTGATGCAATGAATAAGGCCACGGGTAAGAAGGTTAGCTGGACAGGTAATCAATGCAACCTCGATAAGTTGCCATAAGCTAGAGTTTCTTAGATTATATTGGGCCATAAAGGTTGGGACAGGTCAACGTTATTTGAGAAGGCCTGAAATTCTGACCTGGCCCAATATTGGATTTATAAAGAAAGATTTCCTAGATGTATTTTTAGCTCAGTCCATGTAATAGGTTTTGAGAATTTTTCATGAGTTGTTAGAAAAAAATCTAAAATAGTATCTCGTATTTAATCGGATATACTTAAACGTGCAAATAATTCAGCGTGCATGGGGAAATTATCGGTTAATTGCTTTTCAGTTGCCAATTCAAAATATTCGTATTCAAATCCAGGGGCACAGCTACAGGTGAATAGAGTGTAATGTTCGTCACTTTTTTCAGCCAGCTCCACGGCAAACCATTTGTTTCCTTCGATGGTTACAAGGGGTGAAAAACCATCTTCTATATCGCCTATTTGGTGCGTTTCTGATGTACCATCAGAATTTATTATGTAAATATGGGCATGTGTATTGCCACTGGCAAAGGTCCAAAGCTCATCGCAATCAATGCGATGCCATGCCGAGTAATTTTTACCATTCAACAGGTAAAGAATCATGGTGCTTGCACTACGGCCAGGGTGTTTTCGTGAACTTACGGTTTCAGTGGATTTATATATTTCATTAAAATAACCGCCTTCAGGATGGGGCTCTAATGTTAGCTCATTTATTATTTTAATTACACTAGTCATACTTGCACCTTGCCATTGTTGCGTCACATTGTTTACTAATAATAGCTATAATGAAGTATAAAATAGTAACAAGGGAAGGGAAAGCTTTAATTTACTTAGGTGGCGAGTATGGCTTGAACAGTCTCGAGATAGTGAAATTTACAATAATAGCTAGTGAGAGTCGAACATTTCAATCTGGATACCATTAGCACTGGCCTGCGCGGCGGGTACTAAAACTGCCGTGGATCGGGTAATGAATAATGTGTCATGACTGAAAGGTGACCAGGTATCAATATTTTTGGCCATTATGTACGCTAGTTGAGATACCAACAATCCGTACTATAATTTCAAACATTAGCAATCTAAGTGTTTTTGTGCCTGTTAATGGTTAAGGAGTAATGTTATGAAAAAGTTGTTGGTAGGCTTTATCTTTATCATGGCGTTCAATATCGGTTTGGCTGATAGCCCCCCTCAAGTGATCACAACAGGTGTAACACAGCTTCAACAACAAGCAATAACGCCAGAGCAAGTCCTAAATAAGTTAAAAGCAGGCAACCAAAGATTTACAGAAAATAAGATGAATCATAATGATTTTAGCCAAATAAGAAAGAACACCGCTTCAGGTCAATATCCATATGCATTTGTTCTGAGTTGCATAGACTCTAGGAGCTCGCCCGATCTTGTTTTAGATCAAGGTTTGGGGAATATTTTTGTAGGGCGTGTTGCGGGTAATATTGTCAATAAGAATATGTTGGGCAGTATGGAGTTTGCTACCAAACATTCCGGTGCTAAACTTATTGTTGTGATGGGCCATACTGATTGTGGTGCAATCAAAGGTGCTTGTGAAAAGGGTGGTGAAAATAACTTAAAGACACTGCTGCGTGGAATTTACCCCGCCGTCAAAACAGTCAGTAGTAATAAAAAGATTAACTGTCAAAACAAAGCCGATATCAACGCAATAGCCAAGCAGAATATCATTGATCAAGTTGATAATATTTATCAAGATAGTAACACGATTAAGCAATTGGTCAATGAGAATAAAGTCATGCTAGTTGGGGCCATGCATAACTTAACAACAGGCAAAGTTGATTTTTTCTACATTTTTAAAAAACCATCGAACTAAACCACAATTTTCATTCTACAGATTTTTACTGGGGCACTTCATTCGTGCTCTAGCAATCTCTTTGATTCGTTGCCTCAGTGGTGCTTGCGAATCTTTTGTGGGATGGTAATAATAGCTTACTGCGGTTTAGCAATACTACTTCACAAGCGCGACGTACGCTGACATCGTATGCTGAACATAAATAATCAGGTTGCTCTTTCTTTAAGGCTGGCTTTAATCCTTTTTTGACAATAAGTCCTGCAGCATTTGCTTATCAAGACTCAGATCAGCCACCAGTTTTTTCAATTGCTGATTCTCTTCTTGCAGCTGCTTGAGGGCTCGAAGCTCTGTGCCGGTTAAGCCACTGTGGCGCTTCTTCCAATTGTAAAAAGTCGTCTCTGATATACCCATCTTCCTGACAACTTCTTGAACGGATACATCCGTCTCTGCTTGTTTCAGCGCATAGGCAATTTGTTGCTCAGTATAACGTTTCTTCATGACAAAATTCTCTTCTCTCTATAAGGTCATTTTGCCAAATTTCTCTAATTATGTCTGGCACAGTCTTTTGGGAGCAGGTCAGAAATGGTAAATCGAGTTGCAAAAAATAGTGAGAGTAGCCTGACATTGACGGTTTTACGTAGCCCAACTTTTGTTAGCTCCCGTAAAACTCCGACACTGTCAAATGTTATACCGTTTAGAAAACAGTTAAGCTATTGATTTTATTGGTGGGCCCACTAGGACTTGAACCTAGGACCAACGGGTTATGAGTCGCGAAATAAAATCTTAACTGACTGAAAAGTTTTACATTATTAACTTTGGACGACCCATACGTACCCGCATAATACGGCATATGCATTTTTCCAATCTCGGCAAAACTTCGTCAGCATGTTTATGGTGTGGTATAGTGTTGGTTGACTAGCTATTTACCGCTAAGGGTATAGAGATAGCTAGGCCTGGGTAATTGAACATCAGGATCAGTTCATATGTCAAAGTTAATGGAATATATACAGTTATTATTATCCTCAATGCGCAGCTATCGGCGTGTGCCCTACCAAATTGAAAGTATTGATGTAACCAAAGGCACTATGCTGCTGCGTTTGAGTGGTAGTTGTACCGTCATCAAAACAACCATTATAGATACCATTGGCAATCCTAAAATTCTCAGTGCTTTGACACCTTTGCAAGCTTGCTGTATCGGTGGTTACTACGGTCGGTTTTTGCGCAAAACCTTGGTTGGTAAAGAAGCCATAAAGACTATGAAGAAAATGGCATTTCTGCTCAATGGTGACAAAGGCCAATACAAAATTATTTATCAAAACAGAGACGGCTCACTGGGCTATATTCATAAAAAGATCAGAAAGGAATTTGTTGAGCAACCTTTGATTTTAGTAAATAGTAAAAAGATCATTTCAAAGTTTGACCCTAGTCAAGCTTGTTACATTGGTATTTTGGCTGGGATTAGTATGGATAAAATTGAAAAATCCAGCGAGAAGAAGGAGCAGGGAAGCTGTGTCCTTCCCTCTGCTCAATCCATACGACCAAAACTGAGATTAGTTAAATAGCTCTAGTTACATATTCTTGAAGTGCCAAAGTCAGTGCTTGAAGAAGTTTGCGAAGTTTGCTCCTGAGTAATGCCGGAAGGTTTGGCGTTTCCAAGAAATAAAAGACCTGCTGTAGCATGAACATAAGATGTATCACTAATGGCAAGATAACGTGACGTTGATGTTACTGCGTGATGGTGGTTACCTAACAGAGAAACAATGTCTTCGAGAGTATGAATATTCTTATGGCCTTGAACTAAGGCAATGCTCATTTCAACAGCCCTTTTTTGTGCGGCCAGTTGGCTTTCTGAGTCACTAATGGATTCTAAGTCATATACCTGAGCACAGCCAATGGTACGGCGTAGCATTTCAACGCCGGCGAATCCAACGGCACTGGATAAGATATTTTGTATATACTTTATCTTAAATAACTCATTAGTTTTATTACAATTGGGGCTCAGTTGCCATAGAGCCATAAACTTCACTGTAAATCGCTGCAAAAGGATTTCTATTTGCGCCAGGAGCCAATTGCTGTGATGAGGATTAGGAGGTTTTCGATGATGAGCGCTGATAGAAGCTAAGAGCATATTTGCGATAAATGAACCGATATCAAAACCTATAGGGCCCATGAAAGCAAACTCAGCATCAATCACATAGGTTTCATTTTCATTGGCCATGATGGAGCCTGTATGTACGTCGCCATGTAGCAAGGCATCATGCTCGTTTTCGAAACGGTACTTTAAGTCTTGAACTTGGGCCAGCAATGGTTGGTTCTCCCAAACATGTGTTTTCACAAACGAGCGTAATTGTGCCTGTTGTGTATTCTTTTCAGCAACGATATTACTTGGATCATCCATGAAGGGTAGGCTAAAGAAGAAAACCTGTGTGATACCACAGGTACCGATATTGGTGCAAAACTTCTGAGTCAGGGCCATTTTTTTTGCATAATTTAGATGGAAGCTAGAGCTCCTAAATAGGGTTTCAGCGAAGAAGTTAGCCATATGTTCTGCAAGTTGAGGAAATTTTTTACCTTCAACTAAGGCTTGACGGATAACGTAATGGTGATTTAGATCTTCCATAATAATAAAACAGTGGCTTTTATTATAGTGAAAGACTTTTGGCACATGTTCAGTACAACATTCTCGAAATTCCGTAAGGGCTGTTGCTTCAAAATAGATTCGGTCTGTAGCCAGGGGGATGTCAGGGTATTTTCGCAGGTAATCTGCTGCGTATTTAATGATGATAGAATCGCCCTTGTTATTACGTACCCTGAAAACGAAATTAATATTACCATCGCTTAATTCTTCTATGGATGTGATACCCAACTCTGGGCCTAATTTGTCAAAGGCAAATTGGGGGTATTGTGCATAGACTTGCTGAATCAGTATTTCAGCCAGGGACTTTTTTGCGTTGGCATGGCTTCCTCCGTACGTATAGGCATGGTACTGGTCATAAAGCAAATCTAAAATAGCATTTATTTTGCTGGCGTCAACTTCCTCTCTAGCCTTGATTTCGGTGGCGTCATGTCTGACTTGCGAGTAAAATTGGCCAAAGGGGGTATTTTGTAACTGCTGTTTCAGGGTTGCCAATTGTAGTGTGCTAGGGTCAATGTCTAATTCCCATGGTTTTTTGTCAACAATAAAATTAACCACTTGAGGTAATTTTTCCGCTATGGCGAGCATGGCTTTTTGTAAATTATCTTCGAAGGACCCCGTAATTTCAGTGGTTTGTAACTCAGTTCCAGTTAAATTAGTAACAGACTTAATAGCCACCACAGGGATCTTGAGTAATCTGGCAAATTCAGCAATACCAGCAGCTTCCATTTCTTTTACGTCAGTGTTTAAGCTTTTAAGCACGCTTTCGTCTGTTTCGTTGATATCCAGTGAATTGCCAGTGGAAATATTCCCGGGTTTTAGTCCGTTAGCTACTGCCATGCGATTTATAGGCAAACAGGGGAATCCACCCTTGCCATAGGCTGCATAGTCTCCGAGGGGAATACGGCGATCAAAGTAATTGAAAGAACCGCTGCTGATAAAGACATCAGCAATTTGTACTCCGTTCTTTGCCATAGCACCACAGGTCCCCACATTAAGAATAAGGTCAGGTTGTAATTTTGTGCCCACTTCCCAAGTGGTAACACCAGCAAAATGTGGGCCTACGTTACAAATATTCTCAAATCTGCGATCATGACCACTAACTACTAATATAACTTCTGTATCACCCTTCATTTGTCGATAAGTCATTAAACCAAGCTGGTCATTAAGCTCATTATAGCTATGACGGGTGAAGTCCATAGTGTTAATAATGGATTTGGCTTCTTCTGCCATAGCCATCATGATGACAATTTTTTTTATGGGTTTGGGCATGGTTATCTCCTTTTTATGAAAACCTATGTAGATTAATTAAACTGTTTTTTATCAGAAAAGCTAAGTTAATTTAAATGGATTATATTTGATGCCAGTATCATAGGCATCAATAGCTTCAGATTTCTTTAGAATGGTAACTAAGAGCTGTGCAGGAAAAACAAAAATCAAAGCATATGCTATTTCAAGAATGTAGGCATCGATAATAATATGAAAAACATGCCCTCCGGCAAGGACTGATGAAAATGCAATTATTCCCGTGAACGAAACAATAATTAACTCGGATATGGCCGTTGAGAATAAGCTTCTTAACCAGAAGATTCTGCCATTGGTTAGGATTTTTGTCCTTGATATTATTGAAATATTAACAAAGAATGCAATTGCATTAGCTGCTACTCCGGCGATAACGAAGAGCCAAATACTACCGATTGATTCAATGAATAAGGCATTTGTTGGGCCTATGCCATAATTTGGCATATGTATGATGAGTGTGATCAGAAGGGCAAATAGGCTTTCACATAATAAGCCAAGCCAAATTATTCTCATGCTTATATTCCAGCCATAAACCTCACAGATAATGTCACCGATCACATAGGTTAGAGGGAAGATTATAGTTGCACCAGATTCCACAAAGCCAAAAAGATTTACGAATTTAAATGCGACTGTAGAAGCTGCTATCATGAGGGCGGCATATATCATAGCAAGAGGCAGAATATATTTAGAGTTTAGTGCTAACGGTGTACAGTTCATTGTTTCTAGCCTTTTTATCTTAACTATTCTCGTGCCGTGGGATAACTAGCTAAAGGCTAGCTAATAGTATCTTCTACTGATATAAAAATCTGGATTGAACTACGGTGCCAATAATTTTGATGTCTTTAGTTAATTGCTCGGGCGGAATATTTTGATTATAGGAAAGTAACATCCTGATAGGACCATCCTGAGATAATTCTCGTAGGGTTGCTTCATTGGTATCTGGGTAATGCACAATCACTAAATCACCATCATCAGGTGAAGTTTCTGGATCCACAATCAATATAGTGCCCCGTGGAAAGCGTGGCTCCATGCAGGGCTTGCTAGAAAGGGCATAAGAGCTTTCATGTAAGACACTATCCACCACCAACCAGCTATCCCAGTTATTGGTAGTTAATGGTTTTATTATTTCACTACTATTCAAACAATCTTGCCAAGAAATGATGGCAATGCTATTCGCCGATTTCTTTTCATGGATGCCTTGGTTCATATCATGAGAATAAAGATCATCTAAAGTTGTCTTGAAGTAATCAGCTAGGATCTTAAGAGTGGAAATTCTTGGGTCGCTGGTCTTACCAGATAATATTTTATGTAGAGTGGCTTGAGGGATCTGTGTTTCCCGTGCCAGTGTTGCCTCATTGATGTTACGAGAGCGCATAAGGACCTTCAAGTTACTGATCAGTAAGCTTTGGGGGTCAAGTGATAAAACTTTGGATTTGATTGCCGTCATATATTTAAGTCTAAAAGTGATGAAAATAAGCGGATACTATAACAATTATAATAATATTATGCAAACTATTCAAGTGTTGAGCATATTAGATTCGGTTAAGACTGTTGTAAGCTGTTGAAAAATATGATTTACGGTGATTAATTACAAAGTGACTGCATTATTATTACAAAAGTGTTTACAAACTCCAGAAGTAGTTATAGACTGTCCTTAAGTAATCTTATGACCAATTTATACGGTTACGCGAAAGCACACTGAGACATGGAAGAGGAGTTACCACCCATGAAAGAGATACACATCGTTGCAAACAGTTTTAAAGGCACCGCTGATAAGGAAAATATCTTAACCTATGATTCAGTACTGAATCTTGTTAAGCGGAAGAAGTTAGATAATGTAACCCTGTATATTGAACAAGGTATTAATGAAGAAAGTATTATGTTACTAAGGCAATACTTAAAAAAATATGGAAAAAATGAAGTAGATGTTAAAACTTATTTCGATGGTGAAGTTCGTTGTAACAAAGAATTAACCCATAAGCACAAGCAGAAAAATATCAGTATATCAGAACCAAAACGAGTGGGTGAAGAATTATATGAATCGTTATTGATGCTGGATGAGCATTGTGCAGAATTAAGCGACCATGTGACGGGGAAGCATCTACAGTTCATGTTGCTGGTGGAGGCCGCCCGTCAGATGGTTAATGCAGTGACTGAAAAATACTACTCCAATAGCGCAATGGTGTACTTGGCAAATGATTTAAATATTAAATTTAATAGTTTTACGTACCCTTTGAAAACAGTTCTGAGATACAAAGTGGTGGAGAAGAAAGTTAAGTCTGAGGGTAATGGGCGAGTAACAGCAAGCATTGAGTTTGTCCAGGGGAGTAATGTGACTTGCTCATTAGAGTTTAAGTTCACTATATTAAATCGCAGTTTTGTAACGGGTATTGAGAATTCTGGTTTATCGAAATGCATTGCGGTTTAACTTAAAGAGGGGAAGTAAAATGAGTTATTGTGTGTTTTTTGATTTAGATGAAACGCTTATCTCATGTAAGACCATGATCCGGTCATTGAAGTACTTTTTTGATAAAAGATGTGACTCTGGTGTGGAGATGGATTTGGGTTGCGTAATTAATAATATCAATAGATATAAATATAGAAGCAATAGAATGGCATTGAACCGTTATTATTATGCGCATTACTCCGGATTCTCACACAAATCAATGGCTGAGGCATGTTCTGAATGGTATCAAGAGGAGGGAAAGGGATTGTTAAATAAAAAGATAGTAAAGGAGCTGGAGAAACATAAAGCAAATGGTGCTAAGTTAGCTGTTGTGTCGGGTTCTTTTTATGAATGTGTTTTACCCATAGCAAGAGATTTAGGTATTGATAAAATTATATGTAATGTATTAGAAGTTGATGAAGGTTTATATAGTGGAAGACTGTATAAGGGCCCCATTATTGGAAAAAACAAAGAAAAGTCTGTGTTGGATTGGATTAATGAAGAAGATTTAGACTTAAAAAGTAGCTATTGCTATGGTGATGACATGAGTGATATTCCAATGTTGTCTCTTGCGCAGAATCCAATTGTTGTTGGAAATAATCAAAGACTACAGGCTGAGGCGAGAAGTTTAGGTTGGCAATGTATTTCTTAATTAACCCATGTATGGAGGTATAATATGGTTAGTAAAGAATTTATAAGTGAGTTCGCTCAAATTGTAGAGCAAGATCCGAAAGACTTGCACAATGAATTTGACTTGACGAGCTTAGAAGAGTGGGATTCATTAGCAGCAATTAGTGTAATTGTTCTCG
This sequence comes from Gammaproteobacteria bacterium, assembly GCA_021773195.1. Lineage (GTDB taxonomy): Bacteria > Pseudomonadota > Gammaproteobacteria > JAKBBU01 > JAKBBU01 > JAJFKN01. The sequence continues at coordinate 3,186 of JAJFKN010000028.1, read as the reverse complement.
TGGATAACTATTTTAATATCGTTCTTGATAGTGACATGCTCACAAGCATAAAAACTATGAACGATTTATATGGGTTGATTGAAAAGAGGGTAGCATAATGGCTTTAGTGACAACAAATCATGCAGCAATTCGAGGGGTTGCTGCATCTGTTCCAGATAACCCAATATCTAACCTTGTATTGGAAAAAAATCACGATGATATTGGAAAAACATCGTCAGCCGTTGGTATTGATAATCGTTATGTTACATCCAGTGATATATGTACATCAGATTTGTGCTTGGCCGCTGCAAATCGTCTATTAGATGAGTTAGGTTGGGACAGAAAAAGTGTAGATGGTTTGATCTTTTTATCACAAACAGGTGATTACATTTTGCCTGCAACGAGTTGTGTTCTTCAATATAAGTTGGGATTGAATTCTCATTGTTTAGCATTTGATATGGCCTTAGGTTGTTCTGGATATGTGTATGGGTTATTGACAACATTTAGCCTGATTCGGGCTAGAGGTCTAAAACGAATCATATTATTAGCCGGTGATACAATAAGCAAAGTAATTTCACCCAATGACATGCCTGCGAATGTCTTATTTGGTGATGCGGGGACAGCCACTGCAATTGAATTTGATGAAGAAGCTGAGGATTCGTATTTTTCAGTTGGTACCGACGGTTCGGGCTATGAGTCTCTAATTATAGAGGCAGGCGGATTTAGAAAACCAAAATCAAACCATACTAATCTGAGAAAAGAACACAATAAGGACAAAGTTATTCGCTCTGAAGAAGAGCTATTTATGGATGGTTCTGCCGTATTTAGTTTTGCCCTCTCAAGGGTTCCAGAATCCATAAAAAATTTGCTATCATTCTCTGAATATAAAATTACTGATGTAGATCACTGGTTATTTCATCAAGCAAATAAATTCATGCTTAGTCATTTGGCAAAAAAATCCGGCATTGATGAGAAAAAGATGCCAAGCAATATTAATGAATTTGGAAATACGAGCCCACCGTCAATTCCTTTATTAATGACAACGCATGGAAAAGAAATTGGGTTAGATAATAGCTCCCAACGTATTGCCTTAGTAGGTTTTGGCGTGGGCTTATCTTGGGGAAGCACAATTATTAACACAGAAAATATTGTATTACCGGATCTTATTTATCTAGGAAAAGGAGATTTAAGCCATGAAAGCATCCATTGAAGCCATAAGTTATTATTTACCTGAACAGCAAAGAAGTAATGAGTATTTGAAACAAAGTCATCCTGAATGGCCAATTGACCAAATAGAGTCAAAAACAGGCATTAAAAATCGGCATGTTTCAGGTGAAGCTGAATTTAGTACTGATATGGCCATTGCTGTTGCGTATCAGTTAATCGATGAACATAACATCGATAAATCTGAAATCGATTTTATTTTATTCTGTACTCAAACACCTAAATATTTAGTCCCAACCAATGCATGCCTTATCCAAAGTGCTCTTGGACTAGGTCAAAATGTTGGGGCTTTGGATATTAATCAAGGATGTTCGGGATACGTTTATAGTTTGATGATGGCGGAAGGGTTGATTGCAAGTAATCGGGCAAAATGCATATTACTTATTACCGCTGACACCTATACGAAGCTAATTTCAGATGAGCATAGGCATTTAAAAACCATCTTCGGTGATGGGGCAGCAGCAACATTGATTAGAAGCTCCGAGGACAAAGGGATTGATTCATTTGTTTATGGTACCAACGGAAATGAAGCAAAGAGCTTGATATCAAAAAAATCGGGATTGTCGGGATTAATGTCAGGTGCCATCTATGAAGCTGATTTATGTATGGATGGATCCGCGGTTTTCCATTTTACTTTGAATACAATACCTAAATTGGTCCGCGATCTTTTAGAAAAATCTGGAAATTCTGTTGATGATGTGGACTTATTTGTTTTCCATCAGGCTAACTCATATATGCTTGAACATTTGAGAAATAAAATAAATATCCCAGAGAATAAGTTTTATTTAAATCTGGAGAATATCGGCAATACAGTTTCCTCCAGTATACCCATAGCTTTGTATGGAGCTATGAAAAATAAGCATTGGAAGCCAGGGAGCAAAGTTATGTTAGTGGGTTTTGGTGTTGGATTGTCCTGGTCAGCCTGTATCGTTCAATTCTAAAGGAGTGTCGTTATGAAACATTATCAAGTGGTTATTGTTGGCCTTGGGCCTACTGGGATGTCACTCGCTCTTGAACTTCAAAAACATGGTATTGATTTTTTTATTTTAGATAAACGCAATGCAGTGTCAGACTATACTAGAGCAGTGAATTTAACGCCGGCATCCTTAGCGTTGCTGCGTAATAACTTTCAGATCACAGTTGATGAAATGGCCATGAAAACTGATAAAATTCAACTCTATTGGAATAATCAACTAGTCTCTAATGTTCAATATGGATATATGAAGTTCCCTTATAAGAAATTCTATTACTTAAAACAGCCTATGTTAGAAAATTTACTCTATGAAAAAATTGATTCATCAAAAGTAAAGGAAATGGCTGAGCTCACCGATATTGACAGTCGAGGTAATGGGTATGAGTTAACCTACAAATACGCTGATAGTGTAGAAAAAATCACATGCGATTATCTTATAGGTTGTGATGGGAACAATAGTCTTGTAAGAGAATGGATGGGAGTCGAGAATGATTATGAAGATTATCAGAGTCAATTTCTATTGTTTGACGTAGAGTTAGAGAGACCCATCTCCTCAGAGTCGCTGTATTTTGTTTTTGAAGATGGTTATATCATTACTGTGCCTATTGGAGATAAGGCCTACAGAATTATTGTTTCATTTAATGAGATGAATTATTCAGATGCCAATGAATTATTAAATAAAGAATTTTTAGAAAAGATATTTTTCGAGAAAAATAATATAAATATTGTTGTGAGCAAATTATTATGGACAACCTGCGCTCCATTCAGACATCGTGTGGCGCGAGAAAGTTCTAAGGGAAGAAGCTTTCTTTGTGGTGATAGTTACCATGTTTTTAGTCCGATAGGTGGACTTAATTTAAATACCGGGATTCAGGATGCAATTAATTTGGGTTGGAAATTGGCTTATGTAATTAATGGGAAGTCAGCCCCAGAGTTACTGGCTACCTATCAATCTGAAAGACGAATAGCTAATCAAACAATATTGCATAAAACGAAGCTTTTGACCCATT
>JAJFKN010000027.1 GCA_021773195.1 Gammaproteobacteria bacterium | reverse complement strand
GCCTTGTTGCTGATGCATATCTTTAGCCTGTTTGATACTCAATGCGAATAACAAGGTGAAAACAACACCCAAGATATAAGCAAATGACCAAATCATGGGATCAGAGTTACCTAAGTTAGTTGCTACGTTTTGAGCAGCAGTGCCTAAATCAATACCTGAGCCCTGGATTGGGGAAGTACTAGCGAAAACACTAACACTGGTGAATAAAGAAACCACAGCAGCTGAAGCTATTAAGCCTTTTTTCGTTACGATACGTTTGATTTTAGTAAACACTATTACATCTCCTACAATGTATTGATAAAATAAATAGCCTCTCTTTGGAGGCCTGCAGATGTTTATATATAAATTCATCTGCGATATTCGCTTTTTGACGAATACGTTTTGGCAAAAGACTTGTGTCTTTCATCCGAATTCAATTTAAAAACTAATAGTTGTCGCGCCCATTAACCCAAAGGTCGAAAATAACAGGGCTTTCATTCCCATGATGTTTACGGCACATGCACCACCCACTAAGTGAGTCATCCCTTTACCAAAGCCACCACCGCCTCCGCCATTATTGGATTTTACAATGTGAAACCAACCTCTAACAAAAGCTGATAATCCTACAATCTGTATCACTCCAATGATAACACCCATGGATTGACTCCAATCCGATGAGGACTTCGCTGTATAATTAAGTATATTAGGCGAACCGAAAATCGTACCAATAACTAAGTCATTTAATGCCGTGGGTGTGAAAAACAACATAGAAGCTGCAATCAAATACCACATGGGCTTCATCATTTCTACTTGACTACCCATCATGTTGCGATAGCCCCACTGTCTCATATTGAACAGTGCTTTTAACAAAAACAGTGTCCCACCTGCGTAGGCAAAAGCTAAAATCATATTGCGCACTTCGGGCAACGAAGATTGCAATGATTGCAACATATTTAGAAAGCTAGGTGCTGATGACATAGTAATCTCTTAATTTCTCTATTAAAGATTTTTAAAAAAAATAATAATTGGGTATTTCAGTGCGTTTGAAACAACGCGTCAATAGTACAAGCTACAGAAGAACATTCTATGAAATGTCATCTATCCATGCTTTAGTTTTTACGGCATCCTGCCTGGAAATTTAATGCGTTAGATTATGCATTAGTTCTCATTAATACCATAACGAATCACTTTACCCGTTGTGGTTTTCACTGTGCCCGAATCAGGGTCGATGCGAGTCACACGGCCTAAGCCTGGAATTTCTACGCCGGGACTAACTGTCAAGGTCGTTCCGTCGGATACTTTTAACCATGCCCTTCCTGGGATGATGGCTTCTACATAATAAGTTTTGGCTTTCTTGCCTGATGCCTTAGCGTTCATGGCATCGTGAACTTTCTTTTCTTCGCTCTGTACGGACGACATAGCTCGACTCATACTTTGCAGTGCACTATCCATTTGCTGTAATGTGGTTTGCAACCGTGCAATCTGTTGCGCATTTCCCTGCGCTACCTGACTTAATTCATCAATCTTTTGCTGATACGTTCCCATTTGCTGTTCTAATTTACCGACACGATTATTTGTAGGTGTTGCCGTAGTGGATTCACTGCCTAAGGCACTAGAAAGCGTTTGCTGTTGTTTTATTGTTTGGGAGTTTTGTTGCGCTTGTTGAGGCGCTTCAGGTGCCGTTTGAATACTGGCTATGGACGTTGGCTGGTTAGCTAAAGTCCCTTGAGTAACCGGCGCTAGCTGGGTTACCTTTTTTTCAGTTTTCCCCTCTGAAGAGACGAAACTGTATATCAACAGGACAAATATTAACACAATTGCTGCCCCGATGGCTAGTACCCAAGGCTTCTTTTTTACCACTTTTTGAGCTTTTTTTATAAAATCAGTAACTTGTGAGCTTTTTTTATCTGTTTTTTCTTCAAAAACAGGGCTATTTTCATCTTCATCGGAGAAATTAAACTCACTATTCTCGTCATCGATGTCAAATAAATTCTCGCTCATACTAGCCTCTCAAATAAAAAACATTGTGAATCAGTAAGTTGTGTAACTTCGATCCCCATTACCCTTGCTCACATCGTCAGTTTCAATCAAATCAGGTGGCAGAGTCAAATCTGCTAGGAATAGGATCCCCACGCCCAAGCCCGCTGACACCTTGATGGTGGGTGGGCGATCAAAATTCTTGGCTAATTGATAACCTAAGGTCTCACCCACCTGGCCTGCGGCGATAGCAAGCTCCTCAGCCGTATTATAGGAGTTCACCTGGGTCCAGGCATTATTAAAGTTACCCCCAACAGAATAGGTCTGAATGGAGCCTGAATTAGCCACCGCACTACCATAACCCTGCAAAAAGGCCGCAGCGGCCAAGGTGCCGTAACGCATCAAATAATGATTATCCACGCTGGTGGCCAAGGCTGTGCGCGAGGTACTGGGATCCACGGCTACCGCATTGATTTTTATACTCTTTTTAGCATCTGGGATACTCATAGTATTGAACACTAAAATCAATTTTTTGGAAAACTGGGAATTGGTATGCTGAATTTTACCCAGCAACTTCGCTCCTTTGTACTTACCCTCAACGATGGTTGCCATAACAGGACCGGGTTCATCAGAGTTGACCGCCGTATCCATCACAGCGAAGATGATATCACCGGATTTAATGTCTGCAGGCACATCCGTGGATGCATCGCCATTGGTATCTTGGCCCGCCGCGGAAGCACTGGTCCCGGCTCCTGCAACGCCACCCAAAGCGCCCTTGAGAGCACCCGCTGCTGGGGAACCGCCTGGCGGCGCACCCTGGGCAGCCAAGGCATCGGCGCCAGGCACATATTGTTGCGTGGAAGGAGTCCAATCTGATAACAGTGCTTTAGCCTGTGCGGTCATGGCTTGGGTTAATGTTTGGGTTTGCTGCTGCACATTTTGAATATTTTGCGTGGTTAATTGAGTTTGTGCCGCCCGTTCCTGTTGCGCGATTTGCTGTTGTAATTGTGCCTCGGCCTGGGATTTAGGCGCTTCTTTTGTATGGGTAGGTTTAGTCGCCGTATTCTGCATGTCCGTACTTTGAATATTGGAAGTAATAGTTGCAACAGCACTGCCACCGGTTTGTTCCGCTTGCTGAGCTTGTTGGACATTCTGCTCTTGCTGGGTTTTTTGATAAACCGGCGATGTCTTTGAACCAGGGATGGAATCTACATCGGGCACAGGGACCGTACTAGCAACTGTGGGCACCACATTAGAAAGCTGTTGATGAAAACTCGTGAAAATAATACCGATGACAACCACCAACATCACTACCACAAAAATCACCACGGTGCGGGTTTTTGCACTACCTAATAATCGAGAAAAATCCGGTAACTTCAAAGCCATTACTTAAAATCCTTGAATGGACAATTGGGTTAAATCACCCTGGTCGGATACCAACAAAGTCGGTGTCCTCTGCAACTCGTAGGCATGGGTTCCATCGCCACTGGCCATGGAAGAAATCCATCCGGGAGAAATCAACGTCAAGGGTGTACGCAAAAAAATCTTATCCTTTAACAACCATGCTTGGGCCGTTCCACCCTGTACTCTTAAGGTTTTTGCACCCTTAGGAGGAATGCCATCTAAAATACCTAAAAGAACGCGATTAGCTTGGCCAGGTAAATTGGTACCACCAGGTAATTCTTTAGCTTCAGGACCGTATTGTTGTAAACGCATATCCACACGATAATCAATGACTTTTTGGCCTGGGATGAGCGTTACCATAACCGGCGTATTCAAGTCTTTTAGTTTCACAGCCAAATTACCATAAGTGTAAGATTTCAGCGCTTGCACCATGAGAATATTATCCATTTTATCCCATTGAATATTAAAAGCACCAGGATCACCTAAATCGTAGGCTTCAATGGGCCAAGGCGCGCCCGTCGCATCCACAAAGACAATAGACGTCACAAAACCTTGGGAAAGACGTGCAATGGGAGGTACCGCACCTGGAGATAAGTTAACCATTTCTGTTGTGGAAGTGGGTTGCGGTGGCCCACCGGGAGTCGCAGCTGAAGCCCGCTGAGTTAAACTATACAAATACTTTAAGCGGGTTATTTCTTTCGGGGTCAAGGGCATGGCTTGATGCATCACTTGGTTGAAAGCCGTTTGCCGTTGTAATTTTGCTAAGGCCGCCCCATAGCTACTAACGGGCGAATCATCATCAGCTGTAGCTGGATGATACTCTTTAGGTAAATCCGTGGGATGAGCCGTCGTGGGATGTTGCTGAATCGCGGTAGGAGGTTGAGCTGGAACTGTTGCAGGTTGTTGCACGGGTGCCGATTGAGGCACAGGCTGCGTGACGACAGGAGCCGCAGATGGCAGATGATTCTGTGGAGGTTGGCTCTGAGGCACTTGATTAGATAATTTCTGCTGCACCTGTTGGGCGTTGTTTTCTTTCAAATGTGGTGATAGCTGCCAACCAGAATCGACACCTTGTGTGGCAGCAGCCCCGCTAGGAGCAGCAACTGGCGCAGCTTGTGAAGCTACAGCACTGGGCGGAGTCAATATCGGGCTGCCCTGGGGAGATTGCTGAGCGACATTATCAGCCGCAGCAAAAGATGCCCACGAAACCAATAAAGCCATCCCAATGGTTTGTTTACAATTCATAAAATACCTTGCTAGTCCCCAAAGACTATTTCTCATTTAGTGTAGTCTACTGTTAAGCTATCAAACATCACTTCACCAACCCGTTGGACAATCTTATCTCAGCCCCCGTCAAAAGGGAAGAAAGCTATGGGTAAATCAAAGGCTCTGAGGGAATTTACCCCTATTCTCCTACAGGGCCCGAAGCTGGTGCTTCAACAAACTGTGCAATGGCTACACCACTAGGTTTAGCAAGCGTTGGTGCCCGAACAACCATTAGTGTCAGCACCAGGGGTTGCGAAACCCGTTGCCCAGCCCCTTCATAGGAAACCATGATAGGCATTTGAATTTCCCAAGCATAGCGACCATTAATCACACCTTGATTCACCACCACGGGTGCTTGAGTGGCTACAGCACTCACTACTAATTTGCGTTCTTTAATGGTATCCAAGTTATTAGATGCTTTTAATGCATCGAGAAATTGTTGATAACCCTTGGTGGTGAAATACTGCGATGATTCTTGCAATTGCTTGCGGTAATTCACAAAGTTAAAATCAAAAATACTATTCACCGCACTGGTGGCCCACTGCAATACTTGAGAGTCATTCATGATGGGCGTGCTTAAGGGTTCCAAACGCACTAATCGCCAACCGTCAGAGGTAGCGAAATATTGAGGTTGAGGACGGTGTGTTGCCAGGTAAATTAAACCACCACTTAGGCACGTAATAATCACAAGGCAGACAAGAACAGCACTTAACAGGCGACGATAATTATCGCGATAAAAGTTATTGCGCAATCTTACTGTTTCTAAAGCTTCATCTGGCATAATTGTAAAAGTCCTATCTATAACATGGGATAAGTCACATGATTAAACGTTATTTCAATACGTCGGTTACCCGCGCCTTGGCTATCATCTACCGCCGCACTTACCCAACTGGGCACGCCTTTAGCCCGTGCGCCCGTGGGCATTATAATACGAAACGGCTGCCCAGTGCCTTCACCATCAGCTTGCATAATGCGCGCATTGGCTCCCGCTTTCCAAAGGTAACGAGCAATTTGAGTCGCTTGGGATTGAGTTACCGCTTTGGTGAATTTTTCAGTGCCCTGAGTATCACTGTAAGCTTTCACTGACACATCAACTTTTCTGTAACAGGCTAAGGTTGCAGCAATGTTATCTAATAAAGGGAAACTATTGGTCCTTAATGCCGTGGAGCCTGGTGAGAAATATCGATCTGATGGCATGACCATAGTAACCTCATTACCTTTGATGATCACCAAGGTGCCCTGGCTTTGCACTTTATTTAAAATAACAGCACAGGGATTAGGCGCGGGCAAAAGATTCCCATAACAATCTGTAGGGCCTTTCGGCGCGGGGGTTTTATTGGAATAAACAGGTGTGACGGGTGGAGGCAAAGAACAGGCTGATAATATCCCTATCAAAGTTAAGGCCGCAAGGGCCTTTAGCGAAGATTTAACATCCATATAGTCTCACCAATCAACAGTTACTTTTTCGCACCCTTATCCGCTTGCTCTTTCTTCTTGCCGCGGATCATGTGCACCAATTCGTAAATGACCCCAGCTGTTTGCATGCCTGAGGGCATATGCTTAATAGTAGGCGGATAATGGGTTGCCATCAACATATCTTTAATGACTTCTGTGGCAATATTTTGCGCATGCTTGTCAGTTTTGCCCGAAAGCCGCTCTAAATACTCGATACGCTCACCACAGCTAGCCCGCCCCAACATGGGTTGGCCAAAGCTATCCATATCCTTAACGATGGCTATTCTGCTCAATTCATCGTTATGACGCATGCCCGTAAAGATATTCATTTCCGAAGCAGGCAAACTGTCGTCTTCCTCTGCTACGGCAGGTCGCGCCTCACCTTGGAAGGATAATAACACTAATACTCCCCGTTCGATGGGATTCATGTGTTCATTTTCAGCTAATGTCTCAACAATTTGGCGTACTTCCGGGCTATCTAGATTACCTTCCTGGTAGAGGTCTCGCTGTTCCGCCGCATTGCGGAAACTCAATAGACGACGTTCGAATTGAATCAGTTGTTTTTTCTCGGGGCTATTCACCTTCAAAAATTGGTTGAGGCGCATGCGCTTCACCGGCGGTGGATTGGCAAAAAAGGTTCTTGCCCGTACGATGCGAGATTTGAAAAATATGGTCGCCTCACCCATGCCCTGATCCTTCAAATCCAATAAATCCACACGAGCACGTTTTTCAAAGGATGAACTGCGAGTATCGGCATAGTTATTAAAAACAGAAGATTCACTGGTTTGGAAGTGATCCACTTTCGTTACCAGGGCTTCACCGGCAGTTTTCATGAAGAATTCCCAAGTTTCGGTGGGATCTTCTAATTTCATAGCGATCTTGATATTGGTATTAGCACCAATGGATGCAGCCTCTTCTTTAGAGGCTTTTTGGAAAGCGGGTAAATCCTGCCCCGCGAAAATGGCCGAAAAGCCTAAAGAACGAGCCTGGGCTGGCACCACGGAGAAACCTTCCACAGAGTAATAACCATACTCATCCAAAATACACATGAAGGGCGTTTTCGCATTGGTAGGTTTACGCTGGATAATATCGCGGTATTCCCCTTCAACGTCACTACCTAAACCAGAAGCCATCATAGCTTTCAAGGTGGCTACAATAATTTTACCTAAGTTAGATAATTCATCGGGGGATTTTTCCAAGGCGGGTAATAACACTACCAGGATGCGGCGATTCAATACCACATCACGCAAATCCACTTCAGCTAATTCTGTACGCATGATGTGACCGTAAGTATCGGCTAATGAAGTAAATACACGGGTTAACTGCATGGTAATAAAACCATGTTGCTCTAAAACCTGTGAGACTTGCTTGCCTTTCTTTTCTTTATTATAACCAGGTAACGTCAATAGATAGTTATTAACCGGCTGCATCACTTCTTCAGGCACATCCTCTAAATTCACGGGGGCATGACCACCGTCCAATTCAAAGCGTTTATCAATGACCATGGCTTCCAGACGCGGTAAATGGAAATAGTTACGAATTACGTTAGCATCCAAGAGAATATGGCCTTTATCACGCATATAAACCAATGGCTTCATTAGCGCTTCTACGAAAGAAATCGCCCGGCCTTTCCACATATCACCATCGGGTGAAGCCGACGATGAATCCATCAAACTCACCACTAGCTGAGATAACATGGAAGATGAACCCGTGGCAAAAGGATTCAAGGTATTGGATAAACGTTTTTCTTGAGGACCAACAATATCGCGGGCACCCGTCATGTAATTTACTAAAAGCAAATCATCTTCACGTCCCATGCGCCGCGCCATGGAAAAAACTTTAGCATAGAGAGAGTTATCACCCTTACCATCCACATAAATAAAACCACTGCCCTGAATTAAAGCATTATACGCAAAGGAAACCATGGCTTCCGTTTTACCAGCACCCGTAGAACCAAAAATCAATAAGTGGGTCCGCATGTCTTCATTACTAAACCATAATTCTTGGTTAGTACCCATTTCATTGCCTAAGAAACAAATACCCCTTGCCATATTGGGTTTTGTACTACTGGGCTTGATATCATTATAATCTAAAGATTTGGCCGTCATGGGAAGGCGGAAAGGCAAATGCACTTTGCGGGTGAAGGTATAAATAAAAACACCGGCGCCCACAAATAATATAATGTCTGCAATGGCTGGTACCAATAAAGCGGTAATACCCAATAATACTAAAGCCGCCGCCACATAGGTAGGGTCAGTCAGGGCATCAACCATCTTTTGGCCAAAGGTTCGCGTATCCCGCAACAATAGATGCGGATCTTGCTCATGTTTCTGTTCGAGACCACGTAAAAAAGCCATAACTACGCATCTCCCTCAGGTTTGTAAACATAGGTTTTGATAGCTTCATCCATGGCCATCACGGCTTCATTCACCATAGGCACTTGCAATGCACGCTGTAAACGTTTTTCGGCTAACCAATGGGCGAAGGGGCCTGCTGTTTCAGAATGGGCTGTTTGTCGACCTACGCAATTGAGCATGTACCATAAAGGGCGATCCACGGGTTTTAACCAAAGGAATTCTGCTGATGCCAACACACCGTCTTCTCGTGCTAATTCCAACATGGAAGCCATGACTGTTAATTCATAGGCATGTTGATTTATCTTTTCTTGCACATTAGCTGCATCTTTATGTTTATTCAACAAAGCGTTCACACCTTTAAAATCTAACGCTGAGGTGGACGAATAAGAAAGTTGTTCCAAAATGTCATTGGCAGCATCGGTATCTCGGTTACCCTTTGCTGCAAACACCGCAAATAAAGCACGGGCATGAGGTGATAAGGCATCCACACCGCGCCAAGGGCGACCGATTTGCAAAGCAAATAGTTTGCTGGTTTTACCCTTATCTATGCTTAAAGCCAAATGTACTTCCGTGCTTAAGGTTTCTTCATCGGGTTCTATCGTTTTAATGATCATCAAATCATTTTGTTTGGCAAATTGCAGAGGCGTTTGAGCCATAGCCCACTCACCTTCATCAATGTCAGTATTAATTAAATCTTTTTCCACGACGGGTGTTATCATGTGCCAATTGTCTTTTTCTGCTTGCACCAAACGCTCAACGGAGTAAGTTTTTTTGAAGCGCGATACGGGTTGCCCCATATACATAGCAAATGCCAAGGCTAACAAGGTAAGAAAAATAGGAATGCGAATGTAGTCGCCCACTTTCGTGGCAATATCCCAGACTTGATCCAGGTTGACATAGGAAGCTGGATTATCATAAATCCACAGCTTCATACCCTGTAATTTATCGGTAAAGAGACTGATGATATCAATTTCAAAAATTTTAAGACGATAAATGCCCGCTACGATATAGGTATGGCCAAAGTGCCATACGAGCCACAGCACAACCGCGCCACCTAAGAGTAACCATAGGTAATTGTAATGATTTTCACCCTGACCGGGTTGCTGTCCGCCGCCTGCCATAATAATCCTGGAAGTTTAGTGATTTTCTGAAAATAAATTGCCGCTTGGGCTTTTTGAGCTGCCTAAAATCGAGCATCACGATAACCGATTGATTTTTAGGCGGAAAGTGCGTGAATGAGTATTCGCCAACTTCCAACTTGCACAATCATACCACAATTGACAAAAAAAATCTCCTTACAGGTTCAATTTTTTACAATTTATTGTATAATGGAGCCTGAATTAATCATAATTATATACAAGATCCATATAAATGCACTGAAGGAACGGGTGCTAATTTCGACGGAGGAATGAAAAATGAGCAAAGAATCAACCACTTATACCGAAACACCAGTAACAGACCGCGGCATTAAACGCGCGGCAACGTCTCTGAAACACCTATTTCAGAAGAACGAGCGTACGCCTGAAACAACTTTTGAGTCTGCCGATAGCATCCAGTATTTCAATAAAAAAGCGGCTGATGCTGCTGCCGGACAATTTCATTTTGACCCCAACGCCTCAAAAGCGGCTGATTTCAGCAGCAAAGAGACTCTGTCTAAGTCTATGTTCCATGGAGATAAAACGAAAGCTGATAACAGCTATCGCCTGGAGCAAGAAAAAGATCGCATCCATCTGGAAGAAACTCTATTTGCCACTGCCACTCATGATGCTGGCCGTGCAAATGCTGGAGGTTCTTCATCAGAAGCTGAATCATCTAGCGATACTAAAGGCAAAGATAGAGCTACCTCACCTCGTTTAATGGATAACAATGGCAACAAAGCTGATAATACGGCCGCTTCCGATAACAAGGACACCGAGCAAGAATATACCCGCTCTGTAACCGCACCTACCATCATTGCTAACTTGACCGTAGAGAAGAAGTAACTGCAAATCAATCTTCGGTGGGTTACGCGCTTTTATCGCTAATCCACCTTACGAGACCAACCCCACCACTAAAAACGCCAAGTTTGACATCGATGACACTAAAAAGAATGGCCTGGTTAGGGCCAAATTAAAAGGATTTGCCCCATAACAAGCATAAGAAATTGACATTTAAACCAGTATGTAACATAACTTGTTAGATACTGGAGGATTTATGGATTCTTGTTTGATTCAAAATGCGATAGCTGGTGTAATCGACTATGGCCAGGTCATGTCTTGCTTGAGCCAATACAAAGCCCCGCACCGTAAAGTTACCCAACTATTAGCTCGTGGGGATTTAATTCGAGTGAAAAAAGGCTTATATGTACTGGGAGAAAAACATTACTCTGCTGTCAGAATTCATTGCTAATTTAATTTTCGGCCCATCCTATCTGTCGCAAGAGTATGTCCTGCAATACTATGGCCTGATTCCAGAACGCGTGGAACTTATCACCTCCATGACCACCAAACGCCACAAACACTTTGCGCCCCCCATAGGTGATTTTCGCTACCAATATATCAGTCCCAAGCGCTTCTTTATTACGCCCCATTCCCTTTTGGGTAAAAAGCTATTCGCTCTCAGATTTATTCGCGGGAAAGATTTGTGCGCTGCTCTGTCGTCAATGGAAGTTACGCGTAAAAGGTCGAGACTGGTATGATTTTTTATGGTTCATTCAAGGCAATATAGCTGTGAATCTCTCACACCTTGAAAAGAGACTACGGGGCTATACTTATTATCAAGAAGCAAAACCACTGACGCCAGAAATTTTATCCGTTATCTTGCAGGATAAGATTAAAGAAGTAGATTTGAAACTAGCTAAAGAAGACATTATAAAATTTATCAAAAACCCCAGCTCTCTTGAGGCTTGGTCCGATGACTTATTTATTTCAGCAGTGAAACAAATGAGTTATGCATAGCAAAAACAGGTGAATTAGTAGCCTTTGGGCTGCGCAATCCACCTAGGCCACCTGATGCGGCACCAACTTCCCGTCTCGAAACACAAATAAGCCCAGGGTATTATGCTGCAAAGCGATGATATTCTCGTGTTTTATGGCGTTTTCGTCTAAACGCCATAGAGGTTGATCCATTTTATCTTTTTGCACACCCCGTTCTAAGATATGTTCATTACCCACAATCACCGTTAAGTAAGCGAAAGCCGGTTGGTGGGAGCGTTGTTTCAATACCCGTTGGGGATAATATTCTTCACCATACACGGGCCGTGTCACGGCTAATTCATGCAAGACATCGGGCGTTAGCATGTTTTCCCAGTTTCGCAGGTCTTCGCCTTGAGCCTGGTATAGCAATATAAACAGTTTACTTTGCTCGGAGCCTGGTTGGCGCTGTAATAAAGCATCTAATAGGCCTTCTGATTCTTCTTCTTTGGGAATGGCGAGCTCACTTTCGGCCTTTTCTAACAGTTTTTTTAATTCTTCGGGTACAAACTTGTGGGCGTTATCCACGCCATATTTTTCGCGAGTTTCTTTTTCTTGCTGCAATAACTTGCGCAATGCATCGATAACTTTAGCATTGAGGCGTTTAATAAGATGAGAACGATCGTCCGTCATGACAATCCAACATTAATAATAGATAGGGTTAGTTTAGCTTAAAAAGCTTAGAAGAGGTAGCTTAGCCCTGCAGGCCAAAACGTCGCGAAGATTCAACCACGAGCTCGGGTGTCACAGTTTTTTCCTGAGCTAAAGAGTCATAGGCTTCACCGATGATGCTATGGGCTTCTGCTACGAAAGCGCCCATGGTGTCTTTATAAATTTCATCGTCTGCGGATTTTAATATGCCTGTATGGGTCTTCTCACCCGCATAGGTCGCGCCATTGGCACCAAAATCGTAACTTTCGCCACCGCCTTTAGGGCTCTCTGATTCTAGGGTAGTATGAATATTGCTTAGTCTCGCTCGAATATGGTGCCAAACGGCTGCTGACTGGCCTTCCAGTTCACTAGCACGCTGGAATTCGCTGCCTCTGGTAATGAAACCAGAAACATTAAATAAGCTATTTCGATTGTTAGACAATGCACTCATACCTTAACTCTTTGATTTAAAATCGTTTTTTAATGACATAGTGAATCGCTAGATGCCTTAGGCTCTATGATACTTTTTATGTCATTTTTGAATTTTATTGGCGAGATCCCTGCCAGTTCGCCGAAGATAGCCGCCTAATCGTACATAAGTTCGTCTAAAGGCGTGACCGTTGGCGTGGGTCCTGACTTGATGATTTCACTCAGAACATCCGTTATTGTTAAATATCTTAACATATTTGGGGTAACATCGTCAAAGGTTACCTTTACGCCTAGCAAAGATTTCTCTTCTTCGTCGAAGGTGGCCCCTATACCATAGCCCAAACACAGAGAGCTCAGCTGGTCCGCCCGGCGGGCAATGGCAGGCAGTAAGCCTGTATCCTTAAATACTTCCGTATAGGCTATGGGCTTGTCATTTAAGGTAAAATTCGCATTCAGTGCTTTGGCGATGCGATATAAATCATTGTGTAAACTCATTTATTCCCTCCACCAGGGGCTTACGTATTTATGCTTGCCGGCTAATTTGCTGCGGAAGTAGCGTATAAAAACAGCAAGGGAGAACCCAAATCGTTCTAAAATAGCTAAAAACATAGTACAAACAACGGCTAAGACAAAGGTCCATAGACGAATATGTAAGATAAAAAGCATCAAAGGCACCGTGGCTCGGTAATCGATACCAAAAAGCCTTACAGGCCTTGCCGAATCGCGCCAATGGGCGTTAGGATTAATAAATGCCATAAATTTAATGCCTTATAACGGTTATGGGTACTTGCATACCTTGCGGTCATACCTTAATCGTAGGATAATTTTGGTCCGATTGGGAAAGAAATTGCCTTCGGACAAAAGAAAAGCCCCCTCATTGTACCTAATTTTACCTTTTTTCACCAGCCCCCATGGTAAATCACTGCAAATTAGCTATTTTTAATGCGATGGGTGTTATGGTCAATCATCCTGGACTAAACTGTAACCATTAGGGTAAGCTAGGCTAAATTCCAGGTATTTTCCATTGCAAAACAAACTCTAAGCTAGATAAACTGCCACAGTAAAACTTTCGTTGGGGAACTATGAGTAAGCTACGAACATTATCCATTCTATGTATGGCCGGTGCCCTTGGGCTGCTAACGGGTTGCGAAACCACAAAGCCTGTGCCCGCAACGGCAGGTGACATGCAGTTAATGACATCCAACAATGCCGCTGGCGTTGATACGGCAGAAGTGCAATTGGCTGAAGCTGCCGATTCTGTTAGCCACTCTTTAACTCAATTAAAAGCCATCCAACAAGCCGCAACACCACCCAAACAAGCTATTGCGCCCCCCAATCCCAGTAGTTATGGCATGGGTAAACAAGTTTCCGTGGATTGGTATGGTCCCGTAGGCCCTCTCACAGAAAAAATCGCAGCGCTCACCCATTACAATTTACGAGTATTAGGCACACCACCTAGTATTCCCATCGTCGTCACAGTGAACGCCAAAAACATACCCATCGGTCAAGTGTTACAAAACGTGGGTTACCAATGTGGCAAACGAGCTGATATCGTGGTTTATCCCTCATCGCGGGTTATTGAACTACGCTATGCAGCCAGCTAAGAGGATGTTATGAGAAAACTTCTCATTGCTATATGTTCTTTGCTCCTCTGTGGTTGTTCCACCATGGATAAAACGGATTATTACGCCGACAACACACCTCAATTACAATCCTTACAGCAGGTAGAAAACCTTACGGCCAAGGGCACCAAAAATGCCGATACCAAATCCAATAAAATTCGCATGGTGGGTATTACCAACACCGCATTAAGTACCGGTGCACAAGCAGGTTTAGCTTGGCGTGCCGATCAAATCGATAGCATCCTTTCAAAAAATTCAAAGAACCTGGATCAAGTGTTTGATTTCAACGGTTTGCTCTTAGCTCATAGTGTGTTACCGCCTATTTTGGTCCAAGGCAAAGATTCCACGAAGTTAGATGGCCCTAATACCTTACGTATTTCCAATCAAGATTATCAAATTTATCAGCAAGCCCAATTTGTCACAGCACCGCCTACATGGCGCACCTATATTTGGATGGATTACAAACCACCGGAAACTCCCAACAGCAGTTTATTACCCAAGAATGATAAAGAGCAAATGATTTGGGTGAAGAATGTGCGCATTGGTTGGCAAAATGGTGTGGGCCAAGCCAATGATATTTACGATCAAAATCTGGGTCGCATGAAGCAAGATTTTATGGGCATGTTACTCTATCGCAAATTACTGGCGCAACACATGGTAAGCTCACCCTTTGTGGCGAAAACCAATTTGGGCGTCACAGGTGATGGCCAACATATTAATATCAATGACCGCGTGTTACGCATCACAGCATTACCAACATTGCAAACCAATAGTAATAAATGGCAACCGGTTGTAACGAGGTGATCCATGACTGATTATCTTCTCCCCAAAGAGCCTTCGCGCTTTATGCCCTCGCAATTGGATGAGATTTTACATCACTGTCATCAATTCGAAGCCTCGGACATTACCATTCAAACGGGCGAACCCATCTTTGCAGAAATTCACGGACGTTTAGCACGTGTCACACGACGCCCTTTGGGCAACTCTGAAGTGGGTGATATGCTCAATGCAATATACGGTGCTAACGGTACCACTCAATTACTTAGCGGCCATGATGTAGATACCCATTACGAGTACCGACCTTCCCGCGGCAAACGCTACCGTTATCGTGTTAATGGCACGGGCTGCCAAGTGGAAGGCCACCACGGCATTCAAATTACTTTGCGCTCCATTCCCTTGGAACCACCTACCTTAGCTTCTTTAAATCTAGAACAAGAACTCATGAATAACATAGCACCCCATCAAGGTGTGGTGTATGTTACGGGGGCTACGGGTTCGGGTAAAAGTACTTTGTTAGCGGCCATCATGCGGGAATTATCCGAAAGCGCCGACAGTAACCGTAAAATCTTAACTTACGAATCCCCCATCGAATTTGTTTACGACGGTTTGGAAAAACCCACGGCTTTGATTAGCCAATCGGAAATCCCTCGCCATTTACCTACCTTCGCTGCTGGCGTGCGTAATGCGCTGCGGCGCAAACCCATGGCTATCTTAGTAGGTGAAGCGCGGGATCCTGAAACCATTTCTGCCGTGATTGAAGCCGCTTTAACGGGTCATCCCGTTTACACCACCCTACACAGTAACGGTGTATCGGAAACCATTCGCCGCTTGGTGACTAGCTTTGCCCAGGAAGAACGCCAAGGGCGTACGGTGGATATCTTAGAAACCATTCGCCTGGTGATTTGGCAACGCTTAGTACCCACGGCCGATGGCAAACGCATGGCCCTGCGGGAATTTTTAGTGTTCAATGAAGAAATTCGCGATGAATTATTAGAGGCCGACCTAGAAAACATCACATCCGTCACCCGCCGCCTGGTGGAAAAACACGGCCAAACCATGTTGCAAGACGCCAAAGCCAAGTTTGACGCTGGCCTCATCCCCGAGCGAGAATACCGCATCTTAGCCGCTGGGGCGAAGGAAGCAAAGTAACCCATAACTTTAGTATTTAGCTACGCCGAGTTCGCAAGATACTTAACCTGGCATAACCTCATGGTCGACTTCCATCTCCGCATCCTCGTCTACTTCGTCTATATCCGCATCCTCATTGACTTCTTCCACCACCTCTTGTGGTTCGCGATATGATAAAAGCAAATGCTTTCTCCAACCTTCATGAGTCAGTCTAGCAATGCAGGGCCTTTCCTCACGACTCTCCAATAGGCAGCTGGCAATGAGTAGCATGAGTTCATTGGGCAACTGATATAGCAAAGCACTCTCAACGCAGTAGAGGGCAAAGATCACATACAGTGTGGGTTTAACTTTGTGCCACTCTTGAGAACTAAAAGATCGCAGCCTTTCATAATGCTCAATAGCAGGCACAAAATCCTGATGGTCAAAACCCTCATTACGACAGGTTTGTTCACTGGGCGCTTCGCCACGGTTAATATGCTCCCTTAGCAAAGTTAGTTCTTTAGTATATGTTTTCGCAGTGAACTCTGGTAGCTCCGCCTGAGAGTCAAGCCAGTGAGAACATCCCAGAAGAGCAAGACTAGGCCTCGTTTCCCGTTCAGCCACTGTCATGATTGCTTGCAAGTTGGCACGAGGAAAGGCATCTAACATCACACGGGTCATTTCGAGTCGATTTCCTCTACTTGATAGCACCGCCCCCCATAATCTATCTATACCTCCCGGAAGAAACATCTTTGCTTGGGGGGATAATTGCTTCAACATATAAGATAAAGCGTCAACGTTTCCTTCTCTCGCAGCCCTACAAAGCGGTGTCTGCTCACCTCGCCCAACATGTTCAGTAGATGTAATTAGAATAACCCTTGCCTGTCCATCAAATTTTTCCATGAGTGTACGGAATAATTCTGAATGTGCTTGCCAAATAGCTAGGGTAATCAGTTCAGATAAAAAATCATGGAGTATCGGTTGTTTAGTTAATAGTACATCCAACAATTCCCATGGGGGCAATTTCTGGATAAAGGCATCAATTAACTTCAGTTCCCATGTTATATTGTCTATACTATTATCAGGGTTAAAATACGCCATAGCATCAGTTAGCTGCTCCGCGCTTATGAATAATTCATCGCCGAGTATATCCATTATCTTAACTGCCAGAATAGAATACTTATGTTTAAGTGCCCAATCTAAAGGATTCACACCATCGTACATGAGTTGTTTCAAGATAGGCTTTATCTCGGTTTCCTGCATAATTCGGAATAAACTGAACACAGTACCAGACCTACTAGTAATAGCCGAGTAAAGTAATGTCTGAGTTTTATCTGTAGATTTTCGCTGGGCTGTTGCGTTTGCATCTTCCATTGCCACAAAATTTGCAGCATCATCACCTAATACCTCTAACATGGCTTGGAAGCGATGCCTGCCTCTTCGACCAACACTGATATTATGCAAAGGCCTCAGTCCATCTTCTATAGCTTGCTTTATTATTTTTTTAGCGCTGTCTACATCCATGACCTTCAGTAACTCGTGAACTTGAGTAAGTAAGTCTTGTTCAAAAGCGAAATATAACAGGGGCGTTTGGGAGCTTGCGTCTTCTAAGTCAATGGCTGAACTGGCCTCATCACCTAATATTCTAAGCAGATTAACTAGTGAATCCTCCGATATTATTTTTAGTGGTTTACAAGCCACACGTCCCCATGAATAAAAACCCTCTCTCTTTTGCATTTTCTTTTGCATGCCACCATTGTATCCTTTAGCGTATCTATCCTGTGCAATAGCCCGATGTAAAGGCTCGAACCCATCTTCAATGCCCTGAACAATAATTCTACGCACAATTTCTGCATCCATAATAGAGCATAGTTTTCTTATGAGTTCATGATTTTTTAGGGAGATGGCACGAGACAGTAATGCTTCGGTAGAATCCTCATCCTCTTTAGCCACAGTGTCTTTTGCATCATCACCCAATATATCAAGGGTTAATATTACGGCATCGGTCATGTCATCCTGCAATAGGCCATGCAGGGAAATTAAACCTAATTGTATGTCTTGCAATAGCTCGGCCTTCACTGTGGCCTTGTCTCTTTGCTTACGCAAACTATCAGCAACAGCCACCGCACCTCTTTTCAGAGCAACACCCATTAGGGAGAGCTCTGGCTCTTCGTCTAGAACATGGAGGGAGTCACGAGCTCTGAGGTTAGGTAACTCTCTTGCGAAACCACAATATTTGATTAAGCTTAATGTCTTATCACCATACTGCAGGATGAGGTCACTCAAGAAGTCCCTACCGGCTTCGGAAACCGCATGAATAACTCTATCAGGTAAACGTGAAATTTTATTATGCGTAATCACATGTAATAGAAACTCTAAGGTAGCAGAATACTGAGCTTTCACTAGGTCTTTCAGAAATTTATCGCTAAAGTCATTTTCACTCAAATATTTCCATATATTAATTAAATACTTACTCACCTCCTCTGAAGTTAGCTTATCAGAACAAACAATTCCGCTAAAAAAATCCAAGTGATTTTTTCCGCTACCATGCTCTAGTTTTACAGTTTGCATAAGACCTTTGCAAGACTGAGAGTCGATCTCCCACAATACATCTGAAAAACAAGACCTATTGAACGCAATAGCAAGAGAAAAAATATTTTCATAATGATTAAGCACAAAATCCTTTCCGACTTTTTCCAGCATACATTGCAACAGCCCTTTATTATTGGCGAGAACACACATTTTGAATAAATCAGCTTTATCTGAGGGAACTTCTTTGACTACTAGAAAAGCATAGCCATCCACAATCATCAGAACGTCCTCTCCGATGCCTACAGCGGCTATTAATTTTCTAGAGATATGCATAACTGCCGTCTGCAAGGTTTCTCTGTCCAAGCTAGAAATAGCTTGAGTTTTTTCTTCATTACTGTAGTTATAGCTAAATATGCTCGCTACTAAATAAGTATCGGTTTCTTTTGATCGAAACTTACAATAACCGCCGGCTTGAGTAGCCTTGCTATTCAGTAGTGAAAACAGCGCTTTCACCTCTTCAAATGGCGCATTATTTACAAGACAGCTATCCAGAGCATGCAGGACACACATTTGGAAACTGAGCTGCATGGCTTGAACAATTTGCTGCGCACTAAACTGAGATGGATTAATAGATGAGTCTTCTTGAATGATTTCCAATACCCGATTAACGACACCCTTCTGCGGCCATGTGCCAGTTAGAGGTCGAAGCCCCAGTGTATCACTGTGATGCAGATCCTGCATGCGATTGAATAGACATAGGGTTAAATCTCTCAGTGGATCTGGCTCTGCCACTGATTCCATTGATGCGCTGTTGGATGTACTACTTGTTGCTTCTTCAGCCACAGTACTTTCACAGCTTGCTTCAGACCTATCTGTATCATCGGCTAGAAAGGTCATCTCAACCATGGAATCCGGTGGTGAACCATTGAAAGTCGAGGAAGATGTTGTGGAGAAAGACGTCGAAGCGGTTCCTGCTGGGGTACTCGTGGATTCAGTTGTTTGATGTCGCTTACCGATCTCACGCTCTGCTCCCTTACCGGCTATGTGCTTTTCATAGATTGCTTGTAATTGTTTAAGATTAAATGGCAACCGAGATTTATGGTCAGGTGTACTCGATGGTAATCTGTGCATATTTATTTACCTATTTATTGTTTATTCTGCCCCCATTTAAGGGGTGTTCTATTATTAATCAGAAAGGGTCGGAAGTCAACCATCCTGGTTCATTGTGGGCTACAGCGTCACAAGCTCTCAAGGAGGCAGCCTAATTAATAAATAGGAATTGCTAGAGGGCTAATGACCCATCTCTAAGGTACAGCCATCAACATATTCGATTAACTCACCGCTCCCGAAAATCCATAACACGTTGATTTTAAATAGGAAAATAAATATCCCGTATTTTTGGATATATTCATTACCTAAACTTAGGTATTTGTTTTGACTAAAATTCCATAATTATTTATACTTCTTCCTATGTTAGATGCACAGCTTAGTATCCATAATTACCACTTAGAGAACACCCGTGATTTTGCCAAGCGAGATCCACAGCTGCGCGCTCTGAAAAGCCAAACCTATATCTATCACCCGCCACTACTCCATGCACTCCCTCAAAACATACCTGGCATCTATACCCTATGTGGGGGCCGACAAATTGGTAAAACCACCTTTGCCAAACAGTGGATGCAAAGCTTATTACAACAAGGGGTATTACCTGAGTCTATAGTTTTCTTTACGGGTGAAATTATCGTTGATCACTTATCTATGATCCGCCAATTGCAAACCTACATCGGAACCATGCCCGCCAATGCATTGCGCTATGTCATTGTGGATGAAGTCACCTACATTCAAAATTGGGACATGGGGGTTAAGTATCTAGCCGATGCTGGCGTTTTAGAAAATACCGTGCTCTTATTAACGGGTTCTGAGTCTGCCATCATTCAAGAAGCACGTATGCGTTTCCCTGGACGTAGAGGTAAAGCCAAGCAAGTAGACTTCCATCTCTACCCGCTATCATTTTATGAATTTTTAAACTTAACTCATGCTATTGAACATTTGGATGAAGCACTGCAACAGGAAATAAGCCCTAAACTAACTAAGGCATTAGAAAAGCACTTCAACCAATATTTAAAACATGGTGGCTACTTAACTGCCATTAATGACTTTGCAGCCAATGGCAAAATTAATAAATTTATCCTAGATACCTACGCCGACTGGATCCGAGGCGATGTCATAAAACACGGCAAAAGTGACCATTTCTGCCGTGAGTTTTTTACCGCAATGATTAAACGTCTCAATAGCCAAGTTAGCTGGAATGCATTAGCGAAAGATTTTTCCATTGAGTCCCACAAAACCATCGCTGACTATGCCGCATTATTAATGTCTATGGATGCCATTTTTATTCAGCACGCGCTGCAAGAGGATAAATTAGTGGGGGCCGCTAAAAAAGCCAAAAAGCTTATATTCACCGATCCTTTTATTTACCATGCTATTTATTCTTGGCTCAATCCCTGCTCTGAGCCCTACGATGAACAGATATCCTTAGCTATTGATACGCCACAAATAGCTTCGTACTTGGTAGAAGCCTGTGTTGTCAGCCACTATAGCCGTTGTTACCCCACCTATTATATAAAGGCAGAAGGTGAAGTAGATATTGCCTATATCCACAAAAAACAATTCTGGCCCATTGAAATCAAATGGACCAATCAAATGCGCAGCAAAGATCTGAAACAAATTCAAAAATACCCACAAGGTATCATCTTAGCTAAAACGCAACAGGTTCATAATGTTAATAAAACACTCTGTTACCCATTGCCTTGGTATCTAGCTAGAATGGGATTGCTAGAGGGCTAATGGCCCATTTCTAACGTACAGCTATCATCAATGAACTCTTCAACTTGAGCCCCTACCTCTTCAACGGCTGGTGGCTCACGGTGCGATGATAAGAGTAGATGTCTTCTCCAGCCCTCATTAGTCAATATAAAATTTCCTTCCTTCTGTGTATTCATCGTCACAGAAATACTTGCAATGTATGCTACTAGCTCATATGGCAACATAGAAAAAGAACAGTCCCTATCATTGTTGTTATACAGGACAAATAATACATAAAGTGGTTTTATTTTCTGCCATTCATCGTAAGTAAACGGTTGCGGCCTAGTATAGTATTCTAGGGATGGTACACAATCTTGATAATCACACCCAGCCTCTTCACAAGCTTGCTCACTAGGGGTTTCACCACGGTTTATGCTTTCCTTTAATAACGGCATTTGTTTCAGAGGAGGCATCAATCTAATAACCTCTCTATCACAATAGTTGTGCACATACACTAATAACTTAAGGCTCAAGTCCCCATGCCTAATAGAATCCATAATAGTATTTGAGAAAAAAATGTAAGGGAATGCACCTAAAATCTTACCGACCATTGCAAGCCGATATTCACCCTCTAATTTAAGCGCAAGTTCTAACATTTCACCTTGATTGGAAAAAACTGGCCGTGCTTGTAGGGGCAGTTGTGCCAGCATATAACAAAACGCTTCGACATTTCCCTCTTTCGCAGCCTTTTCAAAGAACCCACTTGTTGTAAATCCCGTGTTGATTAACCAGCTCTTCGCCTTCTCATCAAGCGCCATCATGAACTGACGAAACAAGCCTTGGAATTTCCCCCAAATCCTTTGCTTCAAAAGTGACATTAAAAATAATACAAATACCGGTAGATTAACTGATGCTGAATTAACGACCTCTGGGAAGATAGTGATAAGGGTACTTATAAATGATAAATAGCGTTCCTGAGACGACTCATCCATAATATTTGAAGAGTCATGCATTGCACGAACTAACCAATCTGCCTTTAACGGCCCCGCGTCAGGCCCCAATATCCGTAGTATTCTATCAGCCAAATGAGGCTCTTTTCGTTGGAGAGCCAAGTCCAGAGGATGTATTCCCTTCTGCTTAAGTTGCATAAGGATAAGCTTGCTCTGTTCTTCTACCATACAATCAAATAAGCAATGCACAATATCAAATTGATGAGAAGTAAGGGCCATGTAGAGTAAGGTATGAGTTTTATCTGAAGGGTCTAAATTAGCCTGTTCTGCAGCTTTATCATCTTCCATTGCCACTGCCTCTGCAGCTTTCTCTCCTAACGCTTTCATCATATCAAAAAAAAGTTCGTTATATATTTTGGTATGGTCACCACCACGCAGTGGCATCAGACCACCATTTATAGCTCGCATTAATATCGTCGCTTTGGTGAACAGCCTTCCACCCATGACGTTCCATAATTTAATAATTAGAGCCTTTTGCTGTTTCGCAAGGGCCAAATACAGCAACGTTTCCCCGCCTTGCTTTGTATCTTCATCCTCAATGGCCAGGTCAGCTTCCATATCTAAGACCTCAAGCATAAATGCCAATGGATGTGGGTTGCCTCTTACCTTAGTGTCTTTAAATGCTTTTCTTAAAGGACTAATTCCATCTTCAATAGCCTGCCTGATCACCTCTCGAGACTTTTCATCATTCTTTTCATCATTTAGAATAAAATATAAGTAAGTTACGATGTTAAAGTCTCCTGCGCAAATAGCTTGACGGAGCAAGCGCTTCCCTACAGAGTCATTCGCTAAAATGGCTTTCCCCTCCCGGGGCATATGCGATAGAATAAACAAAACATTCTTGGAGCGTCCCATGTCCATTAATTCACATAAAATAGATGGTTTCGCCTTTATATCAAGTGTCAGGCTCTTTGCTTGCCATTCCCCATATATACGATCTAAGAATTTATCAGCAGCAACGAAACAGCCCCGCTTCACAGAAAACCAAAATAAGGAAAAACCTTCCTTCCTACCCTTCTCTTTTTCATTGCTAACGTTTTTCTCTTCCTCCGCAATAAACCGACATACATCCGAATAATCCATTTCTTGCATTCGTTCTACTACATCATTACCTACTTGATTAACGAGGTCTCGCAAGGGTGTTTTTTTATGTTTGATGGCGGCGCCAATCAGTCTCCCGACCAAATATTTACTCTCTTCTTTAATCGGTTCAGAAATAAAGCCAAGAACAACTGTTGTGTAAAAATGTTCCGCAAGATGCGCTAGAAATTCAGGTTTAAACGGAATGTCTTTTCCCTCACTCATCAGTGTCAGAAAATGTTTTACCCGTTCTGCCTCTGATACTTGACGAATGATATATTCTTGGATGACATTATGGTTTACATCCAGACAAATCCTAATAAGTTCGTCGTGGCGTTCAGGATACAGCTCCAGCAACATTTCTAAGGCCAAATAAGCACTGCTATCTGAAGTGCTAAAAAACAAGTGGGGGTATTCATTGTCAAAAACGAAGTCTTCTCCCACTTTCATCAGCATAGATTTCAATAATTCAATCTTGTCCCCGCGACAGCATTCTTTGAGTAAACAATTACTGCACGCAATAGGCTTTTCGCTAACTCTAAAATTTTTACCGCTGAAGGTTATCAATGCATTGCCTGTTCTATCAGGGTGGGAGTACACATGAATAGACCTAATAGCAGCTTGGAGTTCTTCAGGCTGCAAGCTCTCAATCACTTGGATTCGTTGTTTATCAGTGTACTTATGTGTAAACACATTGGCTAAAATATAAATATTCGTCTTATGGGATGTAAACTTACGATGCTCTCTAACTAAGAGGGCGTCGTTCTCTAATAATATAAATAATGCTTCAATATCTTTTTCATCCTTACCCTCTGCTAAGGATGAATCAAGCAAATCCAGCACCCTCATTTGGAAGCTGTATCTCATGGCATGAACGATTTGATCTGCAGTAAAATCCGCAAGCTTCACTTGCTCATCCCTGTTAATAATCTCTAATACCTGCTCAACCACACCCTTCTGTAGCCATCTGCCCGTTAGCGGTCGGATACCTAGTGTCTTACTAAAATATAAATCCTCCATCTTATGTAACAGACATTCAGCTAATGCTCTCCATAATCCAGCACCATCTGCATCATCGGGTCTTGCTGATGTGCTAGCAGCACTTATCATTTCAATCTGTATACCATGCTCATCTGCCGGGTTTAATGGCGCACCACCGGGAGCTGAAGAACGCGTTGGGGTGGAAGAATTTCTTGTTAGCCGCTTAGCGATCTCATGGGAAAGTTCCTGTTGATTAGTGATAATGTATTTCTCATGGATCTCTTTTAATTGTTTAAGATTCACTAAATCCTGCTCTACAGGCTGTCTATTCATATTTTCACCTATTTATTATTTATAACCCTATAGGATTAGAGTGGCCTATTATTAATCAGGGAGGAGCGGAAGTCAACTTAGAGCACCATCCGAAATTAGTTATCTAGCTATGGTTTTTGTGGAAGCTGACAAATATCACCCACTTCTTCAGCTGAGCACGGGTCTTGTGGCGGTAAAAATGTGGGTTGCTTATACCACATACCGCACTGGAAGGAGTAATCAAAAACATGCTCGCTTTGCTCGTATAAAAAGAGTTGTGATATCAATATCATCAACTCATTTGGATAGTCCTCTAATATATTCCCTGAGACGTGCCGAAGGGCAAAAAGCACATACAGGTTAGGCTGGATATCAGACCATTCCTCTGATGTTAAGGGTTTAGGTGTTAGGTACTGCAACACTGATGTAGAAGCCTCAGCCTCCGAATCTCCCATTTCACAGGAAGGGCTCCCACCCCTTAATTGATGCATGCAAGCATGAATCTTTGCTTGGTGTTGAGATTGATACAATTGCCTTACCATGCCTGACAAACGTGGGTAATATTGCCCATGGAGCCACAATAACAACACTAGATCTGGGGCCTCTTTCAAAGCAAATTCAACCAATGTGGCAGTATAGAATATTTTAAATTCTATTGTTTGTTTAAAAATATCTTCTCGGTCAGAGCATCTATCTAAGATACTGTACTTCAAAGGATTCCATGCAGGTTCATCTTTCATTAATAAAAGATTTATAAATGTATCTGTATACTCAATTATCATTTCTTCTACGCTTTCCCTTGGCATAGCCTGTATACAGGCATAGGCAGATAATGCCATTTTTACGGGTTGTGATTTTGTCTTATCCCAATAACAATCCATGCCGAGATAATCACGCGCCTCATACAAACGCTTAAGCAGCTGGACCAATAGCGGCTCACCCAGATGCTTATCTTCATTCGCTATTGCAGCAGCGGCATCTTCACCAAGTAAATTTAATAGCTGACGGAAAATATCATAATTTGCGTCCTTAAATACACTGTGCAAAATCAGCGGACTATCATTATCATCAGACATGACAATAGCTTTGGCATTTTCCACAGGCATGATGAGGAGTGATTGAATAGCCTCCCAGTGATGCTTATTTACTACCATGCGAAACAAACGTTTTGCTAACTCAGTTTGACAGTCATAAGCGAGAGATTTTTTTTCAACAGCGTGTTTTTTTGACCTAAGAGAACCAAGTGCCACCTCATACAATAACTCCAGGGGCTTCTTCAAGGCATGGAGGATTATGGGCTCCACAAGATCACCATGGTACTTTTCAAGTAACGCATCTATGACCCGTGGGGAACCTTTTTCAATAGCCAGGTATAAGAGTGTCTCTTCAATACTGACCTTAATATCCTCTCCTTGGATAAATTCACCTGCGCGCGTCTGTAAGCATTCAATTATATTTAGGAAAAAATCATCATCCTGCATTAATGCATCATGCAAAGGCATTCTATTTCTACGTGAGAGGGAAACAACGGTCACCAATACTGCTTTAGGAAACTTTATATACTCTTCCTCTGTTGCATTGGATATTTTTCTCATTCTGTCCTCAAGCTCATCAAAGACAGCGTCACATAATTCTTCGGGCATGATTGAAATTAAATTATTACCTTTAAGAAAGGCATCAAAAAGATAAGCAGCTGCTACAGAAGGATTTAGCCGCTTGAGCAAATCAAGTTGTGCATCATCATCTTGCATAGACTCCAATCGCTGTAACAATTGTGCCTCAGACAAACTTTCAATATTATCATCTAATTCTCTAGAGGTTACTTCTTTTTGTTCTAACATAAACTCACCTATCGTTTATTTTTCTTACAAATAAAAAAGCCCCTACAACTTTGTTGTAAGGGCTTCCTTGAAATAAATGCCTAGCGATGACCTACTTTCACATGGGGAGACCCCACACTATCATCGGCGCTAAGTGGTTTCACTGCTGAGTTCGGTATGGATTCAGGTGGGACCCACTCGCTAT
>JAJFKN010000026.1 GCA_021773195.1 Gammaproteobacteria bacterium | reverse complement strand
CGTAAGGTTTCTTGCGAAGAACGAAGAGCTTGAGAGATAATTAAGGAAATGAAATGTTAATTTTTGAATTGAGCAGAAAGGGCCGCTGTGCTCACGCCCAAACCCCAAAACGAATTGAAGATCCGGTGGATCTTCCTAAACATTTATTACGTAAAACACGTCCCACCTTGCCCGAAGTGTCGGAATTGCAAGTAGTGCGCCATTACACCAACCTGTCACAAAAGAACTATTCCATTGATACGCATTTTTATCCCTTGGGTTCATGCACTATGAAATACAACCCTCGTGGTGCCCATGCTTTGGCTTCCTTCCCTGGATTTTTAGACCGCCATCCCTATCAACATATCAAAAATTCTCAAGGGTATTTGGCTTGTGTTTACGAATTACAAGAAATGTTAAAAGAAATAACGGGCATGCAAGAAGTGTCTCTAGCACCCATGGCCGGCGCCCAAGGGGAATTTGCTGGCGTGGCTATGATTCGTGCCTACCACGAAGCGCGTGACGATAAAGGACGCACAGAAATTTTAGTGCCCGACGCAGCCCATGGCACTAATCCTGCTTCGGCTGTTATGTGCGGTTATAAAGTGCGAGAAATTCCCACGGGTCCCGATGGTGATATTGATTTTGATGCATTGGAAGCCGTGGTGGGCCCGCAAACAGCGGGGATCATGCTAACTAACCCTTCCACGCTTGGGGTCTTTGATCGCCGGATTAAAGAAATTGCTGACATGATTCATAAAGCCGGTGGTCTATTGTATTACGACGGTGCCAACCTCAACGCTATTTTGGGTAAAACCCGCCCCGGTGATATGGGGTTTGATGTGATTCACATGAACTTACATAAAACCTTTGCTACACCTCACGGTGGAGGTGGACCTGGTTGCGGCCCCGTCGGAGTGGGGGAGCGTTTAAAGCCCTATCTGCCCATGCCCATGGTGGCACTGCGTACCGATGGTTATAAGTGGGAGACTGAATTCCATCATCCTGAAACCATTGGCCGAATGTCCGCTTTCATGGGCAATGCTGGGATTATCCTGCGCGCTTATATTTATGCCCGTCTATTAGGCAAAGAAGGCGTTCCCCGCGTGGCGGAATACGCAACTCTAAATGCGAATTATCTCATGCACCGTTTACAAAAAGCCGGCTTCACTTTGGCCTTCCCCAAACGCCGGGCTTCCCATGAATTCATTGTCACCTTAAAGCGAGAAGCGAAAGAATACGGCGTGACAGCAAAAGATTTCGCAAAACGGTTATTGGATTACGGTTTCCATGCGCCTACGACCTATTTTCCTCTGTTGGTGCCTGAATGTTTACTCATTGAACCCACAGAAACGGAAAGCAAAGAAGAAATTGATAATTTTGTGGACGCCATGACAAAAATTCTGCAAGAAGCCATGGATGACCCAGAAAAAGTGTTAAATGCACCCTACACAACTCACGTGCGCCGCTTAGACGATGTGAAATGCGCGCGGGAGTTAAATTTAATCTGGAAAGAAGAAACTGAGTAAATTTTAGTGCAATCAAACAAGAGCGGACAATCCTTGTCCGCTTTTTTATTCGCTTAACTAATCCCCACTAGAAAAACTGCAAGTTAAGTCATGTTAAAGGGTGACATCCCAATTTCTAATTTGATAGTATCAGTCTAGTGATATTCTATATCACATAATAACAATTGGATGATGTTATGCATGGAAGAACAGGTTCCGATGGGGACGAAAAAAAGCGAAGGAAAAAAAAGCGCAGTACTACGCGTAGTAAGTCCGTTCGGATCGAAAGCCCCGAAGGCGGCCCTGGCAATCAGGGGGGAGAACCCAAGCGTCCGCAGTCGGTGCAATATCCAAAAGCGGGCTCTGTCGCGAATGGTGGTGTTTCCATGGCCAGCACCACATCCTCTGATCAACCACTCGAAACCAGCCGACCTCGAAGGGCAAAGCCCTTTGCTCTGCATTTCAATAAAACTTTCTTCATGCATTTGACGGAAGAAAACCGTTGGCTCCATCAATCTGTTGTTAAAAAATACAATGGAGAAGGCGAAGTTAAATTTAACCAATTGCTTTATCCCAAATTATTAACCTATCTAATACCAGAATTGGAAAAATTACGTCAGGGCGAACATCGTGACGTCCTATGCCAAGATTGGGATAGCACCAGGTCTTCAGCTTGGGAGGGGCCTAATCAGAATAATCATACCGATAATGACTATCACCATGTTTATATTCAAGCCATAAGAGCTCAGGATAAAGGGCGTAAATTCCAAATTACCGTAACACTTAGTCATTTAACCTACAGCCATAAAGGCGAGGTACATTTGGTTTTTGACTTAGTTAAAAAAGCATTACTCTTTCGTCAAGAAGATGCAGAGCAAATGCCATTTTTGGCATTGGAGCACTATGGCCCCCATCGCATATTTTATCCCACCAATTATTATGAAATGATTTTTCAGGGCTGGCGTGATCAGTTAGAGCCTTTTAAACGAGATGACTCAGGCGAGGAGCGGGAGTGGGCTCTGAGTTTTGAAACAAATATGCGTGAATTAGTCCAAGGTTGGAGCAACGCGGAAAGCTCCATTACGAAAATAGAGCAAATAAAACAATACCTGGCTTCAACGACCAAGATAAAGACTGGGGTATTTGGGCAAGTCGATAGCCACAAAGCTTGGTTAGTTGCCACAAGGGCCTTCATTCAGGGCCATTTACAAAGCTTTTTTATGGGGCGTTTTTATATTCAATATGAAAAATGTCAAGCCATGGAGTTGAGTGACTATAGGAGTCAACTCCTCGCTGACATGGATGACGTTTTAGAAGGGCGGAAGACCATTATAGATTTTTTGGTATCCATATCTGAAATACCCGCACTGGACAAAATCAAACAAGAACTGCAATCCTGGGTACTGAATGTTTATCTCAGGCTCTTTACCATGAAAGACCCCCTGCAGCTGCAAGCTGTCCTGCAACAATTAAGTGTCACTGACTATGATCAATTGGTGAGAGCTATCGGGCGTGAGGCATTTGAGAAACAACTATTGGCAGCCATTAGGGATTGGGTATTATCAGGCCGGGTGGAATGTTTGGCCTTTCACCGCCAACGCCATACCCATGCAAGGCATATAGTGGGATTAGTGAGGGGGCAGTTACGCTGCACTACCTATCAAGAAGTGGATGACCCATTGAGGAATGCGTTAGATGCTGTCATTGTGGGGCTAGGCATAGAAGATAATTTAGCGCGCTTACCCGACAGCAGTGATTATGCCCGCCTGATTACCCCGGTGGATGGACAATCAACACCCCGAGAAATTGAAAGAATTCTCGAGGGCTACGATGCTATTTTTCTACCGCTATTAAAATTAACAGGCAGCGTTAATGGCTTAGTGACGGTGCTCGCACCTGCTTTGCATCGCCGAGGTCCTGAATTCCTTTTTCAGCATGTCAATTTTTTACAGTGCTGTCACGATTGGCTAAAGAGGAAAGGCATAAAGTATCTCACTATTGACCTCGAAATTGACCTTGGTAAGGCTAAATCCCAAATAGCGGCAGCTTACCAACGATTATTGATAGAAGTTAGTAAGCTCATGGCGGAATCTATGAGTTGGATAGTAGCCCTTGGGGATTATGAGAGCCATTTAAAAGACGCGCTGGGACATCAGTTCTTGCTTAACTTACTTGTTGCAATGCAACAACAGGGTCAGTTAGCTAGTGAGCTTAGGACATTAAATCGAGCCTGTGAAGAAGCGATTAATGCTTGTTATGCACGTAAATTTCAGCGCATGCTGGATAATAAGCAGTATGATGGCGTGATGCCATTATTATTAGGCGACGATCATGTTATCTTTCAGGCTAGACAATATCCCAATAAACATAGTCACTTTTTACCTCAGTTAACAAAAGCATTGGCTGATTATTTTAAGCATTTGTTGGGAAGTGAGAGTCATGAACAAGAAAGAAAGTATGATATTCAAGCCAAAGTAATTGCCCTTATTAATGCAAAGAACCAAGCCTGTGATGGTTGTGATGATGTTAGAACCTTGGATGATGTTTTTTTCCATATAAAACCAGATCATATTTTAAGTGCCCATGGGGAGGATACCCTATTAGCTGCCGTAAGAGCGTTGGTTAAGGCGCATATCTGGTTGTTGATGCGCAAACATACAGTAGATGCGAAAGCACTATTACATAGTTATGCTGAGCGTGGCTATGTCATGAGGTTGCATAAGTATGAACTTGGTTCAAAAGAAGAAATCATAGCTATTCTAGGCGAATACACAAAACAGTTGAGTCAACAACATGCCTCTGAAAGTAAATACCTTAACATCAGAGATGCTAAGTGGTGTCGGGCTTTGGGCATAGATGCTTTAGAAATAATGGCTGCGAATTATCGTAATGAAAAAGTAGAAAGAGATTTAGGTCAACTAGAGGGGGCCATGACTCAGTATAATGAGGTACATCGGTTGAGGTTTCTTGACACGAATATTGGGAAAATATCCCCCTTTATAACTCAAGAGAGAATAGATCATTTCAATAGCCTGGTTAAAATCCTTAAAGAAAATTCTGATTCCCCCCCTCTAGAACGCCAATATTATGCCTCCGTTGTAGCACGATTGACATTTTACTTCTGCCAGGATCGACGCATCTCTGGGGGCAAGGATAATCCCGAAGATGTTAAGATGGTTGATATCTATATGACGTACTACCATCAATGCATAGTGCTATTAGAAAAACACCTTAATATAGAATGTAAAACACCACAGGGTAGAGGTGGCGACGCGGTTTATTATCAAGCAGGCGCTCAATCAAAAACATTGATGAGTAAGTTGAATGAAAACATCTTTCGGTTTATCCAAGATAAGAAACATCCTTTCTATAGTGCCTATTGCGCTCAGTTGCATCAAGTGGTACTCACCATTGTGGTGCCGGCAATAACGCCATGGGTTGAAAGCGCATTACAAAAAGATTCCGATTTCACACCTCAGCGCTTGCGAGAATTATGTGGTCCCATCATTGAAAGATTACCCTATCCAGAGGATCCTAGAGTCCCTTGGGATGAAGATATAGCTAAAATTTATTTACTCTGTGGCAATTCAGAACAAATTAACGCAATGCATGAGCATTTTTTAAGACTGATGCATTGGTGCTTTGAGAAAAACCACAGTTATTCAGGTTTTGCAGAAAATGAAGAACCCCTCACCGAGGTAGTTAATGGTCAATTGGTCAAAGTGATTCAATTAACGGGTGTTATCAATGCCTATGTAAAAACGTTGCGAACCGTGTTAAATCAAGACGGTATAGCCCATGCCCATGTGATGGGTCCCATACTTGAAAGTTTAGAAGAAACCCTAAGTACGGTAACTGTTGAATCAGCTCAGCCTGATACGGTTCGTATGGCACTTCATAGTCTCTGGCTAGAAGAAGGCATTAGAGCCTATATTGCTAAAATTGTCCTGAAATATGGGAACCTTCAGTTACGTGGCCAATACCACTTATGGTTCCAAGTAGACAATCTAATGGTTTTCTTGCAAATGCTCATTGAGCAAACCCAACGTATGCTTAGCTCAGCGGATGATAAGACCTTGGCCGTTATAAGCCATATTCCAGACAATTTAGATCACATTACTCAGATACAGAAAACGCAATTATTAGATCTTATCAAAACCATGCTGGATGGGTTTGGATTTAGTAATCGAGCTCAGACCTGTGATCTAACAACAGTATCGTCCTTAATCAGATCAAAGGGGAATTTATACATTTGGTTAATGCATCAATTATTGGTGGATGTGTGGCAGCCTATTTATAACGCCATGGATATGCTTGAACGGAAGTCATATACCGAGACAGGGGAGGAACTAGCCAGTCTCGATCATTTCCTAGCGACCCGCTTGATGGTGGAAGCCTACAGTCGATTCTCCGTAGCCCTGTGTGAAGGCGAAAAAAACCTAAATCAAGCCGGCCACGGCACCCACAGTTCTTCTTTAATTAATTTGAGCGAGCGCATGGTAAGTGGTAGTTTGCCTAATATTCTGAGTTTTGTGAAAGTTGGACCGCCCTTACCAAGATGTATGGACCTGACCTTAACGCAAGTGTATATGGCTCACCACCATAGATCAGAAAGATTAGATCCTAAATTAACGAGTATCGTAGAAATATGGGCCTTGCAGCGTAGAGTTTTTTCCGTGACAAGGAGCAGAGACGATATTAAAGCTATCATGGGTGAGTTGCCGGGGGCACCCAAAATAGGTGAAATGAAACGTCCTGAGGCTCTGCAAAATCTGGCTGAACGACCTTTGCACCAAGTGCTGTTGGCCGATTTGCTTTTTATCTTATTGCCACATTGGAATCGATGGACGGGCCGATTAAAAGAGTATCGTATTTCACGCATGTTACTAGAAAGTGCCATTGCTGACCTTGAGGAGGGGGGTAGTATTGATACCAAGTTAAGTCATTTAGGCAAAACAAATAAGAACACGGCGATGAAACTTGTTTTGTTGCTTTTTAACATTAGAGAAGCTATCAGTTCTTTAAAATCAGTAGACGATTTTAAAGAAAAACTTAAGATTTTTAAGGAGGTGCTTGAGCAGTTATCGGAAAGAGAACTGGTGCAGAAATTGGAATCCTTCGATATTAAAGTAACTAATTATTGGGAAGCAAACATTTGTGAAAATATTCAAATAAGAGAAGTCATGGATGAGGTTACTGCTAGAAGGTTTATGCAATTAGCTGAGGTCTTAGGTGACAGGCTCAATATACGCTATATACAAATCCAATTGGCAAGACGGTTCATGGAATTGCATTGCAAAGAACCAGGGTTCCCCAAAGATAAAGCCGAATTTCCCAAGCCTGCTTGTTTTATATTTTGTAAAACATTATTGACCATGTCAACCATACTGAGAGGGGTGGCGTTGGATAGTCACAATATATTCAAAACACGCGTGTCTAGATTGCTTCAGTTTGTGTTTAATCCCAAGATATTAGAGAAGCAACTTAACAAAGATGATGCCCACCACATTATGTTGTGTATAACTCACTTATGTGATGTGGCCATAGCCATGGGTATCTCAGGAGATACTATTCATTCAAAAGACATCAGCCTGCATTTTCGTACCTTGAAGATTGTACCACGGGACAGAGGATGGCTCATTTGCACGAGGAAAATCGCGGGCCCAGATGATAATGCTATGGTGGCAATGCGTGATTATATGGTGAGAGTGATGGGCTTTGGTAGCTTTGGCCAGCAAGCCTTGATGTTCCTGGAAATAATCAAAGCCTACCAAGATGCAGAAAAACAGGGCCAGGATCACCTCAAAACTTTCAAAGAGTCAGTGCAGCCACTAATGCGCTTATTGG
Source organism: Gammaproteobacteria bacterium (assembly GCA_021773195.1). GTDB lineage: Bacteria > Pseudomonadota > Gammaproteobacteria > JAKBBU01 > JAKBBU01 > JAJFKN01. The sequence continues at coordinate 47,648 of JAJFKN010000026.1, read as the reverse complement.
AGCCCACTGACAAACGGGATACATTAGCAACGCTACAGCTGGCATTAATCAAATCCACGGTGAGAATTGGGAATGTATCTAAAGCCATAGCAGAAATCTCTTTATTCACAGAAGAGTATCTCCCAATCTTGATTGCTGCCTACGAAGCTTTTATGCAAGCGGATATCAATGCCGATTTACCAGGCAAAGATTTTGCTAAGCTTATGCAATGGCACCTCTCGTTGGTGAACAGAGTAAAGCTGGTTCAGTCACAGGCAGCAGCAAGTCAAACTGTTGATTCTTCAGGGGAAGATTCAGAAGGTGAGGGGGGTAGTGCTACATCTCAAGGGGAGACAGCGCAACTTGACTTCTGTGCTCTTGAATTATTAATGGCGATTAATTCCACTTGCTACCATAATTTAGTAACTGCCATTGATGATACAAATAATCATCCAGATATTAAAAGTCGCTGCGCCCTGCGGCTCTTGCATCTCATCCTATTGCCGGGTAATGCCAGCTGTTTTTCTGTATCATCTGAGGGAATAGATATTCAAGGTGGTGCCATGGCGACACAAAGGCCGGTGAATCCTGTGGCTATGGTCGAGAAAGTGAAGGCATTATTAGATCAATTTCATACACAAAATGACGATAAATTTAGCAGGGTTGTTTTCCGTGCCTATTGGCCCTTCAGTAAATCTGAGCGCGATGATTTCAGCCAGATACTTTTTGCGGCCCTATCACAACATGTTTTCATCACAGAAAGAGAACGTTTGCCAAAATTTCACCCGGACAGTCAAACCAACGTTGTTGCTAACTTAAGCATGTTTGCGCAAACACGGGAGGAGCGAGAGCAAAATCATGCCGCCTGGATTACTGAAGCTGATGTTGCAACATCCCATGGATATCACCATGGTGGGTTACATCATCGAAGAGGGCAAGGAGGGAGCACTGTCGTTGTGGTTAGGCCTCAGAGGAGATCTAATGGTAGTGCTACTAGTGCTGGAACAACGCCGAAAGATGTACCTGAGAGAAAAGAAAAGCGCAGATAATAACAATTGGTTAAAAAACAATAAAAAAGCACAAACCATGCTCGTTTTTATTATTCCCCTACCATTAGTCAACGAAAAAATTACTATAAATGAACAAGAAGGGGTGACAGGACAAATTCATATTGATAGTATCAAATGATTGATAATCTTTAACTCATAATAACAATTGGGTGATGCTGTGTACGGAAGACTAATAAGCAATAAATTAACCGCTACGTTAAACATGCCTAATGGGCCAACAAAAGACCATGTGTTAGTAGTAGAGGATATTACTAATTTTTTTAAAGCACTCACTGGTGGTAAAGATGGAATACTAGGGCAACTTAAGCCTCCTGGTTTTGAGGAATCTATAAATCTAGCAGAATCAGTGGAAATATTAGAGGTATCCAATCCGAAAGAATTGCGCAACGCAGGCACTCGGAAAGATCCAGCAAAGTTATTGCTAATACCCCTGTTAGCTACTAACGGTAAACCGCAAGTGTGTCATGCTTATGGTGGTGATGTCTGCGTGTATGAATATAAGGGGGGTGAATTTAATCCAGAGAATGGTCTAAAACGCAATTTTTATACCCAGCTTGAGAAGGCAGATAAAAAACTCGCACCCTGGCAGGGAATATTACATTTACTGCAACAAATTAAAGAATTAAGAACGGTATACGCCGGAACAGTCTTAGATGAATATTTCGCAGAGGATTTTCTTCTCACACAAGCTAATTTAAAACCCTTCGCCAAATGGGTCATGGCCATTTCTTTAGTAGGCTATGGCAAAACTTGGGCGTTTGCGACACAGGCCGTAGGCGGTAATGTCGTAGAGCCAGAGTCTGTGGTGGCAGCAAGGGAAGCAGCAAAACACAAAAAAGGGTTTACTGGTTGGGGATCGGAGCGCTACAGTGATCCACCTGTATTAGGGGCCTCCAATTTTACTAGCGCGCCTGTGGATCCACCAGTAAGATCTACTCCTCCCCAACCTTCCAGAAGTCCGTCACCACCTTCTACTGCAGTAACATCTCCAGTTCCAGTTCAAGCTGAAAGAAGACCTCCTGAACCAGGATTTGTCGAAGTTGTTCACAATTCAGGGGCTAAGAAAAGAAATAGGGGTAGCAGCAGACACCGCGGTGGCAGAGGCGATCGTGGTGGTGGAGCCACTGGCACTAGAGGGCAAAGTATACCTTCTTTAACACTTACTCAACATTCCAGAGTAGGCATAGGTGGCGCTGGGAGCGACCCAGTGGGTGATGGAAGTGGAAATACTGGTTCACCGCTTACTGGTGCTCCACGTAGACGAAGAATGAAAAGCCTTGCGCCAGGTCAGACGTTACCAGATTTAGAGTGGAGGCAAGGTAGCCCTAAGAAAACAGACGCGCGTTCAGTAACAATGGTTGCAGATAAACGTCCAGAATGGCTTAGAGATATGACTGCTGGTGGGGAAGACGACACCATACCCGCACCATCTAGACGTGACTCAATGCCCGTTCTAAGGAACAATGAGCGAGAAAAGTTGTCAGATAAACCCTTCGCTTTGCATTTTCATAAAGACATTACCCAGGGTCAAGATGTTTCTCCGCTGATACTTTCTTCTCGAGATATAAAGGTAGAGGGCAAGGTTGCAGCGACCATTAAAGAATTACATTTGCCATTATTTATCCCTCATCTTTTAGAACAGATAAAACGCTTGCTGGGTTGGGAAGAGCAGGATTTTATCCATCCAATACAACAAAAAATTGATGATTATGAGAGCCTAAGTAATTCTGATGCTAACAATTACCACCATATTTACATTTCTCATGTGGATGTGAATATGTTAGGTAAAGATGAACAATGTGAAGTAACGATTTATCTTTACAGAAATGCGGAAGAAGATGGACAGCGTAGACTAGCGTTACCTTTGGGGACATTCCGTCGCTCAGAATTAGGTTTTGACCGTTATTTCTCTGATGATGTGGCACCAGAACAGAATTTAGAAGTTCGTTACGCCCTGTCCAGTGTAAATCATTACGGACGGCATCGGACGTTGTATCATTTTTGTTATTACCAAACCATATTGGATGGCCTTGTTTTTAGACTCCATAATAACGATCGTGAAAAGGGACTTGTTAAGTATGGTAATGAAAGTGACCCTATATGGCAAGCGGTAATAAATACGTGGGTGGCCATCTATCGAGAATGGGAAAAAACATCAGGACTGCGTCGGGATTATAAGCCTCGTTTGAAAGGTTACCTAGATTCTATAGAAGCAGGTCTGAAATATACGCCTCACTACCCCTTGTTGAGATTAGTACTCTATTTTCACAGAAATGATCCACAGAAAACAGAATTTAACGCCACCTTAATACAAAAAATTATGTTTGATATTATTGGAAAGAGGAAGTCGTTAACGGAATTTATGAAGTTGTTGAGAGATAACTCATTAGAGCTTGTTCTCGCTGCCCAGTTAATCAATGTTGATTTTATAGAGTTTATTTCAAAGAGTGATAGCGGATTATCTGGTAATTATTTGCAATTATTAAAATTGGATAATGAAGATGATCTTGAGCTTCTATTTGGGATCTCAAAGAATTTTGCACGAATAGCAATGCTGGTTCAGGCAACTTTTAAACGATTTTTAGGGGATGGTGATGAAAAAGAGAGGGTTATCGTTGGTTTTTTCTCTTTGTTATTAAAACAATCAAAGAGCCATTTGGAGAGTATATCAAGACAGGAATCCGAATCTCCTGATCTAAAATGGTTATCTGAAGAATTGTGGCAGTATTTCCATTTTAGTCAGTTTTTGCGTGCAGTAGGTGTGTTGCTTAATGAGAACTATGGTCAAGGTTCTGAGGCTCCAGAGAATAAACTGTATGAGTTATTAGGGGTTTGTTATGCAAGTACTGTCCCTATGAATCTAGTGGGAACCGGTCGAGAAGTGCGTTTTATCCCAAAGAAAGAGTACCTTCTACAATTTATATTGAAAATTATCCCTTATATATTCCATTTTGGCGTTGAGTCATTCATGAAAAGTGATTGGGTGTTTCAAGGCTTCAAAAAATTAATTGGAGACATCGCCGAGAAAAATTTAGAAAATGATAAGAAATATATCGTAGAAAATAAATGGATTGCCATTGGTAAAAAAGGTTCTGAAAAGCCTATGCGTCAGCATGAGCTTGAAGACGCAAGTCTTGAACCAACGAAGAGACGGCTAGAAAGTATGGTGGATGAGAAAATTGTCTCACGAATAGTAACTTATATAGTAGAGATTGGCCGGGGGGAAAATGGTTTAGTAAGATTAAAGCAGTTTCTTGATTACAATTATATTCAATCAATTCTTGAAACAATGACAAGAATTAAAGAGCAATATCACGGAAATGCTAGAAATTTTTTCGATCAATTAGTTAAATCCATTGCGATTAGTTATGAGCGATATGTAAATAAGCTATTGCTTGATGCTGACTCTGAAAAAGTATTAGCGGTCCTTTTCGGCGACGACCACATCACCATCAACGACATCCAATACCCCAACGCCATGAGCGAAGCATTGGCAGAAGAATTAGTGGGTTTCTTGTTGGGGCACTTAGAGCAATCGGAGCCACAAGATGTAACGGAAATTTTTGATCGCTTGAATGCAGTGGATTGTAGTGGCCTTCAAATTGAAGAGGAAGGCGAGTCAAGAACACCTGTATTTACACAACAATCCCCCCTAATTCATCGCATTCTTTTTGGGCGCTTTGCCACTGCACCCGTAGAGGGAGAAGCTAGTACCGTCGATGCAGAGCCAAAAGAAGTGGTAGTAATTGACGATCTGGCAGCCATTGTACAAAACCACATCCTCACCCTCATGCGAGATCACAGTACTGAAGCTCAAGCTTTACTAAATACCTATGTGCAAAGAGGTTATGTATTGCAATTGCATGATCAGCGATTGGGTGATCATGATGCTATTAAACGTTTAATTGAAGCATACATGCGAGAGTTGAGCGGAGAAGCACAAAATAACGACGCAAAATTCCTCGCTATCCGTAATGCTGATTGGTGCCAACCTTTCCGTCCTCCAATTTTAGAAACCATGGCCATGAATTACCACAATGAAGCAGTAGAAGCTTACGTCGTATGGTTAACTGAACAGATGACCAGTGGTGAAAGTGAACCTAGTCTTGAAAATTTAAAGAACGATAAAGAACTTCAGGCATTGATTCCCTTCATGAGGGCTGATCAGCTAGATGCATTGCAAGAAGCTAAAATTAATATATCCAGAAGAAATTCACCTTTAGCCCAGCATTATCTGACTGTTGTTGTGAGTCATGTGAGCTGTCATTTTCAACGTGAGCGTGAACCTAGTGTGATGGTTAAGAAGCCATCAGACCATGAAACGGCATTGGTTAATACAGGCTTCCAAGCTTATCTGGAAGGTTTAGCGACATTAAAGGCCTATTTTGGTGGTTTCGGCGAGGAAGATTTGGAGACAAGTTATTCTGAGGTCGACAGCTACCTGCAGGGCTTATTAGAGTTAGCCAAAACTCAGCCTGTCTACCGAGAACAAATTAATACGTTGCTAATGCGTGAAATAGTACCTGCCATTTCTGATGCTTTTAATGAATTAATTGATGAGAAAGATAAGGCTAAGAAAGCTGAGAAAATAGATGCTCTAAAACGGCATTTCGGCCCTCTAATTACTCTGTTAGGTTACCCAGAAATTACTGAGGCCAATGCCCAGGATTATCATTGGAATAAAGAATTAGCCACGGTTTATCTGTTGTTAGGCCATGAGCAAGACATTGCAGCCATGCATGAGCATTATTTAAGGGAAGTGGGTGCGCGATTTGGACAGGATGATACACTGGGAGATTTCCAACAGAGTGTAAAAAACCTTAAACATGTCAAAACAACCAATGAAGCCTACATCCCTTTAACCTTAACCAGCCTGGTCCAATTATACCGTGAAGCAAGAGAAGCTCTAAGGGATGTGAAGGTTGTAACGCCCTGTGATATTGCTACATTAAGCAAAAGGATTCAGCCATACTATGGGCGGACTGTTACGGCCAGCGGGGCTAGTGCAATTGATGACGTTGGAGAAGAACAACCAGCGCTCGTTAGAGAACGCATTGATGAATTATTTGCAAAAGGAAAAATGCGTCCCTTTATTGCACCGATAGTTTTTTATTATGGTAATGGGGATCAAATTAAGCTTTATCTTGATTGGTTCACCTATTATAACTTATCCAAAGTGCTGCAAAGTTTCTCGGGAGATCAAGATGATAAAAGACAATTAATTCATGATAATAAGCAGGATATTTGTGCGCTCAGCAATATTGCAAGTGATCTTAGTTGTCTAACAGAGCACCAAAAACTTAAGTTGCTTTCTCATGTTTCAATTGAATTACATGGTTTAATTGGTTCCATCTTAGAGCCTGAAAGAATTCTTGGTATTTCTCCTGATGATGCCATAAGAAAAAATGGACCATTTTACTTTAATATCATTCGTATCCTGTACCTAAATGTATGGCTACCTTTACATGGTTCGTTAGAAGAAAATAAGAGGGAGACACTTAATAAACAGCATGAGCGATTAACCACACTGTATCAATCATGGTATGAGCAACTGGCTCAGCGAGTTTTTGCCGAACTACCCAGGCTGTTAGGCATTCATACAGGAAACGGCAGTACTGAGCAAACTCAAGATGGTGGCAAAGAGGGCGGATGGTTATCTCGTACCTCACGGCGTGTGTCTATGAGCCTCCGTAGTATGCCGGATTTATCTAAAATGCCTAAACCAGTAGAAGAAAAAGTTCCCTTACACCAAATCTTTCTTGCCCACCATTACATGACCGAAGCCCATGTGGAGAGGAAACAACAAAATTTATTTGGTGCCATTTGTGTTTGGGCCCTGCGACAAAAGATGATTAGTGGTTCAGTGGGTTCACAAAGCAATTATTTATCAGGCATATTGCATGAGCTACGCCCGGGCGTTAACTTTGATTCTCTGAAGCAAGAACAGGTTATTAAAACCTTGGCAATTATGCCATTAACTCATTTATTTCTATCGGATATCTTGCACATCGTTATGCCCCATTGGGCTCGTTGGAGCAATACTCTGGAAGGCTTGGGCATGGATAAAGTTCAACAAGAACAAGCCTTGCATGCTTTATTCAATAATCGAGAAAACAAGAGAGAGAGTTTTGTTCTTCAGCCTTTCCGAGATGAACTAGGCAACAACTGGGACCAAGCCAGAAATATCCTAATGCTACTGTATCGTATCCGACTCTGCATTCGTGACGCTCATGTGGCATGTGTCCCCGGTGACGAAGACGGTAAAAAGCGGGCCTTGGAAAACCGGCTAGAACAATTAGTGGGTGCATTGGAAGTTGTCAGCGAGAGTGAGTTAGTTGAGAAATTAAAAGGCCAACAGGCTAAATTTAAGAAATGTTACGATACCGGTGGAGAATGTGACTTGCGTGAGTCCACGGATTCTATAGGAGAAAGAGAGCCTTTGCATAGTGCTACTTCCATTGATGAGGTGGACATAGCGGTATCGATTGATTCCATCCGCAAAGCATTCTATTGGGAATGTACACTCATTGAATCCATCCATGCCTCTGAAACAATGAATGAAGAAGTAGCAGAAAAATACATGGCCCTGGCTGATAAGCTAGGTTTGCTTAGTGAAGGTGGTGTGAGAATCAATCTTGAAATGGCATTAGGCCGAAGGTTCTTAGAATTAGCAGGACCAGAAACGGGCATGTTGCAAGCAGAGCAGATTGAACCAAGGGAAGATAATTGCCGGTTCCTTGTTGATTTAATGAATGAGTCACCGATAATTTTTTCAGGCATCCGCCAAGATAGAGACAGTCCATTAAAACCCTATTTATTGGCCATGCTACTGCATTTGTTGCAAGAAGATTATCTAAAGGCACAACTAAAAATTGATAATCTTTGTCAATTCATCGCTAGGGCGCGCGTTGTTTTTGAAACGGCGAGAGCTTCAGAAATGGATTTGAGCCGTCTTCCCCATATCCAAGGAGATGTCACGCCAGCGAGCGCTTTAGACATGGATGCGAGTCGTTATTCTCTTCCCCAAGAGCACTCCCACGTCACCCCGGCGAAGGCCGGGGTCCAGGCCAATGGATTAGAAGACGCTTCTATAGATGAATCTATTAAACTCTTCACATTAGAGATTGAAGAGAAGAAAAAAATGTTTAGTAGCGAAACATACCAGTCAGCCAAATCTCGAACAAAAGATGAAAAAGAACAATTAAAGTTATTTTTGGTGCGATTATTTATTTTCGGCATGAAACGCCAACAATTATACGTGCTGCTGCAAATAACCCAAGCCTGTGATGCTGCTAATACAAATGATGCAGAAAGATATAAGCAATATTTTGTGGAATTGTTGGAGTATGTAAGTCCTGTGTTAACAGATGCATACAGTAGTCATGTGGCTGCGGGTGTTCGTTCTCATTTTATTTTCATGACTATGAATTGTATTAACTTATCAGATGCTGTGGGTAAGTATAAGGTAGATAATGAAGTTCTCATTAACGCAGTAAAAAATGCATTTTTATTTTTCATGGATCAGATGAACACAGACGATGGCATGAAGAACTTCAATGATGTTAAGAGCATATTACTACAGTTTTTACAAAGGGTAGGTGCTGAGGCTTCAGAGCTAGATGCCATAGACAAGCCTCTCGCTCGCAGTATGAGTCAAGCCTATTACCGCAAATTAATAGAATTGATAGACGGTACTCAGTTATCCAATGAGTTAAAAGACCATTGCCGTTACTCACTATTAGAGTGGGTAATGCAGCCAGGGAATGTAGCATTGTGCAGCGGTGGTGATGCAGTATCCACAGCGGATGCCACTCAAGGGGAAATATGGATCAAAGTAGAAGGCATTCTTGCTTATTTCCAAACAAAAAATGATGCTCGATATAACCATGTAATTACTAATCTGCATAGACAGTTAGAAGATGGCAGTGAACTAAAGCAACGATTAAACGGGTTTGAGTATTTTTCCTCAAGAATATGCGCAAATGGTGGCGGTGGAAGAGCTCTTGGTAGCGCAACAGGGTCCGGTGTATTTGGGGCTGCGCGAAATGGTGTTTCCAACAAGGGTCATGTATCCTCTGCCGCAGCCAGCATGCCTGATCTACGGAGGATTATCGATGTTGCCGCTGCCGCTGGCAGCGCTGGTACTTTTGCCGCTTCACAGCGGGGCCGCACTGAAACTCCACCCATGATTATCCCCGGTTCCCCAGGGCGACAAGATGACGCGGGCAGTTCAAGTCCTCCTACTAAGACCGGTAGTCAATAAGCCCTTCGAAATGGCCGATCATAAGCTATTCACCATCCCGGATATGCGAAGCATTCCTACGTCCATCCCGGAATTTTTCGAAGAAAAATGTCCGGGATCTTCATGACAGTGCTATTACCTAAATTCTTTGAAATCATACGGTTATGCTAAATCCCGCTTTCCTTCATTCCGAATTAGTCTCAATTAGTCACGGAATGTCTAATTAGAGATTGACAGTCTAATTAGACATATATAGTCTAATCATGTCTAATGAGAAAAAGGACTCAAATAATGAGTGGTGATATTTGGCATTATCCTAGACTGGCTCTGGCTAAGCAGGTTTTGGGGATGTTCGAAAGTGGTTTATCCACTGCGCTGGTATTTTTTGCACCCCGACGTATGGGTAAGACGGAATTTTTGTTAAAAGACATGCGTCCTTTGGCTACCAGGCAGCATTGGCATACCCTCTATTTCAGTTTTCTTGACACAACATCCAACACGAAAGAAGCGTTCACTCTGGCTCTCTTAGAATTTGCTGTGGAATCAGGTATTACAAAATGGGGTAAATTTCAGTCGCGTATTAAGAAAATTTCAGCAGGGGCTGTTGGTATCCAAGCAGGGGTTGAATTTCGCGATCCGCAGCAAGCGAAAATCACCTTAAAAGAAGTCATGACTTTATTGGCAAAGAATAAACATAAAACCTTACTACTGTTAGATGAAGTGCAGGTCTTATCTCAAGATAATGATAATAGGGATTTTGTTGCGGCATTACGCACTATGTTGGATGTTAATAAAGACTGTATTAAAGTGATATTTACCGGTTCGTCGCGCGAAGGGCTCAGGCGTATGTTTTCTAAATCCAATGCGCCATTTTTTCATTTTGGGCAGAATCTACCTTTCCCTGAGTTGGAAGAGGATTTTGTTAGTCATCTCGCTGACGTATTTCAGCAAGCGACAGGCCGAAAAATAAATGCAAAACAATTGTGGCAAGTGTTTGGTGACATGGGTAAAGTGCCTCAGTTAATACGTTCTTTGGTGGAACGTATGGTGTTGCATCCTAATCTATCTCTGCAACAAGCTAGGCAGCAGTTAATGCAAGATATTACAGAAGACCGCGAATATGCTCTGACCTGGGAAAGTTGTTCTATCCTAGAAAGACTAGCTATCAAAGCCATTGTCCTGGATGAGACGGAATTGTTTAGCGAAGAAAAGCGCAATCAGCTGGCTCTATTTATGGGAATCGAAACTTTACCCGTATCTACCATTCAATCGGCCATACGCACGTTACAGCGAAAAAGTATCATTGGCAGCTTACCAGAGCGGGGTGCTTACTATATTGATGATCCTAATTTTAAACGTTGGATAGAACAAGCTGTCATTGAAGAGCATTAATCCGATCGCTATAAAATATGCTCCAACCCATACACCAACTCTTTTAACCCTATGACTTTTTCACAGCATAAGCAGATGCCAGGCATGAAGCTTTTGCGGTGCAGGGAATCATGGCGGATGGTGAGAGTTTCATAATGGCCACCGAAGATCACCGATTGATGGGCCACTAATCCAGGCAAGCGCACGGAATGAATAGGAATATCTTGCATATTGCCACCGCGGGCGCCGGGAATGGCTTCTTTACTGTTGATTTGTTTGGGCGTTAGTTTACGGTTTTGTGCCATCATTTCTGCGGTTTTGATGGCCGTGCCTGAAGGGGCATCTTGTTTTTCATCGTGATGCAATTCAATGATTTCTGCATTGCTGAAATGAGCCATGGCATCGCGAGCGTATTGCATCATTAATACAGCACCGATGGAAAAGTTAGGGGCGATGATGCCGCCTAAGGATTTGGCTGCTGCTAATTCCTGTAAGAATTGCACGTCTTTGGGTAATAAGCCGGAAGTACCAATAACTGGGTGTGCGCCACTTTCAATGATGATTTGTGCATTGTCACGGGCCACGGACGCCGCGGTGAGATCCACCACCACTTCTGCGCCGCTGTCTTTGATCGCTTGGCTTAAGTCATCGCCGCGATGGCCTTGGCCTACTAATTCTAATGTATCATGGGCTTGCACGGCGGTTACCGCTTCTTGGCCCATTTTGCCGCCTGCACCGTTGATGAATACTTTTATGCTCATGTATATGATATCCGCTAAATCAAGAAGTCTCGATACTAACAAAATAGCCTAGCATCAGCAATCTTAAGATCACCGAACTGTCTTTTGCCATCTGGCTAATGATGGTTTTTCGCCTAACTGCTGTTGGTAGATTAAAGTATAAGTCATTACATTTTTGACGTAGTTGCGGGTTTCTTTGAAGGGGATGGTTTCAACCCAAATATCCGCTGCCATATTATTGCGTTTTTTTAGCCATTTTTTTACATTACCGGGGCCGGCGTTGTAAGAGGCTGTGGCCAATACAGGGTTTTTGTATTTATTGTACATGCGTTTTAAATAGTGGCTACCGAATCGAATATTGGTTTCGGAGTTTAAGATATCATAAATGTTGTCGTAATTAACGCGCAGAGTTCGCGAAACATGTTTGGCGGTGCCAGGCATAAGTTGCATTAAGCCCACGGCGCCTGCGCGTGATCCGATATCGGAAATAAAAGCACTTTCTTGCCGAATAACGGCAAATAACCAAGCGGGGTCAATGTCTTCTTGATCGGCGGCTTCTAAAACTTCTTCTTTAAAACCGAGGGGGAAGCGCATAGCAATAGCATCTTTATGTTGAGTTTTATTATTGGTTAGAATGGAGCGGTCATGCCAATTCCAATATTGTGCTAAGACCGTGGCGGTTTTTAATTGTTCCGGCGTCATGTTTTTCATCGCGGCATTCCATTCCCGTCGCGCATCTAAAAAACGTCCCATTTGATACAATTCTTTTGCCCGTTTTATGCCTGGAATTTTTTCTAGTTTTTCAATGTTTTTGCCGGACACTACCAGCGGTGTGTTCTTGATTTGGTATTTGGTTTTTAAACGATAACTGGCTAAAAAACCATAATAATTGCGTTCTTTACTCAATGTTTTATAGATGGCTTTGGCTTTACTTTTGTTGCCTGTTTTTTCAAAGGCGCGAGCTTGCCAATATTGCCAAATAGGTTCGATACTTTCGTTGCGTGGTAAGTTGCTAGCAATTTTCAAAACCGCTTGCCAATCCTGTTTTTTTAAAGCCGTACGCAATTGCCATTCCAAAGTATATTTATCAGCATTAGAATCATTATTTTTGGTTAACCAAACCATGGCTTGAGGATGGCCCGTGGCAGCCAATGTAATGGCTATGGCGCGCAGGGCTTGTTGTCTTTGTGCTTTGGTTAATGAAAAACGCTTTAAAATGGCTTGCCAATTTTTTATTAGTAAATCGGGATCTTTGCGCGCTAATCGTTTAATGCCATAGACAACGCCTAAGTTGATTTTTGCATTGCTATTATCTATAGCCCCATCTTTTGTTATCAACTTTGGATTTTTATAAATTTTTATCCATTGTTTGGCGACCATTTGATCTTGCTCCGATAGGTGCCTCACTAAATATTTACCCAGTCGTGAATTACGACTCTGCATAGCCAATTGGAATCGTTGCCATGCCAGCTCAGGCGTGAGTTTGTTATTTTTGATCCAACCTTTTAGTAGGTCATCGCAGTCATTGGGTAGAGATCTGCCGGTCTCCCAAATGGAAGGGACTTGTTTATAGGCCCGTTCTCGCTGCCCTGTTTCCACCAGGGCCGTAAGGTAGATGCACTGTAAATCCACTTTTTTGCTGGGTTGGTAATATCGCAGGATTGCGGGCCAGCGTTTTGCTTTAAATAAATAATTCAGCCATTTCCCTCGTAGGCGGTATGCCAAAGGAGAGTCGGCATTGGCCTTTAAAAAGGCATCGATTTGCTTTGAGTTGGTTTTTTTCAGATTCTTGGTTAGGGCATCGTATTGTAGATAAGGATAGAGGGGATAATCTTTTAGAGATTGGCTCAAGGTTTCAAATTGCTCTTGCTTGCCTTTGGATAAGGCTTTTTCTGCTTGTTTGAAGGTAGCCTGCTGGGTGGTTTCTTTCTCTAAAGCTTTGTCATCTGCCACAGCGGTGACAAGCCATAGGCAGCTGAAGAGAACCAGGGCATTTTTTAGTACATTTAACATAGGTATAACTATAGCATTTGATATATACTCTATAGGACTAAACCCACACTAATTGCGGACTTATGCTAAAAATCTTGCGCCGAATTGTTCAGGAAATGAACGACGCGAAGAATCTAGAGGATTCCCTTCAGATTTTGGTGAAGCAGGTGCGCGAGGTATTAGAAACTCAAGCCGCTACAGTATTCCTCATTGACCGGGAACAGGGCAAATATGTCCTGATGGCCACCGATGGTCTGAATCCCGATATCGTCAAGCGTATCAGCATTCCCCTGGAAAAAGGTTTGGTGGGGCAAGTCATTCAGCGGGAAGAATTGATCAATCTGGAAAATGCTCCAGAAAACCCTCATTTCGTACACGTGCCAGAAGTCAGAGAAGAGCCTTTTAAAGCATTTCTTGGCGTGCCAATTATTCATCAGCGTCGAGTTTTAGGCGTAATTGTGGTGCAACAGGAAGATGCTCGATGTTTTGATGAGTCGGAAGAAGCTTTCATGGTAACACTTTCTGCTCAATTGGCTGGGGTTATTGCCCATGCTGAAGCCACAGGCGCTATGTTAAAGCTGAGCAGTGTTGAAGGCAGTGCTTCTCAAGATAGATTCGAAGGCGCAAGTTTAGGTGGTATCCCTGGTGCACCCGGTGTGGGTATTGGTGAAGCCGTAGTGGTTTACCCCTTGGCGGATTTAGATGCTGTGCCTGACCGTAAAGCAGAAAGTGTGGTTTCTGAATTAGCGCAATTTGATATGGCTTTATCTCAGGCCCGTGACGAAATTCAAGCCTTAAAGGGGCGCATGGAAGGTGCTATTGCAAAAGAAGAACAAGCCCTTTTTGATGTGTATTTAAGAATTTTAGATAAGATGGGCATTGGCGATGAAGTGGCCCAAGAAATTCGTGATGGCCAATGGGCGCAAGGGGCTTTGCGCACGGTGATTAAACGTCATGCCTTGCAATTCGAAGCCATGGAAGATGACTACTTGCGAGAGCGCGCTGTAGATGTGCGAGATTTAGGGCGACGCGTATTGTCTCATTTACAAGCGCGGCAAAAAGTCACTATCCAATACCCCGAAAAAACTATTTTGATCGGTGACGAAGTAACAGCATCGGCTTTAGCCAGCGTGCCAGAAGGCCGTTTAATGGGCTTGGTTTCGGCCCAAGGTTCGGGTAACTCACATGTGGCTATTTTGGCACGGGCCATGGGTGTACCTACAGTGATGGGCGTCGACGACTTGCCTGTTTCCCACTTGGAAGGGCGGGAATTGATTGTCGATGGTTACTACGGCCAAATGTATGTGTCGCCCTCCAGTGAATTGAGGGAAGAATTTTTACTATTGGCGGAAGAAGAACGACAATTAGATGCTGATTTACAATCCTTGCGCAATTTGCCAGCGGAAACACCCGATGGCCATAAAGTCAGTTTATATGTGAATACTGGCTTAGCCGCTGATGCGGGTTTATCTTTGAGTGTGGGCGCTGAAGGTGTCGGGTTATATCGCACAGAAGTGCCCTTCATGATTCGTGACTGTTTCCCTGCCGAAGGGGAGCAAACCAAAATTTATAAACAAATGTTAGCGGCTTTTTCACCGCGGCCTGTGGTCATGCGTACTTTAGATGTGGGCGGCGATAAGCCCTTGCCTTATTTTCCGGTAGAAGAAGATAATCCTTTTCTGGGTTGGCGCGGCATACGTTTAACCTTGGATCATCCTGAAGTGTTCTTAGTGCAATTGCGCGCTATGCTCAAGGCCAGTGAAGGTTTCGGTAATTTGCGTATCATGTTTCCCATGGTGAGTGGTATTGGTGAAATTGATGAAGCGCAGCGATTGTTAAATCAAGCCTTCCAAGAAGTCACAGAAGAAGGCTTTGAAATTCAAAAACCCACAGTTGGGGTTATGATAGAAATTCCTTCTTCAGTTTACCAAGCTGATGAATTTGCTAAGCGTGTAGATTTCTTATCCGTAGGCAGTAATGACTTAACGCAATATTTATTGGCGGTGGATCGCAACAATGCTCGCGTAGCTACGCTTTATGATTCTTTGCACCCTGCGGTGATTCAAGCCTTGCATGATGTGGTGAAAAGTGCCCACGCACAACAAACCCCCATCAGTATTTGTGGTGAAATGGCCAGTGACCCTGCCGCAGTGATCTTGCTGGTGGCTTTAGGTTTCGATGCTTTGAGCATGAGTGCCGCTAGTTTGCCTCGAGTAAAATGGGTTGTGCGCAACTTTACGGTGGAACAAGCCAGAACCTTATTGGCTGAAGTGCGTGAAATGAATCATCCCACCATGATTCGCTGTCATTTAGAGCTTGCTTTAGAGCAAGCAGGTTTGGGTGGTTTGATTCGGGCAGGCAAATAATGGATTATTTTCTCATTGGTACTATCGTGCTATACCTCGTGGGTGGTGCTGTAGCTGGAACCTTGGCTGGCTTGCTGGGTATTGGTGGTGGTTTAGTGGTCGTACCCTTTTTGGTATTGATGCTACCCCATCAAGGTGTCCCTGATAATTATGTTATGCATATGGCCGTCGGTACCACATTGATGATAACCATGTGTACGGCTGTATCCAGCATACGTGCCCATCATCGTTCAGGCGGAATACTGTGGGATATAGCAAAAACCATGTTCCCAGCTTTATTTTTGGGCGCTATCATTGGCGCCAACATAGCTGACTCCGTCCCCAGTCGAGCGTTACAAATCCTTTTTGGTTTATTTGCCTTATTCACTGCAGCGAAATTTTTCATTCATTTCAAACCTAAAACTATTCGGCCCATGCCAAACAATTGGATCCTACGTGGATGGTCCTTATTATTCAGCTCTTTTTGTTCATTGCTTGGATTGTCCGGCGGTGTATTGGTGGTCCCCTATCTGAATCGGCACAATATAAAAATGGAAAATGCCGTAGCCACATCGGCCGTAGGGACTTTACCCATTGCCGTAGGTGGTGGATTTAGCTTCTTAATTACCGGTTTAAATGAAGTGGGTTTGCCCCACTACAGCACGGGTTATATCTATTGGCCCGCTTTCTTCGGCATTGCGATTACTACTATATTCTTCGCTCCCCTGGGCGCTAAACTCGCCCACCGCCTACCGGAAAAAATCCTAAAACGCGTCTTCGCCATCTTCATGATTGTGGTGGGGATTGATATGTTGTTTGGGTAGCCCTTATTGCCTCGGCAATCGTATATTCTGCATATCCACGGGATGTGTAGAACGGTAAGGGTTAATGTCTAAACCACCGCGTCGGGTGTAGCGCCCGTATACCGTTAGTTTTTCAGATTGGCAATGGCCCATGATGTCCATAAAGATGCGCTCGATGCATTGCTCGTGAAATTCATTATGATTACGGAAAGAAACGAGATAACGCAACAGTCCCGCATGATCAATCTGTTTACCTTGATAATCGATTTGCACGCTGCCCCAGTCCGGTTGATTGGTGATAAGGCAGTTGGAGCGGAGTAAATGAGAATGGAGGGTCTCCGTTACTTGATTGTCATGGGTGGTTAATAAATTAGGATTTACTAAGTACTCTTCGCAGCTAATGTCCAAGTCATCCAAACAAGTGCCCGTGAGATTGCGTTGGATGTTGGTAAACTTATCACTATTCACGGGATAAAAATTAACAATTACTTCACCCTCAACGCGCTCTTGCAAATCTTGAGTGACGGTTTGTTGCAGTTTTGCTAAAAAATCAAAGCGTGTATTATTCAAGGAATTAAAATACAGTTTCAAAGATTTTGATTCAACAATGTTAGGCGTATGGCAATCATAGAAAATTTCTGCAATGGCTACCATGGGTTTCCCTTTATTATTAAGCCATGACACTTCATAGTGATTCCAACAATCAAAGCCTTGGAAAATAGGGTTTTCCTGATCCACGCCGATTTCTTGCCGCTTGCCTGCACGGGGAATGGGGAAGAGTGTATCGGGATTATAAGTCTCTTGATAATCTGACTGTTTGCCCAATTCGCAATTAGACATTTGCTGTTGGTATTTACTGGTCATTTGGTCGCCCATCCTATTCATCTCCAAAACTTTGATAATATTGGTCATGCTAGCCCAATTAATGGCTTGATTATCCTGCATTTGTGTCGCTAGGTATTCCAACAGCGATGACACTTGTCGAACCCTTTGTGCTTCCTGAGCAAAGGTATGAGCCTGAAATTTCAGTGACGCCAGAACATCAAAGTCTGCATTAAGCAGGATTTCTTTAATGGTGGTCAATGGCAGGCCCAAATACTTAAGCGTGACAATTTGCTGTAATCGTAGCAAATCCTCTTCAGAATAAAGACGATAACCTGCCTCAGAGCGTTTAGCAGGTTTTAGCAAATCAATATCATCGTAGTATTGCAGTGTGCGTACCGATACACTAGTCATAGCACTAAAGACTTTAATTCGATAATATTTGCTCACATCTTTATCCATGACGCCCATAATAAACTATCACGTAGGTGGAAGGTCAAGGTTTATTTGTATGGCTTACAGAGTGCGCCAGGGTTTTCCTGCATACTAGTCATAACTCATGGCTGGGGATAATAATTTGTATGACCAATGTTTTGGACTAAACTTTAACTGGCAATACTAAATAGTGTCTCGGACCATTACTGGCGGCTCGGGTGATATGTCCTTGCCCCGTAGTGTCATCGGCTAATACTATTTCACCTTCTTGAAAGGTTTTTTTAACGCCGCTGCCCACCTCAATTTCCATGGCGCCTTTCAGCATGATGACATATTGGCTGCAGGGTGGATTATGCCAAGGGACTTCCGTTTCATCATCAATATACCCAAAAAAGGCGGCTTCCACGGGGCTGGATTGTGCAATTTTCCCAATAGGAGCATCTTCCAGAGCCATGGTTAATGCTTCAAAATGAGATTGGCCATCATTGCCAGTATAAAGTCTAGTGTATTTCATCAGATGCTCCATTTATATTGGTTGCCGTTTAATATTACATGTTGCTGTGATATAAGTACATCGTAGTTTTCAGTGGGAAAAAAACAATGCCAGATCAGTTAATTACTATCAATGAAAACATTGCCAGTAAACTCATAAAGAACCAATTTCCTGAATGGTCTGATCTTCTCATCAGACCAGTAGCGCAAAGCGGTTGGGATAATCGCACTTTTCATTTAGGCGATGAACTGTTACTGCGATTTCCATCAAAAGCCATGTATGCCCCGCAAGTTTTAAAAGAACAACATTGGTTGCCTCGCTTGGCATCCCATTTACCTTTGCAAATACCTCAGTCCGTGGCCATGGGCGAGCCCAGTGATGTATATCCCTGGCATTGGTCCATTTATAAATGGTTAAAGGGCGAGCCAGCCTCTCTAAATAATATCGATAATATAACTAACTTTGCTGAAGACTTAGCAAAGTTTCTCGTGGCATTGCAAGGATGTGATATTACAAATGGCCCGCAAGCGGGACCTGAAAACTTTTATCGAGGCGGTGTATTATCTCATTATGAAAAGGACACCAGAGATGCCATTGCTAACTCCCATCATGGATTTGATGCAAACCTATTAACAGCCATTTGGGATCAAGCTCTGGCTTCAACTTGGCAACAAGCGCCGGTGTGGGTGCACGGGGATGTTGCTTTAGGGAATTTATTAGTGAAAGAAGGTAAAATAGTGGCTGTGATTGATTTTGGTCAGTTAGCCATCGGCGATCCGGCTTGCGATTTGGCTGTAGCTTGGACACTATTTGTAGGGCAAAGCCGCGATACCTTCCGTAACAGATTGCAGCTAGATGATGCCACTTGGCAGCGAGCTCGTGGTTGGGTGCTCTGGAAAACCCTATGTGCTCCCGTGGCGGGCACCGATTGTCACGAGATTATTGGACGTATCCTGTAGGAGTAACTAAAATTGAACTACAGCAGAGGAGCACACGATGAGTATCAACAAAGTTTGTCTTAAAGAAAAATTTGAAAAATTTAATGATTACTGGTCACCTAAAATTGTTGGTGATTTGAATAATAGCCATATCAAATTAGCAAAATTTAAAGGTGATTTTGTTTGGCATAAGCATGATAACGAAGATGAATTGTTTTTAGTAACTAAAGGACACTTAACAATAAAATTAAGGGATAAAGATATAGAGCTGGGTGAAGGTGAATTTGTTATTATCCCAAAAGGCGTTGAACATCTACCTACCGCAAAAGAAGAAGTTCATGTCATGCTTGTCGAATTAAAATCAACACTGAATACCGGGGATGTGGGTGGTGATATGACTGTTGAAGATCTGGATTGGATTTAATGATCAAAGAGTTAGACTATTGAAAGAGGTGTAAGCGATGAATCAAAGAATACAGTTATCCAATGGCCGGCAGCTAGGGTATGCGGAATATGGTTCTCTTGATGGATTCCCCGTTTTGTTTTTTCATGGCTTGCCAGGCAGTCGTTTTGAAGCGAAAAAGTTACATGATGCGGCCGTTAATACTCAAGTAAGATTAATTGGCCTTGATAGACCAGGTATGGGGATTTCTTCACCGAAAGCAAAGCGAACCATGCTCTCTTGGGCGGATGACGTTGCAGAATTTACAACGGCATTGAATATAGAAAAATTTTCTGTCATGGGACATTCTGGTGGCGCACCTTATACGGTGGTTTGTGCTTTTGCTATGCCGAACAAAGTGCATAAAGGGGTGATTGTTTCTGGCATTGTACCATTGAACTATCCTGGGGCAGTGAAGAGCCTCTCAAGTCAGCAAAAGGTCATTAACACCATGATGCGTTGTTGTCCCATTTTGTTAAATTGGATGATGCATTTCTCCAAGAAATCCTTAGATAGCCCTAATTATTTAAAAAGAATGTTAAAAATCCTACCCCAAGTGGATCAGAAGGTATTTGAAAATCTCAGCTACAATGAAGACATCATGTTGTCGTTAAGAGAAGCCTTTCGTCAAAGTGTTGCTGAGGTGGTAACGGATTTTAAATCACTATCACAGCCTTTAAATTTCAATCTGGAAGATGTCCAAAGCCCATTTACCATTTGGCAAGGCGGGAAAGATAAGCAAGCGCCCTTAAAACACGCAGAAATCTACGCTGAGTATATGCTTAATGCTGACTTAAAGTTTTTACCAGAAGAAGGGCATCTCTCACTGCTATATAACTGTGGTGAAGAGATTTTACAGAGTGCATTATAACGCTCTATAAATCCCGGATATTTTCTATCGTCATGGTCATTATTGGGATTGACATGTTGTTTGGCTAATGCCAGTTAACCAATCATTTCTGGGTAGGTATAACGTTTAAAGCGAAGGGTTAGCCAATGTAAGCTGTCACCGTAATCGGGTATAACAAGCTCTTGGTAAACAGCATTCATAGCATAGAGCATTTTATTGGGGTAAATAATGGTATTTATACTTTGCTTAGCCCACATAGGCATGATAATTGTGCATTCCTCTTTCAAGTATTCTATGGATGCTTGAATAGCTTCATCTAAAGGAATGTGAGCTGATTTGTGTTTGATAAATCGATTCACAAATTCCTCTGCAGAAGATTCAAATGCTTCTCTGAAAATAGCATTATTTTCATAGTGTCTGTCTAGTTTCTCTCGTTGTAGGATATAGTCGGGATGATCAAGCCACTCTTGCCACCTGGAAATAGTATTTTCTATTTTAATTAGGTCTAAAAATTTTATGTTTCTTTCAAGCCAATGGTCACCTATTTCTTTTGCTTTCTCATATAAATTTTTGCACTGAGGATGCGATATTTTTAGCGTGTGTCGGTAGTTCGTATCGCCGATAACAACTAAACAGTTTGAAAAATTTGATTTATTAATGAGATTAATGATGGCTGATAATTTATTGCTTTCGTGATAATCATAGCCAGGACTAATGAGCAAAACCACCTGGTGTTTTGAAAGTGCTTCAACCATTCTAGGATTAGTATTCCTGAAGGCTGCTTTAAATTCAGGGCAAGTATTGGTCATATTTTATTCATTTTTGTGTGTTATATGGTGCCAACGTAAGGGAATTGAACCCCTAATCTTTCTAGTTACAACCCAGATGCTTTAACATTAAGCTACGTCGGCCTGAAACCATTCCCAAGTATGCTATCATTTGTGGGCTGAGCTTTCAAACACTATGCCCATTTAAATAGCTATGAGGTCATTTGGTTATGTCGAAGAATAAAACCATTCCATTCAATGCAGAAGAGTTAGAAGCCATTATTGCTCTACTTCCGGGGCATATTTATTGGGAAGATCTTAACTGTGTGATTCAAGGAGGTAATGATAACCAGGCACATTTTGCTGGTTTCGAATCACGATATGATTTGGTAGGGAAAACAGATCATGAAATGCCATGGAAGGAACATGCCGACAATATTATTTCGACTAACAAACAAGTTATGTCATCAGGTACTTCAGTTACCTTGGAAGAAGAAATATTTTTGCCCAATGGCGATAGAAAAATATTTCTATCTACTAAGCTTCCTAGAATGGATAACCAAGGTAAAGTTGTTGGGTTATTGGGGATTTCCATTGACATAACCGACAGGAAGGAGATGGAGGAAGAGCTTAAGTTCTCAAAAAAACAGCTAGAGGTAGCCAATAAAGCTAAAACTGAATTTATTGAAAATATGCGCCATGATTTTATTACACCACTTTCGGGGATTATTGGCTTTTCCGATATCTTATTATCAAAAACTAATGATAAGGAAATAATAGAGCACGTTAATAATTTAAAAGAATCAGGCACAGCTTTTCTAAGAGTATTGAAGGATGTATTTGAGCGGATCAATATTATAACGGGTCAGGATTCACCTGTAGAAGATAGAAAATTCGAACTGATGGATATTGTTGAAAATATTATCGACCTCCATAAAGTGAAAGCTAAAGAGAAATCCATCAAATTGATTCATAATTTCGATGATGAGTTGCCGAAATACCTTATCGGGGATTTACGTCGGGTTCACCGTATTTTATTTGAATTAGTGAATAATGCTATAAAATTTACTAAATCTGGATATGTCTTGATAGAGGCTAAGTTCCATGAACAAAAAGATCGTGAAGTTATACTAAGACTCCAGATAGAAGATACGGGCATAGGGATTCCTGAGGATGAGCAGAGCAAGGTGTATATAGCCTTTAAAAAAATGACGCCATCCTATAGGACTCCATACAGTGGCATAGGTATGGGTTTAACTATTGTTAAGAAATATATTGAGGATTTGGAAGGTGAGATTTACTTAACTAGCAAACCAGACTCAGGTACTTGCATAACCTGTTACTTGCCATTTAGGGTAGCACTATCAGGAGCGGAAGTTGGACTTGAATCTCCGGCGGAATATTTATTAGACAATATTTATCATGATGAAGATAGGATTGTAGAAATAGAACCTGAAAGCATATCATCACAAGATATCTTGAAATCACGAGTGCTCATAGTTGAAGATAACACTATGGCGGCGAAGTTGGCTAAATCCATCTTGGAAGAATTGAATTGCCATGTTGATATTGCTCTAGATGGAAAAGAAGCTATTTCATCATTTGATAATCATCATTATGAAATAATTTTTATGGATATTGGATTGCCTGATATGGATGGAATGAGAGTCACACAATTAATTCGAGAGAAAGAGAAGAAAAATAATATCAAAGAACCAACGCCTATTTTCGCTTTGACGGCGCATAAAGATAATGAAAGCTTTCAAGATTGTATCAATGTTGGGATGTATGGAATTCTCGAGAAACCACTTAATACGGCTAAAGCACAAGATTTGTTGTTATCTTTTTCTAGAGGCCTAGTAAAACCCTCTGTTGAATCTGATGGCGGTGAATTTATTGAAGGCACCGATGATGAAGCCTATTGGTTAATTAATGATAGTGATATTATAGACATAGTCGAACTTCAGAAAATATTCAAAGATGAAGATGTTCGTATAGAGTGTATTGGCCATTTTGTTTCTGAGTTGAAACATAATTTACTCTCAGAACTTAGTGATCTCTATGCTCTGAATGATTGGGAGAGAATACGTGAATTATCATTATTGATTAATGGCAGCGCATGTTACTGTGCAGCTAAGCGTCTGCGTGATGCCTCTTATAAGCTAGAGGTATACATTAGGAAAGGACGAAAGCCATTAAGAACAAGATTGTATGAGAATTTCATTGAGGAGATAAAATTCTTGATTGAAGAGTCCAAATCACTGAGCCTTTCTTAAGTTTAAGATATGGGAACCGGATTGGGATATAAACGAATCTCACTGATACTACCTAAAATTCGGTCTTCTTTGGTTAGTTCTATGCTTTGGAAAAATTTTGAATTAATAGGCTCTGCAATAATAATCTCATTATCATAAGAACACTTCCTAATAATAAGGTCATCCATTTCTTTGATATAGATAAGTCTTAGTTGTTGGTGAAATACTTCGTTATGGGGTGTGATGAAAAAGACGGAACCAGCTGGATAGGTTGGAAATAGAGATTTATCTTTTATCTTAATAGCAAAGGTAGCTTTAATATGATGTTCTTTTTCGCTTAGAAAATATTGGTACTTGGGTTCATTAGTGACATCTATGTCTTTTTTATTCAACCACTCGTTGATTTCAGATGCGGTGTCTAAGAGAGGTATTTTTCGGTAACTTTGAAAGAAATGATAGAGTGGGTCATCTGCTTGCCTCATACTACCTCTGCCATAAGCTAGCCAAATGGGATTAATCTTTAATATTTCCGCAATGTCAAAGGCATATCCTTGGCCGTTAGCATCCCCATTCATGAGCCTGTATAGCGTTTGTCGCGTTATACCAAGTGCATTGAATAAATCTGCTTGTTTTGTGTGTGTCTTTTCAATAGCGAAGCGGAGTCGTTGACTAAAGGATTCAAATTTTGTTTGGTCTGCAGCGTCCATAGAAAAATCAACGGCTTATGAATGAATGTAACAATTATAAGACATTATAAGCTTAACATCCAGAGAGAGTGATTTATATAGATAAAATCAACAAGTTAAACATTATTAATATCAAAATAAGGATGTTTTAGAATTAAATTTACCATGCTCAGTTGACTGGACGTAATATTAATGTTACATTTTGAGTGGAATGTAACATTCTTGTTTGGAGAGATAAATGGATTTAACTTGTGAAAAAGGAGAACTTTCTTATTTTGCTCTTAATAGTAATTGTATTATCCAGCTTCAACAGCTCACGCTAGTTGAAATATCTACGAACTTTCACAAAATCAAGAAACCAAGGTTGCTAGTTTATGAAGATGCTGCATCATTAACCCTCACAAAGTATCTATTAAATGACCTTAAATGTTATGTAGAGCTAACCATCTCAGAAAAGGAATTCTTGGAAATTTATGATATTGAGTCCCGCTGTGGCCAGAAATCTTATGATTACATACTTATCGATATCAGTGTTTCAAAAGGCCTTGCGATAAAGTCGCTTGAGAAGCTTTTATTAAGAAATATAAGAGCTCCTATTATTTTATGTAATGTGAAAAGAAATAAGTTTTCTAGGTTAAGGACAGGATGTATTTATTCTAGAGATGCACTATTTGTTCTAGTTAAGAAAAATCTCTCTGAAATTCTTAGCCATTATTTTAAAACGAAACTAGGGAAAGCATTAGGTGAACCAAAGGAGTTGCTATGAAAAAACATGGGAATATTATTAAGATAAATCCAGGGCCCAAGAGTCAATACCAGATTCTACTAGAAGAGGTCCTTGTGCTTGATGACTACACATTTTCACGTATTGCACAGGATTTAAATGTTAGTCAGACAACGTTAATTCGGATCTACCAGGGGAAAACAAAAAATCCTAGAGTCGATTTGGCTTCTGGTATTTATCGCCTGCATATCTTCGCTAGACCCGATTTATGGCAGATTGGTTCAGGGTGGAAAATTCAAGTGACATTATTAGATAAGCCCAGTTATTTATAGACATATTATTTTGCTAATGCCACCCCTGAGGGGCTATTTCCCCTTTGCTTTCATCAATGCTTCGAGCAAGCTGTTATTTTTGGGTGGTGCGCTATTACGTTGTGGAGACTGGTTGCGTTGTTGTTGTGGTCGACCTGCCTGTTGTTTTTCCCTTTGATGTTGTGGTTTATCATCGCGTGATTGCTTAGGCTGTTTTGGTCCGCTGGCTTGCAGGCGCAGAGATAAGCCTATACGTTTGCGTTCTAGGTCCACGGAAAGTACTCGGACTTTAACGATGTCGCCCACCTTAACAATTTCATTGGCGTCTTTTACAAAGCGGTCGGCCATTTCTGACATGTGGACTAAACCGTCTTGATGCACGCCCACATCGATGAAGGCTCCAAAGTTGGCTACGTTAGTTACCACACCTTCTAAAATCATATCTTCTTTCAAATCCTTAAGCGTCTCTACACCTTCTTTAAACTCGGCGGCTTTAAATTCAGGGCGAGGATCTCTACCGGGTTTGACTAATTCTTGGAAAATATCTTTGACTGTGGGTGCACCAAATTGGTCGTCGATATAGTCATCTACCTGTAAATGATTAACAAAAGAAGCGTTGCCCATGATTTCTTGGATAGGTTTGTCACTTTTTTCTAAAATCTTTTTAACTAAGGGGTACGCTTCTGGATGCACGGCTGAAGCATCTAAGGGATTTTTTCCATTAATGATGCGTAAGAAGCCGGCTGCTTGTTGAAAGGCTTTGTCACCTAAACGCGGCACTTTTTGCAGGGCTTTACGTTCTTTAAAGGGACCGTGTTCATCGCGATAGGCAACGATATTCTTTGCGATGCTGCTGTTCATGCCTGCGACAACGGTTAATAAAGGTTCCGATGCAGTATTCACATCGACGCCCACGGCATTCACACAATCTTCTGTAACACCATGCAAGCTTTTGGATAATTTAACTTGGTTGACGTCGTGTTGATATTGGCCAACACCGATGGACTTGGGTTCAATCTTAACAAGTTCCGCTAAGGGATCTTGTAACCGTCGAGCAATGGAAACGGCCCCGCGAAAAGTCACATCTAAATCGGGGAATTCATTGGCGGCTGATTTTGAAGCGGAATATACCGAAGCACCAGCTTCAGAAACAACGATTTTTGTTAGCTTTGCCGCACCTTGTGCGGAGGCACTGGAGCCGGTTTTCGCAGAGGCTAAATACTTGATTAATTCAGCGGCTAATTTGTCTGTTTCCCTTGAGGCTGTACCATTACCAATACTGATTAAAGAAACATTATGCTTCTGACACAATTTACCAAGTGTGATCAATGAATCATTCCATTGATTTCTTGGGGCATGGGGAAAAATAGTGGTGTATTCCAGCAATTTTCCTGTGCCATCAATTACAACCACTTTGACACCTGTGCGTAAGCCAGGGTCTAAGCCCATGGTGACTTTTGAACCGGCTGGAGCGGTCATTAATAAATGTTTTAAATTCGTTGCGAAGACGCCGATGGCTTCTTCATCGGCTTGTTCGCGTAAGCGAAGCATCAAATCTGTTTCTAATTTTGTGAATAATTTTATTTTCCAGGTCCAAGACACAGTTTCTAAAAGCCAAATATCACCGGGACGTTTGTTATTTTTTATCCCATGAATAAGCGCGATTTTATCTTGGCAAGTTTGATGTTCTTGATCTTGCAAGGTTGTCGTGACCCGTAGAATACCATCATTACGGCCTCTGAATAGGGCTAAAGCACGATGAGAAGGAATTTTGTTTAAGGCTTCTGTGTATTGAAAATAATCTTTAAATTTAGGGTCTTCTTTTTCTTTGATGACAGCGGATTCTATAACTCCATGTTGCCAGAGGTATTCACGTAACTCTCCTACTAATGCAGCGTTTTCTGCAAAACGTTCCATGAGGATATAGCGTGCGCCTTCTAAGGCTTGTTTCGTATCTTTAATATCATCAGTAATAAAGTCTTCAGCGGCTTTTTCTGGTGTGAGGGAGGGATCATTAAATATGGCATCGGCTAGAGGTTCCAAACCGGCTTCAATGGCGATTTGGCCTTTGGTGCGTCGTTTCGGTTTATAGGGCAAATAAATGTCTTCTAATGTGGCTTTATTATCGGTTTCTATAATGGATTTCTTTAATTCATCGGTTAATTTACCTTGTTCTTGTATGGTTTTTATAACCGTTTGTTTGCGGTCTTCTAACTCTCTTAAATAGTGCAAACGCTCTTCCAGATCACGCAATTGCGTATCATCCAAATTCCCCGTGACTTCCTTACGATATCTGGAAATAAATGGTACGGTATCCCCATCATCGAGCAATTTAACGGCCGCTTGTACTTGTGAAGGTTTTACTTGCAGTTCTTTTGCTATGGTTGCTTCAATATTCATCTTATTTCCATTATGAGTTTGGGAGCGTTATTGTGCCTTTAAGGTGGGAGTGGGTCAAGAATGTAAGAAGACTAATCGACAAATCCAAACGGATGCTACAACGCCCACAAAATCAGCGATTAATCCAGCGGGAATGGCATGACGTGTACGACGAATATTAGCCGCAGCGAAATAGATAGCTACCACATAGAAGGTTGTCTCGGTACTACCCATCATGGTGGCGCCCACATGGGCAATAAATGAATTAGGTCCATATTGATGAATGAGCCCCACTAATAGGCTATTGGATGCACTGCCTGAGAAAGGACGTATTAGCGCTAGGGGTAAAACCGGTTCGGGAACACCTAATAATCTGAGTAAAGGTGCAAACCAATGGGCTAATAGGGTAAATCCTCCTGCGGCGCGAAACATACCAATGGCAACAACCATACCGACTAAATAAGGAATGATTTTTACGGCTAAGGTAAAGCCATCTTTAGCGCCATCCACAAAGGTTTCATACACAGGTACTTTTTTACAAGCAGCGTAGAGAGGAATGCCTGCTACAAAACTTAAAAATAATCCGTTAGAAATAACGGTACTGACACTAGCTATACTCATTAACCACCTCTTTACGTCGATTAAACATAGGCAGCTTTTCAAAAAACTTCACAGCGACGACAGCCGCAACGGTGGAACATGTGGTGGCAATAATGGACGTTCCCACAATGACCGCAGGATTATCGGCGCCACCGGCTGCTAAAAAAGCAATGGCCGTAGCAGGTATCAATTGCACACTGGAAGTGTTAATCGCGAGAAAAGTACACATGGCATTGCTGGCGGTGCCAGGGGTTTTGTTGATTTTTTCTAATTCTTCCATGGCGCGTAAACCAAATGGGGTGGCGGCATTATTTAATCCTAACATATTGGCGGCCATATTTAAGACCATGGACCCCATGGCGGGGTGTTCAATAGGTACATCGGGAAATAAGCGGCGCATGATGGGGCTGATGGCTTTTGCAAATAATTGTACCAGACCGGCTTCTTCGGCGATTTTCATGAGGCCTAACCAGAGGGCCATAATACCCACTAAACCGATGGCAATGGTGACAGCTAATTTTGCACTGTCAGTGACTGCGGCTACAACTTGAGCTGTACGACCGTCGGCCACACCCAGTATTACTGAGCACACCATTAATCCTAACCATATATAATTAAGCATTTCTGCTGGTTCCTAACGTCAGTTATGATGAAATTCAGTGCTAATCAATGCTGTACCTCTGATCTCAGTTTGTAAAACACGGCGTGAATACATCCCTGTAGCCTTCGTGCCCGCTTCCCTGCGGGCAAGAGTTTTCCAAACTAAGCTCCTCGGTTAGCATTGATAGTTCAATGTTGTTTCCGAGGCTGCTTCGCAGGATAACATGGAATGTTTTGTATCACGAGAGCTCTATGGTGGGCAATAGGATTTTTCAGAAGGTGTAAAGACTTAGCCTACGAAGTAGGCTAAGTAATTTGGGATGGAAGAGAGAGAACTGGTGCTACTTAGGTAGCTCAGTTATTTTGAGGAGCCATTTTAGGCTCAGGTTGGGGTTGATTTATTGCTGCAGCATCAACCTTCGCATTATAAATTTTAGAAATCGTCGTTAAGCCGGTTTGTACATTGTTACGTCGTTGGATTTTTTCTTCTTCTTGTGCTTTTTGCCCACGACGTTGGGATTCTTGAGCTTGTTGGGCAAACTTATTCCCAAGACCACCACCGGTAGTGAAAAAGTGATTATTGTTTTGCAAGGAAGCTGATAAACGGGCTGTTTCATTGTTATTTTCATCAACCTTGGCATACAGAGAAGTTTCGACGGCATCACCCTCGTTGCGCTGGGAAGAATTTTTTTGTAGTTTGGGCACTGGAGTCCAACCATCTCTATTACACTTACAAGCCCCTATGTTACGATGAATTCCTTAAGAAACCCTTAAGGATGGCTAATTTCTTACATAATTTTTATGTTTTTTGGGGATCTAGGCGTCTTAGCGTATACTTAGCCCCGTTTAGCAAAACACAGTGGATGCTAAAGTTAAATAATATAACTTGTTGATTTAAAAGGATAAAATGACATGGGTGCCAATACCTACAGCCTTTATAGTAATGCTCAAATTAAACAACTGGAACAGTTAGCCGCTCAGCAGCATGATATTACGGAATATGAACTGATGCAGCGTGCGGGCGCGGCTGCCTACGATATTTTAAAACGTGCCTGGCGAGAGGCCGAAACGGTTACGGTTTGTTGTGGTACGGGCAATAATGGTGGCGATGGCTTTGTATTAGCAAAATTGGCGAAGGATGATGGTAAGTCCTTGAATATATGGTATTTAGGGGATTTAGAATGTCTCAGCGAGGCGGCTCAAGACGCCTTGCAAGCCTGCCGTGCTGTGGGTATTGAACCTCAGCCCTATAATAAGGAAAGCATCACGGGCGATGTATTGGTGGATGGATTATTGGGTACGGGCTTAAATGCACCTCTACAGGATGATTGGGCTCACCTTGTGCAAGCCATGAATGATCATGATGCTCCTATTCTCGCTTTGGATGTGCCTTCAGGTATCCATGGCGATACGGGTGCGGTAATGGGTTGCGCCATAAAAGCCGATGTAACGGTCACTTTTATCGGTATGAAACAAGGATTAGTGACAGGTGCTGCGGCGGATCTTTGTGGTGAAATTCGTTGTGACGATTTAGGCATTCCAGAAGAAGCATTTTATGACGTAGTTCCCCAAGGGGAAATAATGGAATTAGCTGCATGCCAACGCCCATTAAAAGCGCGGCATGCCCATGCCCATAAGGGAGACTTCGGACACGTATTAGTGATTGGTGGCGATTATGGTATGCCCGGTTCTGTGCGAATGGCGGGAGAAGCTGCCATGCGTGTTGGTGCTGGTTTAGTGAGTGTGGCTACGCGCCCAGAACATATGGCCGTCATTAGTGGAACACGCCCCGAGTTAATGTTCACAGAAGTGCAAGCACGAGAAGATTTAAATGATTTGCTAGCTAAAGTGGATTTAGTCTTGATCGGTCCTGGTTTAGGGCATTCCTCTTGGTCTCATTCATTGATGGAAACAGTATTGCAGTGCCGTAAGCCTTTGATAGTGGATGCCGATGGTTTGAACTCACTGGCAAAAATGCAACTTTCCCTACAACGAAATAATTGGGTATTGACGCCTCATGTGGGAGAGGCTGCTCGTTTATTGGATGTTTCCACGCAAGAGATTTTAATGGATCGCTATAGTGCCTGTCGTAAAATTCAAAAACGTTATGGCGGCGTGTGTGTCTTGAAAGGCGCGGGTACAATCATTACAGCTGATGCCACTGCAGCCCAAGTGTGTATTGGTGGTAATCCAGGTATGGCAACAGCGGGTTGCGGTGATGTTTTAGCGGGCGTCATAGCCGGTCTGGTGGCTCAAGGTCTAACAACCTTAGACGCAGCTAAATTGGGTGTGGTGGTGCATGCTTATGCGGGCGACCGTGCAGCAGCTGCTGGTGAACGGGGATTAATGGCCATGGACTTAATGCCGCACTTAAGAAAGTTGGTTAATGCATGCTGACTCAAAGGATCCAGGGTGAAGATGCCATGCTTGCCTTTGGCGGTGTTTTAGCAAAAGCATGCAAGGCGCCCTTGGTATTGTATCTACAAGGTCAATTAGGCGCAGGCAAAACCACCTTAGCCCGAGGATTATTGCGTGGTTTTGGTTACGAAGGGGCAGTACGCAGCCCTACTTTTACCTTGCTTGAACCCTACGAATTCGAAAATATGACTCTGGTACATTTGGATTTATACCGTTTAGGCCATGGTGAAGAATTAGAATTTTTAGGATTGCGTGAATATTGCCGAGAAGATACTATTATTTTAGTGGAATGGCCTGAACGGGGTGAGGGTTTTTTGCCCCAGGCTGATGTCATTTGCTTTATTAAGCTGGATGTTGATGGTCGTGAATTAACATTTACGTCTAATAGCGATTCAGGACGAAAATTTGTAGGTCAATTGGGATAACTATGCGGCGCGCTTTTACTCTTCTATTCTTGATCGCTTGCCTAACACAAACGGCGCTAGCGGCGGCGCCAATCAAGGTTACTTCCATCCGTATGGCTAATCAATCGGATAAAACGCGCTTGGTTTTTTCTATAACAAAGCCTGTGCATTACGATCTTTTTCAATTATTTAAACCCCGTCGAGTGGTTTTAGATATTAAACAAACAAAATTAGCAACAAATCTCAAAAAATTAGAATTATCGAGAACCCCCATTAAAGACATCCGTAGCAGTGAAAACAAAAATGGTACTCTGCGCTTGGTATTGGATGTGGAAAATGTCGTGGAACCTAAATCTTTCCAATTAAAACCCTCAGGCAAATACCCCCAGCGTTTAGTTTTGGATTTGTATAAGGCCCGTCCGACTAAAACCGTAAGGCATGTACCATTAAAGAATGAACCAAGGGATGTGATTGTGGTGATTGACCCCGGTCACGGTGGTAAAGATCCTGGTGCCATAGGGCGCGGTGGGGTAGAAGAAAAGAATGTAGTGCTCGCAATTTCGAAAGATTTACAGCGAGATATTAATCGAGAGCCAGGCATGCACGCTGTATTAACACGTAAAAGCGACTATTACCTGACTCTAAGGGATCGTTTGCGCATTGCCCGTAAAGATAAGGGGGACATTTTTGTAGCGGTGCATGCCGATATGTTCAGAGATCCGCGGGCCAGTGGCGCATCGGTTTATGCTTTATCAGAACGTGGTGCCACCAGTGAAGCCGCTCGTTGGATAGCAGAAAAAGAAAATTACTCAGAGCTGGGTGGCGTGGATTTAGGTAATAAGTCGCGTAGTTTACGTCAAGTATTGATTGATTTGTCTCAAGCAGCCACCATTGGTTCTAGCTTGCAATTGGGCACCGATGTGTTGCAACAATTGGGAGGTGTAACGAGATTGCATCGCAAGCATGTAGAACAGGCGCGATTTGTGGTATTGAAATCACCGGACATTCCTTCCATCCTGATTGAATCGGGTTTTATTTCTAATCCTAAAGAAGCTAGACAATTGCGCACCAGCCAATACCAAAAGCGTTTAGCCGACGCCATGATGCAAGGTATTCATCATTATTTCTTGGTGAACCCACCACCGGGAACTTGGCTCTATGCCCACCGAAAAAATCCCAAATATTATCGTGTTGCGCCTGGGGATACCTTAAGTGCTATTGCGAGTCGTTTTGATGTCAGCACGTCACAAATTAAATCCTTGAATGGTATTTCCAAAAATCAAGTGAATTTGGGCGAGCGTTTACGTATCCCCACTAATAAAACCGTTTAATTTTAATAAGGCTATTACCTATGGCAAAGATACAAAAATTATCAAAGCAGCTATCCAATCAAATTGCTGCCGGCGAAGTGGTCGAGCGACCAGCGTCAGTAGTCAAGGAATTATTAGAAAACAGTTTAGATTCCGGTGCTGATGACATTACTGTTCATTTAGAAAAGGGCGGTCTGCGTTTAATCAAAATTCAAGATAATGGC
Source organism: Gammaproteobacteria bacterium (assembly GCA_021773195.1). Taxonomy (GTDB): domain Bacteria; phylum Pseudomonadota; class Gammaproteobacteria; order JAKBBU01; family JAKBBU01; genus JAJFKN01. Next base: position 14,448 of record JAJFKN010000026.1, on the reverse strand, counting down.
ACAGGGATTGAAAAAGAAGATATGCCTTTGGCCATTGCCCGCCACGCCACCAGTAAAATAAGCAGCTTAGAAGATTTAGAAGCCTTACATTCCTTAGGTTTTCGCGGCGAAGCCCTAGCCAGCATCAGTTCGGTTTCCCGCTTTACTTTAACTTCGAAAACACACGACGCTGCGAGCGCTTGGCAACTCACAACGCAAGGTCGCGAGGTGAAATCCGAATTAACCCCTGCTGCTCATCCCAAGGGAACCACTATCAGTGTGGCGGAATTATTTTATAATACCCCTGCACGGCGTAAATTCATGCGCAGTGCGCGCACGGAATTGGGGCATATAGAAGACGTGATTAAACGCATTGCACTGAGTCATTTTAATTTGGCTTTGAATGTGATGCATGATGGAAAGTCATTGTTGAAATTGCCCAAAGCATCGGGGCAAGAACAAATTGAAAAGCGCATTGCTAAATTGCTGGGGCGCGGTTTCATGCAACATGCCTTGGCCTTGAGTTGTGAAAGTAGTGGCTTAAAAATTTGGGGGTGGATGACAAATCCTGAATTTGAACGCAGTCAAACGGATATGCAATATTTTTTTATTAATGGCCGTATCATTCGCGATCGTTTAGTCAACCATGCCTTGCGTCAAGCCTATCAAGACCGACTTTTTGCCGGTCGACATCCGGCGTATATTTTATATTTTGAACTGCCTGCCAATGAAGTAGATGTCAATGTGCATCCTACAAAGCATGAAGTGCGTTTTTATCAATCCCGTTTGGTGCATGATTTTATTTTTCGAAGTTTGGTGGATGCCTTAAAGCAAACGGATATACATCATGAGGACGGGGTTGCACCGCAGCAAGGGGACTTGATGCCTGAATCAGCCACGGCCCCTCAGTCCATTTATCCCATGCAGGGTCAAAACCCATCACCCCATAAAGTTCAACAACATCAGGCCGTCTATCAAGGTTTGCGCTCACAGCCAACACAAGATACCCCCTGCAAAATTCATTGCATCTTGCAATCAGAATCCCACGCTGCTAACGCCACAGAATCCCACGCTGCTAACGCCACAGAATCCCACGCTGCTAACGCCATAGAATCCCACGCTGCTAACGCCACAGAATCCCACGCTGCTAACGCCATAGAATCCCACTCCGCTAACGTCATTCCCGCGCAGGCGGGAATCCATTACATCCTAGCCGAAGTAAATCATGAGTTGCGTTGCTACCATGGTGCCTATTTGCAAGGCGCCATGGCATTGCATCATTGGGAACAGGACTTACAACAGGGCGAGATCATGCAACAACCCTTACTGGTGCCTGAAATATGTGAATTACCGGATATGCCACAAACACAAACTGATTTATTGCAGCAGCTGGGTTTTGACTTAACGCCCTTAACGGAAAATCAATATTCTCTACGCGCTATGCCAAAAGCTCTGCAAGGTATATCGGCTAAAGACTTGGTTATGTCCTTGTTCACGAATAAATCTTTAGAAGAGCAACCCTTATCCAAACTCATGGCGACTATGGTGAAAAATGCTCTACAAGCAGCACCACCTACTTTCGATCATAGCCAAGCTCAAAAGCTGATTACTCAAGCTGAGGGCTTAGGATTGAAGGAATATATGCCCATATTAGGCTTCTTGTGGCAGCCTTTGGACTTAAATCGCCTATTCACAACCTGATGAAATATAAAAGATTATAAATTTTGTCTTTATTGAGAAGATAAAAATAGGTTGATTTGTCCTTATGAAAAAGCTAAAGATATCGCAATATGACTGATAAAACACCAATATTCTGCCTTATGGGCCCTACGGCTTCGGGTAAGACCGATTTAGCACTGAAATTGTGTGATGCTTTTCCCATGGAAATCATCAGCGTGGATTCTGCTATGGTTTACCGTGGTATGGATATTGGTACAGCCAAGCCTAGCCCAGACATTTTAAAGAAATACCCACATCATCTAGTGGATATTTGCGACCCCAGTGAGCCTTATTCAGCGGCGCAGTTTCGTCAAGATGCTTTGCAAGCCATAAAAAAAATCCTAGAAGCTCAGCGTGTTCCTTTATTGGTGGGCGGTACTATGTTGTATTTCAAAGTATTGCAGCAGGGATTGGCCGAAATGCCCCAAGCGGATCCCACCATTCGCCAAGCCATTGAAGAGGATGCCAAGACAAAAGGATGGCAATATATCCACGATGAATTAAAAAAAGTGGATCCCACATCGGCTGAGCGCATTCATCCTAACGATCCTCAACGTTTACAACGGGCATTGGAAGTGTATCGAATGACGGGTAAGTCTCTTACCGCTCATTTTTCAGAGCAGAAGCACAACCCCCTACCTTATGATTTTGTAAACATTGCATTAGCACCGAAGGAGCGGGCAAATTTACGTGAGCGCATCAAACAGCGGTTTGCAGAAATGTTGCAACAGGGATTTATTGAAGAAGTGCGCACTTTATATCAGCGTGAGGATTTGCATCCCGAGTTGCCGGCCATAAGGGCGGTAGGCTACCGGCAAGCGTGGGAATATCTTGCGGGAGATATTGATAAAGAAACAATGATAGAACGTGTGACCATTGCTACAGGGCAACTAGCCAAACGGCAATTAACTTGGTTACGACAATGGCCCGAAGTCCATTGGTTAGATAGTGAAAATAATCATTGCCTTGAACAGCTTTTACCCTTGATAAAAGAAAAAATGCCCTTATATTAGTCTCATAAGCCATTAATGCGATGGATCATTGCTAAATTTGTAAGAAATTACTGATTAGCGTTTTGATTAGTGACACAGCGTGTTACACTCCTTCGCACTTGTGGGCAATGGTGCTCAACTATTGGTGATTAACTTTTTGATAACACTCATAAAAAGGGAGAACGCGATGTCGAAAGGGCAGATTTTACAAGACCCTTTTCTAAATGCTTTAAGAAAAGAGAAGGTGCCTGTTTCTATTTATTTAGTGAACGGGATTAAATTACAAGGTCAGATTGAATCATTTGATCAGTTCGTAGTATTACTGAAAAATACTGTGAGCCAGATGGTTTATAAGCACGCCATTTCTACGGTGGTTCCTGCGCGTAATGTGAAGATTGCTGGCGCAAGTCAGGGTCAAGCATTTGCTGAGGAAGAAGAAGCCTATTATGGTGAACCTGGTAATGTCTAATCAAATCTAACGACTGTTTACGCGAGTAATAGTTGTTGGTGAATGAAGTGCCGGTAGTTATTCCTGTCCAGTGAGGCAATGCCAATTGGAAGGGCTATACTACCGGCATTTTTATCTATAGGTGGTCCTGAGTGTTTGATAGACCTACGGGCTCTGATACTGTCGTTATTGTTCATTTAGAATTAGAACAAGAAAGCTCCCGCGAAGATCTCAGTGAATTTAAGGAGTTGGTCCTTTCCAGTGGTGCAGAAATTGCCGAAGTGGTTACAGGAAAACGCAGCGTGCCCGACGCAAAATATTTTGTGGGTAAGGGTAAAGCTGAAGAAATTAAACAATCTTTGCAAGCCAATGATGCGCAATTAGTTATTTTTAATCATCCCTTATCGCCTGCTCAAGAGCGTAATTTAGAACGCCATTTAGAATGCCGCGTATTGGATCGTATTGGCTTGATTTTAGATATTTTTGCTCAACGAGCGCGAACCTTTGAGGGGAAGCTGCAAGTAGAATTGGCACAGTTGCGTCACTTATCTACCCGATTGGTAAGAGGTTGGAGTCATTTAGAAAGACAAAAGGGTGGGATTGGCTTACGCGGTCCCGGTGAGACCCAGTTGGAAAGCGATCGTCGTTTATTACGCGCACGTATCAAAGCCATTCATAAGCGTTTAGAAAAAGTCCGTAAACAGCGGGACCAAAGTCGACGAGCCCGTAAACGAGCAATCGTACCTACGGTATCCCTTGTGGGCTATACCAATGCGGGGAAATCCACACTTTTTAATCGTCTTACACAGTCGGATGTTTATATTGCTGATCAACTCTTCGCAACCCTGGATCCTACTTTGCGTCAGCATACCTTGCCTGAGGTGGGTAAGGTGGTATTTGCGGATACAGTAGGTTTTATTCGTCATTTGCCCCATGAATTGGTGGAAGCCTTTCGTGCAACGCTAGAAGAAGTGGCCGAAGCCGACTTACTGCTGCATATCATCGATGCCCATGATCCCCAGCGCCATGAAAAGATGGAGCAAGTGCAAGAAGTACTAAAACAAATTGATGCGACGGATGTTTGCCAATTACAGGTTTACAACAAAATTGATTTGCTGCCCGATTGCGCGTCACGTATCGAAAGAGACAGCGAAGCACGTCCTTGGCGTGTTTGGATATCGGCTGAAATAGGTGATGGCATGGACCATCTAGAAAGAGCAATCGTTGAACATTTATCCTTAGATATGATTTATCGAGAATTATGTTTGCCGCCAGCTCATGCAGGCTTGCGGGCCAAATTATTTGGCTTAGGCGGCATTGTGGCAGAAAACATGGATGAACAGGGTAATTGGCAGTTGTCTGTACATTTACCCCGGGTAGAATTCATCAAATTATTTTCAGAAAAAACATAATCAGCCATCTCTCCCATAAAAAACGTTGCACTCAAGGGCCGAGGTGCCTAGAATCTGTATGTTTAGTGCTAACTATAATGTGATGGGGTGAACTATGGCCTGGAATGAACCGGGTGGTGATGGAAAGTGGGGCAACAAAGGCCCTAACCAAGGACCACCAGACTTAGATAAAGTGATCAAAGATCTAAAATCCAAGTTAATGGGTGGCCGTAAGAAGGGTCCCATTGGTTCAGTTGGTGGCTCTGAGGGTGGCTCAACATCCAATAAAGGTTCCGGTCTGATGGCCGGTCTTATTATTGGCGCTCTGCTTGTCTTATGGGTGCTTTCAGGAATATTTATCGTTGCGCCTGCTGAGCGTGCGGTTGTTGTGACTTTTGGTAAGTACAGCAGTACCGTCGGTCCAGGTCCCCATTGGATTCCAACCTTTATTCAATCTAAAACCGTTATCAACGTGCAAAAGGTAGACACTTATTCCTACGATGCACAAATGCTAACCAAAGATGAAAACATTGTTAGCGTGGCCGTGGCCGTGCAATATCGCATTGCTGATCCAGTAAATTATCTTTTTAATGTGGTGAGTCCTCAAGAAAGTTTACGCCAAGCGACAGCTAGCTCTTTACGCCAAGTCATTGGTAATTCGACGTTGGACCAAGTGTTAACCACAGGTCGTGAACAAATTCGTGAAGAAGTGGCTCAGCAGCTTGCTTCCATCTTAACTAGTTATAAAGCGGGTATTTTAGTAACCGATGTGGCTTTGCAACCAGCTAAAGCGCCTGATGAAGTCAAAGCAGCTTTTGATGATGCCATTAAAGCTCAGGAAGATGAGCAACGTTACATTAACCAAGCACAAGCCTATGCTATGGGTGTAGAACCCATTGCTCGTGGTCAAGCGGCGCGTATCATGGCTGCAGCCACGGCTTATAAAGAACAAGTCGTGTTGTTAGCTAATGCCGATATTGCTAATTACTTAGCTATTTTGCCGGTCTACCAAAGTGCGCCGGGCGTTACTCGCGAACGTATGTATTTGGATACCATGCAAAATATCTTCCAGAAGACCAGCAAAGTCTTGGTGGATACGAAGGGCGGTAATTTAATGTATTTACCCCTAAATGAATTATTGAAGAATGCTGGAGGCACTTCTCCCAGCACGCAGCTACCGTTCCAGGTATCGTCTGCTCCGGCTTCGCCATCGGCGGCCGCCAATCAGCCTCTACCATCGGTTCCCATGAGTCGTGATGCGTTCAACCGTGATAGTTATGGCACTTTGGGTACCCGTGATTTGAACTCTAGTGGGGGAGGAAGCCGATGAAATTTAAATTAGCACCGATATTAGTCGCTGTTGTTATTATTGGGATTTTAGGTTTATCCAGTCTCTTTACTGTGAGCGAAGGCTATGAAGGCGTCTTGTTACGCTTGGGTAAAATTCAGCAGGACAGTTCAGGACAAGCCGTGGTGAAGTTTCCTGGTTTGCATTTCAAATTGCCTATCGTCAATCAGGTAAGAATATTTGATGTGCGTTTACAAACCTTGGATATTCAATCTTCTCGTATCGTAACGGCAGAAAAGAAAGATGTGATCGTGGATTACTATGCGAAATGGAAAATTGCCAAGCCGGCTTTATATTATACTCGTACAGGCGGTGATGAATTACGGGCGCAAACTCTGTTGGAACAACAATTAAATGATACTTTGCGTGCGGAATTTGGTAAGCGCACTATTCAAGAAGTCGTCGCTGATGATCGCTCAGCCATCATGAATAAATTACGTACCCAAGCTAACGGAACTGCGCAAAAGCTTGGTATCCAAGTGGTGGATGTGCGTATCAAACGTATCGATTTACCACCGGAAGTAAGTTCAGCTGTTTTCGAAAGAATGCGTGCAGAGCGGGAACGTGTGGCCACGGAACATCGTGCTGAAGGTCGCTCCAAAGGAGAAGCCATTCGCGCGCAAGCCGACGCTAATGTAACGATTACCGTTGCTACAGCGAAAGCGAATGCTGCTAAAATCAAAGCCGAAGGTGACGCAAAAGCGGCGCAGATTTATGCCACGGCTTACGGTAAAGACAGTAATTTCTATGCTTTCTATCGTAGTCTGTTAGCGTATAAGTCGGCCTTCCAAGGTAAAAAGAATGAAGTCTTGGTATTGAAACCGGACAGCCAATTCTTTGAATACTTTAACAGTTCACAAGGTAAATAACAGATTACGTCAGTCATGACGACCTTGACTGATGACTATAACGTCACCCCGGAAATTGCGAAGCAATTGTCCGGGGTCCACAAGATAAATTGGAAATATAAAAAAATGGCAAAAAACATCGTAGTTTTAGGCAGTCAATGGGGTGATGAAGGAAAAGGTAAGGTCGTTGACCTATTGAGTGAAAAAGCTCAATGTGTGGTGCGCTTTCAAGGTGGCCATAATGCAGGGCACACCTTGGTGATCGATGGGGTTACCACGGCACTGCATTTGATTCCTTCAGGTATTTTACAACCCCAAGTGAAGTGCTATATTGGCAATGGCGTAGTGCTAGCACCAGAACCTTTTCTTCAAGAAATGGATAAGTTGGAATCCACTGGCGTCAATGTCAAAGACCGCCTGAAGATCAGTGACGCATGTCCCTTAGTTATGCCTTATCATGTTCAGTTAGACATGGCACGTGAACGTGCTTTAGGTAAAAGCGCGATTGGTACTACAGGGCGTGGTATTGGTCCAGCTTATGAAGACAAAATTTCTCGTCGCGGTATTCGCTTCGGTGATATTTTTAATGAAAAACTCTGTGCTGAACGCTTACGGGAAATTATTGAATTCCATAATTTCATGTTAACACAATACTATAAAACCGAAGCGGCAGATTTCCAAAAAACCTTTGATGATTTAATGCTGGCAGCTGATCGGATGCAACCCATGTTATGTGATGTGCCTACGGCTTTACAGGAACATCGCAAAGCGGGTGATAAGATTATTTTTGAAGGCGCTCAAGGGAGCTTTTTAGATATCGACCAAGGCACCTATCCTTTTGTTACATCGTCTAATACATCGGCCGGTGCTGTGGCTACAGGCAGTGGTTATGGTCCTTTGTATTTGGATTATGTTTTAGGTGTAACCAAGGCCTATACCACGCGCGTGGGCGCTGGACCTTTTCCCACGGAATTATTCGATGATGTGGGTGCTGGATTGGCAAAACGAGGCCGAGAATTTGGCACCACCACGGGTCGGGCACGGCGTTGCGGTTGGTTTGATGCCGTCGCCATGTGCCGTTCCGTTCAAATGAATAGCTTATCGTCTTTATGTATTACTAAATTGGATATTTTAGATGGCATGGAAAGCGTAAAAATTTGCGTGGCATACAATTGTGATGGTGAAGAAATTACATACCCACCCATGGGGCGTGAAAGTTATGCCCGCTGTGAACCTGTTTACGAAGAAATGCCCGGGTGGCAAGACAGTACTTACGGTGTAACGGATTATGAAAAATTACCTGATAATGCTAAAGCTTACCTAAAACGCATTGAAACCTTATTAGAAACGCCTATACATATAGTATCAACAGGTCCTGAGCGTTGTCAGAACATCATGTTGGAATGCCCATTGGACCTTTGATAAAACACACGTCACCCCGGCGAAAGCCGGGGTCCAGTCCAAATAAGTGTTCCAGCAAAGCTGGAACAACCTAATCAGCCTGGATTCCCGCCTTCGCGGCCTGCCCCCTGAGGGGGGAATGACGTATAGGAAGCGGTTATCCAACATTATTACGCAAGCATTTTTGATTGATGTTGTTCAAATATTCAATTTGGATTAAGAACGAGTATTTTGCTTTAGAGCGAGGCGCAAATATTTTTTGTTACGTCATCCCGGAATTTTACATTGGCTCACCGAAGGTGAGCCGTAAAATGTCCGGGATCCATAGATAAAATTGCTGCACTATGGATTTCCGCCTTCGCGGCCTGCCCCCTGAGGGGGGAATGACGTATAGGAAGCGGTTATTCAACATTATTACTTAGAAGTTTTATAAATTTGGTACCGAGGAGAGGACTCGAACCTCCACGGGGTTACCCCCACAAGCACCTGAAGCTTGCGTGTCTACCAGTTTCACCACCTCGGCTAAGCGTGTTATTCTACCCAGGTCGTTTAAGTGACGCAAGCATTGCACTATAAAAGGATAAGTGATGGTAAATCTAGGGAAATTAATGGGTCTTTTTGCTGGCCTTTGTTTGTTATCGGGCTGCGTGTCGGATCCTGTTATGCAATCCTGCGACAATCAGGGTATTCATTGGCAAGGCTCAAATGCGGTGTTAAATGTGGGGATGCCTTCTTCATCTCCAGAGGTGTATGTTTTTCAAAATGTGTCAGATAAAAGTTATTGGCTGAATCATGCATCTAACCCGCCTGCAGCCAGTGCTGGTTGGGGTTCTCAAATTGATCCAGGGCATTACTCTGCTATGTTACAGATTCGCGATAATTTCAGCATCAATTGTAATAGCATTGCACCGGGTAAAGCCACGCCGTTGAATTGCAAACAAGTTCTCAAAGTTTGTCACTTACATAATGTAAAATTACCACTGGATGCCATGGGGGGATTTTGGATTGCTGAGAATGAAAAAGATAGTCAGAATTTAATTGCCGCTATGCGTCAGCGTGGTTTCCGGATGGAAAATTAAATTTGTCTAAAAGGCATGATGGCGATTTGGTGTTGTTTTAAAAAGTTATTGAAGTCATCACTGGCAAGGTAATTGTACTCAACGGTTCTTGATTTTTCTATGCCATCATCAGGGTCTTGTGACGCTAAGCCAGGATGGCACATGATTAACGTATGATTAGGTGCTTTGATTAAAGCTTCTTCTAAGATTGTTTGGTAGTTATCCGCTTGATTGAAGTCATAAATTCCAGAAAAATAATCATTGTGGGGAATGTTTAATTGCATTAATTGTTTTTTGAAAGCGCTGGCGCCGCATAAATTAATGATTGCGGCTTTGGGCCAAGGTTTTTGTTTGAAGGCCATGCCGGGGCTTGTTGATACTCGGATATAAGGTTTTTCATTGTTGGAGTAGCGTTCTTGTATGACGCGAATTAAAGCTTGGCGAATAATCGGAAATTGTTGAATGTGTTCATGGCCATCGATAAAATGGGGTTCAAATCCCATTGATTTACGGAAACTATCCAATTGCGCTGTTAATTCTTCACAGATGTTGTTTAGATTCAATTGCCGACAGTAGGCTTTAATCAGCAGTGTTTTTAAGGGTTGTGAGAATAAAGTAAAAAGTTTTCCGTAGGTTAAATTAAAATGTAATCCAATGTCGACGCGGTCTTTGTAAAGGCTTAAGGGGGTTGCTGCATCTTGCCAATAAGGCGATGTGGTCATGCAGCTGGTAGCTGATAACCGTCTTAAGGCGATGAGCTGTAAAATGCCCTGGGCAATTTTCGAATTTTGTGCATAATCGTCGGCGCAGAGGGTTACGGATTTCATGAATCAGTCATTTCCTTCATCGGCAAAACCGTATTTGCGCGCCACAATGTAGGGCGGGCGTTTTTTCACTTCATTAAATACGCGACTGACATATTCACCTAATACACCGATTGAAAGTAATTGTATCCCGCCCAGGAAAGCAATGGCTGTCATCAGGGACGAAAAACCGGGATTCTTTGTTTCATCCAGAGCGATAGCAATGATGGTATAAACACCGTAGATTAAAGCGAAAAAAGAAATAAAGAAGCCAATGATGCCCCAAACTCGAAGGGGGATATCAGAAAAAGAAGTAATACCGGTTAGGGCTAAACTGGCTAAGCGGCGGAAATTCCAACTGGATTTGCCTGCGGGTCGTTCTGAAACGGTATATTCCATAGCGATTTGTTCGAATCCAACCCATGCATACAGACCTTTAGTAAAGCGGCTGCGTTCTTCCATGGAATTCAGAGCATTCACAACCTTCCTATCTAATAAACGAAAATCCCCGGCATCGGAAGGAATAGACGTTTTTGATATTTTTTGTAAAAGACGGTAAAAAAGCCGAGCCATACTGCGTTTTAATTTCGTTTCATCTTTTCTATCTGTACGTACGCCATAAACCATGTCGTAGCCTTGGGCCCAGGCTGCAATGAATTCAGGAATGATTTCCAAGGGATGTTGGAAATCACTGTCTAATACAATGGTAACTTCTGATTGGCTATGTTCTAAACCCGCCATCAAAGCATGTTCTTTGCCAAAATTACGCGAGAGTACCATCAATTTTACTTTGCCCTCTTGAGTTAGGGGAATGATGTTTTGCACGCTACGGTCTGTGCTGCCATCGTCTACGGCAATTATTTCGTAGTGATGAGTGATGGCAGAGAGCTGGTTCTTTAGGGCGACAATGAAAGATTCAATGAGGGCTTCTTCATTATGTACGGGGATGACACAAGTCACCGATAGGTTCTTTTCATCAATTTTCTTTTGGCGTTCGGTGATATGCATAGAAATACTTGAAACCTCTGTGTAAAACATTCACAATAGCCCCATAGAATAGCGGTATTAAGCCCTAATAAGCAAGATGCAATTACCGAATCCCTGGGTAAAATAAAAGGAAATCCCTTTGTGAATAAAGCCTTACTAAAAATGCTAGCCGATGGGCGTTACCATTCTGGCGAAGACCTGGGTAAATGCCTAGGTTTAACTCGCAGTGCAGTCTGGAAGAATATTAAACAAATCAAAGCGGCGGCTATTCCAGTGGAAGCCGTTCATGGTCGCGGTTACCGAGTGCCAGGCGGTATTGAGTTTTTACAGGAAGATACTATTCGGGCCGCCATAACTCAAGAAGGCCTGGCTCATTTGTCGGATTTAAAATTGCAGGAGGCATTGCCTTCCACCAATACCTATTTGATGGACAAAGCAAGGGATGGTTTGGGTAATGGCACCGTGGTGTCTGTGGAGCAGCAAACCGCCGGGCGTGGCCGTCGTGGTCGTGTTTGGCAATCACCCTATGCTCGCTCCATTAGTTTTTCTATCAACTGGAGCTTTCCCCAGGGGCCGCGTACAGTAGAAGGTTTGAGTATCGCTGTGGCGGTGGCTTTGAGCCGTGCATTGGAAACCTATGGTATTCATGGAGTAGAAATTAAGTGGCCCAATGATATTTTAATCAATGGAAAAAAGTTAGCTGGTGTTTTAGTGGAAATCTTCATGGATGATGTGGGCACATGTCATGCTGTATTGGGTGTAGGGATGAATGTTGAACTACCAAAAGAACAAGAGATTAAACAGCCTTGGACAGATTTGGTACAAATCATGCAAGCACCCGTAGAAAGAAATCGATTACTCGGTTTATTGCTCAACGAAATCCTATTGATGTTACCCCAATTCGAAAGCAAGGGTTTAGCGCCCTTTATCGAGGAATGGCGTCATTTGGATTACTTACAGAAACAACTTGTATGTTTAGAAACCATAAATGGACAAATCCTGGGAGAGGCCCAAGGCATTGATAATAGCGGTGGATTATTGGTTAAAACCGATACAGGCACCAAAGCTTATCATGCCGGTGAAGTGAGTGTACGTAAGCAGGCATAAAATCTTGCCATTCCCTGGGGAATTGCCTAAAATACCCCACCAATCATACGCTGGCATAGCTCAGTTGGTAGAGCAACTGATTTGTAATCAGTAGGTCCCGAGTTCGAATCTTGGTGCCAGCACCAATTTAATCAACCACTTAACCGTGTTTTAAACGGTATAACATTTGACACTGCCGGAGTATTGCCGGGCACTTCCTTGTGCCCGTCCCTTCGGGTCGCACTTTGTGCGACAAAATTCGTTCCAGACGAATTTTTGCCGGTCACGTTCTTGTGTTCGTCCTTACGGGTTGAACTACGTGCGACAAAATTCGTTCCAGACGAATTTTTGCCGGACTTGGTTCGAGTCATGTGTTTTAGGATGAGTAAATCCGAAGAAGCACTATCCCTTTTCACAATTCTCTCTGCCATTTCCTCAAGGTGGCTTAGTTCCGCCTTTGAGTAATGAGACGTGATGTTATTAGACTTATGACCTAATAAATCGCGGATCACTTCGTGATCAACACCAGCTGATCGTAAGCGTCTTCCAAAAGTATGTTTCAAGTCATGGAACCTAGCATCAGGTAGTTCGGCATTTTGCCTCGCCTGATACCAAGATGTATTCGTCAGGCCACCCGTAATGGGTTTGCCTCGACAAGAAAAAACATACTCTGGGTGGATGCCCCTCATTTTCTCAATAATGTCTTTTGTTACACTGTTTAGGACCACAACTCGATCCTCACCATTTTTTACGATACTTTGCTTTTTGCCTTTGCAAATAATGTTGCTTGGTATTAAGAACACAGATTGGAACCGTAAGCCAGGTGTTTCAATTTCCCAAGCCCAACGAAGTTCACAAATCTCTGTTGCTCTGCAACCACTATTTACGGCAAATAGCGCCATATAACGAAGATAATCAGGCAAATGGCCGAATAACCTCTCTTGCTCTTCCCACGTTAGTGGCTGTGGCTTCCTCGCGTCATGTTGCGGTAATAGTTTAATCTTAGGTGCATGTGCCAACCAAGTTAAACCATGGTCATCTACCCATTCACTAGCAGCCAAATTCAGCATATGTCTAACTGTTTGAAGTGCATAGTTGATTGTCCTTGCCTTCCTACCTTCTTTTCGTCGTTCAGATATAAACGGCTGCAACACACCCATGTGAATTCGATCAAGTGTTAAGCTCTGTAGAAAAGGGCGCAGAATTTTAATCTGCAATGCTTTGTCTACATAACTCAAGCTCTCTTCAAATTGCAGCAAGTACAGAGTAGCTCCATCAGTAAAACTGTATTTTGGTCGAGTACCAAAAATGACAGCGTGACGGATATCCTCGATTCGCTTAGCTAAGATTTGCTCCGCTTCTTCGAGGCTGCCCGTTCGAGTACTTTCGTTAAGTCGTCGTCCGTATATCTGTTTTTCAATGTGCCAATATTGCCCCCTTTTCCTGAGGCCTGGCGTTCGTTTTCGTCCCATAAGCAAGTTCTCCTCTGCTTGTTAGGACGACCCATACGGTCCTTATAATCGTTCGCCCAGGCGTCTAAGTCAAGTCTGTCAAAGGCTATCCCTCTATCGCCAATGGGTATTTCCATGAAGTTACTTCTAACTTCATGGTTAAATCGTTTGATATCCATACCCAAATAGGCTGGAGCATCGCGTAAACGTATTAGTCGTGGTGCAAAAGGCATCATCTTTTCTTTTCCCATGGTTCATTACCTCCGTCATTATTGGGTCTTACAAATAATAAAAATATTGTAAGCCTTGGCTTACAGTTACGCATTTTTTTAGAAAAACACATTGCAAAAACTTAACCATGAATCTCTAGATGCCACAAGGGTAATTTAGGAAATAAATTAACTTCTTTAAATGACCGATGTGCAAAGCGAATTTTTATGTTTTAATTGGGTAGACCCAATGTATAGATAGGCTATAGAGGATATATTGTGATTCATGAAAAGATAGCAGCAAAGTTAGATATGAATAACTTATTTGAGGATTTACGAAGGGACTTTCATGGTCTGCGAGGGGATGTTCGTAAGTTGCATGCGTCTATCACGGATTTACAGAATGAAATCCTGAGCTTCGAAGCTCGGTTGGTTAAATCTATAGGTGCGATAACTGTTGGTATAAGTGTGATAGTAACGCTGCTTTTAACTCTTGTAATGTGTGCATTGCAATATTAAATATCTTGAACAATTCAGTTATTTATATTGATAATACAAAAAAATTACCTTCCTATTGCCACTGCCCATGTGGATTAGGAAGGTGTCTCATGCCCTGGGGAAGCAAGGGCATGGAAGCTCTGAATAAACTATGAAGAGCCCCAAAGGGCGCAAAAGCCACCAAAGGTTCTAAGCTTTGGTGGATTGCAGGGCCGTGGCCTCGTCACTGC